>NZ_CGIH01000008.1 GCF_000983115.1 Syntrophomonas zehnderi OL-4
TCTTTTGCTGGTCTGCCAAAGTTTTTACAATATCTATCTGCTAATAAATCATTAACAAAGCTAAGATCTATGGCGGAATCTATTTGTTTTAGTATGTGATTATCCGGGATCATTTGGTATAATGCGGTATAGAAGCTGTTTTGTCTAAAGACGTTTTTAACTAACATAAAAAGCATACCTCCTTTAGTTAATTTTGATTTTGCTAACCAAATTATACCACAGGAGGGTATGCTTTTTGTGCTTTAAATGGACTTTTTCAGTGGTCTCGAACCGTCCCCTTGACACCCCGTTGACAAAGAGTAGTTGTTCATAAAAGGACACCTTTTAGGAAAGAAGAAGTTAAAGGACTCACGAAATGTCTATTAAGTGCAGGAATTAGGGATATTGAGCTCTTGTAAATTACATATGAGGATAACCTGAAATGTTTCGAATATAAAAGAAACTTTGAGATCGATGGTTATCCCGTACGCAGAGGCTTATGTTTCCCAATAAATGATAACGTAATGTACCTGTATACTCATGGTATTGCTCCCTCCATCCGAGATCCGAATCGCAAGTACATACAAGGGGGCAAAACGATCCCATTACCACTGAAAATAACAAAATATTACGGTAATGGCAGTATGACACAAAATTGCTACCGAAATATTAGGGCTGTCTAAAATGAACTGGAATAGTTTTGGTTTGTATTCCAAATTGCCTTGCACGATTGAATCTTCCAATGAGATTGCCCGTATCGGTTGGTTGCTCTCTCAATATGAAGGTTCAATATATGATTATCGGTATTTTATGTAGCACAACTGTTTATGCAATTTAGTCTTAAGGTAATCTTTTACCAGCTTGTAAACTGTGGGGGTATATTTTAAGTTGCACTTATATTTTTTAACGATTATTCCAATCTTTTAACGATTACCCGTTGGCGATGCACACCCCTTGCTAACTTTCAACGATTACCCCTGCCAACTCTACAGAAAAATACAGGGGTTATATCTTGCCATCGCCGAAATACCATGCCGCAAAATGGCAAAAGCCGCTCCGCTAAAACGCAGGAACGGCTTAAATACAGGCTTCTCAGGTAATATAAAAACCACCTGCCGATAAAATTTATTTTATCAATAGATGGTAGAATATTTGGCTATTCTACTATAAAATGATACAAATGCACACCCTCACCCTGTTAATCTTTCAACGATTTCAGTGTGAGGGTGTGCATTTTTGCCAGGGGGGTGCAAAATTCTAACGCAAAGCTTTAATTGATCTTTCTAAAATTCTTTTCTTAAGTTCTAAAATATTCTCCTCTATTGTCTTTGCCGTTTTTACAAATTCCTCATCACTTTTTCCAGTTGGATCATCAAGGCCCCAATCTTCTCTGTATTTGCAGGGCAAATAAGGACACTCTACATTGCATCCCATAGTAATCACTATATCCGGTTGCGGAATATCTGCAATCAGTTTAGAAAATTGTTCTTCTTCCATATCAATGTTATATAGCTGTTTGATTATTCTAACCGCATCCTGATTAATTTGAGGTTTGGTTTCCGTACCGGCAGAATAGGCTTCAAAAACATCTGATGCAGTATGCTTGGCCAGTGCCTCAGCAATTTGGGAACGGCATGAATTATGCACACATATAAAAGCAACTTTATATTTTTCCAACATAATTTACACCTATCCCAAAACTTTTGGTAATCCTTTTTCATCATAGTATTTTCTCTTAAAGAATAAAGCCGCGTTTACCAAACTTATCATCACCGGCACTTCAACCAATGGACCTATAACAGCGGCAAAAGCAACATCAGAAGCTATTCCAAAGACGGCTACGGAAACCGCAATAGCTAACTCAAAATTGTTACTAGCAGCGGTAAATGCCAGTGAAACCGTCTGATCATATCTAAAACCCCATTGATAGGCTGCAAAAAAGCTGGCAAAGAACATGACTGCAAAATAAATAAGGAGTGGGATAGCAATAAGTATGACATCAAACGGATTCTGAATAATCTGCTCACCTTTGGTTATAAACATAATCACGATTGTATACAGCAAAGCAATGAGTGCTAAAGGTGAAATCTTGGGAATGAATACTGTCTCATACCATTCTTTGGTTTTTACCCTGATTAAGCTAAATCTGGTGAGGAATCCGGCGGCGAAGGGAATACCTAAATAAATAAGCACACTCTTGGCCACATCTATCATGGATATTTTGACAACCTGCCCTCCCCAAGAAAGTCCCAGCCATTCAGGAATAAGCGTAACGAAGATATAGATATACACCGTATACAACAGTATTTGAAAGATTGAGTTCAGCGCCACTAAGGCGGCACAATATTCGTTGTCTCCTTTGGCGAGAGTATTCCAAATAATGACCATAGCGATGCAACGGGCCGAGCCAATTATGATAAGACCTATGGCAAAACCAGGTTTATCAGCAAAAAACAATATTGCCAAAAAAAACATTAAAATAGGCCCTGCAACCCAGTTCTGTAATAAAGAGAAGGTAAATACCTTTTTATTTTGAAATACTTTCCCGATCTCCTCGTACTTTACTTTGGCTAAGGGAGGGTACATCATAATTATCAAGCCGATGGCAATCGGCCAGGATATGGTGCCAGTACTGAATTGACTCAGTGTTTGGGCTAAATTTGGAAACAGATATCCGCCTAAGACACCAATCCCCATGGCTATGAAGATCCACAGTGTTAAATACTTATCAAGGAATGATAATTGTGCTTCTTTTTCCAACATATCACCTTCTGTATCTCATTATTTTCGTGATTTATCAGCTTCGATTATATATGATGCTATAAATTCTTCTGCGTTCTTAGCAGGGATCCAGCTATTGATTATTTCTTTACTGTTATCTTTGGGAATCATGCGAATGTTTTCAAAACCAGCGCTTTTGAGCATATTTTCGATATTGCCCACATACTCAGCACCGGCAATACAGCCAGCCAAACTGGCCAGGTCATTTTTAATATTATCCGGTATTTGCGCCGTAGCTACTACATCAGATATGGATAGCCGCCCACCGGCTTTAAGCACCCTATAAGCTTCCTTAAATACCTGCTGCTTTTCCAAGGCCAGATTAATAACACAATTTGATATTATGACATCAACTGATCCATCTGCTACCGGCAGGTGTTCAATCTCCCCCAACCTGAATTCGATATTATTGTAACCGCTTTGTTCAGCATTTTGCCTGGCCAATTTGACCATTTCCGGGGTCATATCTATACCGATAACATAACCACTTTCCCCTACCTGTTTTCGGGCTAGGAAGCAGTCAAAGCCGCCACCGCTTCCAAGATCAAGTACAATTTCACCTTCTTTTAACGCCGCTATAGCGATTGGATTTCCGCACCCCAAACCCATATTGGATTCAATCGGAATATCATCAAAATCGCTTTCTGAATAACCTATATTAATAGAGGCATCTTTACTGTTTATCTGTGGGCCTCCACAGCTACAGCCACTACTGCAACATCCCCCCGCAGAACCTTGCAATGCTACCTCAGAATAATTTTTTCTGATAAATTCTCTGATCTCTTCTTTATCACTCATAACGCATTACCCCTTATCTTTAAAGTTACCAATATTCTTGATGGAGGGATCCTGTAACCAGGGAACAACTACAAAGTTGTCGTCACTAATTTGCTGCACTTTCTTAATCCAGTCTATTTCAGCCTTAGCTCGTGCGGCAAGCATGGGATTACTTGTATCTGCCGCAGAAAGCGATTGATTGACTACCCACCATTTGTTATTAATACCGGCTCTGCTTAAATCCTCACTCAACCGCATAGCTTCAAACACAGGGGTAGCTTCCGGCAAGGTAACGATAACCACCTCAGTCTGTTTTTCATCCCGCAGTCTGGGTAATAGTCTCTGCACTGATATAGGGGTTTCTCCTTTAGTCCTTTGCACCTCCCGGTGATAACTGAGGGTTGAGTCAAGAAGTAATAGGGTATGGCCGGTTGGAGCCGTATCGATAATGACAACCTCGTTTTCCGCTTTATCCACTATTTCCGCAAATGCTCTGAATACGGCAATTTCCTGGGTACAGGGCGATCTCAAATCTTCCTCAATATAGGCAACATCGTCATCGCTCATGGTTTCCCTGGCCTTAGCCAGCACTTCATTTTGGTAGTCTCTCAATTCCTGATTTTCATCAATATGACTAACGGTTATATTATCTGCCCCGGCAAAAACATAGCTTAGATGGTCGGCTGGGTCGGTAGAAGTTAAATGTACCTTAACTCCCTTCCTGGCAAGCGCCACAGCCATAGTGGCAGCTACAGACGTCTTGCCTACACCGCCCTTACCCATGGTAAAAATAACCTTTTTACCGGCCGCGTATATATCTTCAACCAGGTCATTTACGGTTTTCAAATCCGTTAATTTGCTTTCTGCGCCTCCATTTATATAATCATCACTATTCAGGAACGCCCTTATTTTATCCAGGCCTAATACGTTATAGGAGCGCAAGGGGATAGTATAGGTTTTAAACCCTCTTAATCCGGGCGGCATGTTTTCCAGGACATGCTGCTGCTTGGATAATATTTTTTGCGACAGGTCATCGGATGCTTCACCCATTACCCCGTTGATAATTAGAAGCTGATTGTTTATCCCTAAATCGCTCAATTCTCGGCTGGAACGTTCAGCTTCCAGCAAAGGTGTTTCTTCCGGCCTGGAAACTAGGATAAGTGTGGTTTTAGTTTCATCAGAGAGGTTGATAACCGCATTTTTATACATATCTTTTTTATCCTGCAACCCGGCGAGCTGGCCTAAACATGATGCCCCATGGGTACTTTCCGCGATGAAATTAGTCCAAGCCGAAGGCAGCTGCAACATGCGCAGAGTATGCCCGGTAGGGGCAGTATCAAAGATGATATAATCAAACTCTTTTTCAGTTGTATTGTCAGTGATAAAGTGTGAAAATTGATCAAATGCCGCTATTTCAACCGTACAAGAGCCAGAAAGCTGTTCCTCCATATTATTAATTACGCTGTCGGGTAATTTCCCCCTATAAGGGGCTATAACTGATTCCCGGTATTTTCTGGCTGCTTCTTCTGGATCAAGGTTGGCAACTACCAGTCCGGGAACACCCTCAATCTGCACACCCTTTCCGTTTAATTCGGTATTAAAAACATCTTGCAAATTTGAAGCCGGGTCGGTACTTATAAGCAACACTTTCTTGCCGCTATCTGCCAAATTTACCGCTACAGCGCAAGCCGTAGATGTCTTTCCTACCCCGCCTTTGCCGGTAAAAAACAAGTATTGGGTGAGATCTATTTTATTTAAATCAAAGGATTCAAATTTCGTATTCATTATTAACAGCACCCCTTGGGACCACAGCAGCAACTGCTTGTGATGATTGATGGTTTTGAGTCTATTTCCGTTTCCAGCCATTTTTCAATTTCTGCATTAGTAGGGTATGCTTTGGTTTTGACCACCACCCCATCAACCAACGTTACGGGCAGTATTTCTGCCCCCTCTTTTTGCAGAAGGTCGCTGATAACTTTATTCGCAATAAAGTCCTGCGGTTCATTGGATAAGCCATATCTTTTAATAATTATTCCTTTATCTTTTAAGGAATTAATTACTGTAGCCATCCTCATCAGTTCCGGATCAATTGACGGGCCACACACCCCGGTGGCACAGCACATGGCTGGATCAAAAATCTCAATTTTTCTCATGCTAGAATTCCTCCCTTAATAAAATCCAAATTACTTCGAATATCTTCTGTTTTAACAGTATTTCATTTTACTAACAAACAGCCTAACTCCTGGATGTTACATCTTTGTGTAATAATGGGTGACGGTGCGTATGGTTCCCTAGGCCGCGCGTATTTTGTATTGTGGCCAGAGGGATTCCACATCGTCTCCCGGCAGCAAACCTCCCATGTCTTCCTGGGTCTAAAGCCCTTAATTCCTTCGTCCTGCCTATCCAAGAGGTGGAACGTCAGTCATGCTCCTAAGCTGGGTCATGCCCTTATGGAAAAATTCAACCTGACTGTCCCGGCTCTCCGTTTTACCGTGGTTTTGACGTATTGTTTGAGATCGCATCGTTGCTAAGAGTGGCTGCGGCATTCGTTATTCTCTTGCTTGTAATGCGGTAGCACTGTTTATCGTCCCGTTGTTTTCTTGCTTTAAGGTGCGATCTACGCTGCTTCCGGCAGCGAATACCGCATGTCCTCAAGCATCTTTTCCGGGTCGTAATCGACGCCCTTGCGGAGCACGGCGAAGAATATCCGGATGAACTTGCCGCTGAGCGCGATGATGGACTGCATTTTATTAACCTGGTTCTTCTCCCGCGTCAGGTTTCTTCGATGCAGTGACCGAAGCTCTTTGTTATTCGCCAGGATAGCAATCATGGCTATAAACAAGCTATGTCTCAATCGTCTTCTGCCTCGGCGGCTTATACTGGTTTTCCTTTGTGTTTGCCGGAACTGTTCTCTACCAGGTTCAGCCCCGCCAGCTTTTGAATCTGGCGCGGATCTTGGAATCTCCTGATATCGCCAAATTCGCCTACAAAGGTTGCTGCGGTGACTAGCCCTACACCTCCTTATTTTTCTTCAGTGCACACTTTGCAGCTAGATTGCTTACAGATGCAATCATCCTTGTCATGAGTTATATAGTTAATAAAATTAATAGCTTCCTCTGTTGTTTCAATTCTAAGGGTATACCTCATCCAAGCTCCATCGCGAACACCGTTTACCAGGCCGCTTTCAGTCAGTATTTTCATATGGTAGCTGAGCGTTGACTGGGAAATACTGAACTTTTCCAATATGTCACATGCGCACATCTCACCACATGACAGCATATCAATTATCTTTAAACGCGTCTCATCTGATAACGCCTTAAATACAGGAACATAATCGGCATAAGAGTTCATTAAATTTCTCCTCCCTATTATATTTATATATTTAGATGACATTCAAACATTTCGATATGATTTATAATACCAACTCATATAGACATTTGTCAATGTGATTTTAATTAGTTCATAAAAAATACCCGCAGGAGCTGGAATTGTAGCCAAACTGCGGGTTAATTGTTTAAAGATATTAAGCTGTAATTACCGTACCGTCTCTAAAAGTAAACTTGATGGCACCGGTGACATCTTTTCCACCGGTATTTTGCGGTCGCCGCTGGATGTTTGGATGATCTTGGCAATGCTGCGGAAGATATTCTCTTCTTCCAGGGCTTCGACCAAGGTGCGCTCGAACTCGTCCGGCACCAAGTAACCTCCCTCGGAATCCGTTCCCACCTGCAGCGCGTTCAGGACTTCATAGCCCGCTGCCTTGCTGCGCATGGCGTTCCAGAAGGCCCGTTTGTACTCGTCGCTGGCCCGGCCGGTTTTATCCTCAGCGTTTGGCTGGCTGGGCTTGCCGGTAATGGGTGTATTGACGGGCTTGTTAAGCTCCGCGTCCAATGCCTGCTGACGTTCCAGCCGGTCGATTTCTTTGCCGAGGTTCACAACATCGGCTTCCATCTTTTCATAGACGGCAACGTCCTCGGCGGAAAGGAGCCCGTCCGCGCCGCGCTTGCTGTCCAGAAAGGCTTTGGCGGCATCCCAGGCTTTGGCTCTTTTCTCACGCAGTTCCAAGATTTTACTCATGGTCATTCCTCCATTCTAATGTTTAATAAGGCTCAGCCGCTTTTCCAGGTAGCTGAGGGGGGTGCCGGTCGGCGGTTCAGGGTTATTAACCTGGTGCAGCGGAAACTTTTTTACCAGCGCGTTGGTAACCGTCATTTTGTCAAAAAGATAAGCCGCGCTGGGCGGCTCAGTTAGGTGTTCTTCGGTTGTGTACAATACTTTATCAGCGAAGCCAAGTTCCAGTGCTTTCCAGGCGTTAAACCAGCTTTCGGCATCCATCATGTGCGAGATCTTGACCCTCGACAGACCAGTCTTTTGTTGATAGGCATTGATGATGCTTTCTTTAACCTCGGACAGCATGGCAATACCGCTTTGCAGGTCAGATACTTCCCCAAATATGACGGTGGCGGGGTTATGGATCATCATCATGGCTACCGGAGACATGTGAACCTCGTCCGCCGCCATGGCGATTACTGAAGCCGCACTGGCAGCAAGCCCTTCGATTTTGACGGTGATGTGTCCCGGATATTCTTTCAGCATGGTGTAGATTTGACTGGCGGCAAATACATCTCCACCTGGAGAGTTGAGCATCACCACTACATCCCCATCCTCAGCGTAGAGCTCGTTTTTAAGCCAGTTCCAAAACTTTCTGCTCACTTTATGACCTCCTTTCTGTTGGTATTGGCATATGCGCCCACGTCTTCAAGCTTCAGCATGTTGCCGTTCATGGCATAAACATTGCCATGCTCGATGGTGTTCATGTTTTCTAAGGTTCTTACATCGTTGGGGCTTAAAAAGCCGTTTTGAATACCTATGGCGTAACCTTGCATCCTCGAAGCATAGTCGCCCCGTAAAAGCCCCTCCACCACAAAACCAGCAAAATACTGGCCTTTTTCGGATGGGCTGAGCAGAGCTTTATTCATTCCTTGCTCGAGCCTTACCAGCCAAGGCCGGATGGTATGGACTACAAAACTGATGGACTGATGCTCGATATTGCTGAAAGTGGCTTTATCCAAATTGGCCACCAGATGGGGCGGCACCCGAAAGATACGGCATATCTCCTCAGTCTGAAACTTCCTGGTTTCCAGAAACTGCGCCTGTTCCGGCGGTATACCGATGGGCTGGAACTTCATACCTTCTTCCAGAACCGCTACCCGATGGGCGTTGCCGCTGCCCTGGTAGACCGCGTTCCAGCTTTCCCGGATTCGCGCCGGGTCCTTCACAACGCCGGGATGCTCCAAAACTCCGCCTGGACTGGCCCCGTTGGCAAAGAATTTACCCCCGTATTCTTCGGTGGCGATTGCCATGCCGATGGCGTTCTTGGCCATAGCGATAGGAGAGTAGCCCACCAGTCCGTCAAAACCAAGCCCGGGAATATGCAGGACATCTTCCGGCCTCAAGATTACATACCCGCTATCTTTGCGGTATTCGTAATAGAGCTTCCCCTCGGGTGTCCTGTCCACCGTCATCCGGTCGGGCAAAAGGGGGTACAGGGCTAAAACTCGGCCCCGGCCGTCTCTAATAATCTGGGCATAGGCGTTGCCCCATAATAAAAGATGACTCATGAGTGTTTCCCGAAACACAAATGAAGTCATCTCCGGATTAGGCTCATCATGGAGCAGATAATGTAGCTGGTGGTCTATGGCTTTCTCCTTGCCATTATCCGTGGATCGGTAAACATTCAACGGCAGACTGGCTATGGTTTCCGCCAGGATTCGAACACAGGCATATACGGCAGTGGTCTGCATGGCCGTTCTTTCATTGACGGTTTTGCCGCTGGTGGTTCCACCGAAGAAAAAGCTGTATGTGCTGCCATACAGACGATTTTTAGGACTGGCTCGGGGTTTTAACAAACCTGATAGAACTGGTATTTTCATTATGCACCCTCCTAAAAATGAGCATGAAAAAAGCACCTCCTTAAGAGATGCTAGTTTAAAAATATATTGATTATTGGTTCAATCTCTTGATAGCATTTTTCCAATTCTCCAGCTTAACATTGAATGGTTTAGCCAATGCTCCACTTGTTGACAATACTCTTTCATATCTAATTGATTTAATTAGTACCGGAAAATGAGTTCTAAATTGTTCCTCTGCCTCTTTTCCGGTGAAAAGTATACCTTTTAAATTCGGATACTTCTTAAAAAACATGTCAAAATCATTTGGTTCAGCATTATGAATGTCAGCATCAGAAGATCCATTCCTGAGAGCATAACGAAGTACATCCCAGACACCGATATTATGTTCCAGGAGAAATACACATTTGTCACCGTAGTTTGTAGAAGGATTTTGTTCATATAAGGCATAGATGATTTTCCAGAAACAATTATTGCTCTTTTTATAGTATTGACCTGCTTTCAGCGATTCGGGTCCGGGCAAGGTTCCAAGAATTAGAATTTTGGTTTTACTATCAACTACGGGATCAAAACAAACGATAGATCCATGACCACAATTCGAATGCATTTTTATCTTCCTTTAATCTTAAGTTTTGACTCATGTGTACTACATTTGTTTTTCAATATTGTTTAACTCATACCTGATTTTCTCATCTGAATACTGATGATACTTAAGATGATCGTCCCTCTGTAACCTGCCAATCAGCATAAAAGTGGGAATATTTTGTTCAGAACAAAACTGCCGGATACGCCGCAACGAAAAATCACCGGTTTCCACAAAGAGACAATACTGCTCTGGATCAATCAATATATTAGCCGCAAAGGTATCTGCTCGATCTTCTATTTCACTTTTTGTAAATTCATAATCAATTAGCCGATCATCAATATCCCCGTTTAAGATATGCCCTATCTCGTGAAAAAGAGTAAACCAAAAGACATCAGCAAACTTACGCCTAACAGTCATTATCAAGCTAAGAGTACCATCATTGTTTCTTTTAATAACACCTTGAACTGGTGCCCCGGTAAAATGCTTGACGATGGCAAACTTAATTCCACATTCAGCAAAGATTCCTTTTAGCCCTAAGTGGATAGAATCCACATCTTCAAATGCAAGACCTCGAATTAAGTGAAGATTGTCCCTCAGCCTATCGATGTCAAGTTCTTGATTCACTTGCTGACTCTTTGTCATTAAATCAGCGATTCGGAGCCAAGTAAAAAGGACATATGGATCAACATTGTCTGCCACTGCTAAGCGATAAGCCCCAGCCTGGGATATTTCTGGAATACGAACTAAACTACTTATATTAAGTAGTTTTCTCCACTCAATTACAAGCAGTGATCCTTGAACGTCAGGATTCAATAATCCAATCTCCTGAACGTATTCAGTTATGCTTTTCAACCTCTGTAAAATTCCTAACTCTTCAGTAGAAATTAGGTTAACCTCTTCAAAATCTGCCATTTCCTTGTCATAGTTTGCTTGCAGATTGATCCAGAAACTCGCATCAACACCAAGCGCATATTCCAGCTTTTTAGCAAAGGAAACCGAGATAGGTTTCAAACAATTTACTATGTTGCTAATATGCGTTTCAGTGACATCCGTTCTTATAGCCAATTCGCGCTGTGTCATTTCCCGGTCTTCAAGCATTTCCTTCAATGTTTCACCTGGATGGATAATAAACTCACGGGATAAGCCATTCGTTCTTACTGCCATGATAATCCATCACCCCCTTTATAATCACCGATTTGCATTGTTTCAAAACTTCAGGTTCAATGCTTTCCGCGTTAGGCCTGACAATGAGTCTGACATTACCTGTAATCGTAACCCCATAATAACCTTTTAGGTTTTTATAAAGCGGATGGGGTTTTCCAAGTCCTGTGGTCAGGTAGATGCTAAAGTTTTCAGAAGCCTTCAGCTGATCAATTCGTTTCTTTGTTGCTCTAGCTCTATCATTCCCAATCTCTTTTTTCATCAATTCATAATCATTGAATATTTTCCCAACTGATTCGCTTTCGTATTCAATTAGCACCTTTTGCAACCACCACCAAACTACTTATTAGCTAGCTTAACCAATAGGTTAAGTTGGCTAATCGGTTAAGTTTATTATATGCTGGCCTTTGCATTTTGGCAAGAAAACTTTGCAAAATTTAATCGTTGATGAGTCCAATTTCAGATCAGCAATAAGCCGCGCTCATCATAGACCGAGCCAATGCTTCCTGCTCCACAACGTAGTGCCCTATCCAACGCCATAATCAGCGCTACCGCACCATCAATTCGCTCGGTGCTTTTCTCCTTGTCGGGTTTGATATTGCCAGCCGGGTCTGTGCGTATAAAAATATTATCCATCATCCAGCGCAGAACCGGATTGCCGCCATGGGCAATTCTTTCTTCCAGGGTCAGTTTCATCAGTTCCTTGGTCGGCGGTGACATATCCTTGAAGCCCTGCCCGAAGGGCACTACGGTAAAACCAAGCCCTTCCAAGTTCTGAGTCATTTGAACCGCGCCCCAGCGGTCAAAGGCAATCTCACGGATGTTATACTGGGTCCCAAGTTCCTCGATGAAACTTTCAATGAATCCGTAGTGGACCACGTTGCCCTCGGTGGTTTTCAGAAACCTTGTTTTTGCCACTGGTCGTAGTTCACATGATCACGCCGTACGCTGAGGTCAAGGTTTTCTTCCGGTATCCAGAAGTAGGGGAGAATATGAAATTTATCGTCCTCATCAACCGGGGGAAAAACCAGCACAAAAGCGGTTATATCGGTAGTGCTGGACAAGTCTAACCCGCCATAGCAAACCCGGCCTTTTAATTTTTCCGGGTCAACCTTGAAAGCACACTTATCCCATTTCTCCATGGGCATCCAGCGCACTGCCTGTTTGACCCATTGGTTAAGCCTAAGCTGCCGAAAGCTGTTTTCCTCGGCAGGGTTTTGTTTCGCGCTTTCACAGGCAGCTTTAATCTTGTCGATACTTACGGTTATACCCAGCGATGGATTAACTTTTTTCCACACTTTAGGGTCAGTCCAGTGGTGTCAACGGGGTGTCAACGGGACGGTTCGAGACCACTGAAAAAGTCCATTTAAAGCACAAAAAGCATACCCTCCTGTGGTATAATTTGGTTAGCAAAATCAAAATTAACTAAAGGAGGTATGCTTTTTATGTTAGTTAAAAACGTCTTTAGACAAAACAGCTTCTATACCGCATTATACCAAATGATCCCGGATAATCACATACTAAAACAAATAGATTCCGCCATAGATCTTAGCTTTGTTAATGATTTATTAGCAGATAGATATTGTAAAAACTTTGGCAGACCAGCAAAAGAGCCAGAGATGATGCTAAGAATACAAATATTAAAATATCTATACAACCTGTCTGATGAACAGTTAATACAGGATTTGAGCGTAAAGATGCAGATAGAAGGAACTAACATAAAGTTTGGACAACTAAAAAATAGGGAAGTAACTAAGCCGATTATAACTTTTGGTCTATCCGCTATTTTTCGTTTTCAATAAAGCAGCAATACTTCTGACGGATAGATTATTTTTAAATTCCGATATCATTTTTTTACGGGTGCTCCTATTATTAATCAGATCCGGAATGTTTTTTCCTGGCCATAATTAATCCATCAAGATAGGACAAACCTTACTCCATTGTCCGAATACTACCTTCTTCTATGTACAGAAACTAGCTTTCATCAGTCTCCATAGAAAAACTCTTGAGTTCTAGTATTGCTGTTTTAAGGTCATTTGTGATAATAGATAGAATAAAATCTGTTTCCACTATCTTTATCCTATTTTTAAAAATAGTGTCAACAGAACCGTCCCTTCGACACAAAGCTCCCCGGGAACCCTTTACAGGGTTCCCGGGGAGCATGTTTTGTGTTTAAATTTGCTATATTAGTACGCAAGCCATATAGGCTCAGAGGAACCCTGAGGCACTGTCGGATGCTCGTAATACGGCTGTGTCTCCGACATATGGACGATCGGCTTGAGGTATTGGAGGTGGCCTAAAGAACCGTATTCCTCAATTGTAAGCTTGTTAATCAGACTTATTGGGACAATGTCAGATTTTTGCATAAATTCCTTTTCATCTAAAAGGCCCATACGAATTAGTGCCATAGCGGATTGTGCAAGCGATGTATTTATTACATAAGAGCCACCTTCAGTAGCACGGCGGTAAAGAGCCACCATAGTAGCAAAAGCAGTGAGATAGCCTGCTGTATAGTCGCAGAAAGCTCCGCCAATAATTCGTGGTTGCCCCTGGGGCTGGTGAAAACTCAAATACAACGGGCCGCCCATCTTAACACCATCAGGATCAATAGGTGCACTAGGGTATTTGCTTTCTTCCAATTGAATTCCAGTAGCTGCCTGTGCTAACTGTTCCCAGCCGGGCATTTTTGACCAGGGACCTTTTTGCCCGAATGCATTGATATGCGTGTAAATGATGCCAGGCCGTTGCCTGGCAACGGCTTCTGCAGAAAATTCCCGTCCCATTTTGGAGCCCAAGCGGTAACTTTGTCCAAATACGTCAGCTTGAGTTACCAGCCCCCATAGCTTGTTGATTCCCTCCTGTGTGCGCAGGTCGATGAAAGCACGCTGCTTTCCTCGACCTGTGTCCAAGGTAAATATCGGTACATCAGCCAAGTGTTCGGCACCAATCCACAGTACATGGCTGCCATGCTCTGCGAGCGTTCTGGATGCTGTAGGTCCAGCCAAGATGCGTGTCAGGTCAAGAGCACGTATGCCAGAAAGGGGACGGTTGCCCTTCGGCAAGGGAATTGGCGCGGTCTCTGCAATCTTGTTGATTTCAACGACTGGAATCCGGCTGAGTAATTTGCCTTGCTCCGTTTCCAGCCATTCGTCCGAAGAACGAATAATGCAGCCGTTCAAACCGTTTTGCATAAAGGAGTTTTCCAACTCCTGCGCATCTCGATCGGCAACGACCGCCTCTACGGATTCTTTGGTACCTTCGCAGCCCAGGAGATCCAGAATCCTCCAAGGATCTGTACTGGCATGGATATAAAACCAACGACCGTCACGAGTCTTGTAACTGCCAGTGAAAGCAAAGCCACTTTCCAATATAGCTGCTGCCTCGGAAGCCTCGTTGTTCTGATCCACGGGAGGAGCATCTGTCACCCTGGTGTACATAAAGCTCTGCAGACCCGCAACGGCTTCCGATACATCGACAGTGACATGCTGCTTGCGCCCACCAGTACGCAGTTCCCAGAGCTTTGCCGCAGCAAGCCCGCAAGCTGCCTGAACAGCGGCAAAAGATTCTCCGACTTTGAATCTTGTATGCACAACAGGATCCTGACCGATGATTGTGATTTGGCTCATGTCCTCGTCTGACCAACCGGCAATTGCCTGCAGTTCTTCCATTAGCTGATTTGACATTTTAAATCCTCCTAATAAAATATAGTCTAAGGAAAGAAATACTTTTTTCGATAAATGCACTTATCATTTTTATAATATTATTACTGTTACTGAGGGACAACCATCAATAATTGCGAAATGGCTGGAAAATCGACAGTTTCTTTTGAGATGTCGATTATGGAAGGAAATTATTATGGGTAATCGCCGGAGCCAAATAACAAAGCGCATCCTGAGGGACTGTCTGCTCGAAATGCTGCAGGAAAAGCCTTTTTCAAAAATCTCTGTCCGTGAACTCTGCTATCGCGCGGATATTAATCGTTCAACGTTCTACATCCATTACAAAGATCTATATGATTTGTTTGATTCCTTAGAGCAGGAGACACTTAATCAGTTGACTCAATATATGGAACAACGGGTTCAGCGAGATAGACAGGAAGATGCGATGACGGATTTGCTGACCTATTTTAGGGATAATTCAAGCCTGTATCTAACGCTGCTGCAAACTTCTTTGACCTACACTGATCGTATAATAGAGACGGTCTTTCAAGTCTATCGACAATACTATCAGGATATCGGTAAAGAATTAACTGAAGAAGATGCATATTACATTGAATTCAATATAGCAGGTACCGTCAAGCTGATTAAGAAATGGCTTCTGAACGATGGTCAAAGATCACCAAGAGAAATGGCCGTAATGCTCTTTTCTTTTGGCGATAGAGAATAAAGTCAGCAAGGCTGACGTTTGGCTTATATAGCACTATCAATATCTACTATTGGAAACACCTTAGCCTGCATAGCAAGATTGCCGGGGTTAAATGTTCCAAAAACTCGGTAATCAGAAAGAGGCAATATATAATGGGGACGGCAGGCCGTGTGAAAAAAGCAGGCTAAAGAGCAAATAATCTGCAATCAAAAAAATAATAAAACCCTGGTAACCTGGTCTCGAACCGTCCCCTTGACACCCTTCCCGTACAATAAAGCGCGCTGATTTGCCTGTCTCTCGCTTATAATATATTGTTGGCTCAACCTTGTTCACATCAATTACCCCAGGTCTTTCAACTCCGGAAAGGGTTTTATGATGCGATTGAGGACTCCCTGCACATAGGATATGGCGATGCCGTAATTGGTTATGGGCACCCCCTGTCGCCGGGCGGTTTCGATGCGATTTTGATAGGCTGTCCGGGTTATGGTGCAGCCGCCGCATTGAATGATCATGTGATACCGCCCTATATCCTGGTTAAAGCCGGGCCCGGCGGCAGTTTCAAACACCAGATCCTTACCGGTGTATTGCCGCAGCCAGCGTGGGATTTTAACCCGGCCGATATCATCGGCCAGGGCGTGATGGGTGCAGGCCTCCGCAATCAGAACCCGGTCGCCGTGCTTTAAGCGGTCAATCTGTCTGACCCCTTCCACCATGGTGCGGAGATCCCCTTTAAAACGGGTAAAGACGGTAGAAAAGGTGGTCAAAGGGACATCATCGGGGACGTCTCCCGATACCTTTAAAACCACCTGGGAATCGGTTATTACCAGGGCCGGTTTCTCCCGCAGCCGGTTCAGGGTATCGGCCAATTCCCTTTCTTTGACCACCAGGGCGGCAGCGTCATTATCCAGTATATCGCGGATGGTCTGAACCTGGGGCAGGATAAGCCGCCCTTTAGGCGCTCCCAGGTCGATGGGCACCACCAGGACCACCAGGTCGCCTGGATTGATAATATCGCCAACGATGGAAGGCTCATCGATCTTGCTCACCTGTTTCAACTGGCGTATCTTATCCTTTAATTCATTAAGACCCAGACTGGAAGTAGCGGTCGTAAGGAGCACTTCGCGCCCCTGAGCCCGCAGGCTGGCCTGAAGTTGGCCGTAATCAAAAAGATCGCTCTTATTCAGGACTATGATTACGGGTTTGTTTTTTTCCTCCAAAGCCTTTAGCATATCCTCTTCAAAATTCGTCCAGCACCCGTCGCCCACTATAATCAACCCTACATCGCTGTCTCTGATCACTTCCCGGGTTTTCTTGATCCGCTTTTGCCCGAGTTCACCCTCGTCATCGATTCCGGCGGTGTCAATAACCAGGCAGGGGCCCAAAGGATTTATCTCCACCGCTTTATTGACCGGATCAGTGGTGGTCCCTGCCACATCGGAAACGATGGCCAGATCGTATCCTACCAGGGCGTTGATCAGTGACGATTTGCCCGCATTTCTACGTCCTAAAAAGGCGATGGCGGTTCTCATGCCGCGACTGGTTTCATTTAATGAACCGTCATGTATAGCTGTCATTATTCCACCTCCCCTAGTTTTAACAGGTTTTCCGGTACCATGAGTTCCCGCAGAGTTCCTTCATCAAGTAGCTTCAAACTCTGGTTCGCTGCCCATATATCAAGGTTCTTTTCCCGCATGAGCTCTCCCAGGGCTTCGGCCCGGGAATAGCCCAGGGCCGGCAGCAAGGCGGTGAGCAGGGCGTTGCTGCGCTCAAAATTGCTCCGGATGCGCTGCTCATCAGCCTCTATCCAAGGAATGCAATGGTTGGCGGCCTTTTCCGTAACCCTGGTCAGCAGCCCGATGCTTTCCAGGAGGGTGTAAGTGATAAGGGGGATGAAGGCGTTTAGCTCCAGGTGGCCGGCTGAGACCGCCTGGGCTATTATGGCGTCATTGCCCAATACCTTGATCCCGACTTGTACCATCATTTCAGGCATAACCGGGTTTATCTTGCCCGGCATTATGGAAGACCCCCTGATTAAAGGCTTTAATATGATTTCTCCACAGCTGTCGGAGGAGAGGAAGCGCAGGTCATTGCCGATCTTGATCAAATTGCCGGCATGAGCGCGCAATATTCCGCTGACCTCGGAGAAAACATCGTGGTTGGCGGTGGCATCCACCAGGTTCTCGGCCCGGGCGATGTTCAGCCCACTCAGTTTGCGCAGGTTTTCAATGACCCGGAAGATATATCGTCGCGGGGCGGTGATACCGGTGCCCACCGCTGTACCCCCAATATTTACAACCTTGATCCGCTCCAGAGACTTGAAAACCCGCCAGCGGTCCCTGGCTATGGCTTCGGCCCAGGCTCCAAATTCCATGCCCAGCGATACTGGTACCGCCGCCTGGTACTGGGTGCGCCCCGATTTTACTATCCGAGCATACTCGCGCTCCTTGCTTTGCAGGGCTTCCTGCATCTCCTGGATAGCTTTCTCCAGCTCCTTTAAGGCCAGCATAACCGCCAGGCGCGCGGCAGTGGGAATGACGTCATTGGTCGATTGAAAACGGTTGACATCGTCAATCGGGTGGATGACGTCATAACGGCCGATAGCATAGCCCAGCATCTCCAAGGCTACATTGCAGATGACTTCATTTATATTTAGATTGGTGGCTGTGCCCGCTCCGCCCTGGAAGGGGTCTACTACTATTTGATGATCAAATTCCCCCTCCTTAACTTTTTCAACCGCGGCCAGCAGGGCCAGGGCCTTGCCATCTTCTATATAACCCAATTCGTGGCAGCTCTGCAGGGCGGCCTGCTTTACCAGGGCCAGGCTGTGAATAAAAACCCGCTGCCAGCGATATCCCGAAACGTCAAACAGTTTTAAAGCCCGGGCGGTGGAGATGCCATAATAGACATCGTCCGGCAGAGCCTCCTGCCCCAGGTGGTCTTTTTCAATGCGCATTTTTCTACCTCCCCTGAAGAATCGAGTATGGAACGGCGAGGCTGCTCTGATTTCAGCCGGAGCGGGCGGGGTCTCCGGGCAGGAAAGCCCCAGGCGGGTATAATAATGGCAGGGGGCTCCCCACTTGTTGAAGGCTAGGCTATAGCCGACCAGTCCGACCGCTCCAGCTGCGCCAGGAATTTATAATAGATTGAAATAGATAATAGATAAGTATTTGCTTTTTTCCCCTTCTCAGTATATCACTGGGTAATATTGCAATGCTATTATTATTGGTACAATAGTAGGCTAGCCGACTAGCCAAAAGTTTGAAACTTTATAGTGGCTAAGCAAGAACTTAATAGCCGAGGCAGTTGCCTCGGCTATTAAGTTTCAAAGTATTCCTCTCTGCCATCTTTGCTACTAATCCCTCTTCTGAGATGTCCGCAGGTAATCTGCCATATGAGGCATAAAGTAAGGAATGATTTCACCCAGCATTTTAGGCATAAGGACTTCCATTGTCTTCGGCATCAAATCAGGCATCTGTTCTTCTAAATAATCCGGCATGTCAATAGCCTGACCAACCTTCTCCAGCATCCTAGGCATCACTTTGGGCATGATATCTGGCATTAGTTTCGGGAAAAGTGATGGCATTACACTGGTCATCATGGATATCATAGGTTCTTTGAATACATCCGGAGATTTTATAACCATATTCATCATGCTGCTATACTTGTCTGGCATAGCAGCAATCAGATCCGGAATCATATCAGCCATCAGATCAGCCATGCCCCACGGGGTCATAAGCCTGATCATCTGTTCAAATACCCCCCATTTCTCGTCAATCACTGCATCAGACTCAGGAATATCATAACCCAGTGATTCCGCAGCCAGAGTAGAGAGATCTCTAATTTCTATCGGTAGTCCTCTAAGATCGCGAGACCGTTTAAGCTGTACACGACAGCACGGACAGGCAGTGATCAAGGTATCTGCACCGGTATCAATGGCCTCCTGTAAACGGGTTGCACCAATATCTTCGGCTACATCCGGATCAGCAACCAAGGTTAAAACCGCACCGCAGCAATGGGCCTCTTCTTTATTGAAGCGCATCTCTCGGAAATTGCTGCCTGGTATAGCATTGATCAGAGTGCGCGGGCCTTCATAACGAACCCCTGCTCTTCCCATATGACAGGGATCATGATACGTAACCTTTCGGCCAATATCCCCCGGCAGTGTAAACTGACCGTTATCAATTCGCTCTGCCAGTACATCAGCATAATGCTTGGCATGGAAGGGGTAATCAATCCCACGTTCTTCTGCCCAGTGACGATAATAAATCTCCCAAACTAACCAGCAAGCCGGACAGGTAGTAACAATCGTAGTAGCTCCGGTCTTTTTCATGTTCTCGATGTTTTTAGCCGCGGTTTCATCAAAAACTTCCCAGCGTCCAGAAACCAGCATCGGAATACCGCAGCACTGTTCCTCTTTACCTATATAGCTATACTCGATTCCCGCTTCTTTCAAGAGCAGTGCAGTGGATTGAGCAACATCCTGCTCTACAAAAGAGGCTGTACATCCAGGAAAGTACGCATAATCCGCTTTATCTTTTACATAGGCCCGGATTTCATCGGTCATCCAGGCATCGCGGTCCCTGGCATAACTTCCCCAGATATTCCCCTGCTGCCGCATGGTATTGACCATGATCTCAAATGGCGGGAAGGTATGATAACCCCGTTTGTCAATCAACTCACCACGAAGCTTTAGCCATGATGATTCATTGGGCAAATCAAGCTGGCAGGTATGATTGCACATCTCACAGGTGGTGCAGGACATGAAATTGGTCACCGCTTTTTGATCCCATTCTGCTTCACCTTCCAGGAGCATCTTTAGAAAAGTCCACTTCCCGCGGGGCGACTGGGATTCCCATCCGCGTCCATAATACTGGTCACAATGATCTACACAGTAGCCGCATTGAGAGCAGGCATAGGCATACCAAGCTATATCTCCCGGGATGCCCTTCCTGGCTTTAAATACTTCTCCAGCTTCTTTGCCTTTGGCCCAATTGCCAAAAACCCGAACCAGCGGTTCGAAAGCACGAGCCATCTTTAAGCCACCTGCTACCAGGGTTCTATCGAATACCTTGCCTGGGTTCATAATGAACCCGGGATCGATTTCTCCCTTGAAACGGCGCAGTTCCTCAACCCTATTCTTTCCCAGTACATCATCAGCCAGGCTAGTAAAGTAAAGACCAGTAGCATAAGGACGACCGCCATGTTTTTGCGCGGTTTTAAGTGCTGTTAAGGAAAGCCCGAAAGCCATATTAAAGTTGAATTTTCTCTCGTCGTGAGGAATGAAACCCAGTAAGACAAATTCCCGGCGGTTGGTTGCAAAGCCTTCCAGAATAAAGGGGTGGTTAATTTCTTTATCTGTATCCTTGATCACCTGAGCAAGCTTTTCAACCGGAACTACGACTTCACTGGGAATCAGAGAGGGTGCAATCCGCTTGGCCCGCATTGGTTCAAAACGAGCCTCCCATTCGTGCTGAGCAATTTCATTGGCTAAGAACTGGCCTTGATGTACTTCTGCCAGTTCCATCACATCTTCCATTACCAGATCACATCGCTCGGATGTGCAGGACAGGATCGCGATGTATTTTTCCGGCAAAATCACCCGGTGATCATCCTCGACAGGTTTTCCATGATGCAGGTGAGGAGGTAACTGGTTTTTCATGCGAACCGCTTCCGGATTAATGAAGCTGACTGACCACAGCATAACTTTACGGTGATACAAACCTTCCATAAAACCTGCCATGTTTTCCACCGTATCAAAGGCAATCGCATTGACATGCATAGGACGTAAAGGTTTCACCCGAATGACTACCTGGCTGATAAGACCGGTCGTTCCGTTGGCCTCACTGATCAGTTCAAGTTCGCGTCCGGAGAATTCGCGGATATTTCCATTGGGCAAAACTACACGTGCAGATACCACATTATCCGAAAAATAGCCGAACTCATAACTGCCTATTCCGGCACCACCCTGGGCCAACCAGCCTCCAACCGTGGAAGAAGGGAAACTTGTGGGATAAAGGGCCAGGGTTAAACCTCTCTGGTTCAGATGATACTCCAACTCTTTCCACACCACCCCGGCTTCAACCGTGGCCGTACGCTGATCCGTGCTAATATCGATGATCTTATTCATACGATTGAACTCGACAACTAGTCCACCCTCTACCGGTAAGACACCGCCATAACCAGATGTAGCCTTCCCCCGCGGGGTTAAATTGATTTTCTCTTTTTGTGATAGCTGAACCAGTTGAACCAATTCCTCTTCTGAGATCGGCTGTACAATCCCATCCGGGACTGGGTTCCCAACCAGAGGCTTTACCATCGAAGGCATTACCCCCATGTCATGTGTATAAATCTTACGTTCTAGTTCTTCAAAATTCACTCGTTTATCGAACCGGTTTTTTAATTCTTTTTTTACACTTGTATTAATTTCCCCCATCTTTCCATCCCCCTAACTGGCCCCAAATCATGTTCGATTCAGGATTCATTTGACTGGCTATCATTTCCTTTTTACTGTTCATTAAGTTTCAGATTCCATTAGTAAATTGACTGATACTCTTAGATTATCTTTATGCTATCACAATTAATTCCTTTTGTATACCCCCTACCTGTATTGGGTATAGGTTAATGTCAAATAATTAAGTAACGGGATTATTAAACCAATGGTAAAAAGAATATTTTACGTGAATACAATTGTTTGATGCTCTGTAAATAAGTCGACAAAGCACAGTATGAGTGTCACTATATAAAAAGCACCTTAGCAGGGATAATGATAAATACGACGAAAAATATTTACAAGTAATAATTGAATATTAGTTTATTTTTAAAGGGGGCGTAGTGATGCAAAATACATTGGTATTTAACATTGAAAAAGGGGAATGGAAACCCCACCCCAGTAGCCCTGGAGTGTTTGTCAATAGCATGCTTGCTGGTAACGAAGGTTTTGGTTTTAAAAACATGTATGTAAAGATTGTGCCCGGGGGAGAGATTCTGCCCCACATCCATGACGTAACAGAGGTTTTTTATATAATCAGTGGTACTGGCAGTGTATTGGTAAATGGCCAGCGGGTGGACTACAGCACAGGCACTGTGGTGGCTGCCCCAGCGGGAGTGGAACATGGTGTAAAAAATAACACCGACCAAGAGATCTATTTGTTAGCTAATTTTGAAGCGGGGTTGTCGGAGATGTCGGGGGGAACGGTAAAGGAGGCTTAATTAATGAGTACCTATGATGTAGTTGTTATAGGGGCAGGTAATGGAGGTTTAACAGCAGCAAGCAGTTTAGCCCAAAAAGGAGTTAAAGTTTTACTCTTAGAAAAGCATAACGTACCTGGAGGTTGTGCAACAAGTTTTTGCCGAGGTAGATTTGAATTTGAAACTGCTCTTCATCAATTAAGTGGTTTTGGAACGAAGGAAAAACCTGGACCACTTAGAGGATTTTTGAGTAGTTTAGGGGTTGTAGATGGACTTGAATGGGTGGAAATGGAGAACCTCTATCGCGTAATATTACCTGAAAAGTTAGATATTACTTTACCTGCAGATAAAGAAAAATTCATTAATGTTTTAGAAACTGAATTTCCCGAAGAAAAAGCTGGAATTGAAAAATATGTTAATTTATTATACGGCTTTTTTGAACAAGTAATACAAGCTTTTTTTATGAAAGATCCTGATATATCTAGGGAAAAGTATCCTCTTTATTTTGAATATGCTTATAAAAATACAAAGGACGTTTTAGATGAATGTTTTGCTAATCCTTTATTAAAACTAGCATTAAGTCCTTATTGGTCTTACATGGGCATACCTACTCGCAATTTAGCTTTTGTTGATTATGCAGCCTTAATGTATTCTTATATCGAATGGAAACCTTTTCACCTTAAAGGAGGTTCACAAGCTTTATCTAATGCCTTAGTAAATACAATTTTAGAAAATGGCGGAGAGATAAGATTTAATTGTAAAGCTGAGGAAATAGTGGTAGAACATGGACAAGTTAAAGGTGTGAGAACTTCAGATGATGATTTTATTCCTGTTAATTATGTAATTTCTAATGCTTCCTCAGTTATGACTTATACGGAATTAATAGATACTCAGGAAGTCCCAGAACAACAATATGAAATTTTAAAAGGAAGCACAGTAGGGGTATCAGCTCTTACTATGTTTATTGGCTTAGATTGTACCGCAGAGAAATTAGGCATATATGAAACAACGAACTTTTTTTATGCTAGCGTAGAACCAGATGAGCAGGATAGCACTATTAGGTTTGTTAGTACAGAAAAAGATCCTTTCCTATTAACTTGTTATAATGTATCAGATCCTGATGCGTCTCCAGCAGGTACTACACAAATAGCTATAGTATGTTTAAAATATGCTGAACCATGGCTAAGGATACCACCTGCTGACTATCAGGCTACTAAATTTAAATGTGCTGAGCAAATACTAGCAAGAATAGAAAATGAGTATCCTGGTTTTAGAGAGCATATTGAGGAAATTGAAGTTGCTACACCTGTTACTCATATGCGGTATTTAGGCAGCCCCGGGGGTGCTTTTTATGGCTTTGATCAATATGCAAAAGATTCTAATATGTTTATCCCCCCTAAACCTGTAATAAAAGGCTTGTTTGCCGCTGGTGCTTGGGCAGGTTCAGGTGGTTTTCAACCTACCTTGATGTCAGGTGGTACTGCAGCTAGAGCTTTAATGAGGGACATGAAAAAACAGGGGGTGAACTAATTGAGTAATAAAGATTTTAGATTAGATATTGCTGGTTATACTGATATTTTAAAAGAAATGGATATTTGCCGTAAGTATGGGCAAGATTATCGTTTAGAAAAAGGAAAATGGATGGAGTATGTTAATTATATTCATCCTAGCAAAATTGAATTAAGGGTAGCAGATATTATAGAGGAAACTAGTAAAGTCAAAACATTACGCTTAGTTTCTACTACTGATAGTTTACCTCCTTTTCTAGCTGGTCAATATATTAATTTATTTGCAAATATTGATGGAGTAAGAACAAGTCGTCCATATAGTATCTCTTCTTCCCCTGCCCAAACTGCTTATTATGACATTACTGTAGGAAGGATAAGAGAAGGTTTTGTTTCTGATTATCTATTAGATAAAGTTAAGGTCGGAGATATATTAGAATCTAGTTCTCCAACAGGCAATTTTTATTACAATCCTTTATTCCATGGGGAAGATTTAGTATTTTTAGCCGGTGGTACAGGTATCACTCCTTTTATGAGTATGATTAGGGAAGTTATAGATAAAGGGTTAGCACGTAGTATTCAGCTTTTCTATGGTAGTAATTCGGTTGAGGACGCTATATTTCATGAAGAATTATTAGAAAAAGCTAAAAAATTCAATAATCTTAAATATAACTTGGTAATCTCAGATTTATCGTCTAATTATGCAGGTTTAAAAGGCTTAATTGATGCTGATTTAATTAAAGAAAATGTAGCTGATATAAATACCAAGACTTTCTATATTTGTGGCCCCGTAGCTATGTATGAATTTTGTTTGCCCGAATTAGACAAGTTAAGTATACCTAGGAAAAGGATTAGGCGAGAAGTTTATAATTTTGCAGGTGACATAGTCAATGCTCCCGCTTGGCCAAATGATGTGACGGCAAATAGTGAATTTACAGTAGCTGTAATAGGCGGTCGAGTTAAAACACAGACTATTAAGGCTAAAGCCACGGAACCTTTAGTAGTAGCTATGGAACGTAATGGTATTCAAGTTCCGAGCAGCTGCCGTTCAGGGGAATGTAGTTTATGTAGGGTAAAAGTATTAAGAGGTAATGTTTTTGAATTATCTGGCCATGTAAGAAAATCTGACCGAGATAATGGCTATGTTCATGCTTGTTCAGCTTACCCGGTTAGTGATTTAGAAATTATATTATAAAAAAAATAGGAGGTAATCAGATGTCACAATATGAAAGCATATTAATTTCGAAGAAAGGCAGAGTAGCTATTCTTACTTTAAATCGTCCAGAAAAATTAAATACTGTAGGACCTGCTGTGTGGAAAGAGTTGGAGATGGCAGCGAATGAAATAGAAGCGATGGATGATTTAGGTGCGGTAATTATTACTGGAGCTGGCAAACATTTTACTGCGGGTATTGATTTAAATACCCTAGAAGATTTTAATTCTCAATTTGTTATGAAAAATGTACCTTGGGCTCAGTCAGTGTACAGCAGATGGGAAACATTTCCTGTACCAGTAATAGCTGCGGTACAAGGGGTATGTTACGGTTCAGGAGTAGAATTAATACTAGCTTGTGATATTAGGATAGCGGCAGATAATCTTAAAATTTCTATACCTGAAGTCCGTTTTGGTTTAGCACCAGATATGGGTGGAACAACTAGACTACCGAAACTAATTGGTCCCGGACAAGCTAAACGTTTAATATATAGCTGTGATGAAATAGATGCTAAAGAAGCTGCTAGAATAGGATTAGTAGAAATAGTAGTAGAAAAAGATAAATTAATGGATGAAGCCATGGCTTTAGCTAATAGAATAGCAGCCCAACCACCTATTGCGGTTAAAATGGCGAAAAAAGGTGTAAATGCTGCCATGGATAGTAGTGTAGCAGGTGGGCTATTATTTGAGCAAGCTCAAACAGTTTATTGCTGTGGTACTGAAGATCAAAACGAAGCGATAAAAGCATTTTTCGAAAAAAGAGAACCGGTTTTTAAGTCAAAATAAAAGAAATTGACAATCCTATTGTTAAAGGCTATAAGAAAATTATCTTATAGCCTTTAATACCTTACTAAAGTCCCAGCAATGGCGCATACATCGGTAATGTAGGCTTTGCGGGTGTTTATTTTAATCTGTAAAACGCCGTAGGTAAAGAGCCACATATTCAACACCTATCCTGCATGATTTTGAGAAAATGCGGGATTCCTTCTTCCAAAAGCAAATCAAATACCGCCAGGATATCGTCCCCCTCGGCCGCCCCAACGTTTAAAATCAACTGCATTACGATGCCGTCCACCGCAGCGATCAACCAGGCTGCCAGAGCCCGGTTTAACCGATGAGGCTGGGCTTGATAAGCGCTTAATAAAATATCTTCAACCCGGCTAATCCAATCATTGTATTTTTCAATAAATTTATTCTGCAGTTCAGTATTGCCCAGCATGGCTTCATGAGCCAAATAGAATTGCAGGCGGTTTTCAGCCGATTTGCCAAAGCGTTCTACCATACTGGCATAGATATCATCGGTTATCTCTTGGCGGCTTTTTTCGCCTTTCAAGGATATCTCTGCGATTCGATTAGAAGCCGTTAAACCTTGATCAAAGATGTCATAGAGGATATCTTCCTTGGAATGATAGTAATGATATATGGCTCCCGTGCTGATGCCGGCTTCTTCGGCAATCCCCCGTACCGTAGCCCCGTTTATCCCCAGTTCGCTGATCACATGGAGGGCTGCCTCGATCACCTTTGTTTTGCCATCGCTCACCTTTTATATACCTCCTAAAATCCTTCCCCACCAAAAAATATAATAACACAAACTTAGACTTGCTAATCACCTAATAATTTATTGACTTCATCATATCATCTTGATATATTATAAGCAAACCGAACGTTCGTTATGTTTTAAAATCTGTCTGGACAAAGCCAACGATTATGAAAACCAGATTTGCCGTAGTACGTTGGGAGGTGAAAACAACCCCCCCTGGTATAAGTTGCCTAACTTCTACCATAAGGGATAACGAAACGAAGCAGATACACTTCTGGAGATGATTTTTAATTTTCTATAAACCTATGAGGAGGATGTGTAATGGATATTCCTGTGTGGCAGTATATCCTATCAATGACAATCTACATCGTCATGCTTATTCTGGCTATCGGTTTTATGAGAAAAAACACCAAGTTTGCTCTAATCTTTTGGATTGCCATGCTGTTCAGTTTCCCTTTATGGAATTTGGAAGGTTGGTTCCGTTGGGCCAAGACTTTGAGCGTTATGATCCCTATTATTTTTCTATGTCTGGCCCGCTATGCCTATCTGGAGCCCAAAGCGGGAGCTTTTTGGGAGAGCCTTAGAAAGCCTTGGGTGCGTTGGACGCTTTATGGGGTATGGTTTTTAAATATTGCCGAAGCCACCATTAAAGATGCTACCATGGGCAATTACTGGAATGCCCTGGCCGGCTTTCTGCTATGCGTAACCATTCCTTTCGCCGATAAGTATTGGACGTTTTCCAGCGAGGAAAACGGGGATCTGCACGCCTATACCACCGGTGCTTACAACTTTCTCTATACGACCTGGAATATGTGTTTTGTTTATGCTGAAAGCCCGGTGTTCTTCTTCAGTACCGTCTGTATTCTGCTGGCGGCCGAGTTGTATCCTATAATCAAGAAACGTCCGGAACTTTATGTAATTTCCCGGGCTTATACCCTGGCCATCCATCTGCTGATCAGAGCTTGCCTGCCCGGCCTTTTCCCGGCTCTGATGAACGCACAGGCAGTTAATAATCCCCAGGTTCTCAAGTATTGGGGAATGATTAACGGATTATTATGTATTCCCTTTGTATTCTGGCATATGTGGCAGCTTCACACCGGCAAAGCCGAGGTCAGCTTCAGGCGCGGCAAGCTGCCGGAGCCTGAAACGGTCAGCATTTAAATCACTCAGCACTGCTGCCAAATGGATGATTTCCCGTAGCGAACGGCGTCATCCATTTGGCTCTTTTTTTTAAACAGCTTGAAATCAGACGAGGTGTCGGAGGGGTGTCGGAGGGACGGTTCTCTTGACACTATTCCTCCAATACTATTACAATAATAATCCTTATTATTGCAAAATACTTATTAACCTAATTTGTCCCCATTTTTAACGCGTTGTTCTGGCTGAATCAACACTACACCCTGAGTAGAATATGTTCCTAGGGCTAATACCTCTGACATAAAATCTGCAATTTGTCTTGGTGGAAAGTTTACCACCCCTAAAACTTGCTTACCTATTAGTTCCTTCATTTTATAACATTCAGTAATTTGAGCACTTGATTTCTTAACACCCATTTCATCACCAAAATCAATCCAGAGTTTATAGGCAGGATTTTTTGCTTTTTCAAAAAACTCGAACCGAATTATTTCTCCAACCCTAACATCCAATTTCAAAAAATCCTGAAAGGTAGCCATGCAAATTCCTCCTAAAGCGATTGAGTTAAGCAGATAATTTTTTGTTCTAACTGCGTTTCCTTATTTTGAATCTATTTAAACTTGAAAAGCCTTTAACGATATAGTGTCAGGAGAACCGTCCGAGACCACTGAAAAAGTAACCCTTTTAAGCCGCCCTGGCGGCTACCCACAGCCCATCAGGTAGGTTAATCTGTAACCGACAGAATAAAAACCTCAAAATAAACGAAGATAACCCTTTTGAAGCGGATACCAGTTTGGCTATCCGCTTTAAGTTTACCGCCAGGGCTGTTAGTTT
>NZ_CGIH01000009.1:0-86038 GCF_000983115.1 Syntrophomonas zehnderi OL-4
ATATTCTCTAGCCGCATAGCAATCAAGGCATTTAACATAGCGCAGGTTGGGTATGGCTTAGGTCCACGTTTATTACCATCAGGTTGATGTAATTTGGCAATAACTGGTTTGAAATCAAGGGTATCAATTATTTTCTCGATCCTGGATTTTGGTTGCATTTTCATTGCATCTTCAAAGGAGAAAATGCATCTCTGTCGAATATTCATAAGTGACTTCGCCTCCTTCGGATGATTTGTTTGGTCACTTATTTATTCGACAAAATGGGGGGTGAAGTCCTTTTTCTGTATGAATAAAATCCTAATATTTTCGGGCTTACCTAATATGCAAAAGTCTCAACTATCAACACCTCCATAAACAAAAGCAACTCTATTGTTGCCAAAAATAAACGGGCCTTGCACTTTTTCGTCTGCTAGTCTCAGATGAGTACTAGAAACAGAAACGCCCGATGAGTTAATAACCTGAACTCCTCTATAATCACTAACAACCAAAAACTTATTATCAACTATAGTAGCATCAATAGCAGAATCCCGATAAATCTCTTTGTTAGAATTAGCCCCTACTAATACAATGGTATAATGATAAGCATCAGATGGGCTATAACGATTATAGAATACAAAATACTCGTCCACAATACCCATATACTGGTTATAAAAACTTATATCTGTACTATAAGATGTATCTGGGACAAATTTATTATTAACAAGTTCTAAACGTCTTAAAGTAGTAGGATTGGCAAAGCCCCAATATGGATCAAATGTTCCATATTCAAGATAATAATATTTGCCCAACCAGCCGATAGGAGAAATATATACTTTCCCGTCCGGGGTTAAGGCGGTTATGCCTGGTTGCAATGTAGTCCAATCAATATTATCCGTAGGTGGAGCTACAGGAGCAGCAACTTCCCCGACCTCTCCTTGAAGTCCTCTTTGTAAGGTAGTATTAGGCTCAATAAACCCACTTTCCAGTTCATTTACGAACCCTGCTTGTCCTGACTCAAGGCTGCCATATTTAGTATCAGATACAGAGTAATCAACGGCAAACAGAAGGGATAACATTCATAGGGATATGATGTGAACCCCTATGGCAAACAGGTACGGAAAGAGCGAGGGTGGAAACCATGCATTGGTTTCCACCCTCGCTTTATGCGGAATCCATCAGGCAGACAGGTATGGGAAGCATCGCCGAGCTAAAAACACCTCTGAATTTACTAAACTTCTAATAGCTTTCAGGGGACTCTTGTGGTATCCTGTGTCACTGATAGGAGGTGACCAAGATGCAAAACCCATTGGACGAGCTGTACGACCGGTACAATCGCTTTGTCCCTGACGCTGAGATTCAGAAGAAAATTGAAGCATGCCACCAGCAGCTCATCCGCAGCTTGGAAAAGCCGGAACGCAAGCTGATCCTGCAAATCATTGACAGCAAAGATATGATTTCAGGGTTCTATGCTAAAGAAAGCTTTACCTGTGGCTTCTGGCGGGAGGGAGATGCGGAAGATGAAGCATAGAACAAGAATCGCAATTGGCACGGTAGGGATAGCAACGGTTTTTCTTCTGCTGGGCACCGGTACCGTTCAGCACCTGCCAGAGGAGGCCCTCGCTGCGCCCCACATTCGCCCTGCGTGCGAATTAACGCAAGAGGTCGGGGAAATACCCCTCCCCGAGCCTCAAATCGACTGTACGGCGAATTTGCCCACAATTGTTGAAGAAATATCCAGCGTGTCTGATACAGCCGCCGATACTCCATGCGCCCAAAGCGCACCGGAACCGAAACCCGAATCCACCGAGGACACAGTAGCCCCCCAAGCGGTAAATCCGGCTGCCCCGGCACGGCAGGAACAACAGCCAAATGAGTCCGCTCCTGCCCCAAAGGAGTCCGCTCCTCAAATGGGAGATACCCGCATGGTAGACGGAAGGAAGCAGGTATACTTCCTGGGCTTCGGATGGATAGACGATAACGGCGGTGGCGGCGAGGGCACCATCGTGGATGGCGACGGCGACATCAACAAGATGGTGGGCGATATGTGATCGAAAGGACTGAATATGCCAATGGATGAACTTTCATTACCGGAAAACCATCCGAATCCCAGTGAAGCAGACGATCAGCCGACGGAAAAAGATTGCCTGGAAGCAGACCTTCCGGCCAGTATTCAGAAAGCGATTGCCGAATTGCTTCAGGGAGAGAAAGAACAGGTACTTCATTTGGACTGCCTCAGTGACGAGCTGTACGGAGCAATTAACGCAAACCTTTGAGGCGGCTGCATCACAGAGGAACAGGCGGATTATCTGCGGAGCAAATATTTATAAGGCAAGCCGAACACAGAAAAAACAGGGGTGGAGGCCGGTATAGTTCGGCTTCCACCCTTGCTCTATCTGCTTGGGTTCTATTACTTCGTTTTTCTCACACCATTTTCGTCCACCTCATAACCGTCTACTTTGGTGTTCCGAGCAAGGGCACCGTCCGTATAGAAGTAATACCACTTGCCATCAATCTGGAGCCACTTGCCGGACACCATGATGCCATCCTTGGTGAAATAATAGCGTTTGTCGCTGATGTCCAGCCAGCCCACAGCGGCCTTGTTCCCGATGTAGTACCGCCAGTTGTCGCCATCCTTCATCCAGCCGGTTTTCAGCGTTCCATCGGTGTTAAAGAAATATTTCATGCCGTCTATGGTCTGTGTGCCAGTGAGGGCTTTGCCGTCCTTGTAGTACATATACTGTCCATCGTCATTCAGCGCCCATCCCTGCGCCGTGGCTGGGTCGATGGTCAGCTTGATATAACGGTGGAGCATGGAGGATACCTCCGCGCGGGTGGCGTTGGCCTTGGGGTTAAACTTGTTGTTTGTTTCTCCCATCATAATCCCTGCCTGCTGCATAGCTGTTACCGCTGTTTTATAGGTGCTGCCGATGCTGGAATCGTCCGCATAGGTGCTTGCTTCACGGGCTATAGGCAGCTTGTAGCCGGCAGCCTTGGCGAAGTTTGCAAAGATCACCGCAATCTCCTCACGGGTGATTGCCCGGTCGGGTGCAAACCGGCTGTTGCCAATGCCCTGCACAATGCCTTTTTTATATGCCCATTCGATGTAGGGACCGAACGCACTGTCTGCCTTTACATCGGTGAAGCTGGTGGTGGTGTACGCCTTCACATCCACGCCTGCCAGTCTGCCGAGAGCTGTCACCAGCATTCCTCTTGTCATGGCAGTGTTCGGCGCGAAGGTGGTTTTTGATGTGCCGGAGAGAAGTCCCCTGCCCACCACATAGTCAATGGATTCCTTCGCCCAATGGGTGCTGATATCGGTGAATTTGGCGCTTGGTGCCGTATATCCCACGCCGTATGCCGAGAAGTGGGTTGTGGTGAAGATGATGCTTCTGCTGTTTGCGTCGTAGGCTGAGCCTTCAATGCGGGTGGCGTTGCCCTTTTCGTCCACATAGACCGCATAGAGTGCGCCTACGGCTTCCCCTTTTGCTGGAGTATAGGGAACGGAAACCGTGGCGGTACCGCCGCCGAAGCCGGAAACGGTTTTGCCGGAGCCGTAGCCCACCGTGAGGTCATACACCGGTCTTGTTCCGATCATGGCTTTGGCCGAAGCGGAAAGCTTCGCCTGCGGCGCAATCGTGATGCTGACATTGCCGCTGCTCTGCTTCTGGATTTCCTGCAAGGCTTTCAGGTCAAAGGTCACCTTGACAGGAGACCCGTTGATGGTCAGGCTGGTCACGCCTGCGCTCACAAGGCTGTTCAGGGCACTTTGGGACAGCGTGGTGGTCAAGGAGGCCGCACCCTGCAGCATTGTGACATTCAGCTCCACGGCGAAGCCGTTGGATGTGTTGCCCTGAGCCCTTGCGTCAGCCTGTGCCCTGGCAATGGCGTCGGTGATGGCTTTATCCGGGATATTCGCACTCGCTGCTGTGCCGTCTGCGCCCGCTGCCGCCGTTATGGATGCGGATGCTGTCACAGGCTGATCGGGCTTTTTATCGGGTACGGTTGCAACTGGTACAGAGGGGCCACTTGAATCCCCATCATCATTACCTCCGCCACTCCAGGGAACCTGCGGTGTTACGCTGTTGGAGGCCGTAGATTCCGCACCGGTTCCCACACTGTTCGTCGCCGTTACCGTAAAGGTGTAGGCGACCCCGTTGGTGAGCCCTGTTACGGTAATTGGACTCGCGGCTCCCGTAGCGGTGATACCTCCCGGATTCGCTGTGATCGTGTAGCTTAGGATCGCCGCGCCGCCGTCCGAGGCCGGAGGCGTGAAGCGAATCGCCGCTTGCCTATCCCCCGCGGTTGCGGTAACATCTGTCGGTGCGCCGGGAGCGGTGATGATACGGATCGAATAATTGGTCGAGGATGCGGTTCCGACGCCGGTATTGCCAGCGCTGTCAGCAATCCCCGCGAGATCCAAGATAATGGTGTTGGCAGCGGCGTTCACGCTGTCAGCGGTGAAGGTAGCTGTGTAGGTTATGCCGCCGTCTGCCGATGTGACAGGCGTCAAGCTGCCATTGGAGATCGTCAGGTCATCGTTGGCAAAGCCGGTGACCGGCTCCGAGAACGCAAAGGTCACTTGGCAGCTTTCTCCGGCTGTCAGAGTGGTTTTCCCCATCGATATAGTGACTGTGGGCGCTACGGCATCGATCAGGATATTGCCTGTGGCGCCGACGCTGCTCAGAGTAAGCTCCGCATTGTTGCCGACCAAATCACGGATCATGCCGCCATCCAGAGAGATCGCCGATGCTATTGCAATTCCATCGGCATCGAAATCACCGGATTGGACGATATACTTAAAGGTTAACGTCGCAGTTCCGCTTCCGCTTACATAAACAGCCCGTTGCGTGGATGAGCCGATGGCAAGGGGTAGATACGGCTCGCCGCTCGTTATATCGACGCTCACGGTTTTACTGAAGGAAACCTCCAAGAGTAGAGGATCGCCTGCTTTGTATGTCCCGTCAGCCGGTACGGAAACCGAAGTTACGAAAGGCATTATGGCATCGATTATGATATTTTTGTTTGCCCCCAAAGAGCCGACAGCCCCCGGAGTGGGCAGGGTCAAAACGGCGGCTGTTCCCGACACGGTTTTTATCGTTCCCCCATTGAGACTGAGCGAGCTGGTGGAGGTATAATCCAAGTCATCGGAAGTATCCCCCGGCTGCACCGTATAGGTGAAGGCCAGCATGCTCGTACCGGAGCCGCTCGTATAATTCGCCGTCCTGTCAACCGTACCGGTCTCCAGCGTGAGCTGCGGTATGCCGGTTACCACAACGGGAGCTGAGAAAGTGAGGGTGATGTCAATTATCTCGCCCGCGCTGTACGTACTGTTTGCCTTCGATGAAGTAACGCCTGTCACACTCGGCGCTGTCTCGGTGATGCTGATGGTGAAGATCTTCTCCGTGAACAACCCGCCGTTGTCGGTGGCCCTTATGCGGATACTGTAGCTGTTTTGGGTTGCATAGGAGAAGGTTGTAGCTGTCTTCAGCTCGTTGCCCGATAGGGAGAAGCTGCCATTGTCGGTATCGCCTACTCCGCTCACCAGCGTATAGGTGAAGGTGTCGCCCGCATCCGCGTCGGTCGTGCTCAGCGCGCCCACGACGCTTCCGGAAGCCGCGTCTTCGGAAACAGCGTTATTGGACAGGGTGATGTCGGTGGGCGCTTCATTCACATCCGTGATGGTGATCGTGAACTGCTTGTCATAGGTCAAGCCGCCCTGGTCTGTTGCCCGCACTGTGACGGCGTAGCTGCTTTTCGCTTCATAGTCGGGAACTGCCGCGAGCTTCAAGCTATTGCCGTCGATGGCAAAGCTGCCATTATCGCCGCTTCCCGCAGGTAGTGAGAAAGTCAAGGTGTCTCCGGCATCCGGGTCAGTCCCGGCGAGTGTCCCGACCACGGCGCCGATGGAGGCGTTTTCCGCCACGGTGCTGCCGGAGAGCGTAATCCCGGTGGGCGCTTCATTCACATCGACGACGATGATGGCGAAGCTCTTTTCAAAATACAGCCCGCCCGCGTCGGTGGTGCGGATCGTGATAGCGTAGCTGCTCTTTGTCTCATAATCCGGGGACACCGCCAGCTTCAAGCGATTGTCGTCGATGGTAAAGCTCGCGTAATCGCCGGTGTTGTTCAAGGTATAGGTGAAGTTCGTATCAGCGGCATTGGGGTCCGTGGTGCTCAGCGTGCCAACCATAGTGCCCGCCGCGGTGTTCTCGTTCACCGAGGTACCGCTGAGCGTGATATTGGTGGGCGCCTTATTTACCTCCGTGATATGGATGGTGAAGGCTTTTTCTACGGAAACGCCGCCGTTATCGGTGGACTTTATGCGGATGCTATAGCTGTTCTTAACCGCATAGTCGAAGGTTGTGTTGGTTTTCAGCTCGTTGCCTGCTATGGAGAAGCCGCCGTTATCGTCGTCACCCGTACCACTTACCATGGAGTAGGTGAAGGTATCTCCCGTATCCACGTCGGCCGTGCTCAACGTACCCACGGTGCTTCCCACGGCCGCGGTTTCGGAAACGCTGCTATTGGATAGGGTGATATCGGTGGGCGCGTCGTTGACCTCCGTAATGGTAATATGGAAGGTGCCGTTTGCCGTGCCGCCGTTACTATCGCTTACGGTAAAGGCAAAGGAATCCGCTCCGTTTGCGTCGGCCGAGGGCGTATAGGTGATTTTATTGCCGTCTATGTCCGCCGGCGTAAAGGTTCCGCCGGCGCTCAGCGTAGCGCTGTCTTTTTTCAGCGTGCCCTTGGCCGGCGCTGATGTAACGGTGTAGGTCAGCGGATCGCCTTCCACATCGGTTGCGGCAAGTATGGCGCTCGTTATAGTGGAGGCGGGCGCGTCCTCGTTCAACGATAATCCCGTGTTCACGGAAATGACCGGTGCATCGTTGACGGCGGTGATGGTGATGGCAAAGGCCGTGCTGCCGATGGTCCCGCCGTTGCCGTCACTCACAGTAAAGGAAAAGGAATCCGCCCCGTTCACCTCAGCGGTGGGAGTATAGGTGATTTTATCGCCGTCTATATCCGTCTGCGTAAAGGTGCTACCGGAACTAAGGGCGGTGGCATTGTTTTTCAACGCACCCTTGGTGGGCTCGGTCCCGATGGTATAGGTCAGCGTATCACCATCCACATCCTCCGCCTTGAGCATAGCGCTTGTGATGGCAGTTGCGGGTGCGTCCTCATCCAGCGTAAGGCCGGTATTGATCGTAAGCACCGGTTCATCGTTGACCGCGGTGATGGAGATGCTGAAGGTTTCTTCTTCGGAACTCAACCCAACCGTGGGGGCTGCCACGGTGAAGCCGAAGCTGTCCGCACCGTTTGCGTTTGCGGTGGGCGTATAGGTGATTTTGCTGTCGTCGACATCCGCCTGTGTGAAGGCTCCGCCCGCACTCAGCGCCGTTCCATCCTTTTCCAGCGCCCCTTTTGCGGGGATAGAGGTCAGGGTGTAGGAAAGAGCCGTGCCATCAAAATAATCCGTTGCGGACAGCTCGGCAGTGGTGATGGCGGCTGCGGGATCGTCCTCCGTGAACGTCTTGCTGAGCGCCCCGCTCACCACGGGGCCGCCATACAGGCCGCCGCCGGTGATGGAAAGGGTGACGGTGCCATAATCGCCGCCAGAATCGACCCACATGTAATACGTCGTGCCCGCTGTCAATGGGTGGGTAATACTAAATGGCCGTATTTCATAGTTCACATTGTCGCTTGCTACTGCCAGGCTTCCATCTCCTGTTATATCATCTACAGCGTCGGTGAGGTTGTCATAGAGCCATCCCTCCGTACCCATACCAGGGTTGGTCGTTGTCGTTATGGTATAGGTTGCCGATTCTGTTGGAATAAACCGCAGCCATACAGGAGGAGGATTACCGCCTATCTGTACCTCAATCTCTGTATCGGCGGATGTGATAAGCGGACCGGTTGCCGGATCAGTGCTCAATGCCACTCCTCCAGACATGAGAACGGACCCGGAGCCAAGAGCCTGGGGCGTTGTCCGCCCGCGAGCCGCAGGCAGGGACTTTTCCGTGGTAAAGACTTGGGATACCATGTCAGATTCCAGTCCTTCACTTTCCGCAACGCCGTAGACGACATAGGCGGTATCCGACTGAAGTCCTTCGCAAGCGGCATCTGTGGGCGTGGCCGCGCTTACGGCGGTTGACTGGGCCCGGATTGCGTTCGCGTTTTCCGGCTCCGGCTCTGCGGCCTCCTGTACCAGATAATAGACTGTGCCGTCCTGATCTGCGGTAAATTCCAGAGTTGCACCGCTGTCGGTGACGCCGTTTACCCCGATGGAAAGGGTTGGCGGTACGCCGCTGTCCTGTATTTCGCCACTATCTTCCGCTGCAAATACGGTAGAAGGGAACGGCCCAAAGGATAATGCGAATGCCAGAACAAGGGACATACCTTTTTTGAATGCCTCTTTCATTTCTTTGATCCCCCTATCTGCAGATGATGCTTGCGAAACCTGCCAGATATACTGTGCTTTATTTTTTATGCGGTTATCCGCGTGTAACGTTGAATGTATACGTGCGGCTATCGTTACCGATTCTTGCGCTCACCTCTATCGTGATCATGTTGCTGCCTGACGCCAGATTGATTGTCTGCGGCTGTCCGGAGGTGATCGGATTGCCATTCAGCTTGAGCGTTGCGCCGGCATCCTCAACCGAAGGGGTTAAAGTAACAGCAGCCGTCCTTGGCGAAACCGACCAGGAATAACTATATACCTGCTTATTAAACACCGTTCCTGATGGTAGTCCTGCAACACTTTGCAAATAAGGGCTACTTGCGCGTGTTGTATCTACGAAGTATAATATGCTGCCTGTGGCGGAAGCCACCTTGATATTGATCGTATTGATGCTCCCCGCCTTCAAGGTGACGACAGCTTTGCCGTCCACCAATGGCTGCTCGTCCACCGTGATGACAGCCGAAGGTACTGCGGCGACAGGCTTGACAGTGACGCTGGCTGAATCGTATCCTACGTTCGCGGTATATCCGGCGGTGCCCGGAGCAAACGCGGGGGTCAGCGCAACCTCGGTACCGGCGGTATCCAGAATGGTAAGAGACGACAAGGGAACGGCATCAGCTTCGATCAATTCCAAGTCCATGATAGACGACACGCCTCTATTTGCCTCAAGGCCGCCGCCCGCCGGAATGTTTATCCGCCAATATCTTGCGCTTACCGGAAGCGGCAAGGTTCGTGTGCATGTGTTTAATGTGTTGCCTGTAACGGAATCCACCGTCGTCCACTGTACGCCGTCCAAACTGCCTTGCAGGCTGAACGCTGTCACACGGTAGGTGTCCGGCCATCCGGCGGAACCGCTGATGCTCTTTACAGTCCATTTGGAAATCCAATGAACTTCTCTCAGATCCAGCATGATCCAGCAGGGAAGCGTAACGCATAGCCATCTTGATGCAGGATCGCCGGTAACGCCGTTTGTCGCCCGATTCGGCGTATAAGGATCAACATAACTGCTCGCAGTTACAATCGCTGTGCGAGCTAAATTTTCGCCCATATATATTTCCATCCTTTCCGGTAGCTTGAAAATCAAGCCCGCATTTCATTGCTGCAATAATCTGCACGGCTAAAAGCCGCCGCTGCGATCAGTCCCGCGGCGGATAAATGCCATCCGTTACTATGACATATTGAATCCCTGGATGTGGTTCGCAGCCCCGTAAATTTGGTAAGCAAAATGTTGTGGTACCATTGCCGCCATATCTGAACCCGAGCAGCGAAAACAGGGCCTGATAGTTCTGCACAGAAAGCTCCCTCCCGTCGCAAGGCAGGGTGCCTACTGGGCTAAAATATGGTAGAGGAATGATCATACCAATGTAAAAATCCATAGCGTTACCTCCTGTCGATATCGCGTAGATGAATTTTGCGCTCTCTTACGGTCTTTGAGGGAATATTCCCATGGTTGCAATATAGTACTTCATCTGGCTTGTTGCGTTCAGGGGATTTGCGTTGCGTAGATCCGGCAGTCCGAAGGTTGTACTCCCGTTACCGCCAAAGGTAGTTCCGAGTAGAGCAAAGAGGGCTTGATTCTGGTTGATCTGCAGGATTTGCCCTTCGCACGGCAACCATCCATACGGTGCATAGGTATAAGGGAACAACTGGATTTGTCCAAGATAAGCTTCCATGACGATTCCTCCTAAAAAAGTAGTACTGAGTCTTTCATCTCAAGAAACCATTATCACCAAGAGCTCCTCTGTATTAGATGGGTCCCCCCTCGCCCCCTGTCAGTTTACCTGCAAGTTGCATATCCATTTATCAAATGATATACTATCTGGTGACCGCGGTTAGTATCACAATAATATTTTACTGTTTTTTGGCAGAAAATTCAATAGAGGAATGGAATCATGAGTGAAAAAAAACTGCACAAGAAAAAGGAACAGGGTGCTGAAACAAGGAAGAAATTATATGACTGTGCGAAACAACTGTTTACAGAGCACGACTATGCTTCGGTCAGTGTGAAAAATATTACCGATGCTGCCGGCGTGACCAAGGGGACCTTTTATGTGCATTTTGAGTCCAAGTACGCCTTGGTTGCCTCTCTGATCGCCGTTTCCGCGGCACAGTTGGATCTCGAATACAAAACGTTCCTGAATACTTTGCCGCCGGATATGCCTGTCTCCGGTGTGCTGCTTGCCCTGACTGAAAAAATAGCTGCTGTGATTTCAGAAACAGTCGGCTACGAAACGATGAAGGCCGTCTACCAGATGCAGCTTACACGAACCGTCAATGTGGAGGGAATGAAGAGCTATAGCCGTGAGCTTTATCATTTGATCTGCGGCATACTTGAGCAAGGTATCCGTAGAGGTGAACTCAAAACGACTCTGCCGCCCCAAGTCCTTTCCCGGCATTTGGTGATGGCGCTTCGGGGACTCTGCTACGAATGGTGCATCCGCTATCCCGACTTTGATCTGAAGGAACAGGCGGTTGAACATACCCGGCTGCTGATAGATGGAATTGCAAAAAGCACCATAAATTAATACGTACAGAGTTGGAATACGTGCCCGCAGGTCAAAGCCTGCGGGTACGCTCCGTTTATGAGCTTATTTCGCTTTTCTCACACCGCTTTCGTCCACCTCGTATTCGCCTATCTTGGTGTTCCGAGCAAGGGAGCCGTCCGTGTAGAAGTAATACCATTTGTCATCGATCTCCAGCCATTTGCCCGACACCATGACGGCGTTTACATCGAAGTAATACCGTTTCTTGCTGGTTTCGCTGCCAATGTCCCACCAACCGACCAGCGCCCTGTTGCCGGAGTAGAAGCGCCAGTTGCTGCCGTCCTTCACCCAGCCGGTCTGCAAAACGCCTGTGCTGTAGAAATGATACCTCACGCCGTCGATGGTCTGCCAGCCGGTGAGGGGCTTGCCGTCCTTGTAGTACATGTACCGGCCGTCGTCGTTCAGCGCCCAGCCCTGGGCGGTGGCGGGGTCGATGGTCAGCTTGACGTAGCGGTGCAGCATGGCCGCGACTTCGGCGCGGGTGGCCCCGGATTTTGGATTGAACTTGTTGCCGCTGCCGCCTACCATGATGCCCGCCTGCTGCATGGCCTTAATCGCACCGGCATAGGTGCTGGAGATGCTGCTGTTGTCCGCGAAAGTGATGACCTCGCGGGTAACGGGCAGCTGAAAGCCGGTGGCTTTGGCGTAGTTTTGCAGGATCAGTGCGATTTCTTCACGGGTGACAGCTCTTTCGGGAGCGAATTTGCCGTTTCCGATCCCGCTGACAATCCCTTTCTTATACGCCCACTCCACATAGGGCAGGTAGTATTTGTCCGCCGCCACATCGGTGAAGCTGCTGGTCTTGTAGACGCTCACGTCCGCTCCGGCCAGTCTGCCGAGGACCGTGACCAGCATTCCGCGGTCCATGGCCGTGTTGGGCGAGAAATTGGTATCGGTGGTTCCGCTGAACAGTCCGCGCCCAACCGCGTAGTCGATGCTCTCCTTGGCCCAATGGCTGGCGATGTCGGTGTATTTCTCCGTGGGCGCTGTGTAGCCGACGCCGTAGATGGAGAAGTGACTGCTGTCCAGGATGACGCTCCCGCTGCCCGTGTCGTAAGCGGAGCCGGAGATGCGGGTTGCCTGACCGTTTGTATCCACATACACACCGAACAGGTAGCCTATGGCCTCGTTTTGGCCCGGCGTATAGGGAATGGAGAGCGTGGCGCTGCCAGTTCCCAGCGAGGTGATGTTTACTGTCTTGCCGTCCTTGACGTAGCTAACGGACACATCGTACACCGGCCTTGCGCCGATGAGCTTCTCCGCCGCAGCGGAAAGGTTCTGCGCCGGCTTGATGGTGATGGTCACGTCGCCTGTGCTCTGCCGCTGGATTTCCTTGAGGGCCTCCAGGTCGAGGTCAAGGGATAGGATGACGCCGTTTATTTCAAGCTGTTTGACGCCCGCGTTCACAAGGCTTTGCAACGTATCCCTGGGTAGAACGATCCCGAGGGATTTGGCCGTATCCGGCAGGTCGATATTGAGCGAGATGCCGATGCCGTTTGCTGTTTTGCCCTGCGCTTTCGCGTCGGCCAGAGCCTTCGCGATGGCGTCCTCGACAGATTGCTGCGAAATGGTCACGGTCGCGTGCCCACTGCTGTTCACTGTCGGGGCTGCGCCCAATCCAGCCATGACCGGCTGGTCCGGCTTCTTTTCCGGCTGGATGATGACGGTGGTGCGGCCGCCTGAACCGCTGTCGTCGGACGAATCGTTATTTGAGGAGCCGCCGCCCGTCAGCGTGGTAAACGTCACATTCGCGCCGTAGCTTGTTCCCTCGCGGTTGGTGGCGTAGGCGCGCACATGGTAAGTGGTGTTTGCCGTCAAGGCGGATATATTTGTCGTGAAAGCGCCTGTGCCGCTGCCCGACGTCGCTTGTGTAACGCCCGCGCCGCCGATGACGGGATTTTCATCCGTGCCGTACACAAAGCCGCGCGCCGTGACCGCAGCGCCGCCGTCCGATGTGACGCTGCCCGTTACCGTCGCGCCGGATGCTGTAATGCCCGTTACCGTCGCGCTGGTGGTGACGGCAGGCAGGCTCGCCGGTGCGGCCTGTGTGGTAAAGCTGTGCGTGGCATCCGCGTCCATCGTATTGCCCGAGTAGTCCTTAAAGCCGGAAATCGTGACCGTGTACGCTGTGCCGTAGGCAAGGCCGGTGTATGGGATTGTGAAAACGGTATTGCCGCTGCTCCATGTCCCGCCCGCAAGCGCCGTGCCGTTCAGGGATACCGTTCCCGCGCCTGTACGCATTTCCTCGCTGAAGGTAACGGCAATATCGCCGCTAAGCGCCGCGCCCGCGCCGGAGGGCGTCACGGAGGCGATTGCTGGTTTATCCGCATCGGCCACGAGCGCGCCGGAAACGTTGTTGTAGACGGTATCCGCTGTGCGCGCCTGCGAAAGCGCCGCGTCTGCGGGCAGCCAGAGGTACAGCTTGCCGTCGGCGTCGGTAAACAGGTCGTTTGCGCCGTAGTAGGAAGCGCCGGGTATGGTCAGCCCGGTGACTTTCGTTCCTGCCGAAGCGCCCGGAAGCGTTGTCTCCGTCAGACTGAGCGGCTGAATGCCGTTGGCCGTTCCGTTGGTAGGTATGCTCTGGACGTTGCTATTTACTGAGCCGCCCGTAATCACCACCGAGCCGCCATCACCACCCGTGCCGCCGCCGATGCCCGCGCCATCACCACGATCACCGTCGCCGCCGGTAGCCGTGACAGTGCCACCACTGATAGTGACCGTACCGCCGTCGCCGCAACCTCCGCCGCCGATGCCCGCGCCGCCGAAAGGATCGTCGCCGCCATCGGACGTAACCACGCCTCCTGTGATGGCGATGATGCCGCCATCGCCCAACTTGCCGCCGCCGATGCCCGCTCCGCCGTCGCCGCCAGTGGCCGAAAATGTGCCCGTACCGCCTATGGTCAGCGAAGTGCCAGCGGGAACCTGCAATCCCGCTCTCCCGTCGCCGCTTTTGAGGCTGTTGCCAGAGGCAAGCGTCAAGTTCACGGCGGCACTCCCGGTCAGCTCAAACGCGCACGCGCCGCTTATGGCCGATACGTCGATACTTACGCCGTTAAGCGTGATATTTATGGGCGTCGCCCCGGTTCCGCCCGCAGCGACGATTTTATCCGTCGTCGTAGAAGTAACGCCGTCCGCCATAGATACCGTATAGTCGCCGGGCGCCGTAAAGGTCAGCACGCCGGAGGTATAGGTATACCCCCCTGTATTGCCTGTAACGGCGAAGGCGGGGAGGAACGACGATTGCACCGTCAGTGTGAATGTCAGCGTCGCGTCCGGCAAAGCGCCGTTGCCGGCTTTCAACGTAACGGGGTAGCTGCCCGCCGGAAGGCCCGCGGCGATGTCCAGCTTTCTTGTGCCGTTGTTCCAGGAGATGCTTGCATCTCCGGCAGTCTTTTCAACCACAATGGGTTCTGTCCCTGTGAGCGTGTATTCGCCCGTGGAGGTTGCGCCGTAGCCCACATTCAGCGTCAGCGCCGTGGGTCCGGCAATGGCCGGCGGGGTTAGCCCGATAATGGTGACGGGGCTGCTGCCGGTATAGGTATAGCCGTTCCAGCCGGTTGTGCCCGTATTGTATTGCAGGGTAAACCCGGCGGCGCAGCCATCAAATATCGAAGAGGGAAGAATTGGTTTATCCCCCAGAAACCGTACGCCATTCAAGCCAGCGCATCCCTGAAAGGTTTGCAGGCCGAGTGCTGTTACAGCGCTTGGGATAATTAGTGTGCCGGTGAGGCCGGAGCAGCCTGAAAACGCGTAGAATCCAATCATCCTCAGTCCGGCTCCCAGTGTCAGGCCGTCCAGCCCGGTGCAATTCTTAAAGGCATTGTCCTCAATGCTCAGGACGCTGTCCGGAATAATCAGCGTGCCGTCCAGGCCGGAGCAGCCGTTAAAAGCCGAGCCGGTAATGATGGCCAGTTTGGCCGGGATGACCAGTCCGGTAAAGCCCTTGCACCCGGAAAACGAACCGGTACCGATAGAGATGAGGTTCGCAGGGAGCGTCAGCGTGCCGGTAAAACTCCGGCAGGAGGCAAACGCCTGTGTACCGATTGACGTGACGCTGCCGGGTATGCTCAATGTGCCGGTAAAGCCCATACAGCCCCAAAACGCTTTATCACCCACCGCCGTTACCGTATAGGTGACGGCATCCTTTTCAACCGTTTCGGGAATCGTAAGGCTGCCCGATCCCCCGCCGGTGACGGCGGTGTTTGTGCCGTCGCCTACCTGGACCGTTCCTGTATTTGAGACGGCGTCCTCCGTCAGCACCTTATAGGTTAAAGTATGCCCCTCGGATGTGTTTGCGGTAAAGGTTGCGCCCACGCCCAGCGCCAGCGGCCCCATGAGCACATCCGCCGCATCCGCCGCCATAGGCTCGATGCCGGTGGTGAACTGCGCCGAAACCACAGCCGAACGGCTCCCCGCCGCGTCTTCCAACAGACCGTAAACGGTGTAGTCGGTCTGTGTGGCCAGCCCGACCAGCATAGCGGTCAGCTCGGAACCGGCGGTTATCTCCGCCGTTTCTCCGGCCAGGACGGCGGACTCGTCCGGCGCCTGCTCCTGGGAGGGGCCTGCCGTGTAGTACACCGCCCCGTCCGCGCCGGCGGTAAAGGAAAGCTCCGCGCTGTCTTCGGTGACGCCGCGCACACCGATGAAAAGCGCCGGGGCCCCGCCGGTTTCGCCGCCGCCCCCATCAGGCGGAGGACTGGGCTGCCCGGCCAATGCGGTCACGGGCAGCGGCGCAAACACCAAACGCCGCGCACAGCAGTGCACTTAAGAAGCGTCTCTTTTTCATACTGCATCCTCCTTGTTTCCTTTGGTTTTGCGCCGCATCGCGTCGCACATGCAGACGCCGATGGGGTCATAGGGCGTCTGCTCCCTGTAAAACCAGCCGCAGCCGCCGCAGTCGCTGGGGGGCGGCTCTTCCGGGACGCCGGGCTTGCAATGGGGGCAGCTCTCCTGCTCCGCCGTGGCGAAGGGGCGGCCCTCGCCGGTATACTCCGGGCGTTCCTCAAAATCCGGGTAGGCCGGGTAGCTCTCGTCGAACTGCTCGTCGTATTCAAGATAAACGGGAAAGCTGCGTCCCCCCACCCGGTAGACCTTGTACGGCTGCTGCTTTTCCCCGCCCATTTCACCGCTCCCTTCATCCAGGGCATAAAAGAACCCCTATGATAGCGTTTCAACAACACCATCATAGGGGCAAATCCACGTTCCGGGTAGTGACTTTTTACCCTCAAAAAGTCACGTTTTTTCGGCTCACATAATGTATTTTACAAGCTCCTCCCGGCCGGATATGTACAGCTTTTCGTAGATTTCCAGCATGATGTTCTTGAGCCTTCCCACGGAAATACAATACTCCTTCGCAATTTTCGCATATGGAACGCGGCGGGCCACCAGCACGGCGATGTGATATTCCCGCAGGGACAGGATGGACGTGATGTTATCCTTTGTAAACTGGTTATGAAAGGTGATCCAGTTTTTCCAGGTGCGTTTCCACTGATGGATAACCGCGTCGTGCAGGTCGGGGAACTCCTGCTCCAGGCATTGTTCCATAAGACCCCCAAGCGCGGTCACCAGCTCCGAAAACGGTGTGGTAAGCCCGTGAGGCAGGGCGATGCGCATGGCCGAAAGCAACCAGCGCCGGGCTTCCTCATTGCGTTCAAGATAGCGGCAGGCCACGGCGCACATCAGCCGCAGATAAATGTCATGGGTCATAAACCCTTCCCCCGAGACAGAGAGGGAAAGCGCGGCCTGCGCTGTGGCAAGCATGGCGTCAAAGCGGCCTGTGCAGTTGAAATACTTTGCCCGCAGGTAGAGGGCGTTGGTTCTTGCCGAAGGCGGAAGGGCGCTCAAATCCCCGTCTATCAGCCAGCCGGGAGCCATGCTCGGTGCGATGACGCTTACGGCGGCGGTGGCAAGGGAAAGCTCCGCGATAGCGGCAATCACGCCGTCCGGATAGGCTTTGATACACCTTTTGAGGTAGACGTCGATCCCGGTGTAGGCGTGGTAATCGCCCAGGCTGACGGCCGCCGCGATTGCCAGGGGGCAGACGCGAAGCCTCACCGCATCGTCACCCTCGGTTTTTTCAAAGCAGCGCATCGTCCGCGCAAAGTCGCCCCGCAGGTAGGCCAGCTCCGCCTCATAGATCAGCCGCAGCCGCTCCTCGCCTATGGCATCCGGAACTTCGCCGGGGCTGCCCCCCGGCATCGGGAGCGGCAGGATGGCGGAGGTGGCGGCAAAGACGCGGGACACGTCGGCGGACAGCGAGTGACCGAGCGCTTTCTTCTCTTTACGCGGATCGGCAGGCTTTTCCGCATCCCTGGGAATCATCCATGACCTACCATATTTTTTTGCGTGGGGGATCCGGTGACCGGCCAAAAGCCGCTGGACCTGCCGGAGCGAAACGCCCCATTTTTCAGATGCCTCTATCGCTGATATGTATTCCATCCTCAAACAACCTTTTCTTTTAGAAAATTCCATTTCCATTATAGTCGTTTGAGCGACGTTTTTCAATCCCAAAAATGGATGTATACCCGCACAAGTTGTGGACAGGAGGGATCAGTGGCAATACCTTGGAGGAATATCATAAAACAATGGATATCCTCTCCGAACACCAAATCAGTTTGTCCTTGAGCATCCCGACACGGTGCTCATCATCATCGATACCCTGCAGATGATCCGCAGGCCTGCGGCGGACAACTCCTACGCAAATGATTATGCGGACCTGACCGCCCTCAAAAGGCTGGCGGACAAACACAGGATTGCGATTCTGCTGATTCACCATCTCAGAAAGCAAAAAGACGACGATCCCTTCAACCGTATCTCCGGCACCACAGGCTTGTCGGGTGCGGTAGATACCAGCTTCACCCTGGTGGAGGAACGCCGGGGCAGCGGCAGGGCGACCCTGTCCTGCATCGGGCGTGACATTGAATACCGGGAGCTTGAACTCCGCCGCAATGAAAATAACATCTGGGAGCTTGTTTCCGACAGCCGGGAGCACCCGGAGTTGCTTCTCCCGGACATCGTTTTTCTTGTTTCTGACTTTATGAAGGACAAGTCCGAATACCACGGAACCCCCACCGAGCTTTCGGAGCTTATCAGCAGAGAAGAAAACAGGATCAGCGACCGTATGGTTTCCCGGCTGCTCCTGCGGAACACGGAGGAGCTTGCCGGTTATGGCATCCGGGCAGTTTCACGAAGAAGCAGCGGCAGACGTATGAAGCTATTGCTGAAGGGGATTATGTCGTAGAGATGAGAAAAAACGCGGTAGGGGATATTCCTACCGCGCCTCTGTGTTGCTATTCATCATCCTCCGGCTTTTTCGGTTCCAACACCCGAATATATGGCTCCGGTGAAGCCATATACATCTCCTCGGTGTCCTGCTGTGCCTTTTGCAAAATGGCGATGGCATCAGTCGCTGAGTTAAACAATCGCTTATACATCGCAGCATAGTCAGCCAAAATAATTCCCTCCCCTAACAAGTTTGCTTGATGTTAGCGTCCTTCGGAAAGGATTGCAAGAGGGTGAAATCACGTTGTTTCAAATTGTTTTCAGCCGAGCTTTATGCATTTATGCTAATCTATCTTTATCCGCTCCAGCAACTCCTCGCCGCTGATTTCACCGGCCTTGTATTCCCTGCGGGCTGTGGAGGCAATCTCAGCCCACGCCTTAAACTGTTCTTCGGTTAGTTTGTTGGTCTGGCGGCCGCTGTCCAAGGCATCCATGCGGTAATACCGGGAGTACATGCGGTTGTAAATCGTCTGGAATTTCTGCAGGCAGGGTTGATCCTCGATATCCTGATTGAACTTCTGTTTTGCTCCAATCTGCTTGCAGGTTCTCTTGCCCTTGTAAGGCCTGTCGCAGTAATCCCGCTTGCGCTTGTCCGCAAGAACGAAGTACCGGTCGCACAGGGCACAGCGCTTGATGCGGATGCCCCGTTTGATCATCTCCATAAACTCAAGGTAAAGCATTTCCTCCAGACTCTGAATGGCGAAATACTGCCACATGCTGACGGCATGCCCGCTGTCCCGATGAATATTTTGAAGGACTTTTTTTGTGTCGGCCGCCGAGGGATCATCAAACCGGATCAGCTTGCTCGTGTCGAACTTCCCGTTTGCAATCGGCGCAATCCCATACATGGAACGCAAAATGTGCTGGGCAAAATTCGGCTGCAGATTGCAGTACATCACATACCGTTCGGAAAGCGTCTGCTTTGTCAGCACCTGTGTGCTCAGGCAGAACTCCAGTGCCTCATTGTATCCCTTCTGCAAGTCAAAATAGTAATGAAAAACGAAAAGCAAGTAATCAATCTGTTCTTCCTTGGATTTTTCGGATGCCCAGAGTGTCCGTACCACTTCACTGTTTAAGAAAAAGTGTGCATAGCTGTGCTTCTCTTTCAGCAAGTCAACCGCTTCATAAAATCCCGTCTGAATATCTTTAAAGTGGGCATTGGAAATCACCATGGTTTCCAGTGCCTGTACTTTTTCCTGAACCTCTGAAAAATCAAGCTCGCAGAAATCCACAATGCCGGTTCCGATATCTCCGATCTGCTGAAAAGTGGAATGCTCGGCATCGTGCAGAAAAAATATGTTGAGCTTATTTGTGCTGTCGGTAAAAACCTTGGCAAAAGGATAGGTAATCTCCATGTCACGCCTCCAAGCAAAGAATGGATTTATAAAAAATAAAATTCTTTCCATTCACGATATAAGGATACCACAATCTTTTCTACAATGAAAGCAGCAAAAAAGAAAAGAGGTGATACGGCATGACAAATAAGTTAGAAACCATGGATGCGGAAACCCTGATGACCACACCCATAGAGCCGCTCAGGTTTATTGTAGGCGGACTCATCCCGCAGGGTCTGCATATCCTTGCAGGCGCTCCGAAAGTCGGCAAGAGCTGGCTGGCGCTCTGGATTTGTCTCCAGGCGGCAAAGGGAGAACCGGTGTGGGGCTATGAAACCCGAAAATGCGAGGTGCTCTATCTCTGTCTGGAGGATAGCTTCGCACGGATTCAGAGCAGGTTGTTTGACCTCACGGAAGAAGCGCCGCCCAGTTTGCACTTTGCGGTGATGAGCGACACCATCGGCCATGGTTTGGAAAATCAGATTGAATGCTTCATCAAAGAGCATCCCAAAACAGGGCTAATTGTGATTGATACGCTGCAAAAGATTCGCCGAACTGTTTCAGCAAATGTGAATCCCTATGCCACCGATTACGACGACATCAATGCCCTCAAGCAGATTGCGGATAAGCATAAGCTTGCCATGGTTCTGGTTCATCACCTGAGAAAAAGTGCTGACAGCGATCCGTTGAACATGATATCCGGCACCACTGGAATTGCGGGCGGCGCGGACAGCAGCTTCATCCTGCAGAAAGAAAAAAGAACAGAAACAACGGCAACTCTCATCTGCACCGGCAGGGATATCGAAAGCCGGGAATTGTTCTTGGGGTTCAACAAAGATACTTTCCTGTGGGAACTGCTGAGTCCGATTGCCGCAGCGGAGCAAAAGGCGGATGAGATCATTTTTCTTCTCTCTGACTTTATGAAATCGGCGGTTGTGTTCACCGGAACCGCTACCGAGCTTGCGGAGCGACTCAAGCTGTTTGGCGGAACGGAATATCTCCCGGCGGTGCTGAAGAAGAAAATTATGAAACACACGGACTATCTTCAGAAAAACAGGATTTCCTATTCCGATCAACGCAGCTTTGACCGGCGGGAGTTTACCCTCCGTTATGACGGCAATGACGGCATGACGGAAGAAAACGCCCCCACAGATTTGCCGTCTTTGCCGTCACAGCCGTCAGGAGAGGTATAATCGCCCCACGTTGCCCCTTGTGTCGCCCTGTGTGCCGTTTTGACCGGCAGGGCGGCATCCTGGGCACCGAACCAGAGTAAAACCGCAGCGTGAGGGCTTTGTGCGGGACGGTAGAGGAAGAGCATCGGCTCCCAAAATTGAGCCGATTCCCACGGTAGAAGGGATGAGCAGGATAAAGTCAGGTGCCCGCAGGCGGCCCCCTGACGGTCACAGCGTCCCGCATAAGCGGGGCGCAGAGCGGCATTGTACGGTGGTCGGACAAGGTGCCCGAAATCAAAACGGGTATTCCTCCGGGAAGTCCAAGAAGCAGAAAGTCCAGTGATTCCGCTGTTTTCCCGGACATCCGTAACGGAAATTTAATCAAAAAGGAGATTTTCACAATGAATGACAGCAACAAAGCAAAAGTAGGGATTCACATGAAGCCGGATCTCATTGCCCGGGTGGATGCGGAATATCCTCTGTACGATTACCCCAGCCGCAGCGCCTTTGTCTGTGCGGCAACCGAGTTCTATCTCGGCTATCTTCACAGCCAGAGCGATGCCGATTACATGAGTAAAACCACCCTCGCGTTTCTGGAGGATCAGGTCACAAAGCTGGACGCAAAAATCTGCCGCCAGCTGTTCCGCCTGTGCGTGGAGCTGTCCATGGTCGCCCATGTGACGGCCACCACTGTCCCCGGAGCCAATGAGGAAACGCTGAAACGGCTGCGCACCAAGTGCGTCAAGGATGTAAAAAACACCATCGGCAATATCCGTTATGACAGCATCTATGCACATCAGCACTCCCTGCCATCGGAGGATGACTATGAGTAAGACAGAGAAAATTACCGTGTCCCTGCCAAGCGATACCATAAAGCTTGCTGATGAAAAGTATGCCGGCCTTGGCTTTGCGAGCCGCTCCGAGCTCATTAATGCCGCCATCCGGGAGTACCTCAGCCGGGATATGATGCGGCAGTTTACCGGTGAGCTTACAGAAATGTATCAGAAAATTGAACGCAGTGAAATCAAGGAGTTGGAGCATCATCTCTCCAAGCTCTCCTACAAAATCGCCGTGGAGCTGGCACAAATCTATATGCTGCTGGCGACCGCCATGGAGCTTCCCTATGATGTTGACCGCAGCCTGCGGGGGAAAGCAGTCAAGCAGGTCAACCGTCTGAAGGGCTTTGTACCCATCTCCAAGGCTGTGAAGGAAACCGAAGGAATCACAGGGACAGAGGAAGAATCCGAAGATTTCTTTTGACATGAACCCTTGCCGCCCTTCTCCGGCGGCAGTACATACCCTGCATCCGCAGGGGAAAATTTCAAAAGGAGAAGTACTCGATGGACAAAGAACAAAAAATTGGACAGCATTATTTGCAGACAGGCGTACTCGGCGCCTATGAAACTACCGAGGTCGTACATGAGGAAATGGAGAACGGGAGGGCGGCGCCTTGCTTTGAGGACGCACTGGTATGCTTCGATACCGACCAAACCACCGCTCAGAGAAGCATGGTTATTGAGGGCCGCCGCTTTCGGATTTGCTCCGTATTCCCGCCGCAAGCCGACCATACCCCTACCGACAGGCTGTTGGAAGTCATTGATGCCGAGCTGAAAAAGGAAGCACATACCGCTTGAATTCAGTAGACTTGCGGGAACGGTTGCGGTATGATGTGTGGTACCGTACCGGTTTGCCGCAAGAAAGGAGATTTTGATGATGGCAAACCAAGAAAAATATACGATTTTATACGGCAGACTCAGCCAGGAGGATGACTTAAAGGGAGACTCCAACAGCATTCAGAACCAGCGGCTGCTCCTTGAAAAATACGCAAAGGAAAACGGCTTCACCAATGTGAAATTCCTGTATGACGATGGCTACTCGGGAACCAACTTCAACCGCCCCTCATGGAACGAACTGCTGGGGCTGATTGAACAGGATCAGGTGGAAACCCTGATCGTAAAGGACTTATCAAGGCTTGGCAGAGAATATTTACAGGTAGGGTATTACACGGAAATCTTCTTTCCTCAGAAGGGCATCCGCTTTATTGCGGTCAACGATGGCGTGGATTCCCTGTATGAAAGCAGCAATGACTTCACTCCCATGAGGAACTGGTTCAACGAGCTTCATGCAAAGGACTCCAGCAAAAAGGTTCGTGCGGTCAAGCGGATGCAGGCGGAGCGGGGGGAAATCCTCGGCGGTAGACCGCCCTACGGTTACCGCAGGGACGAAAGCGTCCGCAAGGGCATCGTTCCTGATGAAGAAACCGCACCCATTGTACAGCGTATATTCAGCCTGTGCGCGGGAGGGAAAGGCCCCAACCAGATCGCCCGGATTCTCACGCAGGAGCAGGTGCTCAATCCCACCAATTACTATTACCGCAGGACGGGAGCAGAACACAAGAGTCTGGATACTTCAAGCCCCTACCGCTGGACTTCCAGTTCGGTAACAGGCATCTTGGATAATAGAACCTATCTCGGACACATGCCGGGATTGAGGACAACCACCCTGTCCTACAAGAACAAGAAAGCCGTTTACCACGATGAGTCCGAGCAGATTCTGGTAAAGAACACCCATGAGGCGCTGATCACGCAGGAGCAGTGGGATTTGGTACAGGAGCTTCGCCAGCGGAAAAAGCGCACACCCAAGCAGATGGAGGAACCGAATTTATTCTCCGGATTGGTGTTCTGTGCCGACTGCGGAAAACCCCTTGTCCTGCACCGGGCATACACGATGGAGGCTGTCAAAAACAACTTCATGTGCTACACCTACAAGAAAAGGGGTAAGGAGGTCTGCTCCTCACACTACATCCGGGAACACGATCTGATACGCATTATCCTTGACGATCTGCGCAGGGTGACCCATTTCGCCAGACAAAAAGAAGTCCTCTTCGCAGAGTACATCAACCGCAAAAATTCCTTTGAGCTGCGGAAAGAGATGAACGGTCTGCAACGAGAGCTGGATGCGGCAAAGCGCAGAGATTCAGAACTCACATCGCTGTTTAAACGTCTCTATGAAGATAACTTGCTGGGGCGGGTAACCAATGAGCAGTTCCGTATGCTGTCCGCAGACTACAATGATGAGCAGAAGGCATTGCGGGAGGCAATGCCTATCAAGGAGACACGGCTTCAAAAATTGGTGGATTCTGCCTCCAATGTGGATGCCTTCATCCAAAGAGCCAAGCAATATACGGAGATACGAGAGCTTACTCCTGAAATCCTGCGGCTCTTTATCGCACGGATTGAGGTGGGCGAAAAGAGCACCAAATACTCCCGCACCGCGGAACAGGCCATCCGCATTGTCTACCGGGATGTGGGCATCATGGACAGCGTGGAGCAGGTCGCCGCAGAGGATGCGGAAAACACAGAGCAAGAAAATATCGCATAACAGCACAAGGCGGACAGCTTACGCCATCCGCCTTGTACATATGAACCCCGGTTCACAATCTGTCCCTTTGAACGCTAACAGAACATCTACCGGGGTTTTTTTCTTGATATCAAAAGCTACAGTGGGAGCTAGGTTGATTACCATGATATTTTTATCTGCCAGGGTTTTATTATCGGTATTGTCCGATAAGCCTTCGTTGATCTCGCCCCAGGCTTCATAGTGTTCCTTGACGGCCAACTCCAACTGATACCTGCCCGTTTTATTAAACCTTATAACCGGCCTGGAATCGTTTATAGATGCCTGGATGATTTCAGCAGCTTTGTCCTTATCCCCTGGCCTGATTACTTCATCACCGGAACCTTGGGCATTGCCATCATTATTAGCATCATAATATAATGTCCAGGTCCGCTCATAGATCTCATCTCCCAGTGATGCATCCGGGGTTCCGGCCGTGCTCAGATCACGCACGGTCAGATCGTAGCCCTGGTAAGAATAACGAATGGCCTCAGATGCTAACCAGAAATCAGCCACAGGGGGATTATCGGGATGAATATAAATTATCCTCTCGGTTATCTCTGATTCATTGTCGTTAGTATCTTTAACTTTAAGCGTGATCTTCCAATTACCCGTTTTATTTAAGACGCTGTTAGTTAAATCCTTCTCTTCGGAAGTGCCTTTCCCTAACGGGTAACGACCAGTATATTCGTAAGCTAAGGCATTGTTGGGATTATAAAACTTCCATTCCATCTCATCCCACTTAATATCCCTACCCATAGCTGCAGTGCTTTCATCGCCATCAATATGTATCTCCCGTCCGATAATAATATGGTCGGCGGAAGTAGTAATTACTGCGGCCGGTAGAGCTGGGCCTACGACTACGCTTTTAGTGCAAGAGTCTGAGTCCCCATCCTGGTCTTCGACTCGTAAGGTAATTTTATATGTTCCGACCTCATTCCAGGTAGCTTCTGCATTTTGTTCTGAAGCACTACCTATTTTCTCAATATTCCATTCCCAGCTTACAATGCTTTCTCCATGTTTTTTACCTTCGTGGGTAGAGGTATCAATTAGGGTTACTTTTTCCCCTTCCACCGGGGAAGGATTACTAATTGTGAAATCAGCTTTCGGGGCATAGTTAGGCGGCGGCGGAACTGGCTCGGGAATAACCGTGACATCGGCGGTAGCCTCCATGCCTTTGTACTGTGCCTTAAGAATAACAAAGCCTTTTTTTAACCCCCAGAGTTCACCCTTGGTAATCGCTGATAATCTGGCAATATTACTATTTGATACGCTCCACTCAGAACTGTTAGTTACTTCCTGAGAACTGCCATCCGCTTTATGATGAAAGGCACTAAACCTCTTGTATTCCCCTTCAAAAAGGGTGTAGGTGCAGGGCACTACAGTCAGATATTCTTTTTTCCCGTCAGGCGGAGCGGTATTGGGGATGAAAACCGCGCGAATGGTTTTATCCTTGTCCATATATACCGAAGTATTTGGATTAGTAGAGAACTGCACAATACCACCTGTAACGTCTACCCATTGGGCAAACTTCCAGCCATCCGCAGGAGAAGCGAAAAGAGATACGGAGCCGGACATGTTTTTATGAACTGTACCCGGTGCTTTACTCCCGGCCGGGGTAGTGCTACCCTGGCCTTCTATCTGGATGGTCAGGGTTCGGGAAGCACCCACCGGATCATAGGCATATCCCCAACGAGTTTCGGCCGCGGCTATGTATGCCCCCAGGCCATACTGATTAAATACAGGTGCGACTTGCTCTTTCTCCTCAATCGTGGCCATTACTACCCCATTTTGGAGAATTTTAATCTGTGCGCCAAGATTAATGCCATTGTTAAAATCATCTGCAGCAGCGCGAATTTGCTGTACCGATGCGCCGGATCGTAGTGCTATTTCCGATGCAGTGAAATCAACCGTATCAGTTGTAGAGGAACTATAGAACCCTTTGCTTGTCAAATAGGCCTGGTCGAAGAAAGCATAATATGGGCCAATCCAGATTTTAAGGCCGGTAGTACGATAAACTGTGCCGGTAGAATGGGCACTTGATGTTACGGTGAATTTAACGGAAAGGAAAGTACCGTTTGGGTCACGGACAACTGTTCCCTTATTATCTGCCAATACTGCGCTAGGCAGGGAACCCAATATAAAACTGAACACAAAAACAAATAAAAACCCCAAGATTATATGTCTTCGCAAAATTATTCACTCCTTTTTAATCCTTTATGATCTCCGGTAATATCCCCTAAAAATAAGTAAAAGCCCGTACCATAAATGATGATACGGGCTTATATAATATATTTCTAACTATGTATCAACAGGTGTTGACTGGGATCATAATTTTACAGGAGGGCTTAGGGTTATGAAATCGTTACCCTCCAATAGATGCGAAGGCTGTGGGGTTTCTCCTTCGGATACAAAATGAGTACCATATGCAAAACCAAACTCAACATCTTGCTCTATTACTGAACCGTCCGGGTTTTTAGTTTGTAATACACCCCTTACACGATTATTGAAATTACCAGATACACAAAAACAAAGGTCAGAGTCAAAGAAAAACTTCTGGTTAGCTTTAATCAAGGATTTTTGGCCAAGCCATGAATTGATTGTCTCTTGCAAATGATTCTCAGATAAACCTTTAACCGCTCCTTCTTCTTTTAACTCAACCATCTTACTCCAAACCTCCACGCCTGCTGGATACGGATAAGCCATCAACCTGGCCTTTGCCTCTGGGGTAAGTGAAGTCATAGGCTTTCTAGCTTCGTGCGGGGGAAGCGGGTTCTTGTTTTCCGGCTGAGTGGGTGTAGTCCCTGGCTGAACTTCTGTAGTTGTTGACGTGATTACCACCGTGTTCGTTTGAGCATTCCATTCAACAGTAAGACCTATTGCTTCGGCCACAAAACGGAGAGGAAATACGGTTCTGCTACCACCGACTATCTGCGCCGTGGTGTCCATTTGCATGGCCTTGCCGTTTATAGTATAGACTTTGCTACCAATGGTGAAAACTGCGGTTTTATCGCCTTTAGTAACTGTGACCTGCCTGGTTTTATCATTCCAGCTTACGGTAGCCCCGGCCGCCTCCATCGGTGCCCTTACCGGCACCAGAGTGCGATTGTCCTGGTTGATATAGGGTTTCTGATCCGGAAAGGTAACTAACTTACCATTGACTGCCACCGTAATGTTTGGAGTAGGGGCTGCAGTTACAAACCCATTATAGTAAATCAAACCAGAAAAAAGTATACCCAGCGTAAGCGTAATAAATCCTATCCGTTTCCTCATTTACATTTCCCCCTTTAAAAAGTCCGGTTGACATCATTCTACTATATTACCATATTTTTTCCATACATTCCCCCAACTAAGTATATTCTAGCGAGCTGCCCCCGCCGCTTGCCAGGCATCAGTCATGCCCGTAGAGGCTCCGTGTCAAGGTTGGGGAGGGGCCCTTTAGGGAAGGCCCCCACCCGAAGGGTTTAACCTTGACATGGAGAGGGGGGCATGATAGCCTTACCCGCAGCCTGGCGGGTAAGCGAGCCTTTGATATTATCATCAGAAATGTTGTAAATTTGTGGTTTTGATACATAAGGGCGTTGCTCGACTAAATCTATCACTTGATCCTGAGAGATGGGATTTCCACTTAGTATGGAATCTTTTATGGCATCTTCACATACACGAGATATTTCTGCCTGGCTAAGACCGTCAGCAACTTTAACGAGTTGATTTGTGATTCTGAACTCTTTATCATATACTTTTAACCTATAAACAAATAATCGTTCAATTTCTTTATCTGTAGGCAATGAATAATGGAGAACATCATCAAAGCGTCTGAATAATGCCTGATCCAGCATTTTGGAATTGTTTGTTGCTGCAATTATTATACTGTCAGACGTATCCTGTTCAATGAATTGAAGGAAAGAGTTCAATATCCTTCGCATTTCACCAACTTCATTATTTAAACTTCTATCCGCACCTATAGCATCAAATTCATCAAATAAATAAACTCCTGTCATAGATTCTATACTATCAAATACTTGCCGTAGTTTGACACTTGTTTCACCCATAAATTTAGTCACAAGTTTATCTATCTGTACAGTATAAAGGGGAAGTGTTAATTCGGATGCAATTACAGAAGCAGTTAATGTCTTTCCAGTTCCAGGATTACCCTCAATTAAGATTTTGCGCCTATTTGTCAATCCATAAGAATATAACTTATTCCTATTTTTATACTCGTTTAAAATCCTCTTAATCCTGTCAGAAATGGCATCACTAACAATTAGTTCTGATAGGTTATGCGAAGGAACGCTAAGTTCCAACATAGGATTTTGAGCATTTAACTGTACTATACTTCCGTGCTTTGTTCCAACCTTGTCAATAAGTGTTTTCATGTCACGAGCTATTTTGTCATGTCCTAATTTTGCTTCATGGGCAGCAATTTGTAACACAACGGTTTTGAATTTTTCGTCATTATTGTCAACATATGCTTTAACTAAACTTTTTATTTGTTCTGCCGTTGCCATTAAAAATCACCTCCCCTCATATTTAAAAATAGGCATAAAAAAACACCCCTGGGGGTGTTTGAAGGTAATTCTGTTGTCAGCATTTCACATTTACTATCATTTATTCTTGAATTGATTTTAAAATATACATATGTACCGTCTTTGCATGTATAAAACCCCCTTTAGAATTTGTCTTTAAAAATATCATCCTTATATACTTGTTTTCGTTTATCTCCCCTTTTTTATTAAACATGAGGAAATAAAAAACCCTCCTTAATGGAGGGTGAAGTAACAATATCTACTCTCTTGCGGCAGCGCTCTTGCGTACAACATTTGGTATTAGTTGAGAGTGCTTCTCAATTAAAAAACCAAGTCCTTCTGAATTATCAGTAGCTGCCAGCTTAAGACTATCTTCAAGATACTTATGTCTAGCATAAGCCTCATTAATTATTTGGCCCCAGTCTTTAACCCATACAGTCACGTTATCCTCTCTGACGTACAAGCCAAATTCATTTTCATATTCGCGAAGTCTTCTTTTCGTGTTCTTATTAATTGCCGATCCAGTTAGCAAAAATGTCCATTTCGTCTTTTCCTTTGGAAATCGCGGGTTATCTGCAACTGCAAAAGCATAATCGGTAATCTGTTCTACTTCCTGCATAGATAGTTCCATATTAGGTCTCTTTAATTCAACTATCAAATTTTCATACTGGTCTTGACGGCCTAAACCATATTGACTCCAAAGACATATATCCGGAATTCTTGATAACTGGATTAACTCTTCGGTGGTTAAATCTTCAGCAAGTTCCGTTCTTCCCAGATAACTAGCATATTGTTTTAAAACGTTTGATAATCTTTTCTCATCACATCCATAGGTATAATGTTCACCAAATACATGTTACCTCCGGCCCTACCGTAGAATGAACATATAACTCTGAATACTCTGGTAGGCCAGTTGTAAATCTGGCAAAAGGAGATAGCTTTACAGGTACTTTAATTATTCCTGTGCAGGATACCCGGTTTATTGTCTCTGAATAATTGCTATAGGAATAAGTATAAGGAAGATCGTCTTCTTGGATTACCTGGAAATAACAGATCTCTACTGTCCCATCTGCAGCAGAATTTGTGTAAGGCTGGTTGTTTGCGTCCAGTCTTAAGTTATCCCGGAGCACCTGGTCAAACGCAGTTCTGGCCTCCGGCTCGGCAATGATTAATTTAGGATCTTCTGCGTCGGTATAGGCCTCCATATCAATCTTGGCACTGGCCGCCCGCAAGGCCAGGTTCAGGCTGTGGCGGGAATGAATCTTGATCGCCTGCAAACGGGCAACGTCTGTAACGTAGGCAAGGAGTATAAGCAGAACAATGATCAAAAACAAACACAGTATGGATACTGAACCTCGCTCATTTCGCATTTTACTTATCCCCCCTATGGCTCAAAATATACCTCACTGGGCGCAGATGCACGGGCTTTTAAAGCAAGTCTCTGGTCAGCCACGATCCAATGAGCCAGTGTATCCATATAAAAGGCTTTAAACTCTATGGGATAGGAAAGGCCGACCGTAATCATCTGTCCCCGCTGGAATTTCTCGCCTGTCGGCGGCCCCCACACTACCACCTGCTCCGGTTCTGTAATAGCCGTATCACTTCTAACAATATCCATCCTTTTCCCGACACTCGTCCAATTAGTCAGATATTCTGCTGTGCGGACAGCAACTTCATCATCAAACTCCCCTTTTCTGGCAGCCTCAATTGCTGTCGCAGATGCAACATAGTTGATCGTGGCAAAATCATACATAGCAAAGCCCATTTCAATCCCGAAGGTAATAATCATTATAATCATGGGCAAAATGAATAGCCACTCTATAAAAGCTGTCCCCCGCTGGTTTTTTAAAAATTTGTTAACGAAAACCACTTAACACCCCCCTTTAAAAATAAGAAAAGGGTTAACGCTAATATGGCGTTAACCCCTATGGCTTAAGGAGTACCTATCCGGTTTACCCGGCCAACTGTAGCCACAATAATGTCGCTGATCGCTTGAGATAGGGCTAGGGCCGGGACAGCAATAATCATGACTACCAGGAGAATCATTAAGAGATTCTCCAAAAACGCGTTTCCCCGATTATTCCCAAACAACCTTTTAAAATGAATCCTCATGAAATTTAAACCTCCATCCCCGAAACTAATTTTGGCTAAATCGTAGGTATACTAATCGCCTTAATAGAATCAGCCAGTGCTGAATATTTACCACTTACAACCAGGGCTAAAGCCCCTCCTGCTACTGCTAAAGCAAAAACAATTAATACGATCCATAATCCATTTTCCAAAAAAGTGTTTCCTTTTTGATTAGATAAAAGTCTTTTAGCCTTTTTCCACATAAACCGTATTCCTCCTTAAAAACTATTTAACTTGGTAATGATGTTTGAATACATCGGAACAATAAGCAATAAAACAAAAACCAGAGCCATCGCTCCGGAAATAAAAGTCATGACCGTGGGACGAGATTTAATGTTCCTTTTTACTTCATTAAGTCGGCTTTCATAGGTTCGGAAAGAAAACGTCGCCAGAATATCATCGATATCCGCACCCGAATCAATACCATATTGGAGAACGGAAACAAAATTATTAATCGGCAAATAATTGCACCGCTTGGCGAAGTTATTTAAAGCTACAGACATAGGATAGGTAGCCATCTCGGTCGCCAGGCGGTAGAGCTGTTTTTGCAAATCTGCCGCTTTTGAAAATACCTGCACCAGAGTAACCATATTGGGAAATTCTCTGCTGAGTTCGGCAATGCGCTTTTTTTCTTTCCTTTCTAAATACTTTTCGGGAATCAGAAAACACAAGAATGCCAGCAGAATCCCTAAAAAAGACCAGAGTACACCATAAGAGATCCAAAGGAGAACTGCTAAAAACATCCCAAAACAAAACCCGCCCAACCTTATTCCAGCCACCAATTCAGGTGATATATTAAGGCTCAGGTTTTGAATATGATTTGAATAACGATCTTTCCAATCATCCGGTGCCCTGGCACCAATAGACAACATGATATTGCCCGGATAGACCCAGGCGAAAAAGGCCCCGGCAATCAAAACCGAAGGTAGAAGGGCTTCAATCATAACTGATCAATCACCTCCTGGTTCGTTGAAAAATACCAAGCACAATACTCAACCAATAGCAGGACATTGATAATAATTTTGCCTCCCATTCCATTTATTAAAACCTGCCTTATGTCAGGAATCAGCATAAGAGCTGCAGTTAAAACAGGTAACACTATAAAAAAAATTCTAATTGTCATACCCTGACCCCAGACCTCATTTTTCAGCTCATCACGCAAAGAAATGCGGTGTGAAATCTTCCGGGATACGTCTTTAATCACCTGAGCCGTATCAGTCCCGTAGCGTTCTGATAAAATAACAGCATTCACGAAAATGCTTATATCTCGATCGTCTATTCTCTCAGCCATATCCTGCAAAGCTAATAAAGGGGCCTTATTAGCGTTGTATTGGGTGACCGTCAGCCTTAATTCATCAGCCAGCGGAGGCTGGATACAATCAGCCGCTTCCTTTAAAGCCGTCATTATATCACCGGTGTTATCATAAAAACTCGCAATTAACTGCAGTGCAACTTCGGCTTGGTTCTCAATAATTCGATTGCGAGCTTTCTTAGCAAGCTCGCGCCTTCTTTTTAGACACAATCCCATAAGCACAACCGCCAAAACTCCGGCAACAGGATTTTTAAACACCAAGAGTAAAAGAAAGAATAATCCGGCAGCAATTAGACCATAAAGAGTTTGTTTTTTTAACAGTTGGGAATTGAAATCATTTTGCCATCGATACAGAAGCCAGGATAAAATCCCAATACTGGTGGCTGCGCCCGCTATAACAAACTCAGCCATGATATCTCCCCCTTAACGAAGGAATATTAGGGATATCTTCTAAGATGTTATCTTCAATCCTGGCAATCAAATCAGGAGAAAGGCTCCCGACCTGCTGGTGGATGCCCTCTTTTTTCCGGAACATAAAGATATCCTGAAAAACCGGTTCCCCATTTTGGCTCTCCACCTGGCAAACATTAATAATATTATGGGATCCATCCGGGTAACGCTTGATAAAAACTAGCAGATCAATTGTTTCTGCAATCATGGATCGTAATTCTTCAGGGGCAACCACCTTGGCGTGAGCCATAGCCCGCACCATCCGGTTAATTGCCGCTTGCTTGTAATGATAGTTCGTATGAACGCTGGAAATTGCTCCTTCATGCCCGGTACCGGCAGCGTTCAAAAACTCCAGTGATTCAGCCCCTAACATCTCACCCAAAATGATACGATCAGGCCTCATGTGTAAAACAGCCAGCATTAGATCATAAATACTGGCCTTAGCGGAATGCTCAAGGGAAATACAATGCGGATGGGTTAAGCCAAGCTCCCGGGTTTCTTCCAGCGTGATGATACGTTCAGTATGCGGAATAAAATCTCCCAGCCAGCGAATGAAACTGGTTTTACCGGTACGGGTTCCCCCACATACGATGATGTTTAATTTCCCAATCACAGCCGTTTTAAAAAATGGAACCATTTCTTCACTTAAAAAATTACTGGCCAGCAATTCTTCTGTGGGAAAAACATGTTTTGGAAAACGACGAATCGTAATCGTAGGGTGAACCGATGACGGCGGAAAAGTTATGGTTACCCGGCTGCCATCCGGCAATCTGGCAGTTACCAGCGGTGTGGAGTAATTAATCTTACGGCCGCACCGCTGAGTAATACGATAGCTAAGATTAACCAAATCTTGATCGCTATCGTAAGCAAGGTCAGTTTTAATAATCTGTCCATTACGGTCGATGCGAATATCATCGGGTTTATTAATCATAATCTCCGATATAGTAGGGTCTTTTAAAAGGATATCAATTTCCCCCAGGCCAATAAGCTGTGCAATTACATAATCCTGCGTTTCCCGATCACAGCCTTTTTCCAGCTCTCCCCGTATTAAACAAGCGGCTTCTTCATAAGCTGCCGCGTCTGGTGAGTTATTGAGTTTCAAAAACACATTGCCATGCTTGCGGATCATATCTTGCCGGATCGCTTCAACGAATTCTTTTCTGCGATAATCAAACGAAGAAGAAGTCATTACTCCACACCCCCCAGATCTGGATGTCGGGGCAAAAGATATACCATTTGACTGGTTTTTAGGGCCAATAGAACCCTTTTGCCCCCCTCGGTATCGGTTACAAAAGAAATCTCCGTCTGGTTAGGGCTAGTAGACTGAGCTTCCTGTATATTCTTCAAGTTTCTAACCACCGATCCCGCAGATGGTTTAGTAACACGCCCTACCGCTTCTTCTCGCACTGCAGACTCGGCCGGATATACGCCAACAACGGTAACCAAATCCCCTACGCGTAACTGAGAAGACCAGGTAGCCTGTTGGGTTGTCAGGGTAATTATTGTCTGACCGGTTTTAATACTCCCTAAAGCAAGCTCCCCTGCTACATTTTCCCCGCTTATTTGGCGGTCAATAATCTGCTGCCCTGCAAAAATAGAGCCTGCAGCTACTCCCCCGGCCACATCTTCAATCCGCTGGTATGTTCCTTTTTGACAATCCTTTTTGGCTACTTTTACTAACTCTAATTGCTCGGCCTGTATAAGAGATGCTTCCTCGATATCCGCCTTGGCGACAACTACTGAAACAGGGTGAAATAGTATTGAAACTGATAAATATACTGCCAGGCCAGCCAGGCAGGTAAGCAAAATTGCTATCCATTTCCCCTTTTTGCTGGGGTTAAACGATTTGTACTGCATTCTATTAAATACCGTCACTCTCCTTTCAAAAAAAGAACCTCATTCCCCATACTGCCCAGCTTCCGGCTATTAGAAACGGGGCAAAAGGTATCGGTTTGTATTTTGTATCAACAGATAAATCAATCTTTTTCATCCGATACCCGAAGCGTAAAAGGATTTTACGCACATATGGGTAAAGTCGATCACGAAATAACTTTACGAGCATCCCTTGTCGCCAATAACAGAACAGTTCATAAACAACGCCTGCAAAAACCGCCAGGACAATAATTAAAATAGTGTCTTGATAACCAAACCAGATCCCGATTCCTGCGGCCAGCTTGATATCACCTCCCCCCAAAGATCCGTTCGTAATCCATGCAACGATAAAGAAGCTTAAAAAGCCTAAAGCACAGCCTAGAAATGCGTAAATATAAGTGCCGTTTATCATCGCATAAATAAGCCCTGCCAAAAAAATCAGCAGGGTAACCACATCATAGATCACTCCCCTTTTTATGTCTGTGTAGGCTGTATGCAGCCCCGGCAAAAGACATCCCAGGAAAATAGCTATTTCAGATGACACGATTACTTAGCCTCCTACAGCAGGGTACCTGATTACTCGCTTGGAGCCGCTGTTTCGATGAATTAAGTGCAACTCCCCGGGCGGGTTCTTCTAAACCAGCCAGTTATTCGTATTCAGCCTGTATTTCTGAATTATTCCCCTCTGCCTTCTCGTTGGCGTTTTACCATTCGCCACATCCTCACCCCCATATTAAAAATAGGCATAAAAAAACACCCCCAGGGGTGTTTTTTCTATTGACCCTTAAGCTAATAAAACGGATTTTTAGTATAAATAGCAAACTATTTGATTTCAAAAGTTGCGGTTCTCTTGGCTATGCAATTGTATGCTTGCAAAAAATCACGCTTAAAAGCATCTGTAACCTCTTTATTATCTTGCATCCAGAAATCCATCAACTTTGTTGGTTCAAAGTATTGTCTATGATTGTTAAACCAAGCTTTGTATTTATCGCGGTCTTTTTTGCCTTTGTAATCATCAGATAAGGGCCCACGTTCTTTAAAATAATCCCAAGTAAACCCGAGACTGCTAGCAGTACCGCTCCAAAAAGCATGATCGGAATCCAAGTTTAATAAGTATTCATAGATAACTTGTTCGGGAGGTTTTCCGCCCGGAAGTCTAAGAATATTACCTAAATTTTGGCGTGTTGCATCTGGAATTTTATTTAATTGTTCCTCAGATACATCCCCATCAAAAACAATAAGCGTGTTCCCGAAATAATAAATATCCGCATTATACATACTAATAAGTGAATCGCATCCAATAAAGGATTCAAGCAAGTCTACGTAGCATAAGTAATCCGGTATCAAATACTTTAAAAACCATCTTGCCTCAGCATCTTCCGAATAGACCTTTATTTTATTTGTGTTTTGTACGACAGAACTCACTAATAAATCACTCTCAATTTCAGTGAAAGCGATATTGCGCTTAATCTCTAGCCTTCTATTTGCATTTGTCAGATAGTATAGTTCAATATCGTTATTCACGTTTTCGTCGTGACTATTATATGCAATTCGGCCACAAATATCCCTTAAAAGGCTTATACTGTGTGTCGTCAGGATAATTTGCAGTTTATTAGAACGCGCTTCTTTGATGAATAATTTAATCAGTCTATTTTGTGCTGCCGGATGAAGCGTAGAATCAATTTCATCAATCAACAAGATACCACCATCCCACGCCATACCTCGTTCTTCTTTAAGCTTACGAAAAGATAATAAAGCCAAGAGAATTTGACCTAAATTATCTTGGCCTGATGAATTTGTCAAATAATCATAATGATCGGTGCTAATTCCTATACCGCTTTTTTTATCTGTTTCTCCAATACTGTAGTTAGTTATGTCCTGAACGTCTGATTGCATTGACAATATCATTTTGTAATTGGTTATAAACCACTGCTTGTGTTCTTCATTTTTAAAAGTAATAGCGTTTGCAGTTATCAATTCATCATTGGATTCCCCAAGAGGGAATAAACGTGATAAGCCAAGATAAATCACTGGAAAGTTAAATTTGGCTTCAGTACGCTTGTTCTCTTCCTTTTTAAAGGGAATAATGCGAAATCGTTCTCTTTTTATATCCGAAATATCATTGCCATTAGAACTAGATACATCTCCACTTGATGCACGACTTTTTCTGTCCTTATCCTTTTGTTGCCAAGCAGTTCTAAAACTTCTGTAATCAGTCTCGTTGCCATCGTCATCACATAATGTAATCAAGAAACGATTGGCCCCTACGACATCAAAAGTTTTACTGCCCTTAAACAACTCGCTAAAGTCTGAACGAAAAGCTTTAGAAAAATATGTTACGCCATCTTTCTTTTTTAGTTCTCCAGAATTAGCGATCATTCCAAGAATCGTAGATTTCCCTGTGGAATTTCGCCCACTTAATATTGTTAAGTACTTACCCAACAATATCTTCTGATTTTTAAATAATCTAAAATCGTTAATCTGGATACTCTTGTACATTAATGAGTCCCACCTTCAGAAATTGCTTATTGCCAATCTAGGCAAATCGTTTCTAATTTCCAGCTCATTTGGCACTAATTTCGATGACTTGAATATAATTAATTCTGTTCCCTTACCCTTATTCGCAGCACTATAATTTAACACATAATTTCTCATGACATAGTTGGAATATATACTTCTGATCCTTGTCTCGTCGTCATATGTCATAACCCAATCACAAGTTACATTCTGCTCAATGCTACGTGCAATATCTACATGATCATTCTCAACAAAAAAGTTCTTATAAAGCCTTTTTCCGTTCACAAAATATGGTGGATCAAAATAGATAAATGCATTCTCTTGAAATTTAGGCAGTATCTGGGTCAAGAAACTTCGCACTTCTTTATTGTATATAAAAATACTTTTTTTCTTAGTAGCAATAGACTGTATGCGTTCAACTAGCATTGGTTTATTATATCTGGCGTCTATCTTATAAAAATCGGATTGACTATACCCCCCAATTGGACCCGCATTTAATATACCGGAACGATTTGTCCTATTCAAAAAAAAGGTTGCAAACCCAAGTTCTAATGAATACTTCCGGTTTGAGGTAGAATATATTGCCTTCTGTTTATACCATTCCTCAATATTAACCGGCGTATCTTCGATTAAAGAGATTAAATCATCTGTTTGCTCTTTTAAAGCGCGCCAAAAGGAGTATATAGCCTTATCATAATCGTTAATGACTATGTTATCTACAACGCCATCCAGCAAGAGATTTATCGCAACCCCTGCACCGCCTGCAAAAGGCTCAATGTATGTTGTTGTTCTATTATCTTTTTTGGAAAGAATCAATTTAATTAGAGGGGTAATGCTACTTTTACCACCCGGATATCTTAACGGAGATCGGTTCAAAAAGTCACCTCCATTACAGTTTTAAATATACAAATGCTCATCTATTCTGTAACCTAATAAAGTAGATTTTGCTTGATTCTATCCATTTCAAGAATATTCTTCTCTAGAATCAAGGATAACAATTTTCCCCATATTTTGCAAAAGAAATCTAAAGCTCTACGATCCTTTTATTCATTTAACACTTGCCTTTACTGGGTCAGCGGTTCTCAAGGCCAAAATGGCAGCAAGTACCGCAATTAACCACATCACTTCACTCCTTCTATTATTTATTGATTCCTAGCAACGTTTAAACCTAAATGAATACAGAAAAGCCGGACGCTATATTACCCGGGCTTAACGGACTGGGAAAAAGGGCATAAAACAACACCCCTGGGGGTGTTGGTAACATAGTTATTCAGTTAAGCAAAAATTTAGCCAGGGATTCTTTAATTAGCCCTTATCGCAGAATTAAGTGCTTTTTTAGTGCAGGATTTACACATAGGAGCACCTAATCTATCAACATGTCCACATTTAAGGGTTGTTTCTGCTTGTCCACGGGGTCTATTAGAAGATAGCCAGTAGTGGGCTGATTTAATGATTTGTTCTAACTCATCATTAATATCCAGAAAAGTACTTACGGGGCAGTTTATACAGGGTTCCATATGCTCTTTAATTTCTATATATGAATACGGGCATTGAGCTTTACAAAACTTATCAAAATTAAACATTCCACTTCACCTCCTTTATATTAAACTGTCCGCCAACCTCGCTTAATTAGCCTGCGCTCCCGCTGCCCATTTGCAAAGAAACCGGCAAAAGGCCACATAAGCAGGCCCCCAATACCAGCAGTTAAAAGGCCAACAACCATAGCAGCGGTTAACCAAAGCAGGGCACAAAGGATCATGCCATTAAACAGGAACCACAAGGGGCCAAAACCCATAACTAACCAGTTGAAGCCTCTTTTGACCCTGGTACGCTTTCCGTTCCTGGGATTTTCGTAGGTGACAAAACACATAACATTAACCGCCTTTCTAGTTTTACAATATCTCCTGAACCAGGCCGCGCGGGAGATCAGTATTATTTGGGTGGTCGTCCCTCAGGATTAAATATTGGGCCGAGTCTTTTCATTTCAAAATGGCACTGTAATCCGTATGATATTATTACTCGAAAAGCTTCATCCAGTTCTATGTTATTTGCTTCCGATATTTCAGACATGATCATAAGAACAAACTGTTCGTCTTCTTCTTTCAAAGTACTCAAGTTTATGTATTGTGTAGTTGAATCGTTAACAAACTCGATAAATCCGTCTAGATGACAGCTATGGCATATGCCTGTCTTCCCATCATGAAATGAGCTATAAATTCGTCTTTCGGGACACATTCCTAGGCAGTATTTTTCGTAGAAGTCATACAAATCCATATTTTTCCTCCTCAAATTTCATCCCGCCAGGCGGGATCAGTCTCCTTGATACAGAATACTACTGTCCGCCTTGGGCCAAGTATGCCTGGTTATGACTTACGTTTTTTATCCCACCGCCCTTGCCGGCTTTACCTGTTCCCCTTCCCCTATCCTTAAATTCAGAATCAATGTATAAATACCGGTCTCCCCCACCATACATCCGGGATAGAGCCAGTACACATTTTTCATGCCATCTATCAATAGCATGTTTACTATTCATATCTATAATTCCTGCTACATCTTGGGGTTCTTTAGTATTAATTTCAGTATTTATACTTGGAGGTCTACCAGCACCTTCCCTTTTGCCACCCCAATTTGTTTTACCAGGGGCGATGTTTTGACTACGCCTAAAATTCCTGATATATTCACTATTAAGTTCGATTCCTAGTTTAACAGAAAGTTCTTCTGCCACTTCCCGATCGCTTAGTGAAAGACTTACATGACCTTTCTCATCCTCAGTTATGTACTCTTTAATAACAGATACAAAAACTAACCGATTAACTTTAGTGGGTCTAGCCATTTTCTCCCCCCCTCTAAAATTTAAATCTTTAATTTCAGATTTTTCGTGGTAGGCCTTCCCGCACCTTCCCTTTTACCACCCCAACTAACTGCTGAAGCTATATTCTGGCTACGCCTAAAATTCCTTATATATTCGGAGTTAATATTAATACCCAGCTTGATAGAAAGTTCCTCTGCCACTTCCCAGTCACTTTTTGAAAGACTTAAATAACCTTTCGCATCCTCAGTTATGTACTCTTTAATAACAGATGCAAAAACTAACCGATTAACTTTAGTGGGTCTAGCCACCTTCTCCCCCCCTTTCTAGTTTTACCGTTTCGATATTTACTTATCTCTGGGCATACCGGGGGCCTTTCAGGGTTCCTAACTATAGCCCCCCTACCCGTTTACACGTATAGAAATTCGCGACTAAGAAGGAAAATATCTACATGAACACGAATATAGCTTGAATATGCGTTTTAATCATCCAGCAATTCAGAAACAGACACACTTAACGCCTTCGCAATACGAACCAGCACATCTCTTGAAGGATTCGTTTTACGGCTTTTTTCTAATTCACATAAATATGTTTGGGATATACCGGCTGATTTGGCTAATTCACCTTGATTTAATCCCTTTGCCTTGCGTAGGGTTTTAATCTTATTCATAGAACCTCTCCCCAGGATTAAAATTTGCGCAACTTGCAGATAATTGGTAATATTAGCTATGAGCGAAAAAGTCTATTTATCATGGTGCGAACCGTCAGTCTCAGCCAGCAACTCGCTGGCCGGGACGCCGAAGAATTGTTCGAGACGTTGTATTACCTCCCAGGAGGGATTGCGGCGACCCGTCTCAACAGAACCATACATTCTACGACTAATATCTAAGCGATCAGCAACTTCTTGTTGGGTATAGCCTTTTTCGTTTCTAAGTTTGATTAAGTTTATTCTCAAAATATATCAACCCTTTAGGCACTATTTGTGCCTTGTGTATTTTAAGTTTAAGGCACTTTTTGTGCCTTGTCAAGATTGTTATATTGGAGGCCTAAATGGCTACACTGGGTGAACGCTTACGCGAATTACGAAAAACAAAGAACTTAAAAAGAGAAGAATTAGCTGAAATACTTGGTCTAGGCCCTCGGATTATCACTTTTTACGAGACTAACGATAGAGATCCAAGCTTAAAAGTCTTATTAGCCCTGGCCGATTACTTTAACGTCTCCCTGGATTACCTGGTGGGCCGGTCGGATGATCCGGCCAGACATTGATCCCTTAATTGTTTAAACTCATTATCTGGTAGATGAAACCCGATAGCATTAATACCAACCTGAGTTTCCTTATCTAAAAAGGACAGGCCCGGGAGTGTAACAGTTACAGTTGGAACACGGTATGACCCACTAAAGGTATTAATAAAACCAACGTAATAGATTTCGTCATTAATAGATTCCAGTTCCATTCCCAGGACTTCAAATAATAAAAGCAGTTCTTGCTTAAGGAGCGCACCTGGCTGCTGTCCGGAACTCAACCATCTATAGCTAACGGGTATCATTTGTTGTTGTGATGAAGTAACAGCATCATATACAAACCCTTCCATGGTGTTTTCGTAAATTGAAGGAGGTTCTGGCGCATCTATTAAATGACGGACAATATCAACAGATTCCTGATACCATTTTCTTTTACCAATTTCCCGTTCATGTAGGTTAAGCCATGCTTCACGTGTATTGTCATGTTCTAAGCGATTTTGTTTTGAATTTATAATTGCGTGCCTAAACTGCTGGTCAGTTAAAAACCTATAAACATCTTGATGCGTATATTCAGGAATAATCTCGGCAAGCAGCTCAACTGCTCGACCTAACATGATGGATGCATTAAGGCCAATGGCATAATATTTACCATAAAGATCAGGATGCTCATAAAATATAGGCTGAATTTTCATTTGTTAAACGCTCCTCTCTTGATAAGGGGGTAAAGTATGCAAAATGCTCGTTTACCGGATGGTTCTATAATTAACCCTAAAGAATATATCCCTGGAATTCATGATGGGAACTTACGCTGTCCCTATTGTGGCGCTAAAGTAATTTTTGTCAGCACTAATACCACAAGGGAGCCTTTTTTAAAAACTACTGGTAAGTCTACCGAATCTAAACATCTGGATAATTGTCCACAGAAACGTAATGTAGAAGTTTTCAATTCCATAAAGCAAATAAGGAACTATCATCCTGACCCAACTAGGCCAAGTACCGGTCAACACGTTTTACATTTGGAGTTGGGAGACTTATATCATGAAAGAAAAGCTAATACCAGCATACCGGAAATTGGCTGGGATCATCCCAAGAAACAGCTAGACTATGCCAATCAGTATCCTGATAAAAAGAATGAACTCCCTGACAGAGCAAGAACCCTTAAAGCTTTAGCTAGGTATATAAAGAACTCAGAAGCAGTACTTGCTTCTACAATAGTAAAATTTAATGGAGCCTTTTATCCAATTAGCGAGATTGTTATAGATCAAAATATGGCTCATGATATAGCTCTAACCGGAAACGAGCTGGAACGTTTTATATATGGGACTGTATTTTCAGTAGTACGATTAGAAAAAGTAATGTATATAAATTTCGACCAGCAAGACGGTGCTCTTCCATTTACTATTGTGGTTTTTCAAAAAAGTTTTAAAAAATTTACATATACTAAAGAAAAACTCGAAGGTAAGAACGTTTTGGTTCGAGGAATAATCCGATTTAATTCAAGGACAAATCAAACAGAAACGACTGTTTGGTCAAACTCTCAGCTTGAATGGGTTAAATAATTAAACCGGCTCTTCTTCCCCCTCAGCCAGCAACTCACTGGCCGGGACGCCGAAGAAGTTTTCAAGACGCTGGGCTACTGTCCATGATGGGTTGCTTTTATTGCGTTCAATGTCACAATAATTCCGTTGGCTTATACCAATATAAGTTGCAACCTCTTGTTGAGTTAATTGTCGTTTAAGACGGGCTTCTTTTAATCTATATCTCATTATTAATACCTCACGCTTAGCGACTGTGTCACTAAGCCTAAATATAGTTTATAGCGATTTTGTCGCTAAGTCAATATTGATTTAGGAGGATTACTTTGGCTAGTTTTCAAGAACGGCTAAAAACAATTCGTAAAGAAAAGAAACTTTCTCAAACGAAACTTGCCGATGGTATCTGTGTTAGCCAAAGAGTAATATCTGATTTTGAAAATGGTACCGGCTTTCCCAGTTTCAGGGTCTTGTTAGCCCTGGCCGATTACTTTGACGTCTCCCTGGACTACCTGGTGGGCCGCTCAGACGACCCGACCCGGCGGTAAAGTTTGCATATTACGATATGGGCTATATAACAAATAACTGGCAATAAGAAATATAGAACAAAAATTGCTACGCCTAAAATTCCTGGTAGTGAGCACAGTATTCTCAGATAATAATATTGTTCTATTAAACCCTTGGGATACACCAAAAACTCAATAATAACTGCAACACCGCAAATTCCAATAAGTTCTGATAATAAAAGGAAGTCTATAGAAGGGGGGAGAACACCATCCCTAACTATGTCGTGTATATACTTTTTGTAATCATAAGTTGTCTCGTATATCTTTTTACATATAATGTTTCTCACTTATTCATCCCCTTTTTAGTGTTTATACTTATTATTCTTGTCCCGAAATGGAAGTCTGTTTACTCAGGTGCTAAAAAGCCTGGTTTAAAGAAAGACCCGTTATATATAACTGTTTTAAGTATTATCATGCCAATTGCATTAGGTATAACGTTATTCCTACCGATGCTCTGTCCAGAGTATCGACCAGAGTATAAATACTTACAGATATTACTGATGATCCTCGCTACTCTAGGTTTATTACTGTGGAGACAATCAATGGACTATATGGGTTCTTTGTTTGCCGATGGTATTTATGAATCTGAAATGTTAATAACTAATGGGCCATTTTCTTTGGTCAGGAACCCAATATATAGTTCATATATAATTTTATTCCCGTCTTTAGGCATTTACGGTTTCACGATAGTCCAAGATAAATACATTATTATACAACTAATTGCGTTATTATTGTTTATTTGCTTAGGATATATCTTATTAAACTATCGAATAACCCTCGAAGAAAAGGTTCTTTCCTATTTTGGTGCGGAATATGCCCGGTATAAAGCGGAAACACCACGGCTATTGCCAACATTAACAAGCATAATTGGTTTTATGAAGCAACCTTTTAAAATTACATAGGAATTACTAAATTAGTGGGAGTGCGATGTAAGCTGCGATGATTGTTATGATAGTTATTTTATTTTTTCTCGTCCCCCTCAGCCAGCAGTTCACTGGCCGGGATGCCGAAGAAGCGTTCTAATTTAAAAGCAACATCGATAGAGCATTTACAACGGCAATTTTCCAGTTGGGTTATCATACCACTGCTTACTCCGATTATATCGGCCAATTTACGGGTACTGATATTGGCCTGTTTTCGAGCCTGTATAAGGTTATAACGTTTCATTAAAACTACCTCGCATTTGCTTAGCGTTGCTTTGCGTTTACTAAATTGTAATGCTTAGTGTTACTTACCGTCAAGGAGTTTTTTATGTTCGATAGAGAAAAATTTGCTTCAAGATTAAGGGTATTAAGAAGTGAACAGAGTATATCTACACGAAAACTCGGCAAGGAGATAAATATAAGTTCATCAGCGATAACCCAATTTGAAAAAGGTACATCTTTGCCCGCTCTGGACACCTTGACCTCACTTGCTAATTTCTTTGAAGTGAGCACTGATTATCTGCTGGGCATCACAGATAACCCCAGCCCCCTTCCCGATGTAGGTAAGAGCACCTTTACCTTAGCTGAATTGCCTGGGGAGGATTACTACTTTTCCGGTAATACAAATGAAAACAATGAAAATAAACCTAATAAGGATGAGTTGAGGAAATTAACGGAAGGATTAGATGATGAGTCAGTGGCAGAGTTGAAAAAATATGCTGAATACCTGAGGATAAGGCAGACGTTGGACAGCGGGAGCGACGAAAGCTCCGCTGGATCGGATATAAACGATAATGCACGAGGGGTAAAATAATCTGAATAATAAGATAAATAATGTAATTATGTACCCCTCCCAATAAAGGGGGGCAAATAAATTGACATTATATTTAAACGTTCCTTATTCAGAAAAAGATGAAGCGAAAACACTAGGGGCTAAATGGAATCCAGAGTTAAGAATGTGGTATGTTGAAAACAAATATGATTATTATAAGTTTGCGAAATGGCGTAAATTCTCTAATACAAGTGTGATTATTTGTGACTATCTACTAATCGTTAAAAGTAAACGCTCTTGTTTTCGATGCCAAACCGAAACCCCAGTTATTTCATTAGCAACCGGCAATTATGTGCCAATAGAGAATCCGAAAGTCAATCAGGACAAAATTATTTTAATTGATGCGCCTAAGAATATGCCCGATCCTTTACATTTTTACCTTAAAAAGGCATTTAATTTTTATTATGGGTTTTCAAATTTTATCCAGGATTGGTATTTCGCAAATCACTGTGTGCACTGCGGTAATAATTACTTATATGAGGAACCAAGTGGCCCGTTTTATTTTTATCCGAAATCAAAGATAAAAGATTTGTCTTTCTACAGCATAAAACTCCAGAGTGATCTGGAGCTTAGTGGTTTTTTAACCTTTGGTAATACCGGAACTATACTTAAAAGTGAATGTTCCGAGTTTATTGAATTAGACGTTAAAATCTAAACAAAATAATGACCACCATTTAAGTATTGCCCTGGACAAAAAAAGAAGACCAGACTGATCAGCAACCTGGTCGTAGTAAAATAAATGATTTAATAGGGAGTTTGGATGAGGAATCTATGGGATAGTTACATAAATTTATTAGGTATCTGCAAGCTCGGCAGAGCTTGTCGCCCGGGAGCGACGAAAGCTCCGCTGGATTGGATGGAAGAAGGGCTAAGTAAAATTTAGATAATACTTAGTCACTAATTAAGCAAATTCACATAAAGGAGTGTAACTGTGAACAATAACATGAGCTTCGAAAGTCAAACTGCCCAATCTTCTGTCAATATGGTATTCTGCAGATCATGCGGTAGCCAGATTAGACAAGAGGCAGAAATCTGTCCCCGTTGTGGTGTTAGACAATTGCCTCCACCAACAGAAACTCTCGGTGATAAAAATCGAATCGCAGCTGGCGTACTTGCTCTGTTACTGGGTGGCCTTGGGGTACATAAGTTTTATATGGGGCAAGTGGGTAAAGGGATTTTGTATTTATTATTCGTGTGGACTTTTATTCCATCTATTTTGGCCCTGATTGAAGGTATCTGTATATTGGTTGAAACAGATGCTAAATTTGCACGCAGATTGAACGCCTAACGGCTGCTTTATAATCAGCTGCGCTCTCTGTTTGTGACATACTCCCCGGAATGAATTCCGGGGCTTTCCCGCACGTGTTTTATAAAAAACCCGGAGCGAAAACGCCCCGGGAATATTGTGGTTAATCGTTTTGTTGACAAATCCGGTTGGCAAGTAGTTCAATTTTATGTAGCCGGGGCATTAACCGTCTGGCCGTATGACCCTCGACCTCCACCAGGGTAGCATCCAGCTCTAGATCCCTGAGTCCTTCGAGAAAGGCCTGGACAGCTTGCGAGGCATCCTCGCCAGTTTTTAAAGCCTGATCGCGTACATTTAAAGCCGCGTCGAGCTTCCTATACTCACCGCGCGCGGCCGCGAACGGATTAAAATCCTCTAGCCGCCTGGCTTCCTCCCGGCGTCGCATATCCTCCATCGCCCACCAGTTGTTGATTCCTATTACCAGGAGATCTTTGGCCGCCTGCTCCGGGCTGATTCCCAGGACTTCCGCTCTGCTTTTGATTGCCTCTTGGGCAATCTCCAGCTCTTCCGTATTAAGCTTAATTTCCATGCTTGTTTCCCCCTTGTATGATATTTTTAACATCTGACCCAATTTCGCACCTGGGCTAATCTCTTTTCCAGGCCAGAGTTCCACACCGTAAGAACCAGTAATCCCTATACGCAAAATAACTCCCCCTTTCATCATTAAAAGCCGCTTTGATAATCACGTATCACATTAAGCCCATTTCTGTAAGGCTCGCATAACATCCAGTGGCACCCACAATAACGTGGTCAAGGACTTCAATTCCTAGTAGATCTCCAGCCTCTTTCATTCTGCGGGTTATATCTATATCCTCTCGGCTAGGGGTAGGATCACCGCTGGGATGATTGTGTACCAAAATAACACTGGCAGCACTACCTAAAATTGCCACCTTAAAGACCTCACGAGCATGGACAATAGAACTGCTTAAACCACCGACACTTACAACATTGGCGGCATTTACATGTCCCTTCCGATCCAAATAAAGGCATATAAAGTGCTCCCTATCGCAGTTTTCCAAATCGAAATGTTCTTGCATCATCCGATATACGTTTTGTGGGGAACAGATTCCCTCACTGCTTACATACCACGGGCCTGACTCGCGCACTAAACGCGTGGTTACCCAGTAAAAACATTTTTCTGCCCCTGTTTTTGTAACCGCAGGCATATCTCCGCCATAAAATAAATTACTCTCTTTTATATTCATACAATCGGGACGGGCTTTTTGTTAGCCCGTCCCATTCCTCCCTTCGCGGTAAAAATAGGATCCGGGCTAACGCCCAATTATTAAACTAGATTAAGTTGTAAGCGATATTCCATGCCCTCGTCAGGCCTTCCAGCAACCCCTTATAATACATATGCTGGGGATGGCCTTCTGGATGCTTTTCTAATTCCTCTTTTACAATCTTAATGTGTTGATCAATGCTCTCTAGGATATCAATGGTTTGTGTAGACATGCACGACTCCCTCCTCCTTTAAAATATAAAGCAGGCAAATGCCTGCTTTATCACCCCTACTGTTATTCCTACTGTTATTGCAGATTTTCTAACTCACCATCCGGATTATAAAGAGGATATTCTGAGTCTTTATTCCGTGGCTTTGATGAGCCTTTCTTTTTTTCAGCATCTTTCTTCTCTCTGCTGTTCATAAGTAAAATTTTATTTGCGTTAACACTCCAGTAAACTTTTCCGTCCTCGGATTTACTGCTGCGCATCTCACCTTGAACCAAGATTAAAACGCCTTTTTTGGCTATATTAGCCGCCCAGGCTCTTTCCCAACAGGTCACTTCGAAAAAGTCAGTAGGCAGATCTTTCCCTCTGCTCACAGCCACTCCGAATTTAACGACCTCTTTCCCGCTGTTCGTAGTATAAATCTCAGCATCGCGGGTAACATTTCCAATAAGTGTAATCTGATTCAAATACATACTAATTCCTCCCTTTCATTTTTACAAACTTAAGTTAATCAAAATAACTGAAATAACCCTGTTCCTCGCATTCTTCCATATACTGATCTGCTAACCTGTCATATTCGGCGTCAATTTTTTCGATATCTTCGTCAGTAGCCCCAAGAGACAAATACCGCTCCCTGACTACTTCTGGCTGTTTATAGCCGTTCTCGCGTAACCACTGCCGAAAAGTTAATTCCTTCAAATAACCACCCCTCTCAAATTTCTAACTGCTCACAGAAAGCAAAAAACGGCCAATCCATAAGCATAAAACTCACGAATTGACCGTTATTGGCTCAATTAATTAAATAAGAACCTGGTTTAGCAGCTCCCGGGCATTGTTAAAATCTTGTTGTGATAAACAACCAATGATTTTAACCAGCCCTATTTTCACTGTCATTAGTTGGCCTGCGCATACTTTAGATGGAATACGCAGACTCGCTTCCTGCCAATCCTTTAACAATAATTCATACTGGTTCCGAACAGGTCTGCTAGAAATAGCAGCTATAACAACGGAACCCGTCCCATTATACGTTTCCCTGCTAACAACAAGAGCGGGCCTGATTTTTGCACCGCTCAAGTCGCTATAGGTAAACATTGCTACAACAACATCACCAGGTTTCAGCATAACTGGCATCCACCTCCAGATCATTCCAATCATCATACATTTGCTCTGGATCCTGAAGCGGTACTGCCAACTGCCTTAAAATTACCTTACATAAAAGCTTAAGTTCATCATCTGAAAGATGATATAACTCCCGGATTAGCTGTTCTACCTTTGCAGACATACCAATCACCTCAAAACCATTGTAACATAATTCTTTCAGCACAATCACTCCCTTCTAATATTTCCCACTTAATAAAAAAACGACCATTTCATAAGTTATAAATACTCATAAAATGATCGTTTAACAGACTATTAAGCAGCTACATAACCAGTATAACTGGCAACAATGTCACCGAAGTGACCACTACCTGAAAAGGCAATAATGGCTATGCCGTACACAACCCAACGGGCAACAATGAAATATATATATAGTTTAAACTCATTACCAAAAATTATCAAGGGGTTTTGGCATGTTTTTCCCATTTTAAACATTTTTTAAAAGGAAAGCACCTCAGATCCTCCAATCGAACTACAAACTTACGATTCGCTTCATCAGTAATAAGAATACATCCTGGAGCATAGCTAAGCAGAAAGCGGTTTCCTTTAGGCGATGTTCCGTTAACCATAATCTGATTTAAATACATACTAATTCCTCTCTTTCGCCTGTTAGTTACATATTTACCGCATTATTCTACGTGACAACTGAGTATTTTTGACTTTCTAACCCGCTTGATATAGGACGAGCCTTTTTTATCCCACGTGGCAAAAATAATAACACCGATATCGTTTGCTATTAGCTCGCCACTATAGGTTTTAGCCTTGCCTCTTTCAAGGCAGGTAAGCGTTACTTTTCTCATACTAATTCCTCCCTTTGTCCCGACTCCCTTATGTAGCCTGTCGGGCCTCACTTTTTCTAATAAAACAACGGTCAATTCATAAGTATAAAACTCACGAATTGACCGTTTAATTAATTAGTCAATAATTACATTACCGGCATAACTGGTGAAATCCGTCACCAGAATATGGCCACAACTTGCACATTATTCACATTGGCTCGCATTAGATTATTATTTGTAGACATCGCGCCTATTTTTTATTGTTAAAATATGCACTTGCCTATCTTTAAATTGATACTCGAAAATTATTCTCCAGCTTCCAACTCTAAGCCTTAACTCATTACCCTGTCCGCCTTTAAGTTTAATTACATCTGCTCGGGGAGGGTATTGGGTTAGTTTATTTATACCTTCTTTGATTTTAATCTGAACCGCTCTGTCCAGATCCTTCAACTGTTTTAATGCTTTTGGCGAGAAAATTATCTTAAATTCCGAGTTCACGCCATACATCCTCCGCATTAATGCCTTTTCCGTCTTTTATATCAGCTCTCGCCTCCATAATCTCTTGGGCTTCCAATGGAGAAATTACATCTTCAGCCCATGGTTTTAGGATAACCAATAAAGCTAATACTTGTTCTTCGCTTAATAGGTCTACAAGTGTTTTTAACTCTTCCCTCGCAATTGACACTTTCATTAAACCACCTTTTTGATAAATAATACTTTCACTGCTGCTAAACTGGTCTGCCCACTTCCAGACAGAGTTCAATAGCTTCCTGAATTCGCGTAAGTAACTCATTCATGGTTTTTGCCTGGCTGTGGCATCCTTTTAAAGCAGGTACGGAAGCTACAAGCATACCGTCTTCATCTTTTTCAATCAGGACGGTAAAAGTACGTTTCTCCACGTGCTTACCTCCATTTCTCTCACCGTGTTACTGCTGCTAAACTGGTCTGGTGTCTATCTTCTACCTCAAGACCATTGTAACATAGATTTTTAAGTACAATCACTCCCTTACAAATTATTGCTGCTGAACAAAAAACGACCATTTCATAAGTCATAAATACTCATAAAATGATCGTTTAACAGACTATTAAGCAGCTACATAACCAGTATAACTGGCAAAAATGTCACCGAAGTGACCACTACCTTAAAAGGCAATAACGGCGATGCCATTCACAACCCAACGGGCATTAAATATAACTACTCTTAGTTTAACTGCCTTTCCATTTTTTATCAAGAGTTTTTAATGTTTTCCATTTTAAACATTCGGCAAGTTTAAAACGCTGTAAATCCTCCAACTGAGTCACAAATTTGCGATTCTCTTCATCCGTAATATGAATACATCCTGGAGCATACCTAAGCAGGAAGCGGTTTCCTTTAGGCGATGTTCCATATTCCCCTTCATATTTTCCTCCTGCTTCTTCCAGACGGACTACAAACCAGGCCATGGTTTCCTGTTCAACTGCATCGAAATAACCGTAATTAGGTTGATGCCAAAAATCAGTACCGGATACCTCAGTTTTTTGAAGGTATCCGGACTGTTTTAAACGATGTAAAGCATTGGCGGTTTGTAATCCAAAAAGAACTTCCAGCACTGCTTCTGGAGAGGGGCCGATTTTTTTTATAAAATTATATATCAGTAATTGCCTTTCCGAGTAGGAATACACGTATCCTCCCATAAATAACACCTCCTGGTTTACAGTAGCCTGTTCACCAGATACAGATGCAACTTTTTCTGTTCGGCGGAAAAATAACGTACCTTACAGGATACGCGATACCCTTTTTGAACATCCCCCATTAAGGGTATGGGTGCTAATCCCAATACTCCTGGAGTAAGATCAGGCTCAATAAGCACATTGCCATCCACAACTCTGTATACAGTGCCCGAAATGAACTGTCCCCGCTTATAGTCGGCCTGGCTCCAGGGATCCGGCCGGGCGGCTCGGACAGAAACCTGAAGGGGGTTAACCGAAACCACCATAGCGTTTACTGTTTCCCCTATATGATATTGCTCCCGAAGTGTGGCCGCTCTGCGTATCACTGCCTGTGATCGGGGAACATCTACCAGAACACCACCCCCGACATCCACTATTAGGGTAGAAATGTTATCTATTATTACAATTGCCCTTACTGTAACCGGTATAATATCCCCCGCGGTCAATTTTTTTTGTAGATCTTCAGCTGCTTCTTTTACTATCTCTTTGCGGCTACAAGCAATAATATTGTTTTCCCGATCGATGCCTTTAATTTTTACTATAATGTCCTGCCCAACGAAACGACTTATTAAACTAGCGTCAACCCCAGTTTCCTGGTCAGGTACGTATCCTTTTATCCCCGGGTAATCAGGAAACACCAGAATCCATACCGGCTTACCATCTACATAATCAATAGCCCCTACCTGGGCTTCCACCGGACGCTCACGCTCCTTCATCTGAAACAACACTTCCCATGTATCGGCTACATGTCTATATCCTTCTGGTTTTAAGTCAGCCATTTTACCTACTCCTTTCTGTTTCGCTTCGGAAACTCAAAAATTATAGAACCGTTATCCAACCTTAAATAAGCGTCAAAAACACTATCTTTTCTACTCTTAAAGCCTTTAATTAGATCGCTCTTGCCTTTTGATATTATCTTCTTGGCCTGGGCCTGGCTGATACTTTTTCCGGCAATCTGTTTCCAAATCGTGAATTTACAGCCTTCCTTCCAGCCAGAACAACTGTATGCTTTTTTGTTTTCAATTACAGGTTTGCCGCATAATGGACAAACTCCAACACTATTACGATCTGTAAAACTAGTTGTAGTGACCTCCTGAGCCTTAATCTCATTAACGACATCCTGGGTAAACTGTTTAATTTCCTGGGAAAACAAAATAAAATTACGCTTGCCCAGCTCAATATCGATAAGTTTTTTCTCCCATTCCCCGGTCATTTCAGGATCTTTAAGCCGAGTAGAAACAATATCTATTAAGGTTTTTCCTTTGTCAGTAGCAACCAGGGTCTTTTTTTGCCTAGTAATATACCCGGTACTAATCAATTTCTCAATGATAGCCGCCCTGGTAGCAGGAGTACCTAATCCTTTCCCTTTCATCACTTCGCGTAATTCCTCATCTTCTACCTGTTTTCCCGCGTTTTCCATCGCGCTTAGCAAATCTGCTTCGTTGTATCGCTTTGGGGGCTGCGTTTGCTTGTCCAATACCTGGCTTTCATGTAAGTTAATTTCCTGCCCTTCTATCAGGACGGGGAGTGGAGGAGAATCATTGCCATCCTCTACATCATCTATATAAAGTTTTTTCCAGCCTTCTTCCAATAAGGTTTTCCCTTTAGTTTTAAAGGTTTCGCCCTGGCAGGAAGTAATGATGTTAGTCTGTGTGATTCGGGCGGGTGGCAGAAATATCCCTACCAAGCGTTTGGCAACCAAAATATATATTTTGATTTCGTCCGCAGTTAAGGCTGATAAATCCGGAGAAACTTCGGTTACAACTATGGCCGTATGATCACTTACTTTTAAATCGTCAACATACCGTTTGTTAGTAATATCAGTATTAGTAATACTCTTTACCACAGTGTCCAGTTCTGTTTTCTGTAGAGCATTTAACCGGGCAGGCAAGGTAGCACTCATGGCTTCAGTGAGGTGCCTGCTGTCCGTTCTGGGATAGGTAAGCAAGCGTTTTTCATACAGACCCTGGGTTATTAATAAGGTTTGTTCTGCTGTAAAGCCAAACTGCTTATTACTTTCCTTTTGGAGATCAGTAAGATTGAAGAGCATCGGTGGTTGTTCAGTTTTCTCATTTTGTTCCACCTTTACAACCTGGGCAATAGAGCCAGGAATAAGTTTGTTTAAAACCGCTTCAGCTTCCCCCTTGGAATTAAACCTATCCAGTTCACCGCAGAACCACTTGCCTATAAAGTAATTTTGATGGCCGGTATTAAATTTTGCTTCAATCTCCCAGTATTTTTGGGGCACAAAACCATCAATCTCCTGATCTCGATTTACTATGAGGGCAAGGGTTGGGGTCTGTACACGGCCTACGGTAAGTATCTCGTTATATTTGGTGGTGTAGGCCCTGGTAGTATTTATGCCAACTAACCAATCAGCCTGACTTCGGGCAGTAGCCGCCAAAAATAGATTCTCTACTTCGGCAGAGCTGCGTAAATTGTTAAAAGCTGCTTTGACAGCCGCAGGCGTAGTCTCAGAAAGCCATAAGCGGTCATGAGGTTTGTGGCAATTGAGAAACTGAATAATATTTCTAAATATCAGTTCTCCTTCCCGACCGGCATCACAGGCATTAATTAAGCGATTTACATCCCGGCGGTTAATTAGACCCTTAAGTATCTGTAATTGCTTCCTGGCAGCCGGATTTGGCTTTAGCCGAAATTCTTCAGGTAAAATAGGCAGATCATTAAGATTCCATTTTTCCAGCTCCGGATAATAGTCCTGCGGCATAGCAAGTTCTACTAAATGCCCAACTGCCCAGGAGATTATCATATCCGGTTTTTCTAAATATCCATCCTGCCGGGAAAATCCCCCCAACACTTTTCCAATATCCATCGCAACACTGGGTTTTTCGGTAATTATTAAAACAGACATTATGTCACCCCTTTCATTTAAAATAATTTAAAAAGGTATTTTTATCAAAACCAGTATCCGATTGGTCTCCCTGGTTATTAACTTCCTGGGCGGCGGCACTATTAAGGCCGCTATTATGAGTATGAAGCTTCTCATTCACAGCTTTTAAACACTCTTCGATCTCAGTCAATCGTCTGCCGACTTCTAGCCATTCTCTTACAATCCTGGTTCGCGACCCTTCGGGTAAACTCCATACGGGGTGATTTACCGGAAGCCTTAACTCCAGTCGCCTTAAGGGTTGGGACATATTAAAAACCACTCCTTTCCGGCACATTCTACCGGTATACTGCAGTATTAATGTTGCAGTACCGGTAAAAGGCCATAAAAAACAGCCTGTATGTACGGGCTGATAAGAGGTTACCGATACCGTAAGGTTTGAAAAATAAATACCGGTAAATATGATGGTAACAGTATCTGAAATGCCTATAGATAGGGGATGCCTTTAGCCGGTATCTTTATATAAAGGCTAGATAGCCTTCCGTATTCGCAAATACGGGTTCCTCAACAACCATTGAACAAGGCAATGCTGAACAAAGATCAGCACCAAAAAAGAGAGGGCCTCCGCCTGCTAAAAAGGTATTTTGGATATAGCCGGTACGATTACCCCAGGCGGCCAGCACTTTTTGACAGATAGCTGTAGAAACATTTTTCCGAGCTGCGTAGGCAACATCATCAAGGCAGTATGTTTTGCCGTAATAGCGAATAGGCTCCCGATTTAAGGCCTGTTTGGTTATTTCATTCTCCATTCCTACAGGTAACGGGCTGCCCGTCTGCGCCTGGAATTCCCGCGCTACTGCACTGCACACCATTTGAGTGCCTACTTCCACTGACCCGCAGGCTTCAAGCATAGGAACAGGCTGTCCATCCTTAATTTCAAAAAGTAAATACTCTGTGGTGTATGTACCTGGATCAACTACGCCTACATATCCATGTAACGGCAAATGGCCGCCCGCCTTAAGTAACACGCCCGCTCCTTGGGGTATTACTTGAACTTCAGGATTTTTGATATAGAGCTCACTGCCATTCACGGCTACGCATAAAGAAAGCTTACTCAGCCGATTTTTTAAATCTTCTTTCTGAGAAGCATAGTAGGCCAAGGGCAATCCTACCCCCAGGCTAATTTCAGAATCCTTATGTCCGAGTAGCCCTATGGCTGTCAGTAATAAGGGATCGTGCAGCTCAGGTGGTTTTTCCTTGTTTAAGGCTTGAGAAACCACAAAAGAATGCCTGGCTGCCTCACCGACCAGTAAAACCTCTTTTTGTGCTCCTGATGCAATAGTTATCCGGTAATTCTGAGTCTGGGAAAACACACCCCCTAGCACATCATATCCTGCCGGTGCTACAAGGGAAGGAAAAATCACCTTTTCTCCCACTTCATTGACCGCCTTAGTAAAGCCATATCCTATATCAATACCGATCTTCATAAAATCATTCTCCTCTCATCTTTTGAAAATTTTAGTTAGCGTGGAAAAGGGTTTTTTTCTACCTGCCAGATTAATTGGCAACACCGGCTGCAAAAGATCTTGCAGTAACTCCTCAGGCGGCGAGTCTTCAGTAACGAAAGGAATATTATATACTTTTCCTATATACTTGGAAAAAGCATTTAAAAACCATTTCATTTCCTTTTCACTCGCCAGGTTTAAAGTAATTCTCCATCTAGCCAAGTTAGGTGTATAAATACTTATATCCTGCTCATCCACCATAGGTAAAAACCTATTAAGTCTGTAGGGGGCAGCATTTACTGTGAGAATCGCTAAAGCTGCTCGATCCATCTCCGCAACTTTATCAGAACTTATTTCTCCCATATCTAAAACCAAATAATCGTATACATTCCCGGCGATAACCGGAAAAATGTGTTCAATGGATCGAAAACTGCGAGCATCCGGTAAAATATCAAATCCCCGCATATTTGCCATTTTCATCTCTATGCTGTGTATTTTTTTGTTCTCATATTTCGCGCCCATGGCTGAAAGATAAGTATATTGTGATTCCCGTCCAGCTTTATCCCCAAGAGGCCACTCAGCCAAAATTACCCGATGATTGCTTTTGGCTAGATGAGTCGCTATTAAAAAACACAAATGCGATACCCCTGCTCCCGGGCCGGCACCAGCTACAGTGATGGTCGTGAGACCTAAGGGGCGTTGAATAAGGACTTCTTTAATTGATTCCGAAACATTCTTACCTGACTGATACTTATAAGGCTGCCCGCGTTGCAGCCAGCGGGCAGCCTGAGTATAGTTTGCAGGTTTTTCAATGGTGCGAAGTAAATCTTGCTCTATAAATTCCCCAGCCTCGCTTACAATGTCATAAACCCCCAGGCAGACCAATTTTGCAACCAGCGGATCCCCGGGTTCCCGTCCACAAGCAATTAGTATAATTCGGGTAACCGGTCTTTGTACCCGGTACTGATGAAGCTCTTCTTCAATATGCCTGGAAAAATCAATATCAACCAATAGAAAGTCCAATTGTACCCTGGCTGCTTGCAATAAAGCCTGACGCAAATCCCCCTCCCGGATATGAAACGAAGGGGTACCGTATCGCTCCACTAATCCTGTATAATCTCGCGAAGCAATAATTCCATACATAATAATGACCTCTCTTTCATCGCGTTTGGAAGAAAATAGCCGGATCATGGCAAACTCCATCCACGTAAACCTCGAAATGCAAATGGGCACCTGTAGTAAGATAACCTGTGTTGCCAACCTTAGCGACTACTTCGCCCGCCTTAACCTTTTGCCCCGGTCGGGCAACATTATCCGATAAATGGCAATATCTTGTCTTGATTCTTTGGCCTCGTTCATTGGTTCCATGATCGATTTCCATTGTCAAACCAACTGCCTCAGAACGGGAAAGCGAATGAACCAGTCCGTCAGCAGGAGCCACAATGTTGATTCCCTCGGGTGCGGGAATATCAATCCCGTAGTGCATAGTCGGTACTTTTTTTATCGGATGGATTCTCATCCCGAAAGGGCTGGATATATTATGAAAACCTGGTACTGGCCAGCGCATTTCACCATTATATAATTCCTCGTAATCCCCAGCAGATGTGCCTTGATCAGGCTTAAAGCCAATTAAGAAATTAAAATCAATCACCCTATATTTCTCAACTACATCCTTTTGCTCTTTCGCGGACATATTAAGTTCGTCCATGACTTCCTGTATGGTTTTTAAGCGATAAGTTGTATAAGTGGTGCAAACTGCATCCTCACCTTCACCTACTCAGTGCGTACACGTTCCACTTTCCTCAACAAATTGCATAGCAAGATCATTAGCCCTGCTTGCCGAAGATTTCTTAAAGTTCTGTTTTAAACGCACCGCATCCACAGCGATCACTTCCTGCCAGTCTACATAAACACCTGGATCACATGGACTCTGAGTCATCATAGTGACTGCCTGGGCAGCATCGTAATACCAAAGAGCTTGTGCTTTGGTAGCGGTCACTGGGACGCGTTCATGAATAACTACAGGGATAAGAATGAGTAAAATTAGGCCCAAAAAAAGCGTAATAACTGCAATAGTTGTTTTTAGAATAGTCGATCCGTCCTCCTGGATCATATCGCGTAAAATAAGGCCGATAATTCGAATAGCTTTTTGCACGGCTGCTCCCATTAAGCTCCCCCTCCTACTAAATAAGGGGCTTCAAAAGGTGCTGACTCAATACGGATATGCACCCGCTGATTCCCGGCAACCAGCAAGCCTTCCCCTCTCTTGGCAGACTGTAACAGCTCTTGTTCCGCTTCTGTAAGCTGCATCAGTGTAGTAAGAGCTTGGAGATCTTTATCGCCTTGACCGAGCAGAATCTTGTAAGTCGGATTATCCAAAAGTGCTTGACCATGCCGGGCCACGGCCGGATCAAGAAAGTCGATTACATTTTGCGAAGCCACTATCAGACTGCCCATATATTTACGGATACGCTTGGAAGTGTCACGCAAAAAGGCTAATGCTTGGGGTGTCTGATCATCCACCAGCATCCAGGCTTCGTCTACTAAAAGAATAATTCGTTCTTCCCTGTCCTGCTCAATAAGGTTCCAGACGTATGAAAGCACATTAAAATACTGCGCTCTTTTGACTGCATCATCGGCGTTCTGTAGTTCATGGACATCGAGAACAATAAAATCTTTATCCGCTGTAGCTGTGGTAAATCCATTCCACATAGCCGCATCAGCCCCTTTGGCTGCACGTTTTAGGAGAATAGCAAGACGCTGGAACAGCTCGGGTTTTGTTTTTTCCTGCTCTAAAACATACTCATACAGTTCATTCATGGTTGGCCATACATCTACTTGAATATTCTCCGGCTGTGTATTAAAATCAATTTCTTTGCTATGGTATACCTCCAAAAGAGAATCTTCCAGAACTGCCCGTTCTACGTCAGTAAGATCCCGCAGATATAACGAGAAGAATGTGCGCAGGATTTGAAGGTGTAACCCTAAAGGGCTTTGAGCATCATAAATACTCTTTTCTTCATCGTCATCCTGATCCAGCGGCACGCTCCTTACCTGCAGCGGGTTAATCCTCCCTTGTCCACCAGCTACATTTACCCAACTTCCACCCAATAACTGACACATCTTCCGGTATTCCCTTTCCGGGTCAATGATTATTATTCGTGCCCCTTTAGCATATTCGCGCAGCAGCAACATTTTAGCTAAGTAGCTTTTTCCGGTACCCGGTTTGCCCAGAATCGTCCAGTTAGAGTTGGTACGGTCACCGCTGCGCATCCACATATCGAGAATCACAAGTCCCCCGTCCCGGTCACGCCCCAGCATAATCCCCGCTATATCATTAAGGCCTCCGGCCACAAACGGGAAACTGGCCGCTATTGTCTCTGAAGGCATATTCCGGCCACCGGCTTTTAACATTTCCGGATCCAGAGTTGCCCATGGCCCTATAGACTTTAACCCTTGTTCCTGTCTATAGAGTAGTGTGCGCCCCCTCATGCCTGCTGCAGCTAGAGCAGACTCTACCCTACGAGTCCGTAAAATCAGATTGTCCATATCCATTGCCGTAATAAAAAGAAGCACTGTAAGATAGAATACATTTTGCTGTTCCTGGTCAATCTTTTTTAAAAGACTATCCGCGTCTTTAAGAGCCTGTTCGGTACGCTGAATAATCAGGGCATTCCCGCCCTGATTAAGCCGGCCCATGTACTCCCCGATGGCTTTATTGATATCTTCTATTAAGTCAGCAGCATTAGTAGGGCTTACGTGTAACGAGGCCGCAACGCCCGGAATCTGAGTAATACGAGCCAGCCAGGCCGTGCCCGCTTGGGGAGGATAATCTGTAATAACCATCACCCTTCCCAATAAATCGCCAAACTGAATGTAGTTTGTTTGAAATTCCAAAGCCTGCGGTGTTAAGGCATCTAATATACCTGATTTAACGGTTTCCATTTTACATTCCTCCCTCTCGGTAGATGGTGGTAATCCCTGCAGGTGTAGGAATTTGCTCAAATGCAGATTGCGATGGATGAAGGAACGAAAACGCCATATCAATTATCTGTACATCATCACAAATATTTACCTTCAGTCCGCTGGTCTCAAGATTTGCAGCCAGCTCATAAGCTCGTTTTAAAAGCTCTTCTTTCCCTTGTTTTACCTCTGCCATGCTAATAAGTAAGTAGTAACGTCTCTCCAGTGCCTCCCCACCCCGTACAATTCCGGCTATATAATGGATATACTCCTGCAATATTCGCTTGCGGGCTATATCAGTAGTTTCACGGGCTATTTCCTGTAATTCATCTAAATATTTATCCAGATCAACGGGCCTGGGTAAAGCTAAAATCTGTATCGCATATTGGATTCCATTCCAGGCTTCATGAACCGCTGATACGATGCGTTTCTTTTCTGAATCGGATTTTAAAACTATATTAATGGGTTCAATTTTTAAAACTGCCACCAGTTGTCCATCCTTCCGGAAAAGAAAATGACTGGTGATATCTTTTATCGGCAACCAGTCTTGAGCGGTCATTTTTTCTTTTTCCTTGATAGATGCTTCTGGTTTATTTCCCCTTTTTTTAAACAACTAAAATCCCCCTTTCTCATAAAGGTATAGCTTTTGATTGGCTCGAAAACGCTTCATATGCTGTAACATATCCAATGCCGTAGATCCATCCGGCATGATTTGTAATGTTGACAAATAACCAATCCCAGTAATAAACAGAGCCAGAAAATAGCGGCCAGGACTAGATATTATAAGGCCTAATAAAAATGAAAACCCCAGGCCAATTACTGCCGTGACCAAGGTAATTAGTAGCTCTTTCCACCCCCAGCCAGGGAAGAACTCAAACTGTTTACTGATATTTCTCGGTATTAAGTACATCGAATTACCTCCTTGCAAGCATTCTGCGAATCACAACTGCTGATCCTACATGCTGCGCTGTCCCGCCGATTGCTCCCCCAACACCTGTCTGGATAACCAGTTGATTTAAAAAGGCAGGAAATTTCACTGTTGCCCACATAAAACCAATGAAAAGCAATGTATTAATTATGGGATCCGTGACGCTTGCGAATGTTCCCAAGGCCCCACGCAGCAAAAACATTTGCACGGGCATTGCTAGACATTGCGAAAGCAGTGAACTAAACCAGGTTCGTCCCAATTTGTCTTTCATGGCCCATAAAAATGGCCCGATAATCATAAGAATACCCACGTTTACCGCACGAACGGCCATTTGAATTAAGACAATAAGCCATAATATTAAACCTCCAATAAAAACGAGTGCAATCGGGATGCTTAACATGCCTGTTTGAGCCAGAACTATTGTTGCAATGGCTTCCTGGATGGTTTCTATCTGGGGAACAACCTGGAAGCCCTGGATGTCATCCACAATGCTAAATGCAAACATAAAAACTTGCTTAGTGATCCACGGAACTGATGCAATAACAGCGGTCGCTACGAATGTACTTTTGAGTAAATCGCCCGGATGTGATTCCTCTCCGGTGGAGTATAGAACATAGATTTGAAAAGCTTGATACGCAATTCTTACCGCCAGAAGGGTAATAGCAATTCCCTGGGCATAATGAACCGCTGTCATAAAGTATTGATTATCTAAAAGTGAGCTTGCGAGTTTTATTTCTTTTGCCATAGTGCCTGTCATGGTATTAACCAGACTCTCTAAAAATGAGATAATCACGCCGTTTACTGAATCAATTATCATTTCTTGCAATGGTTCAGTAATATGTTGGGCTATCCAATCTCCAATAGCACTCATGCGGCACCTCCTTTAAAAAACCCTATTTCCCAGGGTGTTATTAAGATTAACTTCCGTAAAAACCGAGAAAGGCTTTTACAATCCCTACAGCACTTACGCCAATGGCACCAGCTATGAGGGCATTTTTCATGGCCCGATTATGAATTGCTGCTTGGGCAGGATCGCCTTCATTCATCTGTTTTACAAAAGCGTGCCAGCCTATCATAGTCGCGCATCCCGCCGGAATTAAGATTAAAAGCCAGGTTGTAGCTGCCTCAAGTAAATTTTTTGTGCCTGTCACGATGCCTGGCTCACCAGCCGCAAAAGCATTTGTAGGGCAGGTTATTAAAAGAGCACAAACAAATATAAATAAACCAATTCTCTTCATACACATAAACCTCCTAAATTTAAAATCCCAACACATCGCCTGCGGATGGTTGGGTTTCTTGGCAGTTGGTCTCACTGCTTCGATTTTTTTTCGTGGTGGGCAACCATGGCTCAGGCAGACTAAGCATCCTTTCCTGATCTGGTACTCCCATCCTTTGTAAATCTAATTCCTTAGCTATCGGCCACTCCGATATATCAGGTAATGGCAAACGGGCCGGCTGCAATCTTGTTCTTAGTATTAAAACCGAATCAACTGGCCAGCGCATAACTTCGTCTTTCATCACGAGGGGCCTGGATGTAAGTCCCTGGGTTACTCCCTCCGATCTGGAACCAGACATCTGTGCGGAAGAATTATATGATTCCGTTGCCACCGTGTAGTTACCTGCTTTTACAGAAATTATTTCAGCAGTTTTTTGATCTGCAGTTAAAATATAAATCCATGTCCAACACTGACCAATAATTGTGTTCTCGCGGTTAGGGTAATGTTCGGAAAGCTGATCTAACCCTTGTAGAGCCAGAGTAAAACGAATTCCCCGCCCCCCTGCAGTCGTAATTTTAGTCGTAAAGTCTGTAATTGCAGGTATATTACCGAACTCGTCCAAAAGGTAGTTGACCCGAACCGGAAGTCTCCCCCGGTTATGATTCGCAAGATCAACTAAAGCTCCATATGATTGCTGTACATAGAGAGAAGCCAGCACATTACGATTTGTTCTTTCATCCGGAATAACCAAAAATACCGCCGTCTTTTCTTTGCCAACTGCAGCCATATCGTGGTCTTGCGCTGAAATCATCCAAACAATAGCCGGATCCACGCCAAAAAGCTGCAGGCTGGTTAGGGTATCGGTTGCAATGCTGCTGCGCATTTTATCTGTACTCATCTGATAAACCTGGTACGGACTTCTGGCCGGATGGGTAAGAGGTAGAGTATTAAAATAAGCGTCCAGCATTCTGCCGCCATCCTGGCCAAAGTTGGCCAGCAAGTGAAAAGCAGTAGACATATGTTTATGCTCCGGTGGAGCTTCAACTGCTACTGCCAGGATCAGGGCTGATATAAGAGCCTTTTTTGCTGAAGGCCAGATTGGATCACCCCGATAACGTGGATCATAGGACAAAGTATGAGCTATATCATCTGCATGTTGAATCGCCAGGGCAGTGTTATTATCCTTCAGGGCTTGAAGCACTGGGTGTAATATGTTCCAGCGATTACCCGTAGTTGGGTTCCGTAAATCCAGGGTAATAACTTGATATCCCTTGCGCCTTAGGTACTCTTTTGTTATGGGCTGCAGCTCCTTCTTTAAATCACAGATAACCATTGATTCCCCATGTAAAGCTAAATGCCATATGCTGGGTATGATCACCCGACGAGATTTTCCGGAACGCGTAGTTCCTATTAATAATACATGCGTATCGTCATCAACAGTCCAGTATTTTTCCTTGTTTATGTTGGCTCCCAATACAATGCCACCCGGCAAATCTCTCACTTCCTTTCTTATTGGTATTAAAACTTATGGGCATTAAAAAAAGTATCCACCTCCGTTTCTGATAACCACCTGGCTGTACCATGCTGCCCATGCCCCGCTACCTGGGGCAGATCTGAATCATAGTTCACATTGACTAATGATCGGCCGGTTAACCAGATCCCGACAATTAATCCCACCGCAAGCGGCTGCAGCCATGACCAAATGTGAAACACGTCCGGCATGGCCTTAATTGCACCAAAAAAGGAAAAATGAAAAGCAGCTAAACTCTGCTGCTTTATCAATAAAGGGATTATTAGTAGTTGCGGTATCACCAGGAAATCCAGGGCAACGACAATAATAGTAAACGCCACCCGAAATGGAAAAGCTTTATCTTTTTTCTTATTCAACGCTGCCTCCCCTCCTTTAGCTTCTCCTCCCGTTCAAGTTGAGCCTTTAAAATACGCGCCTGGTATTCGGATTTGCTTTTCTCCCGCTGTATAGATATCCAGGCACCTTTCCAGAAGCTATTAATAATCTGATTTTTCGAGACTTGATCCCTATATTGAGATTCCTTTTCAATGCGCTGTATTGAGACCGCAGCTTTTAAAATATCCTGGGCAATCCTATCCCGAAGATCTTCGTATGTCCTAATCATGGCCTGGTTTGTTTTCACAGGTCGATCGCTGATATACATTCGTGTTATTTCCAGATGGGCTTGTAAATATAGCTCTTTTTCCTGTTCAAAGCCCGGCTGAGATAAGACCCAATCAGCAAGCTCCCTTGCCACGGTTTTGATATTATCCGGCATGTATTTCAAGGCTACACGTCCTTGACCAGGAAGTATTCTCGATAAGCTTTCCAGCCTTTCTATAAGATACTTTTCCTGTTCTCCATCTAATCTCGGATTAAGCGTAGGTCTGCCGCCAATTTCAGCCCCTATATAAACCTTTTCGCGGGCAATGCTATTGCGAATTCCCAGAACATCCCGTGCCCCTTCTCGAAGAGCATCTCTATAAAAGGTTTTTTGAATCAAAAGGCGTTCCCGCTCCTTGCTATAAATATTTTTCACAAAAGCCCTTTTTATATCTTTTAATTCTCCAGGTGATAATTTCCCCTGGCTTCGTAACGGAGTCTCTTCCCAAAACAGGACATGGCAATGAGGATGTCCTGGTTCCGGATGATAGGCTGCAACCCAACGGAAATTGCTTTCGGACATACCCAGTTTTTCTTGTATCTCTGTAAAACTGCCCCGTAAGCTTTCTTGCCAGTCGCTCCGATCAAGGTGGTTTATCCGGATAGCCTCATCCTCTCTCAGGGAGACAATAACTCGCCAGACCACTCCGCTATGTTTTGATAACGTATCTTTGACTTTTTCTACATCCAAGTCGCTATCATCCATCCCAAAAAGTCCGCTCGATCTAGGTCTTTCATGCATATACTTTGCATGAATAACCTGTTCCTGTTCAAACTCATTTTTAGCTATCCCCACCTTTTCGCTGTCCTCTGGTTCTATTTCGCCATAATCTACTGCTTCGGCACGTGTTATATATCTTATATTGGCAACGTTTTTGGCCTGGTTATTTGAAGTCGGTAGATAGTAGCTGAACTTCTGCATAAATGGAGCAAGTACTGCCATCAGGTATCACTCTCCTCGCTATAGGCCTGCATGATCTGTTCTAATGGCTCCCTAATATAAGCAACACCTCTTTTACGAGCAGCATCCCTTATCATCTTAAGATTCGGTTCATTTTTGTTCTTTAAAATATAGGTGACCAAATTCTCAGTGGAAGCAGAAGCTATGGCTGATTTTGCGCAAATATTGGCCAGTCTGTTTTCTGTTTGTCTTAATTCTTGTGCAACTGCTTTTCGGACAGTTGATAATAGAATATCCGAGGCATCCAGAGCACTATTAGTTTGTAATGATTGGGAAAGAATGCGCCGAGTAACTATAGCCATGCTTTCGCCACGTTTATCTGCCAAGGTTCGCAGGGATAGGTAAGTAGCATCATCTAGCTTCACTCTCAGTTCACGAGGATATTTTTTATCCGACAAATAATCACCTCCTTTTTTTAATTTTAGGTTTAAGACCCTCGTTGGACACTTTAATGGATAGATTAAACCCTTGATACTCCGATTATTGAAGATAATATATCCACTATAGTGTCCTTAGTTTTTTAACAGAGTGGATACAGCGAAGCAAGAACTGCCCGGCTTTGCCGGGCATGTGTTCCACTCGTCTTATCCTGCCTTCAAAATTCGCAAGGTTTTTAAGGATTTGTTCTCCGCTTGCCCTCCGGAAAATATCCCAACTATTTGGAATACTTTGCATAACTAAACACCTCCCTTTATTCGCAACTGACAATAATGATATTTGCTGTGAATAATTTCACATATGGTTTAATTTATTTACACTTCCTTTCGTTTTAATGCATCAATTTCTTCCGGGGGAACATATAATTTAAACTCTGAATATAGACTTTCATTTTTAGAGGGTTTTTTATTTACACCTAGGCCTTTCCTTTCGTGCTTTAAATCCTTAAAGCGTTTTATCGCTAAATCGGCTGCCTCAATCGTTCGGATCTCGGCTGCCATCCATCCATCTAAAATCTTGTCAATATATTGCAGATTAGGAATCTTGGCCAGCTGACAGGTCAACTCTGCAGCCTTCATGATCATTTCTTGGGAAAAACCCCACTCAGTTCGCCATTTCTGATACGTACTTTTACGACCATCACCTTTCAAATCAATTCCGGTATAATTTTGAAAGACTAATATCTCCTGATCCGGATTAGAATTATTATTTTGATCTGGCTTAATTTCAGAAATATGTTTAGTCTCATGAATATTTTCTATTTCATTTTCCTTTTCTTCTTCTTCTTCTTCTAATTTAGTATATATAGTATTATTAGGTGTCGGGTTCCCGTCAACGGTTTCCCGTATACGGTTTCCCGTTAACGGCTTCCCGTTCACGGTTAAACTGCTGATCTGACAAGGGTTCCTCGGGTTCATCCTCAAAATTCCAGGCAACGTCCGTAAAAACATACTCATTGTACGCAAAACGTCCTTTAGTGCTCCGATGAGAAATAATTTGCAGATATCCTTGAGCCTCCAAACGCTTGAGGATACCTGCAACAGATTCACGACCATTCTGGTGACTGGAAATAAGCTCCTTCTTATAAATTACCCAGTCATCCGGTTTTGATAATACATATACAAGAAGGCCAATATCCTCATATTTTAGATTCGAATCATTGATCGGTTGGTTGTCAATTATGGTATATCCCCGCTTTTTCCTCCGACGAATTAAATCTTCCGCCATGATTACCCTCCTTATAAATATAAATCCGCATAAAAAAAACCCGGCATAAGCCGGGCTGAATGTTTTCTATACTGGAAGTCTTGTTAGAAGCGGCAATTCTCTTGAGGATTATAGCCAGGATCGCTTTTCAACTATGTAAAAAATACGAAATTTAATGGGTTAATAATACCTTATAAGCTCCAATATACCGGGCTTTGAGGGCTATAGCACGATATAGACATTGATCCGTCGTTTTCAATACAACGGGCTGCATACGTAGCCAAACGTACTCCGCGTTCATTATTGTAAGTTTTAATAGCTTTGATTAAACCGATGGTTCCAATGGAAATGAGGTCTTCGATATCCTCTCCGCTGCTTTCATATTTACGCACTACATGAGCCACCAGGCGCAGATTATGTTCAATAAGCTTGTTACGAGCCTCTTCACTACCATTCTGCAATTCGTCCAGGTAGAGCTTCTCATCCTCAGCTTCCAGAGGTTGAGGGAAAACCTGGTTATTAAGGTACCCAAAAAGTAACAGAGTTCCCTTGATAACCGCCACAATGGCCAATGCCCAATACAAAAAGGACAAAATCCCACCTCCATCCAATAAAGCGTTCTATACTATATGAAAGTTAATGACGAATTGTGCTCAAAAAATAGAGGAAATATTTAGATTAACAAGCCAGCCACGCGGAGCCCACCAAGCAGTTCGTGCTACTGGTAAATTTATACATTTAATGTTAATATAACCTAGGGGGGGAGGTGAACACCAGGCAATAACAGCCTGGCATAAAAGCAGGATAGATCAGCGAGGAAGGGGTATCACTCAGGCAGATTTCCAGAATAACTGGTATAAGCAGGTGGATAATGCAGAATGCTATGGAAAGTTAAAATACCGGCACAAGAACCATCCCTCTGGCAGGAGAAGAACTAATTTTCGGTTGACAAATCGATCGTATTCGGACATCATAAAAGTTACTATAGGTAAATTTACGTGAGCAAAACTTGTTTTCAAAGGAGCTAATATGGAAGACTTTACTACATTTATTTGTTACCGTTTAAAATCCACTATGAAAAAAGTGGAAAAACGTTTCGGTCAGGTGCTGGAAGAATTCGGGGTTACTATGGCTCAGTCTTTTATCCTTTTTGCCCTGTTGGAACAAGACGGCTGTGCCCTGACAGAAATCGGCAATCGAACTCAAATCGATAATTCTTCCCTTACCACTATGGTCGATAAACTGGAAAAAGAAGCTCTGGTGGAAAGACGGCCATATGCCTTGGATCGTCGGGTGGTAGCTCTTCACCTTACCGATAAAGGCCGTGATTTGGCCTTAAAGGTTTTTAATGCCGGGGCAGCCATAAACCAGGAATTAAGCAACAAATTAGCAGATGACAAGGAGCCTTTTATCAACGCTTTAACAAATATTTCTGAAACCCTGGAGCGAAAAAACCTGGCCAATAAATAGATTTAAGATAGCTGGGGATAAACCTGCAGGACTGAGCTTAGGGGGAAATTTGCAACATACCCTGGCATATGTCTTTAAAAACCGGAGCGCAGTTTTGAGCACCTGATTGGCCTTCTTCAGCCAACACCACGATTACCCAGCGCGGTGAATCAGCCGGCAGGTAACCAGCAAACCAGGTGTTTAATATTTCTTCGCCATTCTTATTTATTTGGCCGGTCTGACTGGTAGCGGTTTTGCCGGCCACCCTAAGATCAGATAAGCGGGCGTTCTGCCCGGAACCTTCCTCAACTACCTTCTCCATCATCCTCTGAACACCTTGCGCAGTAGTTGTCTTAATGACCTTTTTTTTGCGGTAGGGGGAAAAGGCGCTTTTTTTCCCTTCCCCGTCCAAGGTATATTTGACTACAACCGGAGGTGCCCAAAACCCATCGTCAGCTACCGTAGCCAGGAGGGAAGCGATCTGCAGCGGTGAAAGCATGACTCCACGCTGCCCCACGCAGACATTGCCCAAGGCGGCTTCTCCTCCGTCAATCTGCACATAAGTTCCGGATTGCACCTCTTGCATACCTCTTAATTCGGGGTCGGTTAAATGTAGTCTTTCTACATATTCTAACAGCCGGGATCTTCCCAGCCGTAGCCCGACATTAATAAACGTTGGATTACAGGATTTTGCGAAGGCCTCTTCAAAGCTTAAATCACCATGGCCTTCCTTTTTCAAGCAGGAAATGGCTACTTGGTTATTAAAGCTGTATTTACCGGTACAGTTAAATACTTCTCCGGTTTTAACAAGGTTTTCCTCCCCAGCCGCAAGGCTAATGACGATTTTAAACAAAGAGCCGGGATAATAGGGGGTAAGCACCCGATTTATAAGCGGACTGTCCACATCCGCCAGGTACTCCTCCACTTGATTCTGAATGTAAGTGGGACGACTGGCCATAGCAAGAACTTCTTTGCTTTTAACATCCAAGACCACCACTGCCCCCTTGGCTATCCTTTGGTTCATGATTTCTTCCACCAATTTCTGAACCCGTTTATCAATCGTCAAAACCAGAGCGTTTTTAATACTGTCCTGGTTTCCTACCCTTAAACTAAGGCCGGGAATCATGTTGCCTCGGGCATCCAGCGCGGTCAAAAGCCTGTACTGGGAGCTGCTGTTGTCTAACAGTTGATAATAGTCCCTCTCCAAACCGGTTCCATTAATCTGTTCAGGTTTTTCCTCTTTTATGGCGTAGCCGAGTAAATGAGCCATAAATCCGTTTTCGGGATAGCGCTTAAAATAAGGTGCTACTACCAGTGCAGGATTATGGGCAGCCTGAATAATTTCTCTTTCTTCAGAACTCAGATTGGTACACAACCTTATTATAGCCGTCTTGTTTACAGATGCTTTTTTTAAATCCGCTTCGATTTTCTTGGCATCGGCGTGTTGGAGGCGGGCAGCTAAAAAATGTGCTAATTCCTTATAAGCTTTGGAGCGGGAACCATGCTGCGAAGTAATGGCCCGTGGCAAACAATATAGCGCCGGTGAACTTAAATAATCTGTCAACGGTACTAGGTGGCGATCCAGGATTTCACCGCGCGGCAATTCCCGCATATCGATTTCCCGACTGCGCATTTTCGTGACTTCCTGGCTTATTCTATGACCCTGGATTATCTGACAATAAAAAAGCCGAGTAAACAAAAAACCCCAAAGGAACAAGAGAAATCCCATTAATAAATAAAGTCTTTTTTTTTGCAAGCAAGAACCCCCTGCCAGTCACAATAACAACCAAATATGATCTTGGTTATTAGCATTCTCAGGAGGCGGGGGGCTTATACTTTAAAAAATGGACAAGGTTTTTCCTATATATCCTTTGAACGTGGATCCTCAGACAAGATATGAATGGGAAAGGGCAAATTATTAAGGATTTCCTCCACATCAGCAAAGGTATCCTCTGTCGCTCGGATAATCACCAGGCCCAGGGAACGATCCAAGGTTGAGACAATACCCAGATTATCATAAGCTTCTATGAGTTTCGTCAACATATCAATCTTTTCAGGCTCCACTATAGCATACAGCTGATCATTCAAATATTGCTACCCACCCTTCGCAGAATACTGCCCGGCGGAATATGCTCACCGCAGGGAATCAAAACAATCTGGCGGGCATGTCGGGCCCGATCCAGGATATTACCTGCAGAATCAAACATTACTTCAATTTCCAAGGCAATAATCCGCCCATCCGGGAGCATTATTTGCAGGGGATCACCCGAGCCAAAGTTGGCCCGTTGTTCAACTTCAATCAGACCTCTGGTTGAATCGTAATCTTTAATAATACCGCAGTAATCAGTTCGGTCAGGGGTTGCGGTTTTTTTTGTATCCTGCATTTCCAAAGTATCGGCCACAATAAAACCGTTCGTATATGGACGGGTTGCCACTCCCTTAAGTTCATCCATCCATTCCTGCAGTATATTGTCGTTATAGGGAGCCGGATTTTTTTGATAAAAATCAATTGCCTGACGATAGACCCGAGCTGTAGTAGCCACATAAAGAGCACTCTTCATCCGGCCTTCCACTTTAAAGGCATCAATGCCTGCTTCCATCAATTGAGGCAGATAAGGCAACAGGCAAAGATCACGGGAGTTTAATATATACGTACCGCGCTCATCTTCTTCAATAGGAAAGTACTGACCTGGTCTTTTCTCTTCCAGCAGGTGATACTGGTAACGGCAAGGGTGGGCACAAGCTCCTTGGTTGGCATTTCTTCCCGTCATATAATGGGACAAGAGGCAACGCCCTGAATAGGAAACACACATGGCACCATGTACGAAGACTTCCAGTTCAATATCGACCTTCTCTTTTATCACTACGATATCATCCAGCGACAACTCCCGGGCCAGAACCAAACGGCTGGCTCCCAGTTCCTTATACATAGCCGCCGCTTCATAATTGCTTATATTGGCCTGAGTACTTACCGTAACGGGAATATCCGGGGCATACCTTTTAGCCAGGCGCATTACGCCCAGATCAGATATAATCAAACCATCTACACCCATCTGCTGCAAGCTTTCCAGATAAGATGGCATTTCCCGCAAGTCCTGGTTGTGGGCCAAAATATTGACGGTTACGTAGACCCTCCTGCCATACTCACGCGCAAAAACCAACCCCTCCGCCATTTCTTGCAGGGTCAGATTGCCAGCATAAGCCCGCAGACTATACTCCTTGCCGCCCAAATAGACGGCGTCCGCCCCAAACCGCAGAGCCGTTTTAAGTTTATCCAAATCCCCAGCGGGGAGCAACAATTCAGGTTTAATCATCGACCCACTTCCTAATTACATTTCAATCGCCACAGGCAAGCCAGATTTAAAAGATTTACGCCGGTTACCCATTTTAAGAGATTGAAAAGATTTAAAAAAGGATCCGGCAAAAGGTTTCCACTGGCAACGGACTATATCATTTTTAAACAATCTTTTAAGGAAAAAATCTGTGTGCATATCTCTGCGGGGAACGCTGATGTTTCCCGGCACCCACCTGGGCACTATAAAAATGGCTGTATAAATCGTGTCTATTTTTATCCGTGTCTATTCCCATGCGCCGTCTGTTAACGCTGGTATTTTTGGCGGGCTTTTTCGTGTTCGGCAAAGGTTTTGGAAAAATAGTGGCTTCCATCACCTTTGGCTACGTAATAATAATAGCCATGGGTTTCCGGGTTAAGCGCGGCTTTAATCGAAGCCAGACCTGGACAGGCAATGGCGCCAGGAGGTAATCCGGTATTCCGGTAAGTATTATAGGGAGAATTAACCTGCAAATCTTTATTGCTTACCCATTCCTTATGCTGCCCCAGACTATATAGGACGGTTGCGTCTATCTGCAGGGGCATCCCAATTTTTAATCTATTATAAATCACACCGGCGATACGTGCCCTCTCTGATGGAAATTGCGCTTCTTTTTCAATAAGTGAAGCCACAATGACGACTTCCCCTACGCTCATTTGCCTCTGGCGGGCCAACTCGATGCATTCCTTATCCCAATGCCGGTTAAAATTGGCCAGCATATGATCGATAATCTCGTGGGCACTGGTTTTTTCAGCAGCACTGTATGTATCCGGAAACAGGAAGCCTTCCAGGCGAACTTTGCTGCCACAGGCAGGCAAAAAGTCATAATCATACTCATCCAACAGGGCATCCTGCCAGTCTTGGGCGCTGACCAGTTCCTTTTCTATCAACAGTTCCCCGATTTGTTGCAAGGTAAAACCTTCCGGGATAGTGAAGGCGTTGCTCATACCCTTCCCTTCAGCAATCTGTATACCGATCTCCTGCAAAGATTGACTGCGGCTTAGATTGTAGACACCAGCCTTAAGGCGTGAATCCAGGTTTTCACGAGCACAGTATTTAACAAAAGTTCTTTCATGACGAATAAGATCGTTGTTCTTAAGAATCCTGGCTACATCGCCGGCATTACTGTTTTCAGGAATCCGCACCTGTATCTGGGACTTGTCCTGTGGATCTACTGGCAGATAGCTTTTTTGGGAAATATACTGCCAGCTAAAGATCAACAGCAATAATGCTATCAATGCTAATAACAGCGATATTCGCTTAGTCTTTGGGGGGATCACTTGCAGTTCACGCATCTTCCTCACCTTATCAGCTGGATATTTTTTTAAAAACCTTCTGGTTTGTTTATATTCCGGTTGAGGCTATTTACCTGATTACTGGTATCCGGGATATCGCCCGGCACCATAGGGGGAACTTCCGTACCTTTTTCCGGATCAGGCGGCAGCGTACCGGGATCAGGGATTACCGGCGGAGAAGGATTAGGTTTGGTGTTCGCTTCCGGCCCCTGTTTGACAACCTTGTTTAAGGGTCGATACGTGTCCCGAGCCAGTTGTTGCCTTTTAATAACGTTGCCGGAGACATCATAATAAGTACGAAAAGATCTGACAACATAACCCGGGCTGCCCGCATGTTCTACCTTTTGTTCTCCCGGCTGTAACTGAGGGTCTAGCTCAGTAATCGTATTAAATGGGATGGTCTGATCAACAACATGAGATACCTTGATATTCTGCCTGGCGGTTAGTTTGCCATAAACATTGATTGTCAGTCTGCCGCCGCCGGTTACAGCTCTCAGATAAACAGGATAGCCGGTATTGTTCCTGAATTTGAAATCCTGTAAACCATAAACTACGGTTGCATCTTGCCCCAAGGGTACATAGGCAATCGCCAGGGCATGATTGCTACGTTCCACAATATCCAGCCCCGCTAGTAGACAGGCATTGTAGAGGGTAGATGAAACCTGACACACTCCTCCGCCCAAGCCCGGTTCAAATTTTCCTCCCACAATAACCATGGCGTCCCTATAGCCCTTTTCCAGGGTGCGCTTGCCAACCTTCTGGTTAAAAGAAAAAACTTCCTGAGGGGCAACCACGCTGCCATTGATCCCATTGGCCGCCATCTGCAGGTTATGGGAGCGATTTATTTCTCCGGCATTAAACGCCGTGGTATAAGATGATATCTCCCCCATATTACTCAAGGTTTCCTCATCTACCTGGGGATGTTCTTCTGTCATCACAACAGGAATTCTAAGCTGCCCGGAAAACTCTTTTAAATCCTGCGGCAGGGGTTTAAAGGTTTTCTCAGTATTTACTTTCAGGCCTACGCTGCCGGGTACCACGATTAATCCGCGCCGGGCGTCCACTTCCAGGCTGGAATCCCGAAATGGTACACCCCAGTTGCGGTTCCATTTTTCCACCAGGCTGCTGACCTGCTCGGGTCGGTATTCCAGTTTGACCGGATAGACGATCTTGCGACTCCCATCCAAATTAGTGATCTTCTCATGCCAACTTCTGGACTTTTCATCCATCCAGGCTGAGGTTACAACCCCATGCACATTGACCGGCTGACAGAGTTTATGAAGCGTAGTTACTTCTTCATACTCACCATGGTAGAAAACAACCGGCAGTTTGTATACCCGCTCCAATTCCTTGTTAAGTAAGGACTCGGCTTCTTCCACAGTAGAGCCTTCTACCTGTATCCCTCCAATAACAACTCCAGGCATAAAATAATCGGCATGAAAATACTTGGCAAAATATAGCATGACAGCTGCCAAAACACCTAGGGAAACCAGGACTATGAATATAAGACCCGATTTTAAATATTCCTTTTTCAACCCCTAACCCCCAAAAACCCAACTAAATCAAAATCTACGTTCCAGTAATACTATTTAATTCCATTGTTTTATAAGATTATATGCCCTATTAATAAAAAGAAGCCCCGCGGCTTCTTTTTATTATATTATAATTTAAATTTCCCCACTATCAAGCAGTTCGTCCCAAGCATCGGCTACCATTTCCCATTCTTCTTCATCTTCGATTTCAGCCATGAATTCATTTCCTTCTTCATCGTAGACAACTTTCAGGATGATAACCTCTACTTCATCGTCTTCATCATCTTCCTCTTCATCCAACGGAATCAGTACCCGATAGGTTTCCTCCTCTATTTCCAGTTCGGCCTGAACTTCAAATTCATACTCCTGCCCGTCCTCATCGACCAGAACCAAAATATTATCCATTATATCTTCGTAATCCATGGATCCACTTCCTTCCTTAAAACTAAAGCTATTCTATCCTCTCAGCAACTTCTTTGTCAAACTTCTGGTTGGCAAGTCTGTCCAGATAACCTTGTAATATATGGACTGCCGCCATTTTGTCAATTACCTCTTTGCGTTTCTGGCGGGAAACATCCGCACTGATCAACACCCGTTCTGCACTCACCGTACTTAGGCGTTCATCCCAGTAATCAACGGGCAGTTGTAGATACTCTCCCAGGGTTTGCCCAAATTCCTGGACTTCTTGAGCTTTTGGTCCCCTGGTTCCATTCATATTAAGCGGATAGCCCACCACAATCTGTTGGATGGCAAACTCCCGGCACAAATCGGCGATTAACTCCAAATCTGAATTTAATTTTCCCCTTTTTAAAACAGAATGTCCCTGGGCCGTCCAGCCTAATGGATCACTTATAGCTATCCCGATTCGTTTGTCGCCTACGTCTAAGCCCATTATTCTCATAAAAACCAATCCCTATACCATTATATACAAAAAAGGATGTCTGCCTTACACCTGTCTGAATTAAATCCTATAGTATATAAATGGCGCTTAAATATCAACCTATTCTCTGAGGTAATCGTGGGCAGACATTATAAAAACGCTGGATAATTGACTACTGCGTAGATACCTGGATGGCACTGTCATAATACGTTTAGTACCATTCTGGTCAGTTTAATGCAACAATATAGCAGGCGGTCATTACAAAACTTCATTATCCCCCATGCCCGCCTGCTCATATATATTCGCAGTTATTATTTTTCCATATATTTTCTTATCAGTATCTCCATAATTTCGTCCCGATCCACTTTACAGATCAGATTGCGGGCCTGTCGGTGACTCGTTATGTAAGCAGGATCACCGGATATCATGTAGCCCACCAACTGATTAATCGGATTATAGCCTTTCTCCTCAAGGGCTTCATATACTGCTTTTAAGATACTATGCACCTGATCTTCATCGTCACGCTGGCGCTTAAAACTAACCGTATGTTCTCCTGAACCCCGAAGCATAATAACACCCCCCTACATCTGGTTAAATTCTACATGCTACTTCTTAAAACCTTTGTTTAGGCAATGGATTTTTCCGCCATCTGCCGGGCAATTTCCAATGCCTCTTTAAGTTTCGTAGTATCCTTGCCGCCAGCCTGAGCCATGTCGGGTCGCCCTCCCCCGCCGCCGCCCGTTGCTCTGGCAGCCGCGCCAATTATTTTGCCTACGTTAATCCCTCTTTTTACCAGATCCTGGTTGGCAAAACCAACCAAAGCCACCTTGTCCCCAATCACCGAACCAAGAATAACCACCGCATTGCCCAGTTTATCCCTGAACATCTCGGCAGTCTCGCGTAGGTTATGGGCATCCTCGCAAGGCATTTCGGCAATCAGCAAGCGAGCTCCATTAAACTCATACGCCTGCCCTAGAATATCTTCACTTGAAACGTTAGAAAGGCGTGCTTTCAAGGCTTCAATCTCTTTGTCTTTTTCCTTGAGGGTGCGGTTTAATGCCTCCAAACGGTGGGTCACTTCCGCCGGAACGGTTCGCAAAAATGCAGCTGTTTCTTTTAGCTGGTATTCACAGTTATTCAGGTAAGCCAGTGCGTGTCGGCCGGTCATGGCTTCAATGCGCCTTAATCCGGAACCTACACTACCTTCACTGATTATCTTAAAAAGTCCGATCTGTCCAGTATTATTGACATGCGCTCCTCCGCAAAGTTCCTTGCTGAAATCGTCCACTTCTACGACCCGAACTTCATCTCCGTATTTTTCGCCAAATAAAGCGGTAGCACCCATTTTCCGGGCCTGTTCCAGGCTTTTCTGGCTGGAATTGACATCATACATCTCCAATATGGCCTCATTGACGATTCCTTCGATTTTTTGCAAATCTTCTTCATTTAAAGCCTGCAGATGAGAAAAATCAAAGCGTAATCTCTCTGGCTCCACCAGGGATCCTTTCTGCTGGGCATGCTCTCCCAATGTCATCCGCAGGGCCTGATGCAACAGATGGGTAGCGGTATGATTCCTGGATATATCCATTCTGCGGGCCTGGTTAAGTTTAAGACTTACTTTTTCACCTTCGCGCAGGCTGCCGGTTAATTTGCCAAAGTGAATAATCCACCCGGCCATCTTCTGCACATCATAGACCTCCACCCTGCCCGCATCAGCATTAATGGATCCAGTGTCAGCAACCTGACCACCACTTTCCGCATAAAAGGGGGTATTGGATGTCAGCAGCATGATATCGCCGTTATCGGCAAAATCAACTCTTTTGTTATCCTTAATAATCGCGACAACCTGAGAATCAACCTGAAAGTGGTCATAACCGCTAAAATTGCTGTCCGGAGTATCCTTAAGGATTTCAGCCAGCAACTGATCGCGGGCAAAAGCGTTCTCACTTTTGTGAGCCTGGCGGGCCCGTTGCCTTTGAGCTTCCATCATACGATTAAAACCTTCTGTATCTACGGTAAAGTTGTTTTCCTCGGCCATATCTTCAGTTAAATCGAGGGGAAAACCATAGGTATCATACAGCATAAAAGCTTCTTCGCCACTGATAACGCTCCGTCCCTGCTGGCGAGCAACGCTTATGATCTCTGCAACCTTCTTGATACCTTCGTTAAGCGTAATCAAGAAGCGTTCTTCCTCCAGACGGATTACCTCTTTAACAAATTCCCTTTTTTCCTGCAACTGAGGATAGGCATCAGCCATTAATCGGGTTACGACATCCACGTTTTTATATAGGAAAGGTTCATCAATACCTAAAAATTGACCGAAACGCACTGCCCGGCGCAGGATTCTTCTAAGCACATACCCGCGCCCATCGTTGCTGGGCAGAACCCCGTCTGCTATCAGAAAAGTACAGGCCCGACTGTGATCAGCAATAACCCGGAAAGGAAAGCCGGCTTCACCGCGATCATATTTTTGCCCAGTCAAATCCTCAATCGCTTTAATTATGGGTATAAAAAGATCGGTATCAAAATTACTGTCTACACCCTGCAAAATAGAAGTAAGCCTCTCTAATCCCATACCGGTATCGATGCTCGGCCGGGGTAAAGGGGTCATTACACCCTTTTCATCGCGATTGAACTGCATAAATACCAGGTTCCATACCTCCATCCAGCGGTCACAATCACACACACCCAGGCCACATTCCGGATGACCGCAGGAATAAGAGACACCCCGATCGTAATGAATTTCGCTGCAGGGTCCGCACGGACCGGTATCACCCATACTCCAAAAATTGTCTTTTTCGCCCATCCTGACGATCCGCCGGGCAGGTACATCAGTTACTTCCTGCCACAGCTTAAAAGCCTCATTATCATCTTCAAAGATGGTAACCCAGAGTTTATCCTTGGGCAATTTTATTTCTTCGGTCAAAAATTCCCAGGCATACTGGATAGCTTCTCTTTTAAAATAATCGCCAAAGGAAAAATTCCCTAGCATTTCGAAAAAGGTATGATGCCGGGGGGTTCTGCCAACCGTATCCAAATCATTATGCTTGCCGCCAGCCCGCACACATTTTTGGGAAGTGGCTGCCCGTACATAATTACGGCGGTCAATGCCCAGAAATACATCTTTAAACTGATTCATACCTGCATTTGTAAACAACAGGGTAGGATCATCAACCGGTATTAATGATGAGCTTTCCACCACGCTATGTTGCCTGTCAGCAAAATAATCCAAAAAACTTTGGCGGATTTCACTGCTTGTCCACACAAATTTGGCCTCCTCTTAGCTCTAATCTTTCTTAACTATTTTCTTTTATAAAGGTGGCAATGTCAATAATGCCCTTATTAGTCTACAAATTTCAGATATAAATATGACAGTATTACCCTTAAGGTAGCCACCAGCGGTACGGCAATCAACATTCCCAGAATACCCAACAATTCCCCACCTGCCAAGAGAGAAAACACAATAGCCAGGGGATGCATTCCCAGCTTTTCGGAAATTATTTTGGGGGTGATTAGATTTGCTTCTATTTGCTGAATTACAACGATGGAAATCAGCATATAAAGACCGGCGCGGCCGGATTGAGCCAAGGCCAGAATAAGTGCCGGTATCCCGCCTAAAATAGGGCCAAAATAAGGAACCAGGTTGCTTACACCCCCAATTATCCCAATAACGAGGGCGTAATCGATGCCGATAATCACTGCGGCCAAACCTGTAAAAATGCCCACCAGGGTAGCAACCAGCAAATGCCCTTTCAAATATTCGATTAGTACTGTATCAATCTTGTCCAAGAGCATGGTTAAATCCCGCTTACCCGCCGGAGGCAGCAGATTTAGAAAAGCTTCCCGAATCTTCTCCCAGTCATTAATGATGTATACTGCCAGAATAGGGGCAAAAACTACTATCAATGCCTTGCTGAAAAAACTGTATATCCCACTCGCCAAACCCTTGAGCAGATTATATATAGAGTTTTCGATGCGCAGGGTGTTTTCGTGCAGGATGCCGTCCAGCTTTCCGGGCAGGTGTAAGCTATTGACACGGACTGAGAATTCCTGTACCTGGGCAGTGTAAACTGGCAGCATTTCAGCTACACCGCTTAATTCCTTTACCAGGCGGGGAATAGCCAGCCACATGAGCAGGGCAATTAGTGCTGCCGCTACCAAATATATTATAACGATCGCCCAGATTCTCTTCAGACCTTTTTGCTCAAAGAACGTGACTGGGCGGAATAAAAGGTAAGATACCAGACCGCCGACCAAAAAAGTATAGACAACTTCACGAATCAGAAAAGCAAAATAAAGGGTGGCAAAAAGTACCACCCCCAGAAGCACATATCGAAAAATCTTATTTTCCAGCAACATTCCGGTTCTCCTTCTATTGACTGCCTAAGGTATCCCTGGATTTCATGCAATCAAGAAAGATGTTTTTCTGTAAATTACCAGTTGCTGAGAGGGCGATCCCTCCATCCCTAAACTGGTTTTAAATGATCCCGGCCGATTCATCCATAGCCAAAAGGCTGCCATCCTCGGCTACTTCATAGAGATTAACGCGGCCTCGGGAATAATTAAACTCCAAAAAACAATTCCAGCAGTAATACTGATCACTGCCCACTTTGCCAACCTGCAGGCCTCCGCAAACCGGACATTTAAATGCCGTCATGGTGATTCACTTCCTTCCTGATTCACAAGGACCGTACAAGGACTGGCCCAATTTATTTGCGGCAGTGAGACCTCGCCGCGTCCCTCCAACAAATCTTTAAGTACCCCGGATGATATTTCTACTCCCCAGACTTCTTTTTTTTCCCGCTTAATAATAAAATCGCTCACTACTCCCAGTTCTTTCCCTTCTTTATCAAAAACCACATCCCCCAGTTTTTTATCATATACTGACAATTCTTCCCCATGGGCATATGATTTCATACTGGCTGGATTGGAAATAAGTACAGATCCCTCACCGATTATAAAATCATCCTGCCAAATCAGGTATGCCTTATTATCATGGCCTTTCATGACCAAATAGATAATTTTATAATCATCCCCAATAACTGCTTTTTCCACTCGACCGAGATTTTCAGCCGTTTCTGACAACAGTACCGGCAGATTGGAAATATTACGAACCTTCACGACCAGTCCCCCTGCCCAAATAAATCCCGTTTATAAAGCATTAATTATTGTTTCCCACCGGGTGATTATTTAGACACTGAATCGTATTATTTGTTAAAATGTGCGCGGAAAAATAGACGCAGATAAACAAATGTTCTATAATAATCGCAAGTATTTAGTTGCCACAATGGGAGGTTTTTATCAGTGGATTTATTTGCCTTAAGCAATAATAAAAGGATGGCGGATGTTGCTCCCTTGGCATGGCGGATGCGTCCCCGCAATCTGGATGAGATTCGTGGACAAGATCATTTATTGGCTCCGGGCAGTCCTTTGCGAAATGCCATTGATCGTGACCGGCTTACGTCTTTCGTACTGTACGGCCCTCCCGGGACTGGCAAAACTACCATCGCCAGAACTATTGCCGGAGTTACTAAATCACAATTCGTTTATATGCAGGCGGTTACCGCCGGGGTCACAGAAATACGTAAAATTGCGGCTGATGCTGCCGACCAGCTAAAATATTACCAGCAGAAAACCATTCTGTTTGTGGATGAAATCCATCGTTTTAATAAATCCCAACAGGATGTGCTGCTGCCTTTCGTGGAAGACGGCACCTTGACCCTGATTGGAGCCACGACCGAGAACCCCTTGCACGAACTCAATTCCGCCCTGCTCTCGCGCATGAAAATCTATCTGGTACACCCTTTGGATGAAGAGGCCTTGAGCCTAATCATAGCTAATGTACTTCAGGATAAGGAACGGGGATTGGGAGAACTGGATATCGTTTTTACAGATGACAGCCAGCATATGCTAATCCGGGCAGCCCAGGGTGATGCCCGCATGGCGCTAAATATTCTGGATACCTTGAGCAGTTCTTATACTGACCGGCAGGGTAGCTTGCGGATCACACCTGAAATGATCACCCAGGTAACCGGAAAACCGATTATCAAGTACGACCGCAGCGGTGATTGGCATTATGATACCATATCGGCCTTTATCAAAAGTATCCGCGGTTCAGATCCTGATGCGGCTTTATACTGGCTGGCAGTGATGCTGGAAGGCGGCGAGGATCCCAAGTTCATTGCCCGCCGCCTGATTGTCCACGCCGCAGAGGATATCGGCCTGGCTGATCCCTTTGCCCTGCTCATGGCCAATGCAGCGGCTGACGCACTGCAATTTGTAGGCTTGCCGGAAGCCCGCATCCCGCTGGCAGAAGCTACTATATATCTTTCTACGGCACCCAAAAGCAACAGCAGTAAAACAGCAATCGATGCTGCCATAGCCGAAGTTCGCCGTCAAAATAAAATTACCGTGCCAGCGCATATTGCCGATACCTCCCATTCCCAGGCCAAAACATTGCTGGGCAAAGGCCAGGGTTACAAATATCCGCCTCAGTATGGAGGTTATGTGGAACAATCCTACCTACCTGACGAATTAGACAACCCCGTGTTTTATCAACCTTCAGCCAACGGTTATGAACCAAAAATCACTGTATTTATGGCCCGCCTGCCTGGTGCTGAAAATAAAGGGCTGCCCGGGAATACAAAAAATCCGGCCCCACCGAAATCGGAGTAGGCCGGATCAAAATTTATAGTCTACTAATATCTGCTTTGATTACCCCTCATAGTCGCCAACCGGGTGGAGGTAACCGCTAATTCAGCCCAGGAAACGGCATCCTGAGGGCGGAAATTCTGATTGGCATCAGCCGTCAGCAAACCTAGGCCATCGACCAATCCTACATAATTGGTTTTATCCTTGCTAATCCGGTCGGCATCCTTATAAGGGTTGCTTATCTGATTCTTCATCCGGGCGACATCCTGATAATCCAAACAGTTCACCAGCCAAACGGCCAATTCTTCCCGGCTGATAATTTTATCGGGATCGAAGTAACCCTGATTCTTGATAACCCCTTTGCGCACCGCTTTCTGTAGGAAAACTTCATCCGGATCGTTGACATTAATATCCTTAAGGGCCAGGCTGATTTTTAGGTCACTGCTATAGTAGTTGGGTTGGATCGAAGCCATCAGTGTTTTTAGAGCCTGTCTGCGGGTCACAGCCGCTTCGGGCTGGATTCCCGCAGGAAGCAAGCCGCTCTCCTGAAGCAACGAAAGTGCTGGGGCAGCCGGATGTCCTGCGGGAACTGCGGAGTCCAAATTCAAACTTACTTCACCCCTGCCCAGCATTTCACCGCTTAAGGCATCAATCTTATTGTCCGGGGCATAGCGATATACTAAAAGGGGTTCTGTACGTTGGTTCTTGGCCCCGTTTTTATCCGCAGGGAAAATATAGGCTAATTGAAAGGGTTGCTGCTCCTTATATATTGACTCAGCTTGGGCCGGGCTAATCATGTTCTCAAGGGCGCTAAATCCATATGGAGGCCAGTTCACCCAATAGTTGATCAGACTGCCGGTATATTTGTTTATTTCCGCCCTTATGCCGCCCGGGCAGCTGATTCCGTTAACCAGGCGATTGAAATAGAAATGATAAGTATCTGCAGGTTCTTCATCCCATAGTTGGTTACATAGTACGAATTGATTTTGCTTTTCCGGGTTAAGCAGTTTAATCGCCTCCTGGGCTTTTTGCAAAGCCGTTGCATAGGTGATACTGTTTTCCCCGCCGCCGTTGGCTGCCGCATAATTATTGTACTGATGAATGAAACCGGTATGTACATCAATACCAATTTCCGGGCCATTCCCAAAACGGTTGCTGCTTTTATTATCCACCAGACTGTAATGCCAAAATTCTTCCTGATAGCCTAAACCACTGGAGGTTCCTCCTCCACTGCGTCTAATCTCGCCAGTTATACCCATCTTCTTAAATGCTTCTTCGGCCACCTTTTTAGCCTGATCAGGGTTCATCTTGGAAGCAGCAGCCTGCACCGGTCTTTCTAGCCGAGAAGTATTCTTTTGAGGTTCCGGTATGGTTTCAAAAATACGCGCGTCCTGCTTGGCAATCCTCGTGCCGTCCCCTTTTAATGCTTCACCGGTATTAACATCGAAAAACTGGGCATTTGTATTTAAACTATAGATAGGTCTTAAAAAAATTGACTCCCTATTTAATATCTGAGTTGTATAGCTGGGATACAGTCCGATTTCGTCAAGTAATTTAGCGGTTATCTCCTGAGGGGAAATAGTAGTGCCGGCCGGAGGAAAATTGGCATTGTGCCAGACATAACTATAGCGGGTTACTTTACCGGTAATAGCATCCACCCCTACCGATATACTATCCCAATCCACTACCATTCCATTGTTCTGTCTATTCCAAGTAAAATTGTAAAAGGTATTTAATCTGTCCCGGGGATAGTAGCTGCTCTGGTTCGTATCCAGAAAAACCAATTCGGCTACTTTGTCGGGCTGAATTTTTTTTACAAACTCATCGGCAACCTGATAGGCTTGTTGCCGATTAAGCGCGACTGTTTTTCCCTGGTAGTAGGCAGGCAGGGGATTATATTGCATGGCAGTTATCTCGCCGGTTAATGCATTTACAGTCGCCCTTAACGAATAGTTTCCGTTCGGGACACCAGTCTCATCTTTTAGTTGGAATTCCCAGTAAGAAGCGCCATCCAAGCCCTGTTCGCTGTACTCGGCATCCAGTTCTTGCCCCGCCATAATCTCTGGAAAGGCAGCTTGCAAGACTGCCCATGCTTCCTCCTGGCTGACGGCTGCCCGGTTTTCTTTATCAGCTTGTACCACCTCTAGGTTTGGTTCGGCAGCGTCAAGCGGGGCCACAGGGTATGGCATACCAACCAAAAAGAATAACGTCATTAATATTACCAAAATTTTTGGCAACTTATTTCCCTCCCTTAATTCTTCAATTCTTCGAGGTAAATTCCGCCTTATAATAAAAACAGCCGATTTACTATATTATTGGGCAACATAATGCATCCCCAAGATTTTACAGCAACCTTACACCTCCTATGGTTTTTTAACTGACCAACTCAACCCAGGCCATAACCGGCAGATGATCAGAAGCCAGGGAAGGTATGATCTTATAATCCACAGCTCTGCAGGCAGGATTGAGCAATATATAATCCATCCTTTCCACAGGCTGATCCGCACGGAATGTAGCTGTAACAGAACCGGTATTAGCAGCAAAACTGTCCTTGAAGCAGTCATATAAAAATTTAACCCCAGCATCATCAGGGGTCTCATTCAAATCCCCGCATAAAATCGCGGCGGAATCAGCGGACAGAATAAGCGGAACAATAAAATTCTCTATTTGCTTAAGACGCAGCTTGCGGTCCAATTCCATATGGGTATTAAAAACGCGCAGTTTTTTACCCTCAATAGTACAATGCATCTCCAACATAGCCCTTTTAGATCTACCCGAAGGCACAGGCAGTTGATGATTGACGCTTTTAATAACCGGATAACGGGATAAAAGGGCGTTTCCGTAAGCACCAATTTTATACCTTATAGCCGAACCAAAAACGTATTCCATTTGCATTATTCGAGCCAATCTAGCTGCCTGGTTGCAAAAAAAACTGCGCCGTCTATATTTATCTATCTCCTGCAAACAAATAATATCCGCATCCAAAGCCTGCAGAACATCAGCCGTTCTGGACAAATCCACCCGTCCGTCCATGCCCTGGCCGTTTTTAATATTATAGCTGACAACCTTAATAACTGCCATAATACCCCCGACTGTCATATGAATATATTAAATTAAATACGCATTTTAGATACGGATGATTACAGTAAAGAGTGTTATTTTTGCAAATAGTTGCCTGTAAGCAGTAAAAACTGCGGCGTTGTTTTTTTCAAAAAAATAGCCATCCCACAGGATGACTATTGATGTGTTTTTTAATTTTCAGGTTTATGCCAGTACTTCATCAATTATTTTCTGTAGCTGCGCTTTGCCCTGTGCACCGACAACCCTTTTTACTTCCTGTCCGTTGTTAAAGAAAGCCAGGGTGGGAATACCCCTGATGCCAAACTGAGCCGCCAGGGACTGGTTTTCATCAACATTGACTTTAGCAACGGTAAGCTTGTCGGCATTTTCTTCCGCCAAGGTTTCCACGATAGGTCCCACCATTTTACAGGGTCCACACCAGGGGGCCCAAAAATCCACCAATACAGGTTGATTAGATTCCAGTACTTCACTGGTAAAATTATTTGTGTCCACATTTTTAACGTTAGCCATTATAAGCCCTCCTCATAAATCGTTATTTCAATTTACTTGATAAACCTGCTCATCATTCCAACGATTTCGTTAAAACTTTGTTCAGGGTTTTCCTCATCATGCATGGATTTATAAATACAATCCTTGGCATGGTTTTCAAATACTAAAATCCCCACCTGGTTGACAGCCGATTTTATGGCTGCAATCTGGTTCAAGATTTCGTTGCATTCTTCCTCGGCCTCAATCATCCGTTGAACCCCTCGAACCTGTCCCTCTATACGTTTAAGTCTCATTAAAATACTCCTACGGGGATCGGTTCCCATTATTATCTCACTTCCCTTCATACCCCCCTTGGGTATTTACTAGAGTATAAAACAACGGTAAATAATTGTCAAATAGAAATGAGCTTTTTTTTGATTTGGAGTGTTGATGTCCGCAGACACTGGGGGACACTTAAAACTTATGAAGAATCCAGCAATATTTTTATACGGAGCGGTTTAATGGATCTTAAGATTACAGTTATTGCCTTTGGTGCTTGCGGTCTTAGGGACTAGACGTTTAAAAGGCGGTTATATAACCGCCTTTTAAAATCTTTTAAAATATTAAATTCCGCGGGGTTTTACCACAACAACATGTAAATACCGATTCCGGCACCAAGGGCGATAGAAAACCATATCAGGGTTCTTAACAACTCCCCTTTTACTTGTTTAGTTAATTCCTCCATGAGTATTTCCCCTTTCGCTCTCCTACCTGATATATATTATATAAAAAGACAGGTATTATCCTTTAAATGTTTAGATTTATCTTAGAT
>NZ_CGIH01000009.1:86256-115944 GCF_000983115.1 Syntrophomonas zehnderi OL-4
GGTATTATCCTTTAAATGTTTAGATTTATCTTAGATAGTATATCACAAATCATCATGGCCAGGTATTATTTTATAGTCGTTCCCGGTGCTACGGTTATTACTGTATTGCGGGGAGGATGGATTTCTTCTGTCAGGAGCTTTTTCTCGATCTCTTGACCATTTACCCTTACCACCCTGAATGTAGAAATTTTTTGGCCTTCCTGTCCCTTTTCCACGATCTTATCCCCGGGCTTTAGTTTTTTATCTATTTTAACCTCTATTTGGGGACTAATTATAGTTTGTTCTTTGATTAACAACATCTCTTTGCCTTTTTCAGTCTGTAGGCCATAAATTCTGACCAGCAGATTACTCCCTTCGACCGCAATGTTCAACATCAGCGGATTGCCGGTATTATTAATAAATTCAACCTCTCCCGGCTCAGTATTAACTACGTGTAGATTTGCAGATCGGCAAGCATTCGCCAAGGTATTACTGATTATTAACGCCACTTGCTGGCAGCTTTGCTCCAGATCTTTGGATTCGTGATCAGCAAGAGCTGTCTTTAAAGAGAAGTCATCTTCATTCATAACAATCGTACCATTAATGCGGGATATGGTCTGGCCCAGTATGGGTTCGCGGACAATAAATTCATTCAGGCTGCCTGTGCCAACACCTATCAATGATTTGATATCTTTTATATCTTCGGTCTTTACTTTGGGATAAACATCCTGTAATTTTAAGGCAATCGGCCCCAGATAGCCCTGTGCAATAGCCCTTTTGATATGGGCTAGACTTTCATCTCGTTTTACTATATAGCCATCGACATGTACCACATATTCCAGGTAACCCTTGATATATAAAACACGAGCATCAACAGCAGGTTTATTGGCCTTATCCATTATATCAGTAAGTTTTTGATCAAACAAAACCTTGTTGTTTATCTTCATTACCGGAGCAATATCAATTGATTCACCGCGGATTAAAGTATGCTGCAAGAGACTTCCGGTATGCAAATATTCATCAGCTTTTTGCAAGCTGGCATCCACATCATATGTAATCCCCAATTCAGTTATCGGAATGGAAACAACGGAATTTTGCTTGTCTATGATAATCTTAAGCTGACTGTCCCATTTTCGGTCCATTTCGGCTCTTATTTTTGCTCCGGCCTCATCCTGATTTAGATTAGCAACCGCAATATCACCTATTTTTAGATTAGATGGATATATGGCTGCGTCCCTTTTGGCCAAAGCCATGGATACGAGCATAATTGAAAGACAAGCTGCCAGCAACCCTAGCGATATGACCTTAATGATGATCTTGTTTACATCTGTCATATCAGTTCTCTCCAATTACTTATTTAGCACATTGTGAAAGTTCCACAAATTTTCCTTTGCTTTCAGCAAGATCACAGATTTCCTCGGTAACTACCGTACCTTCCGGGATGATAACATTGCCATCGGCGTCTTTTATATCTTGAATTACACTCTTGCCTACCAGGAACTGTTTTTGTCTCTCTTTAAAGAGGTTGGCACCATCACTGCCGACATTGGCAGCAACTTCTTTGGATTCAGAACTTAAGACCGGTGGCGGAGTCGAACCTGTTTGCTCCTTGATCACAATTACATCCGTACCAAAGGTCAGAACATTCTCAGCTTCTACAACTTCGATCTTGGATTCATCTGCGGCCGTTTTATACTCCAAGCGAACCAATTTGCCAGTTTCCTCATCAATCTCATATTCACTGACTACACCGACCAGATTGCCTTTATTGGTTAAGACTCTATTTCCTTTAACTTCTATGTTCCTTTGCAGCAGACTGTTGGCACTGGAGGTATCGTTAATCGTTGCCAACTGATTCTCGCTTTCAGTCGTAACCGCATGCTCGCCAACACCCATAACCGCTTTGAAAGGCAAAACTCTTGCACCCACATACCAGCTACCGTTGCTGACCAGGATAAAATCGACTTTGCCCTCCTCAGGATTGATCACCAGATCTTTGACCTGCCCCAGTTTTCTCCCGTCTACTATAGAGAATACAGGCAGGCCAAGGATCTCCTGGCTTTTTTTCATTAGCTCAAACTCCCTTCATCTACTTTCTTATATTTCGACGAACTCGGCCACATTCTTGCGAACCAAGCGTGGTACCTCAGAAATAGGTGTATTGGCGAGACCAAGTCTGTCCAATTCAAAACTCAACATTCTGATATAAGAAAGCTGACGCTTAATTGCATCTATTATATCAGTTCGCCTATACGCTTTGCCAATGCTTGCGAAAAGAAGTTCCTCAGCCTGATTATACCTTCCCATGTCCTTATAAATATTAACCATCTCCATTAGCAAGAGGTAAGATAAATCTTCGTCTGAAGTAATTTCTAAGGCTTGGGCCAGGCATTCCAAAGCCTGAGCAGTGTACTGCGCTTTTTTCAGTTTAAAGGCCTGATCGATTAATTGATTTACCCGCTCATCCTTACGGCGCAGGTTATTATCATCGGCAGTTTCTGAGGTTTCCATTATATTATCTATATTAATAAGCCCCTTAATTTTCTCCCCTGGTTCATCTGACCGGCCGGGCTCATTTTCAGCAGAAAGTATAGCATTAGAATCATCGGTTGGCGATAAGTCAGGCAGGATTGGCAAAATGTCATCTTCATCATCTCGAGTAATATTATCGGATGAATTTGTGAGTTCATCACCCCCGATATCCCCAACCGCAACTGTATCCTGTACCGCAGCTTCATTTAGAGCATTCTTTAATGGCTCGTCCGCCAGCGTCTCCAAATCCTTGACCACATTAAAATTCTCACTTGCAGCAAAATTGTCAGCCGCTATTTGCTTATCGGCATTAGGCACATGATCTGCTTCTGCCTCTGCCAGGTTATCAGTTTGGTACGTTTCTTCAAAATTAGGTTCCAAAGCAGCCGATTCTTCCAAATTAACCTGAACCGATAAAATTTGATCTGGTAACGTTGACAACTCGGTTACGTTATCTAAAATAAGTGTCCCGTCGTTACTTGCATCATCCTGAATTGATTCGGAAACGGAATTAACTTCAACGGCTGGAACCAGATTCTTTGGAAAATTGTCACGATTGGGTATTATCTCATCGTTATCCCTATTCACATTAGTTTCCGGCACAGAACTCTCACTGACAGACAGGTTTGATGTCTTTAATTCCTCAATCCCGGCAGCATCTTCGAAATCAGCGACTGTCTGAACTTTAGTCTTATCAACTAACCGTTTCGAGGCAAATACCTCATCGGATGTTGAAACCTCCCGGGCTAAATACCAAGCAGGTGATTGAGTCGCTTTTATAAAAAACCAGGTTAAAACTAAAATTGCCGAAAAATATAACACAAGTGCCATGGGTAAACCCAAATTTCCCATAAGAATCGGGAACGATATAATAATTGCCAATGAAGCAGTGATAATAGCCACCCTGTATTTGAAAATTAAGCCTTGACGGCGAAGCAGATAATTCATCAATATTCCGATCGGGAAAAAAACAAGTATGGTGTAAACAATATACTCTCGCATAGAACTCCCCTTATTCGCTACTAACCTGAACATTATATTTCGACAGGGAAAAAATATATCCTCTTACAAATTAATAATTTTCAATCTACTTTTATATTAATATCGATAAGCAAAGTTAAAAAGTCATAATGTTTGGCGAATATTTCTATTTTTCCATTAAAAATCTATAAAATGGAAGTATTTATCAAAATGGTTATTAGTTATTATTTATGTAAAAAAAGGTATTTTTTCCTCAACCTAGAATATATATTGTGAGTGGTTAAGCTTTGGTTCCAAACAAAAAAAATTTTAAAGGGGGATACTTGAAGTATGAAGGATGTATTTGTAGTTGAGGCTGCACGTACGGCCGTTGCCCGTGCAGGAAAACAATCCTGGTTCACCAATGTCCGCGCTGACGAATTATCTGCTATCGTATTTAAAGAACTTAGAAAAAGAATCGGATGCGAAGACAAAGCCAAACAGGCTGAACTGATCGATGATGTAGTTTGGGCCGCTACGGCTAATGCTTTCATGGAACAGGGTCTTAACCAGGGCCGTCTCGCCTGGATACTGTCCGATGGTTCCTACGATGTTCCAGGTTGTACTGTAGACCGTTTCTGTGCATCCGGACTCAATTCCATTTCCTTTGCCACCAGCACGATGATGGCAGGATGGGGCGGGGACGTACAAATTGCCGGCGGTGCCCAGCATATGTCCCATATACCTATGGGAGCCGGAGCTGATGTCCATCCTGATCTAGGCAACTATATGACCCTGGCCGCAATCAACATGGGCTACACTGCTGAAATAGTGGCCCGGCGTTTTAACGTTGGACGGGAAGCTCAGGATCAGCTTGCCATGGAGTCCCATCTAAAATGTGCTGCCGCACAGGCTGCCAACGGAGGACTGGGAAAAGCTAAAGATGCCATCATTCCGATTATGGCTAAAGTACCGGCTAAAAGTGCCAAAGGTGAAGTAAAAAGAGATGGTGCTTATGTAGCGACTGACCATCTGGCCAAAGCTGCCGCTGAAAAAGGCGAGGAACTGGTTGAATTCTGCGTGGCCCGTGACCAGGGAGTCCGGCCCGAAACTACCATGGAGTCTCTGGCAGCCATGGCACCTGTTTTCATGCAGGATGAACAGGCTACCGTAACCGCCGGCAACTCATCCCAGATCAATGATGCCGCAGCCGGCGTTGTTCTGGCTACTGCCGAAGGTGCCAAAGCATTAGGCAAAAAACCGGTAATGAAGCTCTTAAACTTTGCAGTAATAGGATTGGAACCGGATATCATGGGTATTGGGCCAGTTCTGGCTATTCCCAAGGTTCTAAAGAGAGCCGGGATGACTCAAGATCAGATTGGTCTCTGGGAAATTAACGAAGCCTTTGCTTCACAGTCTGTTTATTGCCGCGAAACGTTAGGACTTCCTAAAGAAAAAGTAAACGTTTGGGGTTCAGGGATCTCCATCGGTCATCCGCTGGCCTGCACCGGCGCTAGAATTGCCTGTGACATATTCTATATGTTCCAGGATCCTGATTACGCTGATGTGGAATATATTGTTGAATCAATGTGTATCGGTCATGGACACGGTGCTGCTGCAATCTGGCAGAGAGTAAAATAACCATATTTCCTAGGCGGCTGACCGCTCGCGGTTAGCCGCTTTTTATATGGATGCTAATAGCCGCACTGTCGCCAATTAAGGAATAGACCTGTGAACGAAGTTTACATCAGTAGTTACCAGGTTATTTAATCTATAGTAGTGAGCTGGGTCATATTCTGGCAAGAGAAGCAGTTTCATAATATAATTAACGTATAAACGATTAGTTAAGTAACCTAAACTAGAAGTGCATTTACAAATACCTCCTGGTACGCGTTGTTTCCTAATTTGCAGTCGCTTTTTAGGCGTCTATTACAATTCTATTATTAAGCGAGGTAATGATTATGCCCAGGGAATCAAAATGCAGAATGGTCGCTTTTATGCCGCCTGTGCAAGCCTATAAGCCGGTAGGAGTGCCTCTGGCAGATGTAGAAGAAGTGGTCTTCAAGGTGGAAGAGATTGAGGCGATTCGTTTAAAAAACCATCTAAATTTGGAACAGGAACAATGTGCTCAATTAATGGGGGTCTCCCGTCCCACATTCCAACGAATTTTAACGGAGGCTTACGCAAAAGTAGCTGATGCCTTTAGCAATGGCAAATCCATACGAATCGAAGGAGGCAGTTACTGCCTGGGGCAGGGGCATTGTCGGCGCCGGGAACGAAATTTAGCCCAAAGAGAAGGCTGCCAACATTATGGTGCAGGATTGGTGCCGGAGTCAGTTACAGACGGCGCGCCCATTTTCCCGAATAAAATCGCTGTTTGTGCAAATGGCAGCGACCCCTCCGCCGTGATTGAGGAACGTTTTGGACGCTGCACTCATTTTATGGTCTGGGATTTAAACTCCAAGACTTTTGAGGTATTAAACAGCCGGGAATCAGACCATTATAATTCCCCGGGAACCAGCATTGCCAAACGACTCATCCAGGCAGGGGTGGGCTCACTGATCGTTGGCCATATCGGTCCTCAGGCTTTTAAGGTATTAAAACAAGCCCATGTGCGCATATACACCGGGGCCAGTGGTAAAAGCATCACCCAAACAATTGCTATGTTCGAAGCCAACGAGCTAACGGAGTTGGAATCAGCCAACAGCTAATCAGGCAAGACTTCTACTTGCTTTTTTAAACCCTATGTTTCCTGTATTGGTTCAACCTCAACCGAGGCAGCCAGGTTTCTGCCCAGTACAACCCTTGATTGCCCCACCTGGAAGAGCAATGGCCCTTTGAAGGGATGTATTTCCAGCAGTTCTATTTCAATTCCCGGCCTGATACCCATTTCAAACATTTTACGTTCCACTCCCCTCCCACTCCCAATGTTACGAACGATTGCTTTTTGTCCGCGTTTTAGATCAGTTGTATTCAAATAAATTCCTCCTAAACCGGTAATATCATATTCAGTGACATCCCGACCGCAAATGAGGTAATAAATCCCATCCCCAGTATTTTAAAAAGGCTTTTAAAACCCAGTTCCCTGACGGTTACCACCATGACCGGCAAACAGGGCAGGGATAAAGCAATCATGGAAAGGGCTATAGTTGCCTCCCGCGAGGTCAGACTAAGGTTTAGTAATACCAGCGGAGCCAGGTAGCGTTGGAATATAGTTATTAGTACCGCTACAAATGCTTCCGCCGGAATGCCAAACAATAGCCGGGTAATCGATTCCATACCCTGAAACACTTCTAAAAGATTGGATTCTATTAAAGCCCGAATAGCGATGCTCATTATAAGCAAAAGGGGCAAAACCTCGGTAAAAAAACCTGAAAAGCGCAGTTTAATTTTATTCCAGACATTCTTAGCCTGAGGTACACGCAACGGCGGAAGTTCATAAATGAACGCATCTTCCTGGGGGCTAAGCCTGCTCAATATTAATCCCAGGAGCAGCATTACAATCAACATGGTGGACACAATTACTGCCAGGGAAGCATTGAATTTGGCACTGATCATAACCAATACGCCTACCGTCGCCGCACAGGGTATGACAATGCTTAATAGCGTTATGACGATAAATCTCTGGGTATCATTGGGCAATACACGGGTCGCCATGACAGCCGGAGTTCTGCACCCAAACCCCAGAGATAATGGAATAACCGCCTGCCCGGAAACCCCAAAAAAATTTCCCAAGCGCTCCAGGGCTACGGAATAACGCGGCAATAAACCGGTGTCTTCCAATAATGCCATCAACAAGCTGACCATCAGCATAGCCGGCATAATAATAGTAAATGGAATAATCAACCCTTCTGGAATTGCCTTTGCCAATACGGTCGCTACAAAGCCAGGCGGCATAATGGATAAAATAAATCCATGCAGTATTTCGCTTACCGGCTCTAGCAGATTAGCGATAGGCCCTTCGCACATGGAGATAAATTTACTTAAAGCAACCAGTGCCAGATATGCCAGTATTAACAAAACCAGGGTTCCTGCAACCGGCCGGTCGACTAAATACCGGATGTTTTGTAGATAACCCGAGGCAGCTTGTGCAGTCGGAATTGTCACCGTTTGGGCGGTAGCGCGGGCCCTTTCAGCTCTTTGCAGATCCAGATTGGTGGTGCATTCTTCTACCACAATAGAGCACCTTCCACAGTTGCCGGAACAGTCACAACTTTCATCCAATCTAATCCGACGCACGTTAAGCGATTCAGCCGGGTTAGACCCGGCGTTTTTTCCCTTCATGGATGCCGTATCTCTTAAAAATGCCTGAAACTCGTCCACACCTTCGCCGGTGCTTGCGGAAAAAGCTATTACCGGCGAATTTAGGAGAGATGACAGTTTGAAAACATCAATGTCCATCCCTATTTCGCGAGCACGATCAACCTGATTTAAGACAACCAACAGCGGATATCCTAAATCTAGAAGTTCATAGCTTAGCACCAGATTTCTTTCCAGATTGCTGGCATCGACAATATTAATAATAATATCTATAGCTTCTTTTTCGAGGAGTTCGCGGGTCAAATTGGAGCCTTCATTATTGGAATAGATGGAATAAACCCCCGGAGTATCATAAAATCTAATCTCAGTGCCGTCCAGTTCCAGTCTGGCCGCGGCGATCTCGGTAGAAGTGCCAGGATAGTTGGAGGCAAACAGGCGGCTGCCTGTTAGGACGTTTAAAACTGAGCTTTTACCTACATTAGGGTTGCCTACCAAAACCATTTTCACAAAAAACACCTCGCCGTACATCTCGTACATATATAATATTAATAATCATTATCGTCTATGGCAGACAATGGTTTTCGGGGATCCTGCCCAACTGATTGCCAATAAACGGATTTTCAGATGCCCCTGCTTCTAAAGTAGCTTCAACCCATTCAGGGCACAAGGCTGGTAAAAACTTGGATAGTCTGCAAAAGTTAGGCAGCGTCTTTAATCTTTCAAGGAATAAATAATAATTTATTCCATTCTAATTTAAGTGTTAATAAGTGTCTTAATACTGTATAGCCTCTTTATTTTGGGATGCATTCCGGACAGTATGCATACACTTTTAGATGATGGTCAACCACTTCATACCCCTGATCCTCAAGATGCTGTTCCAGACTGCATAACAAATCTTCCTCCACCTCGCTAATTTTCCCGCAGGCGGGACAGATTACATGATGGTGGCGGTGGATTTCTTCATCGGACAATTCGTAACGATATTTCCCCTCGTCAAAGGTGGTTTTATACAGTATATCCATACTAGTTAAGCTTTCCAGACACCTGTAGACTGTAGCAATTCCGATATTGGGTGCTTTGTCACGAGCTGCCAGCAGAACTTCTTCTGCAGTCAGATGCTGACCTTTATTTTCCTTCATTACTTCCAGGATTGCTTTGCGGGGCTGTGTCAGACGATAACCGGCTTTATCCAGACTTTCTATAATCTTTTTGTCGATTTTAAACACCCCTTTAAACACTTCATATGATAATGATTATCATATGGTAATTTTTATTTTACTACACCTTGGAGATATAGCAAGAAAAAGATCTAAAATCATTTTTCGTCCGGCTTGACAAGCGAAACTAAAAAGGAATATTATTATAATAACGTTATGAGCATATGTTCATAACAAAAAATGGTTTACACAATAAAGCCTGATCAGCCCGGCAACTAAATACAAAAGGAAAGGAGTACAAGATGATTAAAAAGATTGCGATTTGTTCTACCGGCTCTTCCCCTTCATCTCAGGTAGATGAACGTTTCGGGCGCTGTGCCTGTTTTATGATCTGGGATCCGGAAACCAAGGATTTCGAACCTCTAGCCAACCCCGCGGCAGATGCAGCCCACGGTGCAGGCACCGGAGCCGTGCAAACACTTTTAAATAAAAATGTCGGCTTTATTCTGGCGCAGCGGGTGGGACCGAAAGCGTTTGCCGTTCTCAAGCAGGCGGATGTGAAAATCTATGGCGGTATCGTTGGCAAAACTGTAACCGAAGCTCTGGATAGCTACCGAGCCGAGGCATTGCCGGAACTGCTATCCCCCAGCAATTAGCTGCTGGCAAAAAAAAGCCTTTTATTAAACTTAAATCGGAGGTATTGGTTATGTTGATAGCTATTCCTAGTGAAGACAATATGGTATCTGCTCACTTTGGCCATTGTTCGGAATTCACTTTATTCGCTACGGATACCAGGGAATTTAAAACAGTAAAAAATCCCGGTCATCAGCCTGGGTTTCTGCCCGGTTTCCTTAAAGAACTGGGGGCTGAGCTGGTTATAGCCGGTGGCATGGGAGGCAGAGCACAGGAACTGTTTGCTGCCCAAGGTATTCAGTTGATCGTGGGAGTGTCCGGCAACATAAAAGATGTAATCAAGCTTTATGAACAAGGTCAGCTTAAAAGCACCGGGGCAGTATGTTCAGAACATGCCCATGCGGGAGATTGTCATAGCTAAGAAGGGAGTTTAAAATGCAGATTGCGGTAGCCAGCGGAAAAGGCGGTACAGGCAAAACTCTAATATCGACTACTCTAATGAAGGTGTTAAATGATGAAAGGGTTGTGCTTATCGATGCGGATGTGGAAGAACCTAATGCCGGACTGGTTTTCAATCAGTCCCCGCTTACAACCAGTGTAGTACACCGGTTAGTGCCCACTATCGATCCGGATTACTGTACACTGTGTGGAGATTGTGCGGCAATATGCAATTTTAACGCCCTGGTGGTGATACCAGACCAAGTATTGGTCTTTAACGAACTGTGTCATTCCTGTGGAGCCTGTGTGGCGCTTTGTCCACAATCGGCCATAAGGGAAACCAAACATCCGCTGGGGGTAATTGAGGATACTTTGGTACCGGGTTGCGGAACCCTTTCCACAGGACGGCTCAATGTAGGCGAAGCTTTATCCCCGCCCTTGATAAAGGCCTGCAAACAAAAAGCACCTGGGGCACCAACCAGGATTATTGATTGTCCTCCCGGAACCACCTGCGCCATGATTGAAGCCATCAAAGGCAGTGATTATTGTCTGCTGGTTACCGAGCCGACACCTTTGGGCAGACATGATCTGGTACTATCCCTGGAAGCCCTGCAGCTGCTGAATATCCCCGGCGGCTTGGTTATTAATCGCTGGCAGGGCAATGATCAATACCTGTCAGACCTGTCCAGGCGTACCGGATTTCCTATATTGGCAAGAATTCCCTTCAGTCCTGAACTGGCCCGAAGCTATATGCGGGGCGCGGAGACTTTGGAGGCAATGCCTGAACTGCGCTGTATTATGACGGATATTATCCGCCAGATTAAGGAGGCCGTATAAGTGAAAGAAATTCTATTTATCAGCGGCAAGGGCGGAACCGGAAAAACTTCTTTGACCTCTTCCTTTATCCATCTGGCGGATCAATGTATAGCTTGTGACTATGATGTGGATGCCTCCAATTTGCCTATCCTTTTAAAACCAAAAATCACCAGCACCTGCTATTTCAGTGCCGGACAGACTGCTCTAATTGATGAGAATGTTTGTAACGCTTGCGGACTTTGTGCAGAAATTTGCCGGTTTGATGCTATTGATACTAATCTGCAGATTATCCCTTTGGCTTGTGAGGGCTGTGCTTTTTGTGAAAAAATCTGTCCGGTTAAAGCCATCAAAATGCAGCCCCGCCCTTCCGGGAAATGGTATAGCGGGGTTTTTAATCGGGATCAAACCATTTTCTTTGCGGAACTAAAACCGGGCGAAGAGAATTCCGGCAAGCTGGTGGCTCAAGTTAAAACCGTGGCACGCAAGATGGCTGTGGCAGACCAGCTTCCTATTATTATTGCTGACGGCCCTCCAGGAATTGGTTGTGCGGTAATTTCTGCCCTGGTTGGAGTGGATCTGGCGGTATTGGTAGCTGAGCCGAGCCGCTCCGGTTTTCATGATTTGCAACGTATATATCAACTTCTGCAACAGCGTAATATTAAAAGCACCTTAATTATTAATAAATGGGATTTGAATCCGGTTATAAGCCGGGACATTGAAAGCTGGGCTTCTTGGCACATGATCCCCGTAGCCGGCAAGGTGCCATTTAGTACCCTGGTAGCCAATTGCATTGCCGCAGCCCGGGTTCCGGCAACCGATTCGACAATCCATAAAATGCTTTTTCCTTTGTGGGAAAATATAATGAAACAGTTGACCGTTATTTAACGAAAGGGGTGAATTTATATGCCTAACCGGGATGGAACAGGTCCTTACGGACAGGGAGCGGGAACCGGACGACTCCGAGGAGGGTGTGCCGTTGACCGCAGCCGCAACGCCAACAACCCTAGAAGGGGCGCAAGACGCGGATACAGTTGCAGCAATGGCCCTAAAAATCCAGGCGGCTGGGGTCGTAGTATTATGAACAACAATGCGTCCGCTAGATAATCTAGTCGAACAGAAGGGAGAGTCGACCGACTCTCCCTTCTGCTGCGGTACTTGGTGCTAAAATTGGAAGTTCATGGCTACTTCTCCTTTGACCAGTTTATCTCCCAGGGCATTACGAAGTTTTACCATAGGATCAAAACCCGTGCAATGGCAGGCTACCAGCTTCTCCAAATCAATCCCCTGAAGCGCTTCTACAGTCCGGTTCATTCTATCTTCTGATGCCCCGCCCAGATGGGTTCCGCCTATGAATGCCAGTATTTTTTCCTGTCCCATTTTTTCCTGGGCATATGTAATCGTATTAATTATACCGGCATGGGCACAGCCGCTTATGATTATCAAACCCTCAGGATGGTTAATCACCATGGACATATCATCAGCAATAGTATCAGGCACCAGCCGCTCACCTTCATAAACAAAGAAACTGCCGCCGACATCTTCATAATCGTTTTTTCTAGGTATCTGCCCGGTTACAAAAACCCCCGGACTGATTTCGGTAAAACCGTCTGTGCAGATAAATTCGGCCCCCTGGGATTTGATCTCCCGCGGGGAAAATGAAACGCCGATCTCCTTTTTATACTCACCCAGAACTACATAGCGTGGAATATACAGGTTGGAATGTGCGTATATTTTCTTGGGTCCGGTCTTAAGAAACCCCATTACTCCCCCGGTATGATCGAAATGACCATGGCTGATAATCAAATCATCGATCCGGCTCAGGTCTATGCCTGCTGCGGCCGCATTTTGGAAGAGAGCATCGGCCGAACCTGTATCAAACAGGTAGGTTTGCTCATCTACAGTTACCAGAGCAGCAAAACCGTACTCTCCGTAAAAGCCTGGCATCGGGGTCGTGTTTTCCACCAGTATAGTAATATTAACCTTCATATAGTCCTCCTTAGATATGAATTATTTATTACAACCTGTATCCTTTGGCGTTTATAAGGTCTGAGTAGATCCTTTTAATCTGTATTACCTGGGTCTATTTCTAATCACCCCCAGGTCGGCACTTAACGATAAGGCTGGAAAAATGGCCGACCCGCTGACTAAGGGAGGTTAATGATAACCTCACAACATGGGTCACCATGATTTAAATTTTGGGTATGCTGTACATCGATTTCAAAATCCTTGTCAAACAGTCCGCGGGCCAATCCCTGGTAAGTATAGACGGTTACGATCCCGCAGTCGGCAATATTGGCTTTAGCTATGGCTTTCTGCGTTTCACATTCGGTAATCCTTACCACGATGCGTTCCTGCTCCAGGGTTACTTCCCGGCCTTCAATCTTTAATACCTTACTTAGTATCTCCATGGCCTCGATAAAACTCTCCGGCCAAACCGGCTCTTTGATATAATTTTTCCTAAGCCTTTTGCCAAAAAGATAGGAAAACTGTTTCCAAGCCTCCACATCTGCATCCCAGGCTGTTTGGATTCCATGGCCTTTGGCCAAAGCCATAAACCAAGCACCGTCAATGCGCACAAATGAGTACTGAAGTAAATCAATAATCTCCTGGTCGGTCAGTCGCAAATAATCATCTCCCATCTTTTACAAAGGGACGTTGCTACATCCGCTTTTTTTAATCATTATAACAAACTTCTTTATTAAAGTTTTTTTATAAGGATATAATAGACCCAGAGCAACGTTCTCATCGTCTCATGTTTTGCTTTTGGATGGATTTCAGATGAATGTACGTTACCGGCAGCCCCAAAGAACCCCCACACCTATTTTAAGGAGGTAATTTGATGCGTAAGTTAAATGGACATCATATTGTAGGTATTCTCATTATTCTAATAGGTATACTGGCCTTGCTGAATAATTTTGGTTTGGTTAATATCAGCTTAACCTATCTGTTAAACTTACTGTGGCCGCTCTTATTAGCTATTGCAGGGATTGGCTTCATTGTCAACCGGCGTGATCTCCCCAGTATAGTGGCGGGCAGCTTATTGATAGCTCTGGGCGTTATTTTCTTCGGACGAAATGCGGGCTTTTTTGAGATTGATATGCAGAACTTCTGGCAGGTATTTTGGCCTATTATTATTATTTTAATCGGCTTAAGTCTGCTCAGTAAAAACCAACCAAACAGCACCGGTCAGTTAGCGATAATGGGCGCAGTGGAGAAAAACGATGCAGATTGGGAACTTACCAGTGGGAAATATGTCGCCCTAATGGGTGGGGTTGAACTTGATATAAGCAAAGCTGCCTTTGGGGAAAAGGAGATTAATCTGGATTTATCGGCTATTATGGGCGGTATAACCGTTATTGTTCCCGAAGATGTAGCTATAACTTGTCAGGGAACTGCGGTGCTGGGGGGAATCGATTTAATGGGTCGGGGAACAGGAGGAATAGTTGGCAGTGCAACCATGCAAAGCGGTAATCTGCAAAGCGCCGATAAAATAATCCACTTTAACTGTCTTTGTATACTAGGTGGTATCGAATTCAAAAGATAATCCGACCGGGGATATTCCCCTGTCGGATTAGGCCAGCCCCAACAAGCGGGCACTCTGGGCAACCAGGAAGCACAGTATAAGGCCGGTTGCAGTCGTTACCAGGAAGGTCACCCCGGTCCATTTCAGGCTCTGGGTTTCTTTTTGGATAGTTAAAAGGGTGGTTCCACAAGGGAAATGATTCAGGCAAAACAGCATCGTACAAACAGCCGTCAGCCAGGTCCAGCCATGGGCTACAAAGAGTTCCCGCAAGGCCTGCAGACTGTCTAATTCAATCATCTGCCCGGTTGACATATAGCTCATAATCAGAATGGGGATGACGATTTCATTGGCCGGCAAGCCCAGGATAAAGGCCATCAGTATAAACCCATCCAGACCCAGCCACTGGGCAAAGGGATCAAGATAGTTAACCCCGTGCTGTAAAATGCTTAATTCCCCCACGCTGATATTGGCTAATGCCCAAGTAATCATGCCAGCCGGTGCAGCGACGATTACCGCCCGTCCTAAAACAAATAAGGTACGATCATAAATTGAGCGGACAATGATTCTGCCGAGTTGAGGTTTGCGATAAGGAGGCAGTTCCAGGGTAAATGACGATGGCAGCCCTTTTAATATAGTCTTGGATAACAGCCAGGATACGGCTAAGGTTACGACTACCCCCAGTACTATGACCGCCAAAATGCTCAGGGAAGCCACCAGGGATTGGTAGTGTCCTGCCATACCTCCGGCTATAAAGATCGTAGCTAGAGCTATTAAGGTTGGGAAACGTCCGTTACAGGGCACGAAATTATTGGTTATAATAGCTATCAGACGTTCCCGGGGAGAATCTATTATCCGGCAGGCAATGACCCCGGCGGCATTGCAGCCGAATCCCATGCACATAGTTAAAGCCTGTTTGCCATGGGCGCATGCTTTTTGGAAATAGTTATCCAGATTAAAGGCAATACGAGGCAGATAACCAAGATCCTCCAAGAGCGTAAACAAAGGAAAGAAAATAGCCATAGGCGGCAGCATAACCGAAACGACCCAGGCCAGGGTTTTATACATCCCTGATACCAAAAGTCCATGCAGCCAACCCGGCCAGCCCGCATACAAAAAGAAATGGGTTAAGCGCTCCTCCAACCAAAAAAAACCGGATGCTAAAGCCTGGGAAGGATAGTTGGCACCTTTGATGGTAATCCAGAAAACCATTCCCAATAAAGTCAGCATGACCGGAATTCCCCAGATTTTGGAGGTAAGTACGCTATCTATACGGCGATCCAGGTCGTTATAATCCGCTTTTTTGCAAAATATGGCTTCCTTAGCTATCCCTTCTGCCCTATTAACAATACCGGCAACGATATGATCATGCAGTCTTTCTGGATCCGGATAGTGTTGCTGCAGGGATTGCCTGACCAGGTATAATGAATCAGTTAATTCCTGAGGCAAAGCTTCTTTGAAAAATGTATCGTTTGCCCCACATTCCATGCTTCCGGGATCTTTCTCCAGCAGACTTAGCGTTATCCATCTGCTATTCACACCATTTTTTACATATTTTTGTATGTCAGGCTGCAAAAATCTTAGCTGTTTTTCGATTTCATCACCATATTCAGCCACTATCGGGGTTAAAGTCATTCCTTTACGCGCCACCCGGTCAATGGCATCTTTTAAATCTTTCAAACCAACCCCATCCCGGGCATTCGTGCCAATCACAGGTATTCCCAGCATTTCTGAAAGCCTGGGTAGATCAACCTGAATTCCCTTGCGTTTAGCTTCATCCAGCAGATTTACACATAAAACAACCTGGTTGGTAATCTCCAATACCTGCAAGACTAAAATCAGGTTCCTCTCCAAACAGGTGGCATCGGCCACCACTACCGTTACATGGGGTACACCCGAACAGATAAAATCGCGGGCTATTTCCTCATCCACCGAATTGGCCGACAGGGAATATGTGCCGGGCAAATCAACCAGGATAAAAGTCTTATCATTATGCACATATTTGCCCCGGGCCGTGGTTACTGTTTTTCCCGGCCAATTTCCGGTATGCTGGTTAAGCCCTGTCAAGCTGTTAAAAACCGTACTTTTGCCGGTGTTGGGATTGCCGGCCAAAGCAACTATAAAATCCTCCTGATTCAAATCAATCTTCAACAATTCTGCGATCATCTGCCGACCCGGTTCTGGTTTAATACTCACTATGGGGTATTCCTCCATTTCCATCTGCCTTTACCATTATTCCGGCTGCTTCCTGGGAGCGAAGAGCGATGACTGCCCCACGAATCTCATAGGCAACGGGATCCCCGGAAGGACTCTTTTGCAGAGCCGCCACCCTGGTACCGCAAATCAAACCCAGGTCCATCATGCGCCGCCTGGTATGGCCAGCCGCTGTTAATTGCCTGACTTCCCCAGAACTTCCAAGTGATAGATGATGTAACGGAATAAGCTTCTCCATTTTTTTCCTCCTCGACAGTTTTTTTGCTTGCAAAAAAAAGTTAGGCGGGGGTAATTTTATTTCCCACGCCTCATTCTATGAAGATTACTTTTATTCCGTTACACGTATGAAGATAAAAAAATTGCCAATGTTTCCATCGACAATCTTATATAGCCCCAACGGGAGGAAATAAGTATAGCCGGTTAAGCGAATATAGGCCGCTTCACTCTATTTCTTTCCCGATTTCCTTTAACATGTTTATATAAAGGAGAAGCTCCTCCCGGGTGCTTACATTTAGTTTTATATATATACGTTTGCTATGAGTTTTTATTGTATTTATGCTAAGGCATAGTTCTTCAGCTATTTCCTTGGCAGCATAACCCTTTACATAAAGATCGAAAACGGAACGCTCTGCTGGAGAGAGCCTTTTAGTGTTTTCGGCAAACTCATCGAGAATAGCCAGGGAGAGATTTTCCCGCCTGGCCTTTTCATATAGTTCTTCATTGTGGACAGCCAGATAATTAATTAAGTCATCTATCTCAGCTATTTTAGTTTTTGGCACATCGCTCAAATCGGTAGTTTTTATCATATCCAGGCCTGCGGCAATGGGCTTCATAAACCTGCGGCTTAAAACAAGAGATGCTGTTATTCCCAGAAGAACCAGGACGATCAGCGAGGAGATCAAGAGCAGATTCAATCTGGTAATCGACTCCACTATATCATCTTCAGGAACCATAATGGCTGCCACCCATTTCTGGTCAGAATAGGCAGAACCTTCGGGATATAAGTTCACAGGAGCATGAATTCCCCAGAATGAACTGTCCCGACCCTGCCGGTAAGAGTAAAAAGAACGCCTGGCATCCGTAATTTTAAGAGTATCGTTGCCTTTAGAGATAAGTCTGGCCGAATAACCACCCGCAAACATTGCCTGCTGTAATTTGATTGTATCTTTATTTATGGGTGCAAGCAGACAAAAGAGGCGGTTATAAATAGCATTATTAGGCATGTAAGTAAGTTTGAAGAGCATAGCACTCATTTCAAACCCGCATACACCGAATACATTACCAGAGGAATCAATCAAGGGAACCGAACAAAGCATGACTTCCTCACTGGTATCTGGTATGGTGATAACAGGACTCCAATAATACAGACGTGATATAGGCAAGTCCTGCTTAACACGGGAAGTTTTCATTGGGCGATGATAGTAAGGGGCATCGCTTACGTCAAACTCCATCTTCCACTGGGCATGCAGAGGTATCGAATTCTTGCGGCTGATACCGGGAATACCACGTAACATAATAATGTTGGGCGAAGAGGAACTGATGATATTAGGCTCCATATTCTTAATATACAAACCGGCCCGAGAGTTTTTAGCATTAGCAAGGACTGGGTTAACAGTGGCATTTAGAATAAAGAAAACACCGCTGCACTTAGCTCTTTGCAGAGAAAACACAGCCCGGTCAACTTCACCTGATATAATCTCTTCCAGCATTTCAGGATGTTCCTGCAGATCGGATACAGATATACCCATTTGCCCCGCTTTTTCCTCTATACTCCTGGATAATCCCTTAGAATATTCTAGGGCCTGCACAGAAAGCTCTCCATATTGTTTGGAAATACCCTGGGAAGCATGCAAGAGCTCATTTTCCGCCATTTTCTCACTCTCCGGCAGACCGGCAGTAAATATCCCTGTCATCAGAAAAATGGCGATAACTCCAAGAATAAGAGTCAAAACCAGAACTACCAGGAACAAGAATAGCCTGCTATCCATAGACATACTGTTCCCATCCGCTATTTGAAGTTTTTGCTTCCATAGGTCTATTTTTTGATTTATAAATGCATGTTTCAATTCAATAAGCCTCTTACTCTAATTTGAGAATGAATTTATAAAACCGCTATATGCCCCAGTCGTTACAGCGTCATAGGCACGCACTGAATCCTGGTTCTTTAAAAGGTCAATATATTCTTGTCTGGATTTGCCAGCTATTTCTTTTAATTGGCTTTCATACTGTCCTTCTATTTCATCACTATTGGCAAATAATGGCGGTATGTAAAACTCATATTCTTTTTGCATTATCCTGGCTGTCTGAAGCAGTTTCTTTATTTTGGGATCTGGGATCATATTAATTTTTTCTGCCATAATCTTGCCGAAGGCTTCTTCCGTTACAGGAAGATACCCGTTTGAGGATACAAAACGAAGATTGTTTTCAGGGCTTGTAAACCATTTCAGAAAAATGCCGGCACAACGCTCCTTTTCCTTAGTCGACTTGATTACACTCATACCGGCTCCTCTTTGTATCGCAACTTTTTTCCCGCCTTCAAAAATCGGATAAGGCAGTATTGCCAAATCTACTGGTTCAGAGCTGTTGTCCCTATACGTCACCATAGGAGAGAAAAACGATACCCCGGCGGTTGAGCCGGTTGAACATACGATGTCACCCGTTTTGGCAAGGTCAGTGGCATATCCGTTAAAAACAGCTACCTGACCTAAAACAGCAGGTTTATAATACGCATTCCATATCCTGGGGTATTGCGGAGAATTAAAATTAATTTGGCCATTATTAATAAACTCTGCGCCTAGTTGCCTATATCCGACTTGTGAGAAATTAAACACTGAGTCCGGCATAAAAAACAATTTGCCGTCATTGGGAATCTTGGGGGTTTGTTGATCTGTCCAATCATAATAAAGTGCGGCGTTTCTTATAATCCCCTCAAAGGTACTTAAATCTTGGATTCTGGCACCTGTATCCCGCGCGAATCTATCGTACAAAGTTTTATTTACAAACAAAACTTCCGTAGACTTGGCTGTGGGAAAGACATAGAGGCTATCCCCCTTTAAACGGCCTTCTTTTAGAAATTCAGGGATATAGGCGGAAAGTTCCTTCGAACTAAATTGCCGATTAAGATCAGCCAGTAGTCCTTTTTCTGCCAGTATAAGTGCTGTTTTGGGATAGGCGGTGGTAATATCAGGAAGGGATGGGGCACCTGGATCACCATTTGCGGCCATGGTGAGCTTTTCATGGAGAGCAGCACTGCCCGATATAGATGTAACGCTTATTGTAATGCCATTTTCCGCCCCTGTGGTCTCATTAAATTCATCGATCATCTCATCCATGGTCTCTTTTAATTGGCCGCCATAATTATGCCAAAGGGTAAGAGTTACTGGATTTTTGGAATCTACCCGGTCAGATTTTTCACACCCGGCAAACATTGTAATGCAAAACAGTATCAAGAAGATAACCATTATACGATTTATTTTCATATGAACTTTGTCCCTCCATCTTATAATATTCATATTCACTAAAGCCAATTCTGATTCAAATTACATTTTTATTTAATCATAGCATAAAAATCCATTTTCTCACCCTATAACTAAATTAAAAACCACAATCACCCTTAGGGTGATTGTGGTTTTTTGCCCTTAAAATCACCCCCGGTGTGATTACTTTCACGACAAGGGTCAGTATATTTAAATCAAAATCAATTTTGTAAAGGAGGATTTCTCATGACGACAGATTCAAACCTTGGCACTCAAACACAGGAGAATACCATCCCCATCTTTGACCCTGAAGATGTTGAAAAAAACAAGACCATGGCAGGGCTGGCCTATATCTTTTTTTTCCTGCCCCTGCTAGCCTGTCCCGACTCACAATTTGGAAGATTCCATGCCAACCAGGGATTGTTATTGCTGATTCTGGCCTTGGGAGGAAACATGATTCTGATGATTATACCTATAATCGGATGGATGCTTATGCCAATTTATGCCCTAGGTATACTCATACTGGCTATTATGGGGCTGGTTAATGGTTTCAGTGGAAAAGCTAAAAACCTTCCCATTATTGGCAAATTCAGATTGTTAAAGTAACTCATGATTCACGTATGCCACAGTCTGCTTACGAATAAGGGAAGGAATGAAATCATATGGCTGATTTATTCAGTGGACTTGGAAATTTCGGCAACCTGATGAAGGGGCTTTCCAGTTTTATGCCCCAGGACGACCCGGATGTGAAGCTGATGACTGCCCAGTCGGATGTAAGCGATCTGCAAAGACAGGAAACCGAGCTTTATGCACAGATCGGCAAGCAGGCTTTGGCTAAAGACAGCGGTCAGTATCCGGAGTTGGAAAGAAAACTGCGTCTTGTCCAGGAAAATCTGATCGAAGCACAGACAAGAATGAAGAATGCCCAGGCGGAAAAGGACGCTATGGAGGCGGCCCGGCGCGCCGGGGACGATGCCCGCACCTGTCCTTCCTGCGGCACGATTAACCCGGACGGTACAAAATTCTGTCAGGACTGCGGTGCAAAGCTGGGCGCTGTGAAATGCCGCAAGTGCGGCGCGGCATTGGCTTCCGGCACACGCTTTTGCGGCGAGTGCGGCGCAAAACAGGAGGAATAGCCATGGCCTCATACAAACAACCTTGCATCCATTGCGGCACATATATCGACCGGGACGCGCGGTTTTGTCCGGCTTGTCAAAGCAGCAGCCCTTTCGGTTATCTCTGCCCTGCCTGTCTGCGCCCCATCGAAAAAGGGCAGCCCATTTGCTCCGCCTGTGGCAGGTCTCTTTATGTTCCCTGCCCTGCCTGCGGGAAGCAGACCTTTGTACAGGAAAAATGCGAGCAGTGCGGCGGGACACTCATGATACGCTGCCAAAATCCACGCTGTGATGTATTGCAATTCTTTGAAAACCAAAAATGCACCGCCTGCGGCAAAAAAATCAAACCAATCAAGAAATGAGGTGAATGTCTATGCTGCAATCCTTTACGCGCAACTATGAGGACAATTCTACCGAGGCAGGTTTCCAGTTTACCTTTTACTGCGATCTCTGTCAGGACGGATACAAAAGCAGCTTTATTGAATCAGAGAACTACAAAAAGAACCGAGGGCTCCGAGGATTGGCGCGGGGTGCGGGAGCATTGGGCAGCCTGTTCGGAGGTCGTTTAAGCGACCTGGGGTATTCACTGGAGCGAGGCGGCGACATTCTCTCCGAACGATTCGAGGGCATGAGTCCCGAATGGCAAAAGGAACACGAAAAAGCCCTCGAACGGGGGCAAAACGAGGCGCGGCAACATTTTAACCGCTGTCACGGCTGCCATCAATGGGTCTGTGACGCCTGCTACAACGAAGACGAAATGCTCTGTACCAACTGTGCCCCCCGGCAGGAGGTGACGGTGGCGAAGGCCCGGGCCGAGGCCATGCGCCGTAACATCGATGAGGCCGCCGAAACCGCTACGGTCTGGAAAGGCAAGCTGGAAAGCAAGACAGTGGTCTGCCCCGCCTGCGGCAAACCAGCTGGTGCAGGGAAATTCTGCAACAACTGCGGCACATCGCTCGCACTGGCAACCTGCCCCAAATGTGGGGCAAAAAATGCCCAGGGCGTAAGGTTTTGCAACGAATGCGGAGCCTCCATGACAGTGTCGGCCAGCAGTAAATGCCCGTCCTGCGGAAAAGATAACCCACCGGGTACCAAATTTTGCGGAAATTGCGGGGTGAAACAGTAAAGCTTGTATGGTAAAGGGAAAATACAGGGGTGTCCAGGATATGGAGATTTCATTTCAGTTCAAAATCACTTTGAATCTTCCGTATAGGATTCCTCTCAAAGAAAGAAGGTGGATTTATGTTTAACAAAATTACTGTAGGCTTACTTACCGTTTTATTGGCATTGTCTCTGGCAGGCTGTGGAGTAAAAGAAAAGGCAAACGAAAAAATATCCGAAAAGGTAACGGAAGGCATCATGGGAAAGGCTGCAGGTGGTGACGTTGATGTGGATCTTGACGGTGATCAGGTAACTTTTAAGGATCAGGATGGCAACAAACTTACCGTTGGCGATAGCAAATGGCCCGATACCGGGGCAGCTAATCTTTTACCAGAGCTGAAAAAAGGCCGCATACTATCGATAGCAAACTCAGATGAGGCCTGTGTGGTTATTATGGAAAACATTGCCGAAAAAGATTTTCAGCAATACATTGAGACTTTGAAAGCCAAGGGCTTCACAAAGGAAGTAACAGAGTACACGAACGAGTCAGGCCAGGGTTATAATGCATATCTAAATGAAAATACCGCAGTTTTCGTGTTGTATGATGCAGGCAATAAAGGGATCACCATAAATCTGCAAACCAGTAAATAGGTGGGATAAGCGAGGATACGGAAGCAAGAGGAATGTTTTTCATTACAAAAGTGAAATACTGTGATCTCAAAAGATACCGAAAGAAAATTTAAGTTTATTAGGGAGGTAACCATGATAATGAAATATAAACCGAGATGGCATTGTAAGACCTTTGCTATACTTTTGACCCTTGCCATGCTTTTTAGCATACCAATTGCCACAGAACAGGCTTATGGAACGGAAGGCAGTCAGTTGACTGGGTCAGTTGATCTGGGTGATACTTCCTCCGGTACAATTACGGAGTCGAACAGTGATGTTTCAAGTGGTGCCCCAAAAGACGCGTCCCTTGAAGCAAGCCAGGGAATAGACAGCGACACGCCAATCCAGCAACGCAGTACCGGAGAACCGGTTCTGCTGGAGGCGACCGCCAAGGCCTATGCCACGGCGGGCTATGCCTATATCAGCATTGACCTGTTCGGCACAACTTTTACAAATGAAGCAACGAACAAAGAAAAGTGGTCGCTGGGCGGTAGCAGTGGACTGTCCATCAACAGTATCAGCAAAACTGATAGCAATGCATTACTTCAGCTGAGCGATAATGTAGAGAAAGGCGACACCATCACGGTATCGGCAGAGGCAGCCGCGCTTACAGACGGGAGCACTTTGAGCGATGTGTCTGTGACGATTCACATTCCCATCGCCGCCGTTGGCACGGCCACGGCCACCGCAGGCGGAAAGGCGATTGCCGTCAACCTTACCCAGGGCGGCTTTGCAGACAGTTCTGATAAAGGCAACTGGACGCTGGACGGAACGTCGGCGGGCGGAAATTCCATCGCTACCGTTGCCTATCAGGATGTCAGCAACGTTACCATTACGCTTACAAACCCCATTGGCACTTCTGACAATTACACCCTGCAAGCAAACCAAAGCGCATTTGTAAATATCATGACCAAGCCCTTTGCCACGCCTCTGGATGTGACCATCAGCGGCGGCGCTACCACTCCTACCTTTACCGAAGGCTATCCGCAGGCTGGGGCCATGCAGTCGGCTGGCTCCCGGCAGGTGGGGGTGACGATCAGTGCGCAGGAAGCGGCATATTATGACTTTGTGCTGCTGCCTGATGGCGCAACCGCACCCAGCCCCGAGCAGGTGCGGGACGGCCAAGACGCGTATGGTTAGCCCGCTTTAAAAGCATACCATGGAACATACAAACTCACAGCAAACAGTGTGCTTAGCACAAGCAGCTTCACGCCGAACCATAACACCGACTACGACCTCTATGTAATTCTGCGGGATGACGCAGACAATCTTTCCACCCCCGTCAAGGTGGATGTAAAATCTCCGCCTGCCGCCAATTTCATTGCGGCTGACTACCTAAAGGCAGGAGAAACACAACCTGACGGCAGCAAGCAGGTGCAGATTCAGGTGCAGGTGCAAGGCACCGACCAAAAGGGCAAGGTCTACTGGGTACTGCTGCCTAATGATGCGACCGCACCGACTGTTGATGAAGTGGGTAAGGGCACGTCCAGCGGAGGCGAAGTCCCCGTTTCCAGTGGCAGCCAGGAATTTGAGAAGAACACCCCGTCCACCTTCCTTGTAACCGGTGCGCAGGATGCCACCGCCTACGACCTCTATCTGGTGGTTGGCGATACCCAGAATTTTAATCCCCTGGCGGAATGTACCGATGTGTTCAAGCTCGATGTCACCACCCCGGCGGCGGGCGCACCCGCTTTTGAGGTGGTGGGCGGGAATGAACACCAAACACTGAGCGTCGCGCTTGGGGAGGTTGGTAACAACGGCACCATCAAGCTGCTGCGCACCGCCAATACCACTGATAACATCACCCTTCTAAACAAGACGATCACCCTTGACCTGAACAGCTTCGACCTCAACATTTCCTCCCCGGCTGACGAGGGGATCAAGGTGACCAATGGCACTCTGGCGGTCACCGGCGCTGGCAAGCTCAACGCCACCGGCAAGCTCTACGGCGTATGGGCCAACAAAGGCACGGTTACGGTGGATGACGCAGCCAGTGGCGATGGTATCGGTGTTTACGCCATCCTCGGCGCAAATGTGACGGTGCGCGGCAACGCCACCGGGCAGAGCAACGGTGTCTATGCCGACAACATTTACACCAAGGTCACGGTCAAGGGGAACGTCACCTCTACAACCGGGCAGATCCAGGGAGCAGTCTACGCCCTTGGTCAGGCCGAGGTAATTGTTGAGGGCGATGTATCCGCCTCCTCCGGCTACGGCGTCCATACTAATAACAGCGGCGTCATCACCGTGAATGGCGATGTGACCGCCAGCCGAGGGGGCGCACTCACCGAAGGCACAGGCGGGGAAATCACCGTGAAGGATGACCTCTCCTCCTACAACCACTGCGCTGTGATCACTCAGAACAGCAGCGGTAACATCACGGTAGAGGGCGCTATCAAACCGCTGGGGAAAGCAAATTATGTGCTCATCAACAATGTGCCCATCTTAAAAGAGGCGGGCGTATCCGATCCCGGGAAGTCCGGCTATCTCAAATACAGCGGTTCCGGCGCCACGGGCTTGGTCTGGGTCAGAGATCCGTCCGTCACGCCCGCGGTCTGTGAAATCGTAGGTGGCGCTCAGTACGACAACCTGCCCGCAGCCCTTGCCGCCGCCAGCGACGGACAGCACATTCGACTGCTGCAAAGCATCGTTCATGAAAAGTCCATCGAAATCAGCGGCGCAAAGACCATCTACCTCCAGATGAACAATCATGACCTGACCATCCGCAACACCGGCAATGGTCCCGCTCTGGAAGTGGGCACCAGTTCCAAGGTGTGGGTGGGAGAAACCGGCAACCTGACACTGGACGCCAAATTCGCGGCGCTCAACGTTTCCTACGGGGAATTCCACAGTGGAGGTGCGGTGAATGCTACGCTCCAGAGCGCCTTTAGCCCGGGCATCAATGCCGACAACGCCATTGTGGAGATCGAAAAGGGGACGCTCACCAGCGAGTCGGACGGTATTTATGCCAGCGAAAGCAGCACAATCGCCTTCAATGGGCCGGTCACCGTCAATGGCAAGAACGATAACCTAAGCAACGGCGTGCATCTAAGCGGCATCGACAACACTGTCAGCGTAAACGGCAACGTCCACATTGCCAGCGGCCAAGGTACGGGCGTCTATGTGGAGGACGGCGGCACCGTGACGGTGGGGCATACGGAAAATCCCGTCTCAATCACCAGCACCAACAGCAGCGGTATCTGGACCCGCCAGGGCTCTAACACCGCGGACATTACGGTCTACGGCACCGTGACAGGCAAGGCGCGTGCCATCGACGCTACCGGCGATGCCGATATCAAGGTGTTAGGCGACGTCAAATCCACCTCGACCTTGGCGTCGCTCTTTGCGGTGGAGGGCTTTGCCAACTCCGGTGATACCATCGCCATCGCCATCACCGGCAACGTGGAGGGGCCAAACGGGGTTAAGTACCACGGCAATGACGGTACGATTTCCGTCACCGGCAATGTGACTGCTACCGGCAGCGCCGGCGATACAGTGGGCGTTTTCGCCTCCTACGGCTCGGTGTCGGTGACCGGGAACGTAGCAGCTCCCAACGGCATCGGCGCAGAGGCAGGCGAAAACGGTGAAATCACCATTGACGGCAAGCTTTCCGGCAAGGTTTTTGCAAAGGTATATTATACGATAAAGACGGAGAACGATAAGACTCTTCCTACCACCAAGCCGGGCTATCACACCTACAGCAAAGATACTGCAATTGTCTGGGTAAAGGAAAGCACTTCGCTCTACAATGTAGCGGTAAACGGCAGCTATGCGGTAATCACGGGTGCCGGGAGTTATGCTCAGGGAACGGTCATCACCATAAATGCTGGCACACGCAGCGGCTACAGTTTTACCGGCTGGACTTCACCGGATGGAGTGGTTTTAGAAAATGCAAAAAGCGCAACGACCACCTTTTCCATGCCTGCGAAAAATGTGTCTGTCACGGCCACATGGAGCTATAACGGCGGTGGATCAGTCGGAGGCGGCGGAGGATCATCTTCTCCATCAGCACCAACCATAAACGCTGTAGTCAAAGCAGGAACTTATACAGAAAACTACCCCATTGCCATAGACAAGGCCAAGAATTCCTCTACAGCAAACCTTAATTTAGATGACTGCAACGCCGCATTTGAAAACGCCCAAACAGGCAGTGACGGATCGAAATCAATCAACATTACATTTCCGCCCATACAGGACATAAATTCCTGTATTCTGGGACTGCCCGTATCAGCGCTTAGTTCCCAGAATGCAAACAGAAATATCAGCATGTCCAGTAGCTTGGGAGTTATAAATCTGCCCGGCAATATGCTTCAAAGTACAGGGCTTGCCGCTGATGATAATATTGCCATCAGTATCAGTAAAGCTGACAATGCCACGCTTCCAGAGAGTGTTCGGGATATAATAGGCGATCGGCCGGTAACAGAGCTTAGGCTTACAAAAGGAGGCCAGACTATTGCCTGGGACAATCCCGCGGCACCCGTAGCGGTCACTATACCATACACCCCCACTAAAGAAGAGCTTCTGAATCCGGAACATATCACCGTATGGTACATTGACGGTAAAGGTAATGTTGTTGCAGTGCCTTCCGGTAGGTATGATTCCGCGACTGGTACTGTTACCTTCCGCACCACCCATTTCAGCAAGTATGCAGTAGTTTATGCAAGCCATAATTTTGATGATTTGGGAAGTGTCGGCTGGGCAAAAAAACCGATTGAAGTCCTGGCCTCAAAAGGAGTATTAAAGGGAATATCCGAAAATAAATATGCCCCGGAAACGAACATTACCCGGGCCGACTTCCTGTATTACCTGGTCAGAACCCTTGACCTTGATGCCAAATTCGATGGCAATTTCGAAGATATAAAGCCTGACGCCTATTATTACCAGGAGATGGGTATAGCGAAAAAACTTGGCATCACAAGCGGTACGGGGAACAACAGATACAGCCCTGAAGTTGGCATCAGCAGACAAGATATGATGGTACTTACTGACAAAGCCTTAAGGATGTTAAAAAATCAAAAAGAACAAGGTAAGGCTTCGGATCTGGAAAGATTCAAGGACAAATCCCTTATCGCGGGCTATGCAATAAACAGTGTGGCCACCGTTGTAAAGGAAGGCTTGATTACAGGCAGCAATAACCTGATCAAACCCTTAGACAATACCAGCAGAGCAGAAGCAGCAGTGTTTCTTTACAAGATATATAACAAATATTAATTAAAGACGGCATCATAACCAGACAGGGCTGCCTTCTTTTCAGGCAGCCCTGTTTAGAATAAGCCGGAATTCAGCACTTCATAGATCTTATCATGTTAAGACAAGCTTAAATTATTTCAACTGTTTGATAAACGACAACACACCCGGATCAATCCGGGTTAATACTTTGGTTATATTAGGGTCAAATTGCGTTCCCGAGCATTTCATTATTTCTTGAACAGCTTGCCTAGGAGTAAGGGAGCTGTTCCGGTAAATCCGATTGGTCGTCATGGCGTCAAAGGCATCAGCTATGCTGATTACCCTTGCATATATATTGATTGATTCACCCCTTAGGCCGCGCGGATATCCTTGTCCGTTAAAGTGCTCATGATGGGAATATACAGCTTCAATTACTTGCCTTAATTCTTCTTCATTGCTTAGCATCTCAACACCGTACAAAGAATGCTTGCAGATTTCGTTCCATTCCTCTTTATCCAGCTTACCCGGCTTATGTAAAATTTTTTTATCAATCTTGACTTTCCCCAGATCATGAAGCCGGGCAACATTTAGCAATTGATCTAATTCCTTGGAACTTAACGCTATTTCTTGGCCTATATAGTAGGCAAATTCGGCAACCCGGTTACAATGCAAATAGGTATCATAATCATAGTCCCTAATCAATCTCAAATAATAAAGAACGCTGCCCACATTTTCCTCCACTATATAAAAACAGTAGCCAAAGCAAATACTATGCTTGTCAATTCCAGGAAGGTATATTTGCCCAAAAGGAAACGATGTTAAATGTCGCTATGACCGTAACAGTGTATTATATCAAATTGCGTACCCAGCGAAAAATTGCTAACATGAATATACGTGCATGACTATGTAACCACACAAAAGCGGATCATGATAGCGAGCTTTAATTTAAATAATATTTAACCGCTATTTTGCTCTCCCGATAGGTGGCAAATACTAATTAAAAACCGCCGTCAACCGAAATCAACAGTTTGAGCAACTCCGAGTTGGAGCGTCATAAAAAAAGAACAAATCATCCGATTAAAAAGGTAATTTCTACCCAGCTTAATCGGATAGTTCTACTACACTATGCATATATTATATGGATAATGACATTATACGTCAAGGAGAAAAATGTTGGATAAAGAAAAGTTTGCAAACCGTTTGAAAGCCTTACGTCAGGACAATGGTATTTCTACCAGGAAACTGGCTGCAGCTATAGGTTTAAAAAGCCACGGCGCAATTTCCCAATTTGAGAAAGGCACCTCACTCCCGGCCATGGACACCCTGGTTAAGTTGGCTGCATTTTTTAATGTAACTTTGGATTACTTGGTCGGCATATCTGATATACCCCGCCCCTTTGAAGATAATGTTAACCCGGCAGCTCCCAAACCAACAGCAGAGCACCCAAAACACTTAAAAAAATCAACGCCCCCTATGCAAGATGACCATTCAAGTCAAATTATTCAAACCGAATTAAAGCATCATACCGAGGAGTTGATCGCAGGATTGGATGAAGAATCGCTATTGGAGCTGCAAAGATTTTTAAGGTATCTGCATGCCCGCCAAACACTGGACAAGGACGACGAAACATCGTGTGGATTGGATATAAG
>NZ_CGIH01000009.1:115954-168663 GCF_000983115.1 Syntrophomonas zehnderi OL-4
TGACCATTCAAGTCAAATTATTCAAACCGAATTAAAGCATCATACCGAGGAGTTGATCGCAGGATTGGATGAAGAATCGCTATTGGAGCTGCAAAGATTTTTAAGGTATCTGCATGCCCGCCAAACACTGGACAAGGACGACGAAACATCGTGTGGATTGGATATAAGCGTAAATCATAAGCAGGCAAAAACCAACTAGAAATTCGGCAATATGTGACCGCTAGGTATCATGTTCTGCTTAATTATTACAGAAAGGCCATATTCCAAATTATGAAATACGGCCTTTGCAAATAAAATTATAACACTATAAAAATTGAATTTCACCGGGAATCATCCCCGGTGAAATCCTGATTAATCCTTTTTGATTTCAGAATATAAAAATCATATGAGTACTCAGTATTGTTAATCAGTATCTTTTTTACACCTTACTTTTAATCCCTTACACCTTCCCCCTCACGCCTTACATTTTAAGCAGCTGGGCAATAATTACTGCTGCTTCAGCCCGGCTGGTAAATCCCTGCGGGCGGAAGCTGTTATCAGGATAACCGCTCATGTAGGAGTTGCCTACTACGGCGGTTACGCCAGATAAGGCCCAAGGGGAAACCTGCTTAGCATCATTGAAGCTGAGCACTTGGCCTCCGGCTTTCAGTTTTGCGGCCCGGGCAATGATGACTGCAGCTTGTTCCCGGGTCATTCTGTTATCGGGACCGAAGCTATTCTGGTCATAACCACTGATAATTCCATGGGCAGACGCAGTAGCAATACTGTCTTTAGCCCAGTGGCCAGCAGTATCTTTAAACACCGTTCCTTGTTTAGACTCTAATTTTAAAGCTTTGACTAGCATAACGGTAAATTCGGCCCGGCTAACCTCTTTTTCGGGCTGGAAGCTGCCATTGGTATAGCCATTGATTACTCCGTTTTGTATAAGTTTGACTATACTGTCTTGGGCCCAGTGTCCGGCAATATCGCCAGGCAGCTTAAATTCCAGCTGTGGTTCCGGTGTGGGCACCTCTTCCTTTTCAACAGCTTTAGGAGTAGCAAAAACTGCGAATTTAGTAAAATGCTTCACCTGCCCGCTAACTTTGCCATTGCCCATATCTACTTCAATATTGTCCAGTTCCACCCACTGGCCTTTCTCCTCGTCAAAGTAGCAGATTTTTATATCATATTTATCCGGGTCGATTTGTGACCTATTAAAAGACATAGTAACAGTGACCGGCTTTGCAAAATTACCGGACTTATCCTTTACAATGTCCAAGACCTTGCTGATTAGTTGACTGTCGCCAGGTAGGCTCATCCCGGAAGTCAGAGCCGCTTCCCGCACCTGGACCCAGACATCGCTTTCCACAGCCCCGGCCGGGAAGGATAAGGCTACACCGCTATGGGAAACATTGCTGCCCGACGAGGTTACCAGAGTACCCGACGGTGTGGAACTACTGCTGCCACCGCCGGAGCTGCCCGGACTGGTATAAGCTGTCGCACTGATGGCGACGGTTTTCTGTGCAGTAGTTAAGCTTACCGCCCCCTTGCTCACGGTAACAGTGAAGGCGTAACTGCCATTTGTACCGCTGGGATTTGCGGCCGTACCTGCCACCGGTTGAGAATAGCTAACGGTGTTGACAGTGACGGTAACGCTGTTATTGCTCAGTGCTGCTATGGCAATAGCCCTTATCGCCGCCTTAATGGCCGCCTCACTGGTGGCTGCCCCCTGGCTAATACTGCCGTAGGTTGCGTTTTCCACCTCAGTCAGGGCTTTACCCACGATTATATTGTCGGGGTCGGCTGTCTCGATTATTAATATGTCAATGCTTCTGCTGTCACTTGCGACACCCTTACTAAGCGCTACGTCATACTCGCCGGTGCCGCTGTTGTAGGTAACCATTGCGGCCACGCCCTCGGCATCGGGGACAGCTGCCAGCAGGCCGTTCACATAGCTTTGCACCGCCGCTGTTTTAGCGGCCTGATCCGCACCGGCTGGCACCGTAACCGTACCGTCTCCCAGTGCCGCCTTGGCTGCCGCCACGCGCTGGGCGTCCGTAAGGGGAGCAACATATTCATTAGCCACCACCCGCACGATAAAGGTCTTGGTGTCAACTGCCGCGCCTTTGGTGAAGGTTGCGGTCAGATAGACGACCTGATCGCCCTGTTCAAAGGTAGGTCTGGTGACATTACCATTGTTTGATATAACGGTCGGTTTGCTGCTGTGCCAGCTTATGTCCACGGTCAGGGCTCCGCTGCCGGGCGGCACGTCAGTTGGAGCGCTTAAGGCGGTCATAAGATTCATGCCTCTGCTGATTTGACCTCCATCATTATCCGCATTGTGCTTCAGTTTGTCAAAGTACAAAACCGACTTGGCGATGGCCACGTCATGGGCATCGGCTTCATTGGACACGGCGGCCATGTCGGATTTGAGCACCAGCCCGCTTGCTCCTACCGCCATAAAGCAGTTATTGCCCGCGGTGACGCCCTTCAGATCAGTATAAAAATCATTCTCGTAAGAATGGGGGTTTTGTTCCAGTCCGGAGGGCTGGCGGTACCAGGTGGTGCCGCCGTCTGCCGAGGCAATGATATTGCCCAGATCGCCTACGGCAATGAAATTGCCGCCACCGTAGGCTATGCTTCTGTTGTACTGATCAAAATCGCTCTTGACAATCGTCCAACTGCTGCCCTGGTCATCAGACAGATAGATTGCCCCGGAACCGCCCACCGCCGCGAACTTACCGCCGGCGTAGATCAGGTCGCGGGGATATCCGCTGAAGGAACCGGCTGCCGTCCAGGTTGCACCATCGGCGGAGGTAAATGCCGCACCGTTTCTGGTCAGGGTAATAAAGACCCCGTCTCCAAAAGCGACCGTGCTAAGTGATACGATAATATTAGAAGGGAGAATGATGTTCCACGTCTTAGCGTCAACGGAGGTAAGTATGACTCTTTCCCAGATATTGTCCCCGCCCACAACGACATACTTGCCGCTGCCATCGAAAGCAATTCCATAGAGTTCCAGATTCGTTCCCGAGGTTTGAGCCGTCCAGCTTGCGCCATCGGATGAGGTAAGAATAGTCCCGTTCTTACCCACGGCGATAAATTGACCGCCCAGAAAATCCACCTTGTTCAGGTTTTGAGTAGTTCCGGAGGTTTGAATGGTCCAGGTGACTCCGTCCCCAGAGGTCTGGATGGTTCCTGCTTCACCCACCGCCACATAGAGGTCGCTACCGTTATAGGCCACGTCGTTTAAGGTATTGGTGGAGCCTTTGGTCATATAATTCCAACTTGTTGGTCCGTCACTGGATCTATAGATGTTGCCCATGCCGTTCGTAGCCACCCAGCTGGTGTCGTTGGAGGCCAGGGTGTTAAAGCCGGGCAGTCCGCTCGCCGTATTGTCGCTCCAGGCGGAGCCGTTGGTCGAAGTGGCGGCATAGGCGCTGTATCCGGAATGGGTGCGACCTACCGCAACGAATTTGCCTCCCGCATATTTAACCGCATAAAGGCTTGAAAACGTAAGTGCGGAGGCATCCTGCGGTGACCAGATAGTTCCGTTAGGAGAGGTACAGATAAACGGGGGCCCGCTGTCCTTTCCGCCCACGGCTACGAAATTACCGCCGCCGTAAGCTACATCACGTATATAGTTATTGGCATCGGTATAAGGGAATTCCCAGTTCACACCGTCCGCAGAGGTCATGATTCCGCCCTTATCCTGACCCGTGTCGGAACCCATTCCGACCGCTACGAATTTGCCGTCCGCATAGGTTATGGATTGGAGATAATAGGATTTTTTATCAGGATAAACCGGCACAATGGTTTGCCAACTGGCGCCATTGTCGTTGGAAACCATGATTTTCCCGGGTCTGCCTACCGCCACGAATTTGCCGTCGCCAAAAGCCACGTCCCGCAGGTTGTGGGGGATGGCCGCTTTCTCTGTCCAGGTCGTGCCGTCCGTGGAAGTGTAAATCGCGCTGGCGTATTCGTCCAGCCGGCCGACCAGCATATAGGTGCCGTCTCCATAGGTGATGCCTTCCAGTCTAAGCAGGTTGGCCGGGTTCCCTATATTTATTTTCTCCCAGTTGACGCCTTCCTCAGACCTCAGCAGAGTACCGTTTTCGCCCACAGCCCAGAATTTGCCATCAAGTACCTTCATATTGATTATCCGGCTGGAGCTCGGCAAAGGAGATGAGTAGCTCCACACCGGATTGCCGGTAGTGCCTGCCGGAGCCGTGGTGTAGCTGTACCCAGGGCTGGCCGCCGATTCCGGGCTGTCACTGTTAGTCGTACCGTTTCCTACCGCTATGACTTTGAAAGTGTAGGTACCGGTTGTGGTAATATCCGCAGTAAAATCATGTTCCAGCGTGTCGGACGCAACGCTGGCCGCACTGCCCTGCGCTGTGCCACCCTTATAGAGCTGCACGCTGTAGCTTGCCGCTGCTGTAACTGCATTCCACTTCGCCTTACCGGGCGTCGTGGTATCCCAGACGAGGCCGGTAGGTGCAGCGAGAGGAGTAAGCGAGGCTGCCGTCACCGTAACCGGCAGGGTCAGCTTAAAGGTTTGCCCGCTGGCGCTCCCTGTTCCCGCGGCGGTCAACACCAGCTTGTAACTGCCTGACTCCGTAGGGGTCATATTTACAGTTGCCGTACTTCCCGAACCATTCACAGTCGCTCCTAACTTAGCATCGGTGCTGTCGTCAACTGCAAAGGCCACTTTTTCAGATCCACCCTCGTAGGCACCCGTCAGTTGTACACTGGACAGCTGATTCTGAGTTGCAGTTAGTGGAACAGCAGGAAGTGAGGTGAGGAAACTTCGTAATTGACCACTGTCCGAATAACTAACACCGCTAGCGGACAGGGTAATATCGTCGCCACTGCTACGATCAATGTGAATAATGCCGTTTCCGTTCGTTGTCACTTTGCCGTTAAATGTGCCTCCGGTCAAGGTAGTAGTCTTTGAACAGGATAATGCATGGCTGGCATTAAAAATGCCGCCGGAAATACTGATATTAGCCGTTGAGCCCGTTCCTACGGACACGGCATAATAGTTAGCATTGATATTACCATTGCTAATGGTAGTAGTCCTATCCATTACTCGGATGCCATTTTGAACGTTGGTTGTACTGCCGATTGTCCCACCGCTGACATTCAACGTTCCATAGCTATTGATTGCATTTGTCGTACCGGTAACCGTACCGCTGGTTACGGTTACTGTCCCCGCACTATTGTCGTTATTAATTCCGGTATGACTGCTCTCAACCGTACCGCCATTGATGGTGATCGTACCGCCGTTATTTTTAATAGCCCCGGAGCTGCTTGAGCCGGTTTGCCTCACCGCAGCACTTCCGTCCAGGGTGAAGCTTCCTGTTCCTGCTACTTCAATGACTGAAGTACCGCTGCCCGTAACCTCCAAATCGCCGTTAATGGTCACTGTTTGCCCCGCGGGAATGGTAATGCTGTTTGCCAGCGCATCCAGCGTTTTTCCGACGGACGAGGTAAGGGTGATATTTTGTCCAATGCTTAAATTTCCGCTAGTCAGACTGATGTCCTCATCAATACTGATCGTATAACCCGCATAAACTGCATTAGCTACAGTGTCTATTAACCCTTGTTCAGTCGTAACACTAATAGTATCCGAATCGGCCACCGCTGCTCCGCCCGGCCATAGCATGAAAAGCATGGCTATGTTCAATATAATTGACCAGCTTTTAAATTTTCTTTTAAAAGACATTTTGATAATTCCTCCTCTTCCCTTCACAGAATTTGATTAATCTTTCTATATGTTTCCTTTCTAAACATACGGTTGGCTTTACTTATCACACCGCTTGCTCCCCAACGGTGACCGGGTAGAAAACTGGACAAATACCGTTTTTTTGAAATTCGATTCATATTAATTGTAGGAAAAAAGTAAAGCATCCGAATAGTTAATCAGTGCTCAAAATCATTCAATTATGCGCATATTTCTAAAACACGGCAAAAGCCCTGGTATCCGGTGCCAGATACCAGGGCTTTTGTAGGAGCTTATTTATTCATAGTTTTTCGGTATTGAGAGGGGGTCATGCCTACCCGTTTTTTAAAAAACCGGGCAAAATTGCCAGGATATCGGAAACCACAGGAGATGAACGCCTGGGCAATATTGAGGTTTTTATTCCGCAAGGCTTCTTTAAGGTGAGTTATTTTTATTTCCTGATAATAACTATACGGGGTCATACCCGTATGTTTTTTAAACTGCCGTACCAGGTGAGAAGGGCTTAATCCAGCCGCTTCAGCCAGGTTAGCCAGATTGAATTCCTCCCGCCAATGGTTTTCCAGATATTCCCTGGATTTGGCGATGTCAGCTCTGCCCTGATAAATTCTTCTGGTAAAAAAAATACTCATCACATAGGCCATTTCACCATCGGCATTTAATATCGGAAAGTTTAAAATGTCACTGTAGACTGCCTCTATATCATAAACAGCACTGCGGGTTTTATACCATTCCCAAAAATTCTCCAGGGGAATGCGGATATCGGGAATCATAACAACTTCTCCCCGAAAGGTTCTTTGGATGTAGTCCCTAAGCCCAAACTGTTCATTGACAAAGGGGTCATTAATCAGATTGTATTTTCCCATAATCTGCGAGGTATCCAAGACATTCCACATTCTGAGCACCGCATCGTTAACGAAAGCTATATCACCGTTAGGCTTGAATATCTGAATAGGAATAGGGAAAAGCTCGGCAGTTTGAAAAAGCCGTTTTTCTGTTTCATATTCAGAGTACTGAGAAGTCAGCCGCAAAGGGCCGGGCACCCCGGCCGCTTTTTCCCCTACACCCATATTTCGCGGTTTATCACCCGGTTCATTAGGCAAAGTCTTGCGGTATTGAGACGGGGTCAACCCTCCGGTCTTTATTTTGAAAGCTTTGGCAAAACAGCCGCCGTAATCCGCACCACATGAGGCAAAAGCTTCCCGGATGCTAAGGCTGGTATCACTCAGAGCCTCTTTGATCTTTCCTACCTTAATTTCCTGATAATAGCTATAAGGTGTCATGCCGATAAAGCGTTTGAACAGCCGCGCCAGATGATGGCGGCTCAGGCCGACATGCCGGGCAATTTCGTCCAGGTCAAAATCATCCAGCCAGTGGGTGTCAATATATTCTCTCGCCTTGATAACGTCTAATCCTGACTGATAAACGCGCTTAGTCATAAATAATGTAACAACATAAGCCAGCGCCCCATCCTCATTCCACAAAGGAAAACTGGTAATATCTTGGTACATATCTTCTTCTGTGAATTTACTTGGCTGAGACTGATAACGGTAGCTGATTTCTTCAAAAGGTATTCTGATATTATAATATGAAAGAATCTCACCAGAAAACACCCGGCGCAAATAGTCGCTAAAGCCTAGTTGGTTATTAATATAGGGGTCTTGCAAAATATTGAGCTTACCTACAATTTCTAAAGGATCGGGAAGGTTAAAGAATTCTAAAAATACGCTGTTCACAAACAGGCTGACTCCCTCCGAAGAAAACACCTCGGTAGGGAAAGGAAAAAGCTCCAAGACCGCAAACAGGAAATCCTGCTGCTCAGCAAGCGGGGAAAAAGATGAATCAGCTAGTTGGTTATGTAAGTCATGCTCACTCATTGACTTAGTGTCCTTTTCCGGTTAAAAATATATTTAATATAATATCGGTTTTTTACCAGTTTTCAACCACTCGTTTTTATGTCTTTCCTCTCATTTGCCCACTTGATAAAAAAGGTGGGAACAATCTCAAAATGAGATTGTTCCCGGCCATGGACACCCTGGTTAAGTTGGCTGCATTTTTTAATGTAACTTTGGATTACTTGGTCGGCATATCTGATATACCCCGCCCCTTTGAAGATAATGTTAACCCGGCAGCTCCCGAACCAACAGCAGAGCACCCAAAACACTTAAAAAAATCAACGCCCCCTATGCAAGTTGACCATTCAAGTCAAATTATTCAAACCGAATTAAAGCATCATACCGAGGAGTTGATCGCAGGATTGGATGAAGAATCGCTATTGGAGCTGCAAAGATTTTTAAGGTATCTGCATGCCCGCCAAACACTGGACAAGGACGACGAAACATCGTGTGGATTGGATATAAGCGTAAATCATAAGCAGGCAAAAACCAACTAGAAATTCGGCAATATGTGACCGCTAGGTATCATGTTCTGCTTAACGTGAAGGGACTTTGGTAACCTTAAGGGAAAGGATGCTGCCGTTTAGCATTGCGTTATCGTATAATATCCTACATCAGCAAAAGACTCAGGGCCATAACCATCATTCCAGCGATCATTCCGTATATAGCATGATGGTTTTCGCCATATTCCCTGGCTGCAGGCAGAAGCCCGTCCAAAGATATAAACACCATTATCCCGGCGATGGCGGCAAATAAAAGAGCCAGCAGGGCCTCGCTTAAAAACGGAAGCAATATTAAATAGGCGATTAATGCCCCTAGCGGCTCCGAAAGTCCCGAAAGAAAGGAATACAAAAAGGCTTTACGTTTGTCTCCGGTAGCATAATATACAGGTACTGATATCGCAATACCCTCGGGTATGTTGTGTATAGCAATAGCTAGAGCAATAACTATACCTACCGAGGGATCATGCAATACCGAAACAAATGTAGCCATTCCTTCAGGGAAATTGTGTATGGCTATCGCCATCGCTGTCATAATGCCTAGGCGCATAAGCGCGTCAGGATTAACCTGGGCGACTGGATCATGGGTTCCTTCGATTAATTTCGGTTCATGCGGATTTTCATACTCAGGTACAAGTTTGTCTATCAATGCAATCAATATCATACCGGCAAAAAAAGCGCCGGTAACCGCCCATAATCCCTGTTTCCCCCAGATATTTACGCCAATTTCCTGTGCCTCGGCCAATAATTCCACCATGGCAACATATATCATCACTCCGGCCGAAAATCCCAAAGCGACTGACAAAAAGGTGGTATTAGTTCTTTTGGCAAAAAAGGCAATTAGGCTGCCTATTCCAGTGGATAAACCAGCCAGAGCCGTTAGAATAAAAGCCAATGTTACGTTATCAATTGACATATCTGATTCTCCGTATTTTAAATTAACCTATCCATGTTATGATAACGTTTCTCAGGATTATTTGTCTAGCAGGAAACGCCTTATTAAACCCCAATTCCCAGCCAAAGTCCTCCCCGGTATACTATAAAAGATACCAGCCAGGCTAATATCAAGGTGTAGGCAACCATAAAGAGCGGCCATTTCCAACCATTGGTTTCCCTCTTCATTATGGCAACGGTAGCCAAACAAGGTACGTAGATCAACGTGAATATCATCAGCACGTAAGCAACTAAAGGAGTAAAACCTGACTGTTCCCTTACCTTTTCGGCAAAACTTTTCACAGCCGCAGCCTCTTCAGCAGCCAGGGCCTCACTATCCCCGATACTATATAACGTACCCATGGTGCTTACAACGACTTCCTTGGCTCCTAGACCGCTAACCAAAGCCACCCCGGTTTTCCAATCAAAGCCCAGCGGTTTGATCACAGGTTCGATAGCCTTTCCCATTCTGCCTGCGTAACTGTTTTCTAATTGGATCGCCGGTTCGTTAAAAGCCCGGCCATGTTCATCCACGTTAGGAAACGTAAATAACCCCCACATCAGGATAGACATGGCCAGGATTATAGTACCTGCTTTTCGTAAGTAAAGCCAGGTTCTCTCCCACATATGAATCAGAATGTTTTTCAGGGTAGGCATTCTGTAAATCGGCAGTTCCATTACAAATGGTTCAGTTTCACCAGGCAACAAGTAAGTTCTAAATAAACGCGCCATGGCAATCGCCAGGATAATGCCGATCAGATAAAGCGAAAACAGTACATTGCCACCCGCCCGGGGGGTAAAAAATGCGGCAATAAGCAGGGTATAGACCGGCAAGCGAGCTCCACAGCTCATCAAAGGGGTAACCAGCATAGTGACCAAGCGATCCCGTGGATTTTCCAGAGTCCGGGTAGCCATCATGGCCGGTACGGTACAGCCGAATCCAATCAGCATGGGAACAAATGATTTACCATGCAGGCCGGCTCGATGCATAATATTGTCCATAACAAAAGCGGCTCGGGCCATGTACCCGGTTCCTTCCAACAGGGCTATTCCCAGGAACAATAAAAGAATATTGGGCAAGAATACCAACACTCCGCCGACCCCGCCAATTATCCCATCAACCAGCAAGGAGCGCAGTAAACTTTCCGCCATATTGACTTCTACCCATCCGGCCAAAGCCGCTATCCCGCTTTCTATCCACTCCATAGGAGGTGCTCCCAGGGTAAATGTCAATTGAAAGAGCAGCCACATAATGCCTAGGAATACTGGTATCCCCAAAACCCGGTTAAGAAGAATATTATCAATTTTCTCGGTTAGTGTCAGTCGTTCGAGTGTATTGGTCTGGCAAGCTTCGCGACACACACCGCGGATAAAGCCATACCGATCTTCGACTAAACAAGTTTCCGCATCATCGCCGATCATACTTTGGAGCCGTTTGCGGCTTTTTTCTATTTGCAGCGGTAACTCTTGGTCAAATTCTTCCAGATGTTTCATGATCTCGCGATCTTTTTCCAAAAATTTTAAAGCCAACCAGCGGGAGGGATAGGGCAATCTTGAATTCCCGACTGAGTCGCTTCCGGCTGCTATTTCCAGTGCTGCTGTTTTTTCCTGATTAATAATCCTTTGTAAAACCAGTAATTCATCTTCGACTTCACGACGATAACGTACCTGCCGCTCGGGTAACTCGATCTTATTTTCAGCAATTTTAATAACCTCAGTTAATATTTCCTGCGTCCCTTCATTCTTGCTTCCCACGGCCTTAACGACCGACATTCCCAGCAGCTTGGAAAGCAAATCAGAGTCGATTTTATCGCCTCTTTGCTCGACCACATCCGCCATATTTAAAACCAGCAGCATAGGGATTTTCAGTTCTAATAACTGGCTGGTAAGATAGAGATTGCGCTCCAGATTAGAGGCATCCACAATATTTACCAAAATATCGGGCCTTGCGTGCAAAATAACGTTACGGCTGACCAGTTCATCAGGGGAATAAGCAGACAGCCCATACGTTCCCGGCAAATCAATAACAGTAATATCATAACCCGCATGTTTTACCCGACCTTCCTTTTTCTCTACCGTAACCCCTGAATAGTTTCCTACATGCTGGCGGCTGCCGGTCAGATTGTTATAAATTGTTGTTTTGCCTGAATTGGGGTTACCCGCCAGGGCGACAACCAGTTTTTTTTCCGTCATTAACTCAATCCTCCCCCACACTTATTCCAGGATAACGGTATCGGCTTCTTCTTTACGTAAACTTATATGAAAGCCCTGGTTTTTAACCTCCACCGGGTCTCCCAGGGGCGCATAGCGCTCCATGACCAGTTCGGTACCCGGCACCAGCCCCATATCCATAATCCGACGGCGTATGGGACCATCACCTGTGATCGTTTTGATCCTGCCGTGCTCCCCCGGACTTAAATCCTTTAATGTACGTGTCATTGTTTATCATCTCCCCTTTTTCTTTCTCATCAGCTGCTTGGCAGCAATCGGTGCAACTGCCGCAAAAGGAACAATAATCATCCTCGTCTGGTCTACTAAAGCTTTTTACTGCCCGCCAGCTGCGAACAGCCAGGATAATCAATGCCAGTAATGATAATGCAACTAAAGTCAAGGTTTCCAAAATCATCAACTCCCCTCTTTGTTAGTTTGACCTAACTTTATTTAGTAAAAAAATCGCTCCCGCAGGATTCCGTTTAAATGTTTGCAATATTGATAATCATTATCATAAATTGCTGTTCTTATAATAATATCCATTCGCTTTTCTGTCAACAATTTTTTCGGCTTGAGATTTTTTATCCGGGTCGGCAGGAATAATTCCAACATCGAGATGCTTTTAACTATGAAAAACACCGCATGAGGTTGGATAAATATAAACTAGGTTTAATCCTGAATTAACTCAACCAACAGCGAAGCTGCCTCCTCTTTGCGCAAACTAACATGATAGCTTTTGATAAGGATCTCGATGGGGTCACCCAGGGGGGCGAATCTTTCCACCATAACAACTGTATCAGGAACCAGACCCATTTCCAACAGGCGTTTTTTAAGGTGGGAATTCCCGGCGGAGTGTTTAATAATCCTGGCTTTTTGACCAGGATGTATATCGGCCAAGGTTAAAGACCGCGCAGGCATTTGGTTAGCGGATGGTTGGGCGGCTAAAAAACAGTTCATCTTTTCCAAAGTTTCCGCGCTTATGACGTGTTCCATCAAACAGGCATCCTGATCTGCTACTGCCGGCGAAACGTTTAGTATTTCTTGCAGGAAATCGTTTATAATCTGGTGGCGTTTCCAGACCTCCTGTGCCTTGATACGACCGGTTTCGGTCAGATAGACCGGCCCATACCGCTCCTGGGTAACCAATCCTTCCCGATGCAAAGTGCTGATGGCTTGATTTACGCTGGGTTTGGCAATATTCATTTGCCGGGCGATATCACTAACTGTAGCCTTGCCGTCTTCCTGGGATAACTGTAAAATAACCTCCAAATAATCCTCCTGGGACGGAGTCAATTTATCTTCCATGTCTGCACTCCCTTAAAACAGTTTTTTCTTGATTACAAACCGTTAATAATGTTTCAATACTAATTAAAAAGCTGCTCCCATTTCCTTTACGAAGATGGGAACAGCAATATTTTGCGACAATCTAATCGTTAAATGCTTCGCTGACCTTCCAGACCTTCCACACATTGCCTACCAGATCCGGCCCAGGCTTTAAAGTTTGCTTGCCCGGTTGCCAACCTGACGGAGTAGCTTCGGTTCCCTGTGATTCCCGCACCAGTTGGAAAGCTTTTATCTGCCGGATGGTTTCGCTTACATTTCTGCCTACCGGCGGAGTCAGGACTTCAAAACCCTGTATGTTACCGTCCGGATCAATAATAAACCGGCCTCGGGTTTCAACCCCACTATCCTCATCATATATACCGTACATTTTGCCGATACTGCCATCCTGATCTGACAGCATCAAAAACGGTATATCCTGGTTAATCATCTTGGAAAGTTCATGATCGTTCCACATCTTATGTACGAAAACACTATCCACACTAATGGAAAGCACTTCTACGCCCAGGGCTTTAAAATCAGCGTATTTTTCAGCAACTGCTGAGATTTCTGTTGCTCAGACGAATGTAAAATCACCGGGATAGAAACAAAGCAATACCCATTTCCCCTTGTATTCAGAAAGACTGGTATTAACAAACTTCCCCTGCCCATAAGCGGCGGCTGTAAAATCCGGCGCCGGTTTGCCTACTTTTACCATACTTGGTTTCGCCTCCTTTAATACGCTCTCATTACTGATACCTGCAGCTGTTTCTGGATCAATCTTCTTTACGGGCGGTCTTTGGCATCCTGGTTTAAATTCTTCAGGCATGTAAACGAGCCCCCTTTCCAAACGATAACTTTTGGTTATATATATATATTGATAACACATCAGGGTAGGATTGTCTAGCATAACCAAATGTCGATTAGATGGGGTAATTGAGGCGGTTTAAATGACTTTGGTGTGGTATTATTTTTCTATCCGGATATACTTCATTATCCCGTCCTCCACCCTGGTTTGGGCCTGTTTTTGATGACATAGATAGCTGAGGAAGGCAGAAACGGTGGAGAAAATCAGGAAGTATTGGCCACTGTTGATGGTAAGATTGAATTCCTTAATCACATGGGCGGTTACTTGCTCGCGGGTACTACTGTTTTTCAGAAATGTCAGGATTACTGTCATAATATGATCGATACGTTCCTGGTTCTTTTTTATATTAGCCTTAAAATCATCCAGCAAACCGCCATGGGTCAAAAATACTTGCGGCCAGCCTTTTTCCTGGATGTTGACCAGGGTTTGCAGTTGGCTGTTGATATCCACCATATACAAAAACGGGTAGTCTGCCAGCATTTTTTCATGCATGAGCGTATCCCCTAAAAATGCTATTTCATCGGGGTTTATTATGCCGATTTGGCCGATGCTGTGGCCCGGCAAGTCCAGGACGGTAAATTCCTCATTCTTTATATATAATGGGCCGGGATGTATGATCTGATCAACTCTACTGGGATGCATCATCAGGGCTCGACTGGTCAAAATCCGGAGTGGATAAGCAGAGTACAGCATAGCCGGCCCTATCAGGGGATTTTCGATTATGGCGGCGGCTATGGGGGAGGCCATTATGCGGCAACCGGTCTGTTTCTGTATATAGGCATTGCCGCCGCAATGATCCGCATGGGCATGGGTGCAAAATATAGCATGCACCTGCAGGCCTTCCTGTTCCAGCACATCCAGTACCTTTTTCGCTCGTCCTTCCCCGGGACCGCTATCCACCAAAAGACAGGTGTTATCAGCAAAAACATAGACCCCTATGGCACTGTCGCCATCCAGGTAATAGCTGTTGCCGGTTATATGATTTAATTGCATATATACCACCTCTCGTTAAGATGAACAGGGTCTGGCAAGCGGATAGACGCGGATTTAAGCGTTTTTTTAATATTAATAACTACCCATGAAAATAGTTGCGTTATACTTCTAAACATCCATTACGGCTATTTTAACTCATTCAAATTAGCGGATTTGCAAGCATATACGTTGATACCGCTAATAGCGTTTTATTAATTAAGATAAATCTGTGTTAATCTGTCTTATCTGCGTTATCTGGGTCTATTAAAGCGCGGAAATCCTTCGAATACGGCTGCTACTCCCTAACCATCGCTATTAAGGCTGACGCAAGATCCGCGTCTATTTAATTACTAAACCATCGCCGATAAGTCCTTCTATTTCACCCGGATTGGCGGCGGGAAAATAGCTATTAAGATCCATTACAGCCAGTTTGTGGTCAATATCAGGTTGGCGGTAGGGGGTGCCTGTCAAGTCTCTGCCTAATTCAGTTACATCCCGGTTACTGAAAAAATCGCCATATATTTTACATTTTTCTATTAAACCATTTTTAATGTCCAGCCGCAGATCGACCGTTCCCCAGGGGAAGGTTTTTTTGCGCTGAATATTAAAAGGTGGAGAATTGCCATACACCCAATCCCAGCTTATGTATTTTTTCTGCCGCAATTTATTTATTTCCAGCAGTTCCGATTTAGAAAGCTGACGATCTCCCTGCAGATAACCTCCATCTCTTACCGTCTGCACAAGCAGGTCTTTAAATTGCTCCAAGGATACCGGCTGCTTAATATGTTCACTGATGTTAGTAACCCGGCTCCTTACTGATTTTACCCCTTTGGATACAATCTTATCCGGGCTGACGTTTAATACCTTAACCATATCTTCAATCCGACAATCAAACATCAATGTGCCATGGTGAAGCAGACGATGTTTAAAGCGGCACTGGGCATTACCGGAGAATTTTTTGCCGGCAATGGTGATGTCGTTGCGCCCGCTGTTTTCAGCTTTTATCCCCATCTTGTCCAGGGTCTCGATAACTGGCTCAGTAAATCTGGCAAAATCAAAGGCAGACCGGTTTTCATCATTAACGATAAAGGTAAAATTCAGATTTCCTTCATCGTGGTATACGGCTCCGCCCCCGGATAGACGCCGCACCACTTCAACCCCTTGGCTTCGGATCGCTTCCAGATTTATTTCTTCCAGGGTGTTCTGATTACGTCCCACCACCACGACCGGCCGATCCTGCCAGAGCAGGAAATAATCGTTTAAGTCAAACTCATTCATTAAGAGATACTCCTCCAAGGCCAGATTAAAGTAGGGGTCAGTCGATGGATTAATAAGATGAATCATACAAGCCTCCTCGGTTTTAATACTACAGGGGAGAACCTGGACGGAATAAAATAAGCTGTGTAAATCCTATAAATCTGTGTCTGTTTTCTTATTTCTTTTCGTTCCTTAGCGGCCCCTGGGGGGTTGCAGGTGGATGGCTGTGCCTTTTACTGCGGCGATGGCTTCGGCAAGGGTTTCCCCTAAGGTAGGGTGAGGATGAATTACCCCTTTGACGTCATTAATTTTCATGCGGTTCTTAACCATCAGGGTGGCCTCCAGGATTAAATCCGAAGCATGCGGCCCCATAATATGCACCCCGATTATGGTATCCTCCTGATCAGCTATCACTTTTACCAGACCGTCCGTCTCGCCCAGGGTCATAGCTTTGCCGTTGGCGCCAAACTGGAATTTGCCTGTTTGATAATCGATTCCCTGCTGTTTGGCCTGATCTTCACTGATGCCGACTGTTGCTATTTCCGGGAACGTGAATATGCACCCCGGTACTGCGTGATAAGAAACCCGGCTGTCCAAGCCTGCCATACGTTCGACTGCCACCATAGCCTCTTCGGATGCTACGTGCGCCAGCATAGGAGCGCCGATAACATCTCCGATAGCATAAATACCCTTAACATTAGTCTCAAAGTTCTCATCGACCTGGATAAATCCATGCCCGGTTGTTATGCCCAGCTTGGCGAGATTTAGGCCATCGGTAACGGGTTTCCGTCCGGCAGCGACCAGAACCAGGGCGGCTTCTTTTATCAACGTGCCTTTTGGGTTTACGGCTGTTACCTGCAAACCACCTTCGGCAACCTGTATGCTTTGTACTTTGGTGCCGGTATGTATTTCAATGCCCTGCCGTTTAAAAATTACATTCGAGCGCTTGATTAGCTCACTATCCAGCGTGTTTAGAATTTGGGGGGCATATTCTAAAACCGTTACTCGGCTGCCGAAGGAATTAAAAATACCCGCAAATTCCATTCCCACTACCCCGCCGCCGATGATTATCAGCTCCGCTGGTACTTGCTCTATATCCAGGATATCTTCACTCTTCATTACACCCGGCAGATTTGCGCCTGGAACGGGCAGATCGGCTGATTCAGAACCACTGGCAATTAGTATGCGGCGGCACTTAATAACCTGATCTTTGACTATTACGGTAGTTGCATCCTGAATAGACGCCTGTCCGTTAATCACCTCAACTCCGTTAGCTTTTAGCAGACCCGCTACCCCGGCAACCAGGTTGTTGACAATCGTTTCTTTGCGCTGGCGAGCCGCCGCCATATTAAATTGCACCCCGGAGCTTTGAATGTTATACTCCTCCAGTTTACTCATAGTGCGCATGACTTCGGCATTTTTGTAATAGGCTTTGGTCGGTATGCAACCTCGATTCAGACAGGTACCTCCCAACTGATCCTTTTCCACCAGCGCAACTTCCAAACCCAATTGCCGCGCTCGGATTGCCGCTACATAACCTCCCGGGCCACCGCCGATAATAAGAAGATCTTTCATTGCGCAGCCTCCCATTTGACCTTGGGTTTACGGGCCGCTCCCACTTCGTCCAGGCGGTTGACAGGCGTAGTACGCGGAGCTGTTTTGATCAATTCGCTATTCTCTTGCGCCTCCCGGGCAATATCCTTTAGGGCCTTAATAAAGTCATCAAGCCGGGCTTGGCTTTCCGTTTCGGTTGGCTCAATCATCATTGCTTCTTTGACAATTAACGGAAAATAGATGGTGGGAGGATGGTATCCATAATCGATCAAACGTTTGGCAACATCCAGAGTTGATATATGCGATTCTTCCATCTGATATTGACTGCTGGCTATAAACTCGTGTTTACAGATACGATCAAACGGAATATGATAAACGCCCCGCAAATGGTGGCGAATATAGTTGGCATTTAAAACCGCATGTTCACAAGCGGAACGCAGCCCCTCCCCACCTAAGGCCAATATATAGGCATATGCTTTAAGGATTACTCCAAAATTACCGTAAAAATCTTTGACCCGACCCAAAGATTGAGGGCGGTCATAATCGAAATAATAGGCTTCCTCCTTTTTCTCGACCAGCGGCACTGGCAGAAACGGAGCCAGAAATGATTTTACCCCGACTGGACCTGATCCCGGGCCGCCGCCGCCATGAGGGGTTCCGAAGGTTTTATGCAGGTTGAGGTGTACCACATCAAAACCCATATCCCCTGGGCGAGCGACCCCTATCATGCCATTTAAATTGGCACCATCATAATACAGCAGACCACCGCCTTCATGAACGATCGCGGCTATCTCCATTATATTAGTTTCAAAAAGCCCTAATGTATTTGGATTAGTCAGCATTAGACCGGCTACCTCGTCATTCATCTTGCTGCGCAGGTCACCAAGATCAACCAGACCCTCTTCATCGGATTTTATCTCAACTACTTCGAAACCCACCACATTTGCGGTAGCCGGATTGGTGCCGTGTGCCGAGTCCGGCACCAGCATTTTAGTGCGTTTGCTATCCTGTCGATCCTGATGATAGGCTTTAATAATCATTACCCCGGTCATTTCCCCATGGGCGCCGGCTGCCGGCTGCAGGGTATAACGATCCATGCCGGTAATTTCACACAACATTTTATCGGTATTATACATGAGTTCCAAGGCTCCCTGGACGGTTGATTCCGGCTGGTAGGGGTGCAGGGAGGCAAAACCCGGTAAACGGGCTGCCCACTCATTAATTTTCGGATTGTATTTCATGGTGCAGGAACCCAGCGGATAAAGGCCATCATCGACTCCGAAAGACCGGTGAGATAATTCGGTAAAATGCCGAACGACTTCAACCTCACTTACATCTGGGAGGGTTAGCTCATCCTGTCTGAGAAAATCCTGCGGGATAGTGGCAGACAAATCTACGGATGGTATATCAACCGGAGGCAGAAAAAAGGCATTACTCCCGGGAACACTCTTTTCGAAAATAAGCTTAGTCATGATTGTATCCTCCTAAAAGCGCAGCCAGTTTATCGATTTCGGCCCGGGTTCTTTTCTCGGTAAAAGCCAGCAATAATGAGTCTTCAAGTTCATATCCGCCAATTATGCCGTTTTCCAGCAGCATTTTATTCATTTGAGCTGGGTTATCGACTTTAACCGCAAATTCCCGGAAAAAGGGCAACTCATACTTCATGGACAGGCCTTTATTAAGGAATTCATCCCGCGCATATACGGCCAGTTGGTGACAGCGGTTGGCAATGGCTCGCAGCCCCCGCGCACCGATGGAACAAAGATAGATACTGGCGGTCAGCGCATTTAAGGCCTGATTGGAACAAATGTTGGAAAGGGCCTGTTCCCTGCGGATGTGCTGTTCCCGTGCCTGCAGTGTTAATACAAAAGCCCGGCGGCCCTCCAGATCCACAGTCTCACCGACTATACGCCCCGGCAGTTTACGTATATATTTTTTGGTGCTGGCCATAAATCCCAGGTAGGGCCCTCCAAAACTCAGGTTGTTGCCTAGAGACTGACCTTCACCAACCACTATATCTGCCCCCCATTCAGCCGGGGACTTCAAAACAGCCAGAGAAATAGGATCAACACACATGATTAACAAGCCTTTCTGTTTATGGACGGCTTGCTCCAGGATTTTTATATTATCTTCCAGGTGTCCGTAAAAATTCGGTTGCTGAATAATTACAGCCGCAGTTTGCTTGTCAATCTCCTTTAGCATCCTATCCAGGTCGGCTGTGCCGTCCGGGGCAGCTACCGTCACAATCTCGGTGTTGCCGGAAATACTATAACTGGTTAAGACATGAGTATACTGTGGATTTACCGTTCCAGCTACAACTATCTTGCTTCTCCGGCTGGCTTCGCAAGCCACATGACAGGCTTCAGCCAAAGCCGTTCCGGCATCATACAAGGAGGCATTGGATACATCCATGCCGGTAAGGTTGCAGATAAGGGTCTGATACTCAAAAATAGCCTGCAAAATTCCCTGACTTAATTCCGGCTGGTAAGGGGTATAGGCAGTGTAGAATTCTGAACGCCAAAGCATTTGCTCAACCACGGCCGGAATGTAATGGTCATAGGCACCTGCACCCAGGAAACAAGGAAATTGGTCAACATTTATGTTCTTATTGGCCATTTCCTGCAAATGTCGGCGCAGAGCAATTTCACTGTGGGCTTCACCAATATTAAGCGGTTGGTTCAGGATTACATCCGCAGGAACATCCGCAAATAATTCCTCCATCGAGGCAAGGCCTATGCTGCGCAACATTGCCTGGCTGACAGAAGGTGGATTGGGAGTATAGGTCATCTTCTTACCCCCTAATTGGTTTCCGCACACAGTTTTTCGTAAGCTGCGGGTGATAAAAGCTGATCCAGATCATCCTGATTATCCATTTTAACAATAGCCACATAGTTTTCGTAGGGATCTTCATTTAACAATTCCGGAGCACTTTCCAGGGCATCATTGATTTCGATTATAGTCCCGCCTACCGGGCAAAAAATGGATGATACGGCCTTTACTGATTCGATTACGGCGATCTGATCACCGGCTGCAATCTCATCATCAATTTCCGGCATCTCCACGTATACGATATCTCCCATGTTGTCCTGGGCAAAATCGGTAATACCGACATAAGCCTGCTCACCATCAACCCTTACCCATTCATGATCATTGGTATACAGCAAATCCTGGGGAATGTTCATACTGTTTTTTCCTCCTTTGTTTTTACAATCTATTATGGAGTCGTTCTGGCCTGACTCTTCTTTTTGTAAAAAATTCCCTGGTCTATCTGAGCCGGAACCGGTTTATCCCTGATTACAATATCGATGGTTTCACCAACGTTACCATAGGGCTGGGCAATAAGCGCCAGGCCAATATTTTTATCCAGGGTTGGTGAGTAGCCGCCGCTGGTCACCCAGCCAATTTTCTGCCCATCCTTTTCCACATCATAGTGGGAACGTGGTATTCCCCTGCCCAGCATATAAAACTCCACCAGCGTACGTGCCGGTTGGTCTTCCTTTTGTTTTAAAAGAGCCTTGCGACCGATAAAATCATCATTATCCAGTTTCACGAAAAATCCCAGTTTGGCTTCCAGGGGAGTAATATCCTGATTAATTTCTTGTCCGTACAGCGGCAGCTTAGCTTCAAAGCGCAGGCTATCACGGGCTCCCAGTCCGATAGGCGCAATATCCTGACCCCCGGCCTTTATAATCTCTTCCCAGATAAAACCGGCTTGTCCCGGTTTAAGATAAACCTCAAAACCATCCTCCCCAGTGTAACCGGTTCGGGATACAATACATGGCACTCCGGCAATCTTTACTTCCGGATTAAAATAAAAGAATTTGATGGTATTTAAATCAGTGTCACTTATCTTTTGCAATATCTCCTGGGCCTTGGGGCCTTGTATGGCAAGCTGGGCATATTGCTCAGACACATTAGTTACCATAACGTCCGGCGGACAGTTTTCCTTGATCCAGGCAAAATCCTTGTCGGTATTGGAGGCATTTACAACCAGGAAATAGTGTTCTTCAGAATACTTATAGATAATCAGATCATCTACTACTCCGCCGTGGGGATAACACATTAATGCGTACATTACCTGGTTTTCCGCTAGTTTTTTAATATTGTTGGTAGTCAGGTACTGCACATATTCCTGGGCTGCTTTTCCTTTGACCTCAATCTCGCCCATATGGGAAACATCAAAAAGGCCGGCCTTTTCGCGCACCATCTTATGTTCTTTTATGATTCCCTCATACTGAACAGGAAGTTCCCAACCCCCAAAATCAATTAGTTTGCCTTTATATTTCTGGTGCATGGCATACAATGGAGTTTTCTTTAATTCCATGGCCTCTCCTCCTCGGTCATATGTTTTGTATATCACAGCTAATAGTTTATTTACAAGAATTTTAATACTTATGACGACAATTCTGAACAGGTAATTTTATTCTCTCCTGCCTCACCTATTATATGCAGTGCCAGGGCTGCGGCCGAAAATCGATAAATAATCACAACAATCAGGGGAGATACCTTTTTCCCCCCTTGTTCAACCAAATGTTGAATAATGTCTAAAACCAGTGTTAATCGTAACCAATCTGCGTCTAATTTATCTGCCTGATCCGCGTCTCATTAAAATCTATTTTTTAATTAACTAAATCCCAATCAGACGCGGTTTTAAAACGCCCTGTTCCACTTCAATCAAGCCATAGGTTCCTGGACTGCCAAAACGGGGACGGGTCGGGCTACCGGGATTGATCATCCAAATATCCCCCTCCTGCTTTAAATGCGGCACATGAGTATGTCCATAGACAACTGCGTCAGCCCCCAATTCTAAGGCCCGATAGTATAGGCGATTAACACCCTTTTTAACCCCCCATTGGTGTCCGTGGGTTAAATAAAACTTGTGACCCAATATCTCAATAAATTCTTCGGTTTTAGCGCCTTTAAAGTTTCGGTCACAGTTGCCCAGTACACTATGGTGCTTTATTTTTAAAGATCCGGATATTTTTTGCCCGTCATTATAAAAATCCCCGGCAAACAAAAGACAGTCAATTTTTTGTTGCCTCAGTTGCCGCAAAACTCCCTCAGTATGTCCATGGGTATCTGCTAACACACCAATAATCAAGTTTTCGCCTCCATCGCCAATATTTCCTCTAAAATCGGCTTAATTTTCAGCAAAGCCTGACCTCGATGGCTGATTTTATTTTTGACGCTCGGATCCAACTCGGCAAAACTTTTGTCAAAACCATCCGGCACAAACAAAGGATCGTAGCCAAACCCCGCTTCACCTTGCCGGGTTTTGGCTATCATGCCTGTACAACTGCCGGAGACGGTTTGGACTGTTCCAGCCGGATCAGCAAGAGCGATTACGCATACAAACCGAGCGGTTCGTTCATGATCGGCTATATTTTGCAGGGCCTGGAGTAATTTTTGATTATTCTGTTCATCATCGGCCTGCGGCCCTGCAAAACGAGCTGAAAATACACCTGGAGCGCCATCCAATGCATTCACAACCAATCCGGAATCATCGGCCAAGGTAAGTATATTGCTTGCTTTAGCTGTCAGCACGGCTTTTTTTACTGCGTTTTCGGAGAAAGTCAATCCGTCTTCCTCTACGTCAGGTACGGGCGGAATATCATTAAGGCTTAAGAGATTAAAATCCAAATCCTTTAAAATCTCCAACAGCTCTAATTTCTTTTTATTATTCCTCGTGGCTATAAGTAAATTGCGGGACATAACCTACTTCCTTTGCAATGGTTTGCGCCTGCAGCGCTATGATTTCGCTAATTCCTTTTTCGGCCAGCCCCAGTAAATTATCCATTTCCTGCCGGCTAAAAGGTTTGCCTTCAGCGGTTCCCTGAATCTCCACAAAATCGCCTCGTCCGGTCATAACCACATTCATATCTACTTCGGCCTGAGAATCCTCAGTATACTCCAAATCCAGCAGAGGCACATTGTTCACGATACCTACACTGGTAGCGGCTACATAGTCAATAAGTGGAATTTCGGCCAGTATGCCTTTTTCTTTGATCCGGTAGAGAGCCAGATACAGGGCTACAAAACTTCCACTGATGGAGGCAGTACGGGTACCGCCGTCAGCCTGAAGAACATCGCAATCCAACCAGATGGTTCGCTCGCCTAGGGAGGTTAAATCTACTACTGCCCGCAGGGATCTTCCAATCAGGCGCTGTATCTCCGAGGTGCGCCCGGTAATTTTGCCTCGGCTGGCCTCCCGGGGGGTTCTGGCTTCAGTTGCCGCCGGCAACATGGAATACTCGGCTGTAACCCAGCCGGATCCGGTGCCTTTCAAAAAAGGCGGCACCTTCTCCTCTACCATGGCAGAGCACAAAACAATCGTATTCCCAGTCTGTACAAGTACAGAACCTTCCGGGTTTTTGACAAATCCAGCCTGCATCTTTAGCTGACGCATTTCATTATTAAGGCGGTCATTCGGTCTGCTCATTTAGTATCTCCTTTGCCTTTTTCTATCGTATATACTATTTCCCCGAGAATCAATAGCTAAAACACAACCAACCCTGAAAATAGCAAGTACTTCGGATCAGGAAATTTAATATCCGCGCGGGAGCTCTGCCCACAGAATAAGGCAAAAATACAGTAGCGGTGGTTTAAGCATTAATCGCCCGCTGCCCATAGCCGGTTAACTCCCTGATTACTTCTTGTCTTTTTTCGTTTCTATCAATAGCTTGCGTCCTTAATAAATAAAATAACAATGTAAATCATAGCTTGTAATGTCCAAAATAAAACCCGAATTTTCAGCTTCAATTTACTAATCACTGCTTAACAGATTTGCAAACAGTTCCTCACCATAGGTACAGCATCCTATGGCGCCGTTTAATTGTGGTTCCTTCAGGCTTACGACCTGACTGGCAGTCTCTTTGCTGATAATATTTCCTATGGCTTGATTATGGGCTACGCCTCCCGCCAGGACAATAATGTCACTGCCAAGCCGATCCAGCATGGCGGCAAAGCGCCGATAAAGCGAATAATTTATACCGGCGGCCAGCTCATTAACGGAATAGCCTTCTACGATTTTGGCAATTATCTCGGTTTCGCCGAAAATAGCACAAGTGGAATTAAGCTCAACCGGATCCAGGCTGTACAAAGACAATTCCTCCAAGCTTAACCCCAGCACAGCTGCCATGTTCTCCAGATATCGTCCGGAACTGGCCGCACAGCGATCATTCGTCATAAAATCAACCGCCCGGCTTCCCCTGACTTGAATAATTTTCGTATCCTGACCGCCGATATCGATAAGAGTAAAATCAGCTAAACCAGTCTGGAAAACCGCTCCCCGGACATGCGCTTGTATTTCCGGCAGGTGCACGACCCCCTCCAGTTGTACGGTAACTTTACCATAACCGGTAGCAACTACGTTTTCGTTGCGCCCAAAACCCAGTTGGTTAAGGTTGATTTTTAAGCTTTTCTCACCCGGATCACTGTAACGCCGGTAAAAGTCTATAGTATCAAAAATCCGAAAATCGGTTATAGTGCTGTCATTCATTTGTACAATTTTAATAAATCGTGAACCTAAATCCAATCCTATCATATCTTCACCCAATCCAGTATTAGTAAACAACTTAACCCGGATTACCCAGATTTATAGGGCTAACCCGGGAAAAAAACTAGTTAAAGAGCACCTGATAAAGCATAAATGGGACAGTAAATCCAACACTTAACCCTATTATTTCAACATATTTATGAAGGCTTCCAGCCGCATACGTGATCTGGCATCAACCCGCCCCGGCTTGTCCCCCTCCAGGGTTAAAAATGGTAATTTGATCTGTTGACGATAGATTAAATCTTCGATCTGGCGAAAACAGAAGGTCTGGGCATAATGGATGATACCGTCTACCTGGCGCAGAGATAGTTGTTGCTGGATATCCCGCAAGCGCACAAAGGCTCCGTACGGGTAAGTGTAACAACTATATTGCTCGATTATGTTATTACAGGCAAAAGGCATGGAAAACTGACGTTGAACCTCATTATATACTACTCGAGCCCCCATATTTTCTAATACCTCGTATAAATCTGTAAATATAGGGGGAACCCCTATATAGGCTAACCGCACCTGATCTTTAAATGGCTGGCGTTCTCTAAGACCGTCAATAAATATCTGCAATTCCTGCTTATACTGCCCGGGATCACCATTAAAGTCACTGGAAGACACCAAATAGTAATGGTTTTCCCAACTGCTGACCAGATTATCCTGCCAGGTCATGGTATCCAAATCCTGGCACAAGCGGCGTACCGGCAGCAAATCGGTACGGACTTTTTCCACCTCATCCCAATTCACCTTAAACACCTGCATAAGTTTTTCCATCTGATTTTTAAGCATGTCCTTATCCTGGTCATAAGGATAAGCAAATGGCAGTATGGGGATATCTTTTAATTGCAGGGTCTCCATCAGGGCCTGGGTATTGCTGCAATCTCCCTGCATTACAGCAATCATTGCTTCCAGGTCGGTGTCAAGGGCCACCGCGTAAAGCCCTTTGATCCATCCGCAGGTGTTACGGGGATATCCGGCTTCCTCAGCTATATCCACCCATTGTTTGGCCTTAGGGGAACCAATAAAAATATTGTTTAAATCCAGCGGGGTTTTGCCGGCTGCCAGTATGATCTCAACCGGAATACTGGTGGTAAAACCAATCTTGCCCATATATATCCCTCATCATTTTGCTAAGTTTACTTTTTCGGCATTGTGGATCAGATTCCCCAGCAACAATGAACCCACTTTATAAAATGATTGATCATTACCGCTGACCAGGAAACGGCCTGCGCCTTTACCTGACCCGTTTAAAATCTGTTCCTGGGTTAAAAGGGTTTTTAATTCTTCAACCGTCTCCGATGCCGGATCTACCAACCGGACTGAAGTACCGGCATGTTTTTTTAAAATCGGGAGCAAAAACGGATAATGTGTACAACCCAGCACCAATGTGTCAATACCCTTCTCCAGCAAGGGATCAATATATTCCTGCACGGCCTCCTCTACCTCTGCCCCTGCCAATTGTCCTGATTCTACCAAAGGCACAAAGCGCGGACAGGCATTGGCAAAAACCTGGCAATCACCATCAATGGCGGAGATGGATTTACTGTAAGAACCGCTGTTTACGCTGGCCTGGGTAGCAATTATACCTATCTTTTTGTTGCGGCTTGTCCTTACCGCCGCCCTTGCTCCAGGTTTTACAACCCCCAGCAGGGGAACCGGGTAGTCATCTTCTATCTCAGGAAGCGTTATGGATGAATGCGTACCGCAAGCTACCACAATGGCTTTGACATCATTATCCAGTAAAAAGGCAATAATATTCCGAGCATACTGGCATAGCTGCTCCCGACTTTTATTCCCATAGGGAAGATGGGCCGTATCACCAAAATATATAAAGCTCTCCCTGGGCAATTGTTCTACCAGAGATTTTACAACCGTCAAGCCCCCTACCCCGGAATCAAATATGCCAATAGGCCTAGTATCGCTCAAAAAAAACACCCCAATTTTCTGTTCATAAGTGTGACCAGTTCCCAGATATTTAATTAACAATCCACTAAATACTCTATCACTTTTTAACCCTGGGGGACAGTCCCCACCTAAATACTATAATTAGGTTCTATGGGATTATCAAGATTCATATATCCGCCGATGCTGGTTGCGTTTTTTCCGTCAACCATAAAGCTTATTGATTTGATAGTGGGAAACTGACCTAGTGTATTGGCAACTGCGTAGATCATGAGTTTTTCTTGTTCTCTACTGTTTACCCCCCGTACTTCCGAACTTAAATCAACTACACAAAGGCCATCCGGCTTCACATTGATATCCAGCAGCCGGGTACCATCCGGAAATAACTGCACCGCCTCAACATTGGCCGGGCCTTTTAACAATTCTTCCATGGTTTCCCGGGCGATTCCTTCAACCTTGGCAATATCCCTTTCTTCGGCAACCAATTTTTGACTGCGGGCATCTCCAAAGTAAAGACTTATCTGTAGTTTTTTACCGTCCGCTTTTAAGCTGTTTTTATTTTTTTGAGGCCGCGGGGTTTTATCCCCTGGGGCTGCCTTTTCCTCTTGCGCGGGAATTTTAAGCAGATCCTGCCAATCCTTTATTTTGCTCTGATCCGGCTGAGCGCATCCGCCGCTTAATAGGCAAATACTCAAAAGAATTAAAGCCAGGATTACCATAAATGTATTACGCATCTTATAACCTCCCCCAACTATTACTGCTATAAGATTACTAGCTAAATCTATAATTTATGCAATATATTGCAAAAAAGCAGGTATAGCACCTGCTTTTTTTCATATCGGGTATGACTTGATTCATATCAGGCCGTAATAACTAATTAAATAATCAAACGCCGTTGGGGTTACGTTAGTTTTCCCAGCGAAAACTAACATTTGCGCTGCCAAGGTTGAACTACAATATCAACACAACTGTTTTCAGAGGCAACCTCAGTCACGGGGGTTAATTCGTTTAAAAGTTATGGGCCATGTTTTTCTTTTCGTAGCGGACAATATTTATGAGATTATCTTTGTTTAAATCATCCACCATATATAGTGCCCCTCCCGCCCGGTTGCACAATTTCTCAAGATAGATCCGGTTGGATTCCACCCCTATACATATGAAACTAATTTTGGTTCCTTCCAACTGGCCTGCGGCTGTTATGGCATCAGCCTTGGCATCCATCGTCCATAAAGGTACATTGGGAATCCCATCGGTAATTAAAACCAGGAGCGGGTTGCGCAGTCGGTTGGCTTGCATTAATTCTAATGCGGTCACAATCCCGCTGGCCAGAGGAGTCAAGCCCGCCGGATTAATAGTCGACAGTCCCCGGGTGAGAAGTTTCTGGTTACGGGTAAAGGGCACCACCACTCTACTGGAGTGTTCCTGGAAGGTTACCACGGCCACTTTTTCCTTGCCGGTCAGCAACAGGTGCTCGGCCAAAAAACAGGCTGCCTGACGTTTGTCACCAGCCATGCTGCCGCTGGCATCGATCAATAGACAGATATCCACCGGTACATAACTTTTTTTATCATAAAAATGCAGGTCTTCTTTTTGCAAGGTAAAGATTTGATCTCCCCGCAAAAAGCTGTTCTTTTTGGCCTGAATAATAGTCTCGGGCACGGCCAGATTGCCCGACCAATTTTTATCTGAGTTGTTGATCGTGCGATTATAATTGGTAAATTCCAAGTGGGTGCTTTTATGCTCCGTACTGCCTAACTTGCGAAACCGGCTGGCTCCGCCGCCCGGCATCTTGCGCATATTGCGCCTGATTTCGGTTTCTAATTCACACTGATGTTGGATAATATACTCATGCAGCTTAATACCCCGCTTGGTGAGCTTTCTTCCGGCAGGACCCTGTTTCATCAGTCCCAGTTCTTCCAACTGCTCGACATAATGCTCAACATCGCCCCACTTTTTCTTTTGGTATTCAGCCCCTTTACGTTTGAAAATATTGGTAGAATAGCATTCCATCCATTCTTCAATCTCTTCAACCCCGCCGAATTTCTCAGCCAGCTTAAGTACCAGCTGATTGACGTTCTCCTTGGAAGGCAACTGAGACGCATTCTGACCCTTGAATTTTTTCCAAGGCAGCTTCATATAGCCGGCAAAATTCTCCTCGGTCTTTTTTTGCTTGCCATGCGATATGTTGCGGACTTTAGCCAGGGTCACATCTGATCCTAAAATTGCCGCTTCTACGGCTTCACTGATTACATAAATCAAGGGGTAATCATCACGGTTGAAGCGAGCCAGAATATGCACATGATCCCAGCCTTCTTCACCTTCGGAATAAGGCTTGATTTTTTCCTGAAACAAATCGTAGAGAACACCCTTGCCACCGTTGGTTGTAACAAATATTTTATTGGCGCAGGCAACCACCAGCCGGAAACGTTCATCCTCAGCATACTTTAACTGAGGATCTTCCGTTAGCAGGTGCTGATCCAGCGACCAAAAAATGGATTTGGCTACATCGCAGGGGTCGATATCGCCAGGCTTGTGATATACATCGATATGTATCACCTGATCCAGATCGACAAAATCCAGATAGGTTTTCCCGGCATCTCGATTAGTTAAAATCTTGATTTGGCCTTTGATCCGCTTTTCCGGCATACGGGTATGGGCTTTGCGGCTGACCACAGTGCTTTCACCTAAGCGCACACCCTGATCCTGGCCCAAATAAAGACTTAGATAATTCCCAACGGTGGTGGCATTGCTAATGTTGGACTGACCACTTTGCATATCACCACACCCTTTTTGCTAGACCTCTTTCGGTGCCAGAGTTTTCTCAGTATTAATCAATTCATTACGGCCCAAATCTTTCAGAGGCCGACCAGTCATGGTGAAATACTCGTTATCTTCTTCAGTTTTCTTGGGGTTGTTTTTCTTGTTTTTAAAACTTAAGATACCATCCCGACTGCCCCGGGCATCTGTGTCGTTTACTATTTTAATCAGGGTATCTCCGTCCACCCGATGTTTTAATACCTGGGGAATCATATGGGTAATATCACTTATTATTGCCTGATCCCGGTTCTTTATGGTACTGTATAAAACAGCGCCTTGTTGCATCGCCTCTATTGCTCTGATACTTTCCAGATTGTGTTTCACATATAGACGGGCTATGTAATTTCTTAAGAAATCCGGCAGATCGGCTTTTTGGTAATTCTGAGCCCACTTTATTATGTTTTGACGATACGTTTCATTTTTACTTAGATCAGCTTGATCATTCATTTCTTTGGAGCGGTTGATTTTATGGGTATGGGAATTTTCCTTTAACATTTGGGCCAGAATATCAACTGAAGTAGGCCGACCCATGTAGCAGACCATGTCAAAACGGTCTGATAACTGCCTTCTTATTTCCTCCAGGGAACCGGGATCTTCGTCCGGATTGGAAGCCGCCCAGACAGATACGTTAACCTGGATATCAACTACCGGCAAACCGGCCTCTTCTATCTGCAAATGACCTGGTTTGTTGCCCATAACATCCAGCAGGATATCAGTAATCTCAGGAGACGTATCCGCTAAACGGTTTATTTCATCTATAAAAATAATCCCCCGGTGAGCTTGGGGAATAGTACCCGGTAGTAATTGGGCCTCAGGATGGGCACAGTCAGTCAGGCGCGCCAGATCAATACTGCCGGCAATCGTGCCTATCTTGGCCGAATGTGATATTTCCAGGAATGGCATGGGGATTTCTTCTTCCCCTAGCTGAGCAATTTCGTCCGGGCTCATGTCCCGGTGGATTGGACAATGCGGACGGGCGGGGTCGCAATTGTAGACACATGACCTGATTCTTTTTATATTGGGAAGTATTCCTCTGGCCGCTCTCATTATGGTGGTTTTTCCCGTTCCCCTTAATCCTTCGGCATGAATATGCAATGGTTCACCCGCATATGAGGAGACTATGGACATCATGACCAAATCAAATAGGGCTTCGTTGCCTTCGTAGCGTTCGAGTTTTGAGAATGGGATCATGAGCATTCCTCCTATCTTCTGAGAACCGGGTTTTTGCAGCAACCCGGTTGGTATACTGCTATATTAAATACAGCTAAAAAGTATACTTTCATTTTTCCTGTTTCAATATTATGATGGACTCATTCCGCTCAATATCAGTTCATTTTTTCATTAAGTCCCAATTGAAACAGCCTTTTATATATTTTTTTCACCTCCGTTTTTTTTTGACGAACTTCCTTCCCTTTTTACTATAGCTTATCTTGTGATTCATTTCTCTATGTCTTGAGTATTTTGTAGATAAATGGGGATAACTTGCCGAAGTATATTCAAAAAGCATCTATTTAAAGGTACAACTAATTTTCGCAAAAATATAAGGAAGCATCTATTTATGCTTCCTTAATAAGGGTTTTTAAACCGCTTTATTCTTTTTTATAGATAGTTGGCCGATGTTCATTTACGATACAATCCGGTTTTATACTAAACAATCCCCAGTTTTTCCCGCAATCCTTTGGCTCGGGAACGGCTTAAAATAATATTTTTCTTTATATCATCCAGATTTAAAAGATAGGAGCCTTCGCCGAAATTTATTATTTCCTTTACATAATTCAGATTTACAATAAATGCCTGGTGGGCTCTGAAAAAATAAGTATTATCCAAACGATGTTCCAGTTCGTTAAGGGTATAATTACTTAAATAACCGAACTCGGTCGTACAAATATAGACCTTTTTGCCCTGACTCTCACAATAAATAATATCTTCCGGGTTAAGCAAGACGATCTTCCCTTTTTCGCGTACTGGCAGTTTGTTAGCGTATAATTCCTGATTGCGATATCGATCTATTATAAAATCAATACGCTCCTTAAGTCTGTTCATAACTATTTCATTTATATAATTAACATGGGCAATCTGCATTTTAGCTCTCTGAATGGTTTTTTCGATACGCTGCTGTTCAATTGGTTTTACAATATAATCCAGCGCGCCTAATTCAAACGCTTCTACGGCCATTTCCTTTTTTACTGTTACGAAAGCAAATAGAGGGGGAGGTTTAAGGTGTATAAGTTTACGGGCTGTTTCAAATCCGTCCATCTCCGACATGCTGATATCCAAAAACACCAGATCAACCTTTTTTTCCTGACAGAAAAGCAAAGCTTCAAGGCCATTGACGGCTTCGCCAACAATGATGACATCCTTGATGTTTTCAAGGACATACCGTAAGACAATTCTCTCCCTTTCATCATCCTCCACAATAAGGGCACGCACAGACATGCTCATTCCCCCCCGAGAACACTATTAGATTTTGCAGATAATATATTTTCTTTCTTTTCTCTTTATTCTAATATACCTATTTTCTGTTCATATAACAATATATTTTTGCATTTGGAGACGTTTATTCAACATTTTATAGATCTATTAATTTGTCCCGGATCTAATGATTCTATCACTTTTCAGAACCGGTCAGATCTGTTAACCTGTTAATTAAACCGGGAAGCTCTTATCAGTAAAGGAGTGGATGATATGCGCTATGAAGGAACTGTTTACCGTCCTCCCAGTGAAGCCAACAGCCTACTAATACAGGCAACCATTGGGTGCCCTCACAACAAGTGCAGTTTTTGTTCCATGTATAAAGGGAGCAAGTTCAAAATAAGAAGCGTTGAGGATATTAAAGAGGATCTTCTGGCAGCACGCGATTACTACGGACCTTATATTGAGTCACTGTTTTTCCCTGATGGCAACACTATAATCATGAAAACAGATCAACTGGTAGAGATCTTTAGCTATGCCAAGGAAGTATTTCCTCCTTTAAAGCGTATTACTGTCTATGGTTCGGCTCGTTTCGTAAACAAAAAGAAAATAGAAGATCTGCAAAGATTAAAAGAAGCTGGTTTAACCCGTATTCATACCGGAATGGAGAGCGGTGACGATGTTACCTTGGAAAGGATTAACAAAGGCACCAATGCGGCTGAAATCATCGAAGCAGGGCTTAAACTTAAGCAGGTAGGTATCGACACCAGTGAATACTATCTGGTAGGCATTGGGGGCAAGGAAAGATGGCGGGAACATGCCCTGGAAAGTGCCAAAGTTCTATCTGCTTTTTCGCCGGATTTTATCCGTTTGCGAACCTTTGTCCCCATTCCCAACACTCCGTTGTATGAGGATTACCAGCAAGGCAGCTTTCAGCTTTTGTCACCGCACGAGGCTCTGAAAGAAGTTGGCCTTTTTATTGCCAACCTAAATTGTGAAGGCAGCATGGTCTTAAGTGATCACGTATCTAATTATTGGAATATAAATGGGCGCATACCAGATGACCAAGAGGAAATGCTGACCGAAATTAAACGGGCTCTAACCGTACCGGAAAAAAATTTCCGTCCCGCCAACATCAGCCGCCTGTAATCCTAGTAGATACGTTACACCCAGTCATCCACGCCGGAGTCGCCGTGGGCTGGTGTGGATAGTAATGCTGCAATTCCATTTATTTGAACGATAAAGCTTGACAATTATTCGTTAAAGGGAGATGAATCTATGGACTACCAGGAGATAAAAATCGGCCGGGATGGTAAATGGTATTTTGGCGAAGCTGAGATGTTCCGCCGCAACATACTGCAGATACTGGCCCGAAACATTAATCAGGATGAAGATGGCAATTACTTTATTCAAATGGGGCAGGAAACTAATCCGCTTATAGTCGAAGATGTCCCCTTCCTGGCTACAGGATTGGTAGAAAAAGAAAATCAACCTCTGAAACTGGTTTTTCATGACCTGCAGGAAATGGTCTTGGATCATGAACTGAAGCTTTACTTGCGGGGAGACGTGCCTTATATAAGTTTCCGCTGGGAAGCCGATACCCGGCTGAGTCGCGGTGTATACTGGAAGCTCAGTGATTACTTTGATTTCCGCGGCGAGGAAATATATATAGTACCACCGTTAAGGTTTCAGGAAACGCAGTAAACAGCTTGACGTTATTGCAGTTTTCTTGAAAGTAAGGCTAAGAGGGAGACGTGCAAGGGGAGAAAAACCCCGCGGGTACTGCCAAATCTTCCCTGCACTCATAATAGTTGTATCCAAGGTAGGGGAGGCTGTAGAGTCCCTACCTTGGTTTTTATAGCACCTGAAATCCTATGCAAAACAGAAAACTGCTTTGACCCTGCGTTTTTAAAAAACTTCCTTATTAATTACAGGTTTTCGGCCATTTTAAGATGCAAGGAATTGCGGTAGATTTCTTCAATATCCTTATCATTTATTGGCTGGTTGCCCATCTTCAAACCTGCCAGTCCAAAACCATGCTTTTTAGCTATACTGCGCAGATATTGCACCGTCTCCAGGGAAAGCTTGCTGCCGATACTGTAATCCCGTCTTTCCCCTTCCAGAGCCAGCAGAACCGTCTCGGACAGGCAGGCCAGGCTTACCCCGTCCTGGTACCCCAGATTAGCGCCGAAACAAATAGTATCGGGATATTTAACCAGGCCGCCTTCCAGTATCAATACATCGTTGCGTTGATATGCCGCCGGGGCTACATCAGCGGGCCGGGCTACGTCACATACAACTGCTCCCGACTTAAGATCATCCGCGAAGATTAGATATTCCGGCGAGTTACTGGTAGCAATAATCAGGTTGCAATCAGGCAGATCCCTGGATATGTCAATACTGGTTTTAATTGGCTCATCGATATTCAGATAGCTGCAGATTTCATTTATCATGGTCAGGGAAAACTCTGCCCGCTTCACTTTAGCTAAAAAATCAGCGGCCAAAGCATCCTTTTTACCTTCCAGAAGGTTTATAACCCTAGACAGCCATAGGCTCATTCCCTGCGATTTTCCTGCGTGCAGACGTTCCAGGGCATAATTCAGGATATCACGAGTCAGGGAGTTCAAACGAATTTTACTGCTGTTGGCGTGTTTAGGGTTGCCAAACAAGGTCATTCGACATAATTTTTCAGACATGATTAAAGCACAGGCCCGACCAATAGATCCGGTAGCTCCTATTACACCGCCATGGGCAGCGATAGGCTCGATATGCATTTTTTCCGCGCCCAGGAAAAGTGCCTCCATGCCCATCAGGGTCGTAAAACTATTGCCGCTGGTTATTGCTACGTTACGCCCGGTTACAGAACGTCCTCCCCTAGTCACGACTGAAGTCAAAGCTCCCAGGCCAACGATTTCCGCCCCCAAGTCCCGGCTCATATCTACAGCCCGGCCAATCATATCCACGGTCTGCTCATGCGGCAGCTGCATTATCTCTCGACCGCCATAAGGCACGCCGATCATCCAGCCTTCAACGGTCTGTCCGTTTTGCGAGCGGATGGCCGGCATATGACAGACGATCCCCGGATCTTTGGTACGGCTTTCCCAAGCTAGAAAAGCATAAAGCTCTTCCCGGCTCAGCGAAGCAAAGGAAGGATTATTCAATACTACATCTTCTGGACCGGGATAATGGATAATAAATGCAAATCTATGATCGACAGTCTCACCCTCCGTCAAGGTGGAGTGCTTGATTTTCCGGCTCTGGGGGCGATAATCTCTGATTTCATGCGGCCGGCTGTTATCCCCCAGCAGATAGCGGTAAAGCAAAACATAATCCCTGTTGTCCATAATCCGGCAAATCATTTCCAGCGCCTCAACCACTCTATCAATCTCATCATACTCTATGGTCAAGGCCGGTTCCAGCCGTAAGGTCATGGAACTGTTTAAAAATGGGGCCAGGCGAATCCCATAAACGTTCAGTAGAAAGCCGCTTAACAAGGCGGTAAATCCGCCCTGATCGGTCAGAAAGGCCATATCATAGGAACCGCAATCGTTCAAGGCGTGAAATTCAACCCCTACCATCAACCCCTGCCCTCGCGCCTCTTTGATCACATCTGGATAACGGGCTTGCAAATCCTGTACCTGTTTAAGCAGATAATCACCTTTTAATTTTATTTCTTTAATCATTTTCTGATCGTCCTGGCGCAGTTTATCTAAAACAGCCAGCCCCACCGCACAAACCACACTGTTGTTGGCAAAGGTTGAGCTGTGCAGCATTCCAAAATCATCGTTCCAAACCCGGGGAGAACTTAGGCATACGCCTATCGGCAATAGTCCGCCGCCTAGAGCCTTGGCCAAAAGCATTACATCCGGTTCGATACCTTCATGTTCACAGGCAAATAATTTCCCCGTCCGTCCTAATCCTGTCTGCACCTCATCCACGATAAAAACTACTTCGTGCCGTTGGCAAAGTGCCTGTACCTCCGCAAGATACCCGGAATCAGCTACGATAATACCGCCTTCTCCCTGCACCGGTTCCACTATAAAAGCGGCGACATTGCCCCGATTTTCCTCCAGGGCAGTCTGCAAAGCCAAAATATCATTGAAGGGAATTCTCATAAAACCAGGTGCTGGAGCCCTAAAAGGCATCTGATAAGAATCTTTGCCGGTCGCCGACAGAGATCCCAGGGTCTTGCCGTGAAAACTGTTATGGGTAGAAATAATTATTTCCCTCCCGGTTGCAGAACGGGCCAATTTTATGGCCGCTTCTACCGCCTCGGTACCGCTTTGGCAAAACGTTGCATAACAAAGATCGCCAGGGGCACATTCGGCCAGAACATTGGCCAAACGCAGGGCTTCTCCCGGCAATGATGGCTGCACCAGACTGGGCAGACCCCTTTTTCTTACCCCTGCCAATGCTTCCCAAACAAACTCAGGGTTATATCCAAACGGAACTGCTCCATACTGGGCAATAAAATCCAAGTACCGATTGCCCTGGGCATCCTCAAGATAACTCCCTTCACCCCACACATAGTCTTTATCGAGTTTAAAGGTTGCAAATACGTCCCTTAATGTAGGGTTTAATAAATCATCGCGAAAAACAGTCATACGTTCCTCCTTTGTGCACATATTTGTGCAATAATAAGGGCTACATAAATTGTATATAACTATTCAGCTTTGTCAAATGCGAAAATGATTATTAATTCGCGAGTGATTTTATTAAGCCATAAGCGACACTCAAGCTGAGTGCCGCCAACAATAATTTATGCAAATTGCTGGGTTAGTATCAAATTGGGTAATTTCCGCGCGGAAGCTAAAGCATCCTCCCAGACTATTTCGGCTGTTGATGCTCCTTGATTTCCGTTATCACTTTAACGATATCGATCCCGGCCGGGCACAAAACCGTACACCTGCCGCAGCCGGTACATAATGGTTGGCCGTATCTTTCCGAGAAGAACTGCAATTTATGTAAAAACCGATTGCGAAATCTTTCCCGGGCTGCAATGCGGGGATTGCTCAATCCCTTCATTAAGCTTTGGGGGCGGTACATACAGGTTTCATAACAGTTGAAATTATAACCCTGATCTCTCCAGGTTTGCGCCTGCAGATCAAAACAATTGCAGGTTGGGCAAGTGTAGATACAAACGGCACACGTCTGGCAGGGTTCAGAATAATTCTCCCAGAGAGGAAGATCTGAGTAATCCAGGAGCCTTGCAAACACTCCCTCAAAATCAACTCCGCGACTCAGATGGGGAATCTGCGGCATAATAATTTCTTTTTCCCCCAGCCAGTCAGCGATTGTATCGGTTAGCGCCGCCCCTTTAGGCGACCGGCTCTCCCACACATAGCCCTCCCGTCCCACATCGTGAATAACCACATCGGCTGAGGCCGGCTCAACGGGATTTGCACCCATCGAATCACAAAAGCAGCTGGGGGCAGGGTAATAACAAGCACTGGCAACAAGGATGGTTTTATTGCGTTGCTCCTTATAATAACGGCCTTCATTTTCTTGGGTAAGGAAGACCTCATCCAGTAAATCAATAGCCCGGACATCGCAGCTGCGGATGCCAAAGATAATCCTGTCACCGGGTTCGTTACTATTCTCACCCATTCTGGCATGGGGCGGGATCATAATGTTTTTGGGAGGGATATACACGTTTAATATATCCAACATAAGATCATCATGATCCTCGTCATACGTCCCCCAGGAATAAAATCCGGTCTGCGGCCCGCGCTGCATAGGAACGAAAACATCCGCATCTTCTGCCAGCCGGTTTAAAAATGATTCGATTTTGTCCTTGTCCAGCACCTTCACCAGTTTCACTCCTCGTCTAATTTGCTTTAAAAAACTCACTCACTACATTCTCCGTTTGGCAAGTTTTTCCTGCTATGTGGTGAAATTGGATTAAGAGCAGATTATTAAAATTCCGGCAAATGTGCAAATAACCATAAGAAAAGCTCAAGGTATAAGCAGGATACCTTGAGCTTTAAAGCGATTAATTCTTCTACCACTCCGCGGGCAAATCACGCAGTTGTCTCAAATAATAGACCGGACCGTCCAGGCAGATAAATTCATTGCCGATGTTGCAGCGGCCGCATTTGCCGATGCCACATTTCATACGCATTTCCAAGGTAGTAATAACCTGGTCATCACTATAACCCATTTTTTCCAAAGACTGCAGTACAAATTTAATCATGATGGGGGGTCCGCAAACCACGGCAACGGCGTTGTTGGAACTGGGGTTTAATTCCTCCAGATATGCCGGTACAAAGCCCACATGACCATCCCATTCGGGTTCGGCATTATCAATCGTCACGAAAACTTCAGTGTTGGGTTCCTTTGGCCAGAGATCAAAGAGTTCCTCTTTGAAACAAAGATCCGCCTGGCTGCGGCTGCCGTAAAGGATGGTAATTTTGCCGAAGTCTTCCCGGTTTTTAAAACAATACTTTATAAACGAACGCAAGGGAGCCAGACCGATGCCTCCGGCAATAAAGACCATATCCTTGCCTTTGCATTCGTCCACCGGAAAACCGTTGCCATACGGACCCCTTAAGCCAATCTTCTGCCCTACTTCAATGCGGTGCAATTCATCGGTCATCAGACCCACCCGTTTTATGGCATATTCCTGGTATTCCTGTCCTTCCTGCCAAGTGCAGGAAATCATGGATTCGCCCACCGGCAAAAGAGATACCATGGAACATTGACCGGGAGCTACCTGAAAGGGCAGCCCGCTACCATCAGCATTACGCACAAAAAAACTCTTTATATCCGGGGTACGGTCAATAATATCTATAACTTCCACTATAGTAGGCACCAGAGGCTGTTCATCGCAGGTGCATTTGTGATCCTTATCAGTCATTGACTTCTGCCTCCTTTACTGCATCGATTATTCTCACGATGTTGATATCATTCGGGCAGACGACCATGCATCTTCCGCAGCCGGTACATAATGGGGTGCCGTACCTTTCTTGGAAGAATTCCAGCTTGTGCAGGAAGCGCTGCCGGAAACGCTCCTTGGCAGCTCCCCGGGGGTTGCCTCCGCCAGCCTCTCGCGAATATTCCTCATACATACAGGAATCCCAGGCCCGGAAGCGATAGCCTTCATCACCCCACATTTTTACCTGAATATCAAAACAGTAACAGGAAGGGCAAACATAGGTGCATATACCACAGTTGGAACACGGTTCCGAAATCTTATCCCAGAGGGGATGATCAAACATAGTTTTCAACTTCTCCGCTACTCCAGTGTAATCAACATCTATTTTAAAGGAGCCAAGTTCTGGCAATTTGACATCCTTGTCCTCCAGAAGGTCTGAGATTTGAGCCGTTACCGCTTCGCCTTTTTCGCTTTGAGTCTCCCAAACATACACATCGCCGCTATCACGAATAATTACATCTGCCCCGGCCGGATCGACCGGGTTAACTTCCATGGCATAGCAGAAACAGTTATCTCCCGGCGTATAACAGGCATGGGCAATAATTACATTGTTGCTGCGGCGAGCTTTATAGAAATTATCCTCATAACCGCGAGTCAAAAAAACTTCATCCATAGCCAGTATTCCTTTGACGTCACAGGCCCGCGCACCGAAGATCAAAGTGGGATGGTCGTCCTCATAAACCTGGTCGATATTTATTTCCACGCCCTGGGTCTTGATGCCGTACATTTTTTCAGTTTGGGGCAACACTACTCCCTTAGGGGACTGGTAAACGTTTAAGTTGTCCAGCATCAGTTCGTCCTGTTCATTTTTAAAGCTCTGCCAGCTAAAGAATCCGCTCTGCCCGCCTTTTTGCATAGGAACAAACACCTCTGCGGCTTCGCTTAGTTTATTCAAGGCTGTCTCCAGCCGTTGCTTGCTTAATACCTTCACAGCTCTCACCCCCTATAAAAAATCATCGGGATCTTTTTCATCGTACCTGCTTAAGGCCGGTTTGGCTCCTTCAACATATTGCATACCGGCTTCGTAAGGACCGAAAAGATCGTTTACGTCTTTAATAAGCTTCTGGTTAATGAGCATTAAGGGGATGTTTACCGGGCATACCCGCTCACATTCGCCGCATTCGATACAACGCCCTGCCATATGAGACGCTCGGACGATATGATACATCATATTGTCGGTAACATTTGTCTCCCGCCCCACCCACTGTGGTTTCATTTCATCAAAGATGCAGGTACGGCAATCGCAGGCAACGCACACCTGACGGCAGGCGTAACAGCGGATGCAGGTAGAGAGCACGTCTTCAAAATACTGATAGCGTTCGTCTGCGCTCATATTTTCTATTTCTTTAACCTTGGCGAAACGTTCTCCCTGTAAAAGCGGAGGATTTTCTGGCCCTATCAATTCATCGTAGATAACCGGATTAGGCTGAATACAATCCAGGCATTTCCTGGCGATATCAATAGTTTGCATTTTATTATTAAAGCCAGACTGGTTGCGGGCGGCTGCCAAGGGATCTTTCATACCGGTGCAGGGAACCCCTACTATATACAAGCGCTCCCTTTTAATCTGTAAATCCTCCAGAAGTCTAACGATTCCGCGCGAATCGCAGCCCTTAACAACCAGTCCGATTCTATCCGACCCGTCTCTAAATTTGAGCAGGCTAGTAGAAAGATTATGAATGCAGTATTCATTAAATACTATATTACTTACATCTGCAGCTGAGCGAGCAAAGTAAGGCTTAACCCGGTATTCTTCCCCGGTTTGCTCCCAGGCCAAGAAAACGTCTACCTGATCCTCATTGAATAGCCGGGTCGCAATCTCTTGAATTTTATTTGTAATTTCTTTCATCGCGCATCCCTCAGCTTTCTGTTGGGCCCGATTTTATTAATATCGGCAACCAGCTTTTCCATGGTTTCCTGGAACTTGTTGCCCTCAGCTCCTGATATCCAGGCTAACTGATATCTTTCCGGTTCCATACCCATATATTCCATAAGGTTTTTCATCACCGTCTGACGGCGGCGCTGATAATAATTGCCACTACCATAGTGGCAGTCGCCCGGATGTCAGCCGGAGAGGAGCACTCCGTCAGCCCCACGGTTAAAAGCCCTTAATACCAGCATAGGATCCATGCGCCCGGAACAAGGAGTTCTGATTATCCGAACATCTGCCGGATACTCATAATGATTTAAACCGGCCAGATCAGCGGCTGCATAAGAACACCAGTTACATGCAAATACAATGATCTTAGGTTTAAAGGTCGTCTGTGTATCTATAGACATAATGCGTCCACCTCCGATACTAATTGGTCATTGGTAAAACCTTTAAGATTCAAGGCAGTCGTTCTGCACGCCGGTAGACATGCACCACAGCCCTGACAGAGACTGCTGTTGATTTCTGCTATCTGACGTGTAAAGGGCCCATGGCCGTGACCGCCCCGTTCGTTGATTTCCTGCAAGGAAATTGCTCCATACGGACAGATCGGCACACACAGGCCACAGCCGGAACATTTTGATATATCTACCTCAGATACCATAGCCTCGGTAACCAGCTCATTTTTGGAGAACATCCCGCAGACTTTAACTGCGGCTCCGCTGGCCTGGGCAACTGTATCCGGGATATCCTTCGGTCCTTGGCAGGTACCCGCCAGGTACACCCCGGCAGTAAATGTTTCCACCGGTTGCAATTTGGGATGGGCCTCCTGGAAAAAACCATCTTTATCAACTGAGAAACCAATAGTCTTCGCCAATTGAACCGCTCCGGCCGCAGGAACCATAGCTGTTGCCAATACTACCATATCGGCTTCAACTTCCAGGGCCATTCCCATAAGGGTATCCTCAGTTTTAAGGATCAACTTGTCACCGCGCGGGTAGATCTTGCTGACCCGTCCGCGGATATATTTTGCCCCGGCGTTAAGTGCCCGCTGATAGAATTCCTCGTAATTTTTGCCGGCCGTACGCACATCCATATAAAACACATAGGCTTCGCTGTCCTCGATCTTGGTTTTCACCTGATAGGCATGCTTGGCAGTATACATACAGCAAGCCCGTGAACAGTAGCTCTTGCCCTTGGTGTCATCGCGCGAACCAACACATTTGATAAAGGCAATATGCTTAGGCTCTTTACCGTCTGAGGGTCGCAAAATTTTACCTTGAGTAGGCCCGCCTGCGCTGACCAATCTCTCAAATTCCAAACCACTGATAACATCCGGGTACTTACCGTAGCCATACTCCCCGTAAGCATCCTGCCAGTTAAACGAATCGTAACCTGTAGCCATCACGATGGCTCCAACTTCCTCGGTAACCAACTGATCTACATCATTATAGCGAATAGCACCGGTCGGGCAGACTTTTTCACAGATTCCGCATTTATCTTTAGTCAGCTTGGTACAGTTAAGAGGATCAATGTATGGCTTGCCTGGCACAGCCTGGGGGAACAGCTTGTGGATAGCCGGCCTTAAGCCCATGCCAAAATCAAACTCGTCCTTTATCTTCTTGGTAGGACATTTATCAATACAGGTTCCGCAGCCATTACAAAGATCCCAGTCCACATATTTAGCTTTCTTTTTTATGGTTACATTAAAATTGCCTATATAACCAGTAACTTTAACGACTTCCGCTAGGGTAATCAGTTCAATGTTAGGATGCTGCGCCACAGCAACCATCTTGGGGGTGCCTATTCAGGCGGCGCAGTCCATGGTGGGGAAGGTCTTGTCCAGCTGGGTCATCTTGCCGCCAATGCTGGCTTCCTTCTCCACTAGAATAACCCGGTGACCGGCTTCAGCAATATCAAGTGCAGCCTGCATGCCGGCGATTCCCCCGCCAATAACCATAGCCCTTTTCGTAACCGGAATGGTGGAAATTTTAAGCGGTTGGTTGCGCAGGACTTTAGCTACACCCATCCTGACCAGATCTTCCGCCTTCTTAGTAGCTTCCTGACGATCATGATGCACCCAGGAATTTTGTTCCCGGATATTAACCATCTCAAACATATAACCGTTTATACCGCCGCCTTCTACTGCATTGCGGAAGGTTTTCTCATGCATACGCGGCGAACAGGAAGCAACCACTACCTGCTCCAGGTTTTGTTCCTTTATGGCAGTACGGATCAGTTCCTGACCAGGATCAGAACACATATATTTATAATTGGTGGCATAAACAACGCCCGGTAAGGTTTTCGCGTATTCAGCTACCTGTTGGGTATCAACGGTAGCAGCGATGTTGGTTCCACATTCGCAGACAAATACGCCTACTCGTTTCTTCATCTCTCCCGTCTCCCTTCTTGGTGGAAGTAATGCCTCAGCTAAAATACTATCTATTGCTTAGTATCTAAGCATTGCCCCGCTTATTCAGTTCTGCAGTAACAAAGGCATCTGCTGCCTTTTTGGCTTTTTCCATATCGGAAGCCATCAATTGTGCTAATTTGGCAATTTTTTTGTCATCCAGGACTACCGTCAAGGTTTCAGCCCGAGCCGGATCTTCAATCAACCGAGCGGCCATTTTATCCGGATTTTTGCCAAAAGCAGTTATAAAAGCATCTATCTTTTTCTGTTCGGCTTCTGGCGTAGGCGCGCTTTTCGCCGTGTCACCAGACTTCGCCGTTTTTTCCTTGGCCTTGGCTGCAGCTTCCTGAGCGGCTTTCTCAGCAGCCGCTTTAGCTTCAGCCGCCCGCACTTTTACGGTATCAAGATATCGTCCGGCCTCTACAAAGTGTTTTTCGATCCCTACCATGGAAGGAGCATCGCCGCAGGCAATGGCCAGCAACTCAGTAACGTAATAAACCGGGAGGGCAATTTTTTCCTTAAACTTTTTTTCGACACCCGCCTGGCGCATATCCAAATTTAACATACAAAGTGGACAAGCGGTTACAATGCACTCAGCCCCAGAGTCTTTGGCATCTTTTAATACCTTATATAGCATTTGATTGCCTACATCCGGCCGTGATGTTACCATAGCCGCACCACAGCATTCAGTTTTATGGGACCAGTCAACCGTCTCAGCCCCTAGGGCTTGCATTACCTGATCCATACTTTGAGGATCCTCAGGGTCATCAAAACCGGTGTGCTCTACCGGCCTAACCAAAAGACATCCATAATAACTGGCCGCCTTCATCCCCGTCAGGGGATTGGTCACCTTGGCCTTAATGGCTTCAGTACCTATCATATTGGCTAAAACATCCAGGATGGAAACGGTCTCGCTGGTTCCCTCCAGTTCCATATCCAAGACCTGTTCAAGCTTCTTTTTCATTTCCGGGTCATGCTTTACCACGTGTTCCGCAATGCGGTGGCGGCTGTAACAGGCAGCACAGGGGGCCAGCATATTGTTCAAGCCGGTTTTTTCAGCAATTGCCAGGTTGCGGGCAGGCAGCGCCAGGGAAAGCAGCTTGTCAGTATTATGAGCGGATGTAGCCCCACAGCAGTTCCAGTCCTGAAGTTCCTGCATTTCAAAGCCCAGGATTTTAGCGGTTCTTTCCATCGACATGCCGTATTCTACCGCGCTGCCATCTGCAGAACAACCCGGGTAATAAGCAAATTTCATTACTCTACACCCCCCAATTTTTCTGCTCGTTCGAAGATCTTTTTAACTTCGCTGCGGCCTTTTATAGTCTCGGGAAATACCCCTACTTTTCCGCGTTTCATCATAGGAAAACCCAATTCCATATCTTTAAACAACTGACCGGTGGTTAAATTATATCTCAGCAGCAAACCGGCCTCATAAGTCCTGCCAAAATTCTTAACGTTAGATAAAAAAGCCTTGTTAAAAGCAACTACACGTTTATCAGTTTTCCCTTGCTGCAGTGCCTCTCTGCGCATGGCATCCATTAAGGAGGCAATATCAACCCCACGGGGACATCTGGCCGAACAGGTTTCACAGGAAGCACAAATCCAGATGCTTTCAGAGCTGAGGGCTTGATCCACCATATCAAGCTGCAGCATACGGATGATCTGTCGGGGGGGGTAGTCCATGGCAAAAGCGGCCGGGCATCCCGCCGTACATTTACCGCACTGATAACAAAGCTTAATATCGGTGCCGGCTTCTTTTTCCACTTTGGATATCAAAGCTCTCTGCTTTTCTGTAGCCGGAGTAAGTTTAACAGCCAAATCCACTGTTTTCGCCCCTTTCTTTTATCCTATAAAATTAAAAACGTCTTAATAGACAGTCTTTCCTAGATTTCTAAGCCTTACTCGAATTTTGTCGAAAAATCGTAACTCATCTATAATAATACGAAAATTCAGCCTAAACTTCAATACAGAGAGAAAAATATGCTTAGAAAAATACATTATTCAAATATAATTATCTATTATAGTATATTAGTTGGTAACATAAATGTTAACATTTTGTTAATTATGAGTAACATAAAGCATTTTTTTCATCAATCATACTCATATTTCAAGTACACAACTACCAAGGGGACGGTTTTTTGGCCGGAGATGGTTCTACTATGTTTAATCTTTACCAGCAATTCCCGTTCAAGCAGTGCCGTTAGCTTTTGGATGGGTCAGGGTAGTTCTATGAAGAAAGATACAAAAATCAAAACTAGACACAAAAGAGCCGTCAGGCTGTGTGAAAAATGTTTATAGACCGTATATATATGCAGCTCACCCGGTAGATAGCTTATTTAGATGCATATATTCAATAATGGGTATAACATTACAGCGAAGTGGACTTTTCGTACAGTCTGCCGTCCCCTTGTGTTCTTGTGCTATGGCAGGATTTTGTAGAATTAGTATAGAATAACTATAATAATCGCTGGTAGAAGTCAGCATGCGTAATTAATTTGGTTGCAAAATTTACATGACCATGAAGGTCTTTTCTGTGCTTGCAGAAGGCTTATGGTCATGTTTTTTTGTGCAGGCACAACGATTATTCAACATTATATTCAGGGAGGTATGATAATGAGCGTTAAAAATGACTGGGAAAAGGCAGTTGATTTTCATGGACATTCCTGTGTCGGCCTGGCTATTGGTTTTCGCGCCGGCCAAATAGCACTTGAGCGGCTCAATTCATCGCGGGCACCGGATGAGGAATTAATTGCTATTGTTGAGACTGACAACTGCGCCTTGGATTCTTTGCAGGTACTTTTAGGGTGCTCAATGGGCAAAGGAAACATTTTTTTCCGTGATTATGGAAAAAACGTCTTTACTATTGGCCGTCGGGATACAGGACGGGCAGTTCGCATTGCTGCCAAATCCCTTGACCATATCCTGGATGATGAGTTTGGCCCCTTGAGAACCCGGGTTTTTAACGGTACTGCCAGCGAGCAGGAACTTAACGCCTTCCAAAAACTGATGGCTGAAGAAACCAGGAGAATTTTAACCTTGACTGAAGAGGAACTGTTTACAATCGAAGCTGTTGACCTGGATTTTCCAAGCCAGGCCAGGATTTTTCCCTCGCTTACATGCAGCGTATGTGGTGAACAAGTAATGGAACCGCGCGCACGTATGCGGGACGGTAAACCGGTTTGCATCCCCTGTAGTGATTATTATCCTGCACGTATCTGAGAGTACCAGCAAATATACTTACTCAAACGGTCGCATTAAGAAAGGAAGTGCCATGGTAAACGATTATGCTGGTTATACGGCAAAAAAGAAACTCATTATACTGTTACTATTTGGGACTACGCTGATTATGGGGGTTTACGCAATTTCGACCGGGTCTTCGGGATTAACCATGGGAAAAGTCGTTTCCACTCTGCTGGGACAAGGAGATCCGGCTGCAAAAGCCGTTATCTTAAATATTCGCCTGCCCCGAATCTTAGCGGGTCTCCTGGCAGGGGCCGGCTTATCTGTAGCAGGCTGTGTGATGCAAAACACCCTGCGGAATCCCCTGGCATCACCTTTCACCCTGGGAATATCCCAAGCGGCAGCCTTTGGAGCTGCCCTGGCCATTGTAACCCTAGGCGCAGGCAAGGTACAAAACTCTATCGCCGATGCCGTCCTGATAAACAATCCTTATTTGGTTACTACTTCTGCCTTTGCCTGGGCCATGATCGCTACCTTAGTTATACTTTTACTAGCTAAATTTAGGGGTATTACTCCCGAAGCCATGGTACTGGCCGGGGTGGCTCTCGGTTCCTTGTTCGGAGCAGGCACCACCATTGTGCAGTATTTTGCCCCGGATGTCCAAGTAGCTGCAGTTGTTTTTTGGACTTTCGGCGATTTAGGCAGGGCCTCCTGGAATGAAGTAATAATTATGACGGTAGTAGTCAGTCTGTCTATTGCCTACTTCCTAATGCGGCGTTGGGATTACAATGCCTTAGATAGCGGTGAAGAATCAGCCCTGGGATTAGGAGTCAACGTGGACAGAATACGTCTGGGAGGAATGTTTATTGCTTCTTTGATTACGGCTGTACTCGTATCCTTCCTGGGCATCATAGGTTTTATTGGGCTGGTGGGGCCGCACATGATGCGCAGGATTATCGGCGGTGACCATCGCTATTTGATTCCGGCATCGGTTTTGGCCGGATCACTCCTGCTGCTGATCTCTGACACCCTGGCTCGAACGATTATGGCGCCTGTAGTGCTCCCGGTAGGTGCTATTACTGCCTTTATGGGTGCTCCGCTTTTCCTTTATCTGTTGGCAAGGGGGTATCAAAAAAAATGATTTTAGACATTCAGGGACTTGCATTTAAGTATCCCAGCCGTCCTGTAATCCAAAATATCAGTTTTGAAGTACAAAAAGGTGAATGTTTGGCCATTTTAGGTACGAATGGGGTAGGCAAAACCACCCTGCTAAAATGTATAAACCGTATATTAAAACCCCAACACGGTGTAGTGCTGGTGGAAAAAGAGGAAGTTTTCAAACTTAGCCGTCCTGAGCTGGCCAAACGTATAGGATATGTTTCCCAAAGGCAAGGAAATCCCAGGTATACAGTATTTGATACTGTATTATTGGGCAGGAAGCCGTATATTAAATGGGATATCTCCAGCCGTGATCTGGAAGTTGTCAATCAGGTTTTGGCACTAATGGATCTTACAGATTTCTCTTTAAGATTTTTGGATGAACTTAGTGGCGGAGAATTGCAAAAGGTAATTATTGCCCGAGCACTGGCCCAGGAGGCCGATGTCCTCTTGCTGGATGAACCCACCAGTAATCTGGATTTGAAAAACCAATACGAGGTATTAAGAATTATCAAAGACGTGGTACAAAGCAAACAGATTGCTGCTGTTATTACCATGCACGATATTAACCTGGCCATCCGTTTTGCTGATAAATTCCTCTTCCTTAAGCAAGGGGAGATTTTTACGGCTGGGGGTATGGAGGTTATTACGGCCAGGAATGTGGAAAGCGTTTACTCAATTCCCGTTTGTGTCGAGCATTTCGGGAATGTACCGGTGGTATTGCCACTATAACAAATACTAGATAAAAAGAGGAGGGTTAAATATGAATAAAAAAACGGCAGCTGGCTTCTTAAGCCTATTATTGATATTTGTTTTTTGCCTGGCCGGTTGTAGCCCAAATAAAACTCAAGCCCCTGAATCTAAAACGGTAACCGTAACCGATATGGCGGGGAGACAGGTAGTAATACCTACTCCGGTTAACCAGGCTGTAGCCATAGGCCCTGGTTCTTTAAGGCTGTATTGTTACGTTAACGGAATTGAAAAGATTGTTGGGGTTGAGAATTTTGAAAAAAACAATCCTACCGGCAGACCCTACGCATTGGCCAATCCGGATCTTAAAAACCTGCCTGTTATTGGTACCGGCGGGCCTAATTCCAGTCCCGATGCCGAAAAATTAGTAGAGGTAAAGCCCGGTGTTATTTTCTGTGATAGTTCATTAGATAAGGCCGCGGCCGATTCCCTTCAATCCAAGACCGGGATACCGGTAATCGTATTGAGCTACGGCAGTTTGGGTACATTTGATAATACTATTTTTGATTCCCTTGCAATTATCGGTCAGGTAATGGGAGAAGAGAAGCGGGCCCAGGAAGTCATAGACTATATAAAGAATTGCCAGCAAGATCTACGCGACCGAGTCAAAGATGTTGCTGAGGAAGAAAAACCCACCGTCTATGTAGGGGCTATGGGGATGAAAGGCAGTCACGGAATTCAAAGCACCCAGGCCAAATATCCGCCGTTTGTGCTACTACGGGCTAAAAATGTAGTGGATGAGACCGGCAAAACTGGCTCTGTCAATATTGATCTAGAAAAGCTGATCCAATGGAATCCGGACAAGATATTTATTGATGAAGCTGGATATGATTTGGTTCAGCAAGATTTTAAGAAGAACCCGGTAGTATATAAGAGTTTAACGGCTATTAAAAATGGAGAAGTCTATGGGCAAATGCCTTTTAATTTCTATACCAGCAACATTGATACGGCATTAGCCGATACTTACTATATTGGCAAGATCCTCTACCCAAAACATTTTAAAGATGTAGATCCGGTTAAGAAAGCGGATGAGATATATACTTATCTGGTAGGAAAGCCGATTTATGCAGAGATGGCCAGAGATTTCGGCGGGTTTGGAAAATTAACCCTGGATTGACGTTTTTCGTATTTTGAATCATACCGGTTTATATACGATTATATTAAAAAGAATTCATGATGCTAAACATTTTACGAAGATATTTCATCCGCTTTTAAAAGACACCAGCAAGAAACGCCGCAGCCATTTTAATATAAGGTTGCGGCGTTTCTTTGTCATTTTTTTAAGACTAATCTGTTTTACCAGCCAGAAGAAAACTTATGGCTGTTCTTGAGTTTGTTTAAGCCAGACACGAAAGAACCGTACCCTTGTGTCTTGGTTTTTTTTGTGGCGTTAGTTTTCTGTATAATAGACGAAGCCAACGGTACCCAGGCCGGTATGCAGGCCAATTACCGGTCCGATGGAACAAATGTCAACCGGCAAACCATAGCGTTCCATTAGTAATTTTTTTAGATTCTGGGCCTTTTCAGGAGCATTGATATGATGAATCAGTATTTCCTTTAAGCCATATTTATTACGATCCGCTTCCATCATTTCCAGCATCCGGTTTATTGCGGTTGTCGTTCCCCGGGTCTTTTCCAGTAGATGAGTCATGCCGGTTTTCATATCCACCGTTAATATAGGTCTTATTTTTAATATCGTTCCCAATAAAGCTGAAGCAGTCCCTATCCGGCCTCCCTTTTTTAAATATTCAAGGGTTTCCGGCACAAAATAGAACCTCACCCTATCCCGGACGAATTGAGCCGCTTGTAAAGCCTTGTTTAAGCTGGCACCGACTTTTGCTTCCCGCGCTGCCGCTACAACCTGCATACCTAATGCCATGCAATTAGTATAGGAATCCATGACTTCAATTCTGGCCTTGGGAAATTCCTGCAAAATCTTTTCCTTGGCTTGCATCGCAGTGGCAAAAGTTCCGCTCATGGTTGAAGATATGAAAATGGCCAGCACCTCATCGCCGCGGGACACTATTTCCCGAAACTTTTCCATTATTACCCCTAACGAGGGTTGGGAGGAGGTAGGTATAATACCGGTTTTCTCAATCTTTTTATAGAAATAATCATAATCTACTTCTGTTTCCAAAAAGGATTCATCGGGGAAATTGACACTGAGCGGTATTAAGTCAATTCCCAATTCATTTTGGGTTTCAGGGTCTATATAGGATGTACTATCAGTTATCACTTTAATAGCCATATAGAGCCTCCTTCAGCTTTTTTTAGTTGATTTCCAGACCGGGGAATTGTTCCCGGGACTTTCTTAAACGGTAGGCTACCAGCGCGGCCTCCTCCAGGGATTCCTGAACGCCGCGGGCAGCATAGGCATCACCGATTAGAAAAACAGTTTTCACCTTATCCTGAACGGCCCCATAGAGTTCATGATCCGCCCTGTATCCGCACGAAATTACTATCCGGTCGGCGGTCAGGACTTCTTGCTTTTCTTCTTTGAGACTGTATACCACTACACCATCTTTTAAGATTTCTTCAACGTTGCAGGCCGTTTTAACTTTTACTCCTTTCTTTTTAATGCGTCCCAGCAGATCCAGGCGGTTTATGTTTTCCAGACCGACAGCCAACTGCGGGCTCTGTTCAACGATAGTGACATTATTCTCCTGGTCGGCCAGGTATTCTCCCAACTCGCAACCACTGCTGCCACCGCCGATTATAACTACTTTTTCTCCATTGATTTTTACCTGTCCCGACAAAATATCTTCCAGGGAAGATATATTTGAAGGCAAACCGTTTATTTTCGGCATTACCGGCTTGGCGCCGCTGGCAATAACTAGAGCGTCTGCCTTAAAGTCTGTCAGCATTTCCGGGGTAAACGTTGTGTTAAGATGCACCTTTACTCCCGATAGTTCAACTTCCCGGATCAAATAATTGACCAGTTCAGCCAACCTCTCTTTATGGGGTGGCTGACTGGCGACATTTAATAATCCGCCTAGTTTTGAGCTGCGTTCCATTAAATCAACGCTGGCTCCGGCCCGAGCCAATGATATAGCCGCCTGCATACCGGCTGGTCCGCCGCCTACCACCACTACCCGTAGGCCATCCAAACGATTAAAATCGCGCAGACGCCATTCGCGAGCTGCGAAAGGATTTACTGCACAGCGGATATGAACCCCGGCAAAACTTCGGGCGATGCAGTGGTTACAAGAAATGCAGGGTCTAATTTTATCAGCCTGTCCACGCAATGACTTAACGGCCCAGTGCGGATCAGCCAACATTCCCCGTCCCACCCAAACAAAATCAGTTTTGCCGCTTGCTAGCAATTGATTGGCAAAATCAGGATGACGAATAACCCCCCCTGCCAGAACAGGTATCTTAACACGGGCCTTGACGGCTTCAGCCAGATGGATTCTCCAGCCTTCCTGGAATGAAACCGGTTCTATATTGGTCTGTCCTGATTCATAGATTCCATTGGAAACATTGATCAGGTCAGCCCCGGCTTTCTCAACTAAAGCGGCTATTTCCAGTCCCTCTGCCTGTTCCAAACCGCCCGGTACAAAATCAACGATATTCAGGCGTACACTCAGGGCCAATTGGGGTATTTTTTGCTTAATGGTGCTGATAATCTCCAACAATAGCCTGGCCCGGTTGGCGGTATTGCCCCCGTATTCGTCACTGCGCTGGTTGGTATATGGCGACAGAAACTGACTGAGCAGGTAACCATGCGCGGCATGTAATTCAACTCCGTCAAAACCGGCTTTGTAAGCATAAAAAGCAGCACTTACAAATTTATTTTTAAGCTCGACAATCTCTTCCCGGCTAAGTTCCCGCGGCATAACCCGCATTAATTTACATGCCTGGGCCGAGGGAGCCACCGGTTGTATTCCTTCGGTCACCGGTTCGGAAGTCTGGCGGCCGGCATGATGCAACTGTATCATAGCCCGGCAATCGTGGGCATGGATGGCTTCGGTCAACTCATTTAGCCCAAAGATATAACGAGGATGATCTATGCCCAACTGGGTCAGATTGGCTTTGCCCCCCGGACTGTCCACGCAAGCTAATTCCACAATAATCATCCCGACACCACCCGCGGCTCTTTCCTCATAATAATGAATCATCTGGGGGGTGACTTCTCCGTTTATTGATCCCAGGCCGGTTCCCATAGCAGGCATAACAATACGGTTTTTGGTCTGTATGGGTCCGATTTGACCTGACTGATGCAATGTTGTAGTTGGGGTCATTTTTTATTTCTCCTTAATTTCTTTAAGTTTTATTAATTGAGACTTTTGCATATTAGGTAAGCCCGAAAATATTAGGATTTTATTCATACAGAAAAAGGACTTCACCCCCCATTTTGTCGAATAAATAAGTGACCAAACAAATCATCCGAAGGAGGCGAAGTCACTTATGAATATTCGACAGAGATGCATTTTCTCCTTTGAAGATGCAATGAAAATGCAACCAAAATCCAGGATCGAGAAAATAATTGATACCCTTGATT
>NZ_CGIH01000010.1 GCF_000983115.1 Syntrophomonas zehnderi OL-4
GCTTTACGGGCAGACCTCCATTATCATCACATCCAACAAAGGCCCGGAAGAATGGGGTGATATTCTGGGTGATCCGGCCATTACAACCGCTATTTTGGATCGTTTAATCCACAAAAGCGAGGTTATTCATCTAACTGGCGACAGCTATCGTCTGAAGCATCGTCAAACCATTTTTGGTAACAATTAGGTGTCCAAAATTATTTAACGTTTTTTGTTCAAAACTACTTGACGGTTACAATTGCTGCAGGAGTAAATGAATTATTTGATTCACTGGCAGGAGCTGAGATGATTTTATGGTATTATCAAATCTATACGCAAAGCAACCATACTTCGGGTGGGATAGCTTTTATCATTATCCAGACCGACCAGCAATTCTTGGCACAGAACCCCCATCCGGGCTTCATCAGTCTAACCAATAAAACCACATATACTTACGGTCCGTTTATTAGACTAAATACTTTTCCCATAGACCTCCCCCTTTCCGTCTATAATCAAATGATAATATACAAATATGTAAAGTACAACCAATTTAACTTATATTTGTAAAATATTTCCTTGCCCCACCTTCCCCAGCGCAGGCCACAACCAGGCAAATGGTGGCGTGATACTACGGGCTGCACTCTTCTGGGTGTTGATTTTCTTCCTCGGGTTTGGCAGTCACCTCAGCTGCTTTTTACAAGTTCATACCGTATTCTTCAGATTTCTACCAGTACCATTCTTCATTATCTATTTTTTAGATCTAATAAAAAAATGTCGAAAAATCTAAAATAGCATATACTAGATTTAGTCATTATAGTTTTGAATCTTATATTGCTTTACTTGGAGGTTAATTATGATAAAAATAATAGCTGACTCCACCTGCGATTTACCCCTGGATGTGATCGAAAAATACGATATCGGCATGGCCTTAGCTACTATTATTATTGACGGCCATACCTATAGAGACAAAATTGATATGACGGCCAATGATTTTTTTAATATTATCGAAGATTTGCCCGAACCTCCTATTACTTCCATGTCCAGTCCAAATGAATATCTGAATATTTTTAACCAGGCGGTTCTGGATGGTCATAACCAAATACTATGTATATGTATGTCCAGCGGCACCAGCGGAGCTTATCAATCAGCGGTAATCGCGCAGAGTTACTTCTACGAAGAGCATCCTCAAGCAAATGTGCAGATTCATATAGTTGACTCCAAGTGCATGAGTCATGGCAGCGGCTGGCTAACCCTTAAAAGCGCCCGTTTAAAGGAACAGGGATCTACTTTTGAACAATTGATTGAATTTAATGAGCGCTATAAAACCCGTGTTAAACATTTTCTGTCAGTAGATGATCTGGAACATCTCCGCCGCAGCGGTCGACTGTCCAACGCCAGTACCTTTATCGGCAAAATACTAAATATTAGACCCATAATGACAATGAAAAATTCCCGGGGAGCAATTGTAGCCAAAGAAAAGGGACGAAAAAGGGTTTTGGAACATTACGTAAGGGAATTCATTAAGCGCCATGACCCCGAAATAACAGATTTTATAATAATTGGATATAGTTCCGATTTAACTTATGCGGAAAATCTTAAACACAAACTTATTCGAGAAAGCAATTTCGCAGGCGAAGTATTTATCATGCAAATGGGTATAGCTGTAGGTACTCATGTAGGATTAGGCGGCCTTTCCATGTTCTTTGTGGAAAAGGATCTTAAGACTGACAGTTTCATTATGAATGAGCTTAATGAACTACGAGAAAAGAAAAATGAACTATTAGACAAGATCCATCTCAAATAAATTAACCAGCCGCAAGAAGCGTCCCCTTGGCGGGAGCGTCCTGAAAACAAAAAAGACGGGAAGTTAAAATCCCATCTTTTCGGCACTTTTTAAATGGTCGGAGTGACTGGACTTGAACCAGCGGCCTCTACGTCCCCAACGTAGCGCTCATACCAAACTGAGCTACACCCCGACGCAAGGAATATTCTATAACAGAAGGACTTTTTAGTCAAGCTTTTTGGGCGGTGAAAATGCTTCCTGTCGAAAAAGCACATCCCAGCAAGATATTAGTCTATTGCATCAAGGTGGAATTTACTGTGTAATACCTGCACAGCTTTATTTATGTCTATCTCATCAACAATGCAGGAGACTTTGATTTCCGAGGTACTGATCATATGGATATTAATATTGGCTTCGGCCAGGGCTTCAAACATGGCCGCAGCTACTCCGGGGTTGCTCTGCATACCGGCGCCTACTATGGATATTTTGGCCACGTCTTTGCCGTATGACATGCCGGATGCCCCTATTTTTTCTACCACTTTATTTACCAGCGGCAAAGCCCGGTTTAACTCATCTCCTTCTATGGTAAAGGCAATATCATTACGATTGGAACGTACCCCACCCTGAATAATCATATCCACATTAATTTTATTATCTGCCAGCAGTTTAAATACGGTCATCGCAATACCGGGCTGATCCGGTACATCGAATAATGCTATTTTAGCAACGTTAATATCATGGGCTATCCCGCTAACGATTCTGTGTTTTTCCATTTTGCCAACCTCCGTAATAATAGTTCCCGGTTCATTATTAAAACTGCTGATCACTTCGATATCCACATTATATAACATAGCAAACTCGGCTGCCCGCGGCTGCAATACACCTGCGCCCAGGCTGGCCATTTCCAACATTTCTTCATAGGAGATCTGTTTGAGTTTGCTGGCTTCTTTAACAATTCGGGGGTCAGCTGTATACACCCCATTTACATCGGTGAATATCAGGCAGCGCTCTGCGCCTAAACTGGCGGCCAGAGCTACTGCGCTGGTATCTGATCCGCCTCTGCCCAGGGTGGTAATGTTACCCTCGGGAGAAAGACCTTGAAAGCCAGCGATTACAACCACGTTGTCCTGCTCTATCTCACTTTGGATTCTGTCCGGCTCAATCCCGCTGATCCGAGCCTTGCTGTGGATACCATCGGTTTTGATACCGGCCTGCCATCCAGTCAGGGAAACGGCTGGGCACTGCAGGGCATTTAAGGTAAGCGCCAGTAGTGCTGCTGATTGCTGCTCCCCGGTTGACAGCAGCATATCCATTTCCCGAGGATTGTTGCGTTCACCGGTCTTTAAGGCTAACTCCACCAGTTCGTCAGTTGTATCACCCATAGCTGATATGACGATAACCAAATCATTTCCCTGATCCTTCATCGCCTTGATTCTTAGTGCCACATTGGTGATCTTTTCTATGGAAGCAACTGAGCTGCCGCCGAATTTGGAAACTAATAAAGACAATTTTTTCACTCCCTAAAAAACGTATATTAAACTAATATATTCACAAATAAAAATAAAATTGACAGGTTCACTTATAAAACTAACTTTAAAATATGGTGGGCGCTTATTTTAAAAAATTTATTCCGCTATCCCATCTTCATCCAGGTATTTAATCCCGTTTTCGCTGGGGCGCAAAATGAAAATTTCACTGCTGATACCGGCGGCAGCAAAAGATTCTTGCATAGCTTCGCCTATCTTATCCGTTTTGTCAAGAGTCAGAGCAATAACGGAAGGGCCAGCTCCGCTTAAGGCGGCGCCTAGAGCTCCTGCCTTAAGGGCATTGGCCAACACCCTATCAAAGCCGGGAATCAGGTTTTTGCGCTCGGCCAGAAAAACAGGATCATGCATGGCTGCTGCCAATTGGCTGTAATCAGCGTTAACCAGGCTGGCAATCAAAAAGCAGGCCCTCTGCAGGCTGCTTACCGTATTAGCCAGGCTTATCTGGGTTGGCAATACCGAACGAGATTGAGTAGTAGCCAGTACGAATTCTGGTACGGCCAGCACCGTTTTCAATTCGGAAGGTACCTCTAATTGCTGATAAAAAACGTCTTCATCCCGTTGCATTACGATAGCCAGGCCCCCCACAACGGCCGGAACAATATTGTCGGCATGACCTTCCATTTTAACCGCCCAACTGAGCAGTTGCTCCTCGGCAAAAGGTTTCTTTAGCAGGCGGTTGGCGGCATAAATGCCGGCTACGATAGCACTGGCACTGCTTCCCAATCCTTTACCAACCGGTATTTCATTATGAATATGCAGTTTCAGTCCTCGCTCATAAAGACCAGCCTGCTGCATAACCAGGCAAGCTGCTTTATAAACCAGGTTTTGTTCAGGTTTTTCCATTAATTCATCTCGCCCGTATCCGGTAAATTCTATAGTTGTCCCCTGTCCGGAAAAAGTCATTTCTACGGTAAGATATAATGATAAGGCCATACCCAGCGTATCCAGGCCTGGGCCCAGATTCGCAGTGGTGGCCGGCACTCTGATTTTAACCATTATCCCGATCGATCCCTTCCAGACGAATGACATTGTTTACTGCAAAAACTATACTCATACCTTTAAGCACGGTGAGTGCGTCCTGCAAGTCCTTTTCGCGCACCGTATGTGTTATCATAATCAATTCTGCCATCTCCTGGTTGTTAGTCTTTTGCAGAACCTGGGCGATGCTCACATTATTGTTACCGAAAACTCCGGCGATACCGGCTAGTACTCCGGGACGATCTTTCACGGTCATACGGATATAGTATTTGGCATTGAGTTCGCTGATATTTAAAATCCCTTTTTCTTTAAAACAGGTGCAGCCGATCCGAGCATTGCTGTGATAGTGCATATTACGGCCGATTTCAATAATATCCCCGGCTACTGCGCTGGCAGTAGGCATCTCACCAGCTCCCCGTCCGTAATGCATGATTTCCCCAACGGCGTCACCGTTTACAAAGACGGCGTTATAGACATCATTTACAAAAGCCAGTGGATGACTTAGAGGGATAAAGGCTGGGTGAACCCGCGCTTGTATTTTGCCCTCGACTTCCTTGGCAATCGCCAAAAGCTTGACCACATAACCCAGTTCCTTGGCATACTGAATGTCCCGCAAAGTAATGGCAGTTATTCCTTCAACATAAACATCATCCAAAGTCACCCGGCTGTTGAAGGCAATGGAAGATAATATGGCAATTTTACGAGCCGCATCAAGGCCCTCTACATCAGCCCCGGGATCTGATTCAGCATAACCCAGCTCCTGGGCTTCACGCAGAACTTCCTCATAATCCCGGCCTTCCCGGGTCATTTTGCTAAGAATATAATTGGTGGTTCCGTTTAAGATCCCGATAACCTCCTGGATCTGATTGGCTGCCAGGGATTGCTTGAGCGGATAAATAATAGGGATGCCTCCGGCAACACTGGCTTCAAAGTAGAAATCCACGTTATTTTCCTCAGCCGTAGCAAACAGCTCCTGTCCTTTGACTGCAATCAGGTCTTTATTGGCAGTTACTACATGCTTGCCTTTTTTCATGGCTTCGATGATAAAACTGCAGGCAGGTTCGATGCCGCCGATTAACTCAACCACAATATCAATCGCGTCGTCATTTATGATATTTTCAAAATGGCTGGTCACCTGATCTGACTGCAAACCTATTTTATAACATTTATCCGGGTCTTTTTCCAGCACCTGGCGTATTCTAATTTCCGAGCCGGTTTTTTTTGCAATGTCCGTTTTATTTTTTTCTAAAATTTTAACCACCCCGGAACCGACTGTGCCGCAGCCCAGTAACCCAATATTAATCATAATGCGTAGCCTCCTCTTAACTAACTTTTGCCAATTAATTCAACGTTGATTACTCCATCGATATCTTGCAGCTTGTCCAAAATATCATCCACCGGTACTAATATATCTTCCATACTCATAGAAAGCGTCACATATGCAACACCATGCAAAGGCAGGTTTTGATTAATGGTTAAAACATTACCTTGAAGATTAGCAATACAGTTTAAAACAGACGAGAGTACCCCGGAAACGTTACGCAGCAAGAGCGAGATATTGATAATATTCATATTTTCAGCATTAAAAAAGGGGAATACCCCGTCTTTATATTTATAGTAGGTACTGCGGGCCATCTGCAAGCGGTCAACGGCTTCATTTATACTATCTGCTTCCCCGCCGGCCAGCATCTCTTTGACCATAGCCGTCTTGACAATTGAATTTGGCAACATATCTTCTCTGACCATGTAAAACTTCTTATTGGATTTCATAGCTGCTCTCACTTTCGTCCATGTAAGGCGGATATTTATCCATGCAGTACGGACATTATATCACTTGGGACTTTATGTAGCAATACTATTTAAGAACCCTGGTCAACCACCGGTTTAAAGGCTTGGTATGGCGAAGTGTTAGTCCTAGGCAAAATGAAGCTGGCAAATGCGTTCAGCTGCGCATTGCTGCCCATAACGATAAGGGTATCCCCATTACTGATACATTCGTTACTGTGGGGGTTAATTATCACTTCTCCATCATTTTTCTTGATAGTCACAACTGAACACCCGCTGGCTTCTCGGATACCGCTATCCCGTAATTTACTCCCGCTTAAAGGGCTTTCATGCAGCTTATAACTTCTGATTTTCAAGGGTTCTTTATCCTTATTGAACGGAACCTGATGGTGCATGATTTCATGGTAATCCTTGAAATACAGGTTTTCCAAGTAATCAACTACACTCTCCGGATCCAGATGCAAATGCAGAATCATATGACGTACCATCTGCAACCCGGCTTCTTCTTCCGGTTGAATTACCTCCCAAGCACCTGCCTCATACAGGGTTTTCTTTTCCCAGTAATTCTGGGCCCGGCCCAGTATTTTTATGTCCTGGTTGTATTTTTTTAAGCCACGAATAACCTGCTGGTTGGTGTAAATATCAGGTAGAGCCAGGATAGCCAAACTGGCCTGTTCAGGAAAGGCATGTTTTAAAACCAGTTCATTGGCAGCATCTCCATAGATATATGGGATTTGCTGCGCTTTAAGCTTGGATATGGCGGTATGGTCATATTCAATAACCATATAGGGTACCTGCAATTGCTGCAGGGCATTTCCCACCTGATAGCCCGCCCGGCCATAACCGCAAACGATTACATGGCCACTTAACTCTTTTTCGGTATAACCCTGCAAATCAATCTCCGGGTCTTTAAATATTGCCGCCAGCCAGCGTATCTTTTGCAGCTTTTTATATAACCCCGGTGCTACCTTAAAAAATAGGGGGGTTAGCAATATAGATATTAAAGTACTGGCCAGAATGACATTATAAAGCGTAGGAGCTATCAGTTGTTTATCCAAGCCTATTTTGGCCATAACAAAAGAAAATTCACCGGTCTGCATCATGCCCATGCCCACATAAAAAGCAATCCGGGTTTGATAGCCAAACAATCGCATGATGATAAAAAATACGCAGAATTTAAGGGGAATTATGATCACGAGGGCCATTATAAGAAGTGACCAGTTTTGAAACAAGGTCTGGGGGTTAACCATCATCCCTACCGATACAAAAAATAGGATTACGAAAGCATCCCTTAGTGACACAATTTTGCCCAGCATTTCGTGGGCATAATCAGATTCGGTAATGATTAAACCAGCCAGAAAAGCCCCCAGGGATACAGACAGACCCACGGCCTGAGCCAGCAAAGCTACACCCAGCCCCAGGCTTAAGGCCAACAACAAGAAAATGTCGTTATTACTTCCCTGGGCAGCCTTCTCCAATAGCATAGGTATAATCCGGGGAGCCAGAAGCAGAATCATTAGAATCAGCAAAGCGGCAATAGAAAGGGTAGCCAGCAGATGCGGTATTTCCTGATAACTAAACTGGTGCAAACGCGGCAGCACCGACACCATCAGCACCACCGCCAGATCCTGCACAATCAGGATGCCGATCATGATCTGTCCATAGACTGAACTTAGCTCCCCCTGGTCTCCTAAAACCCGCAATACGATCATGGTGCTGCTGATGGATAAAGCACAACCTAAAAATAAGGATTGATAGACACTAAGCCCCATCTGTTGTCCTAATACCACAACTATTAAAACCAGCAAGGCAATCTGCAGCAAGCCACCGCCTACCGCTACTTTTTTAACTCGGGACAATTGTGTCAGGGAAAATTCTATCCCCAGAGTGAACATCAGCAGAATCACCCCGATATCAGCAAATCCCTGCACAATTTCTAGTTCGTTAATAGCTCCGCTAACATAGGGCCCAGCCAGTATACCCCCCAATATATATCCTATCAAGGGGGACTGCCTTAGAGTCTCAGCAATTAATCCCCCGATTAATGCCGCAATAAAAATAACCGCAATATTAAAAATAACCGATGCCTCAGTCAAATAATAAAACCCCCATAAAAATATCCTGTATTAACATTAAATCCATTAACCGCATGGTAATATTTTACTTTAAGTAATTGATTTTTTTATTATAACATGCCGATTTGTCATGAAGAAGAAGGATTTTGGGCAGGCCTGAATACCAGGTGCTAAATAAAAAACGAATAAGGTGGGTAAAACGCTTAAATTAATAATGCCCCGGTACTCATTATTGAATGCCGGGGCACTCTAACCATAACATGTCTGATAATTGCCGCTCCATGTTACGGAGCGAAAGAAGCATTTTTTAAAACCCTGCGGGCGGGAAATTCAATTCCGCCGGCTAGTTTTTTCAAAACATCCGTTCAAAGGGCAGGTTTTTGAGCATATGCACCGATTACGCAGATAGCCAATAAAGAAAAATCGGTGTAAATCAGTATCTAATTATTTTTATTTCCGTACTAAATTATGATACAGATCAAGCCTCCGTTGCCTTCATTCACAATCCTTTGCAGAGTATCCTGCAACTTATGCTGGGCGTTTTCCGGCATACGATGCAATTTGTTCTGTATCCCCTCCCGTACTAAATCATGCAGGGACTTGCCAAATATGTTTGATTCCCATATCTTGGTGGGATCTTCCTCAAATTCGTCCAGCATATAGCGAACTAATTCTTCGCATTGTTTTTCAGTACCTATAATGGGTGTAATCTCGGTTGTAATATCGGCTCGAATGATATGCAGGGACGGGGCTTTGGCTTTTAGCTTGACCCCAAAACGACTGCCTTGTTTGATTAGTTCTGGTTCTTCCAGAATCATTTCTTCCAGGCGAGGTGTAACTACCCCATAACCTGATTCCTTTACCTCATCCAGCGCCGAGGATACTTTATCAAACTCTTTTTTGGCAACGCTTAGATCTTTCATCAGCCGCATGATATGGTGATTGCCCTCCACCTCAAAACCGCTTACCTCACTTAAAGACTGATAGAAAAGGTGCTCGGGCACCGCAACCTCAATTGCCGCCACACCAGTTCCCAGATCCATTTCTTCCAGGCTTACATAACTGATGTTCTCGACATCGGATAGCTTTTCAATCGCGCCATCAATATCCCTTACTTTTTTAATACCGCTTAAAACATCTCGAATAGCGGTTTCCATTTCATCCCGCAGCCAGAAGTCTTCATCAAGCTCTTCTATCCACATTGGCAAACTGATATTTACCTCCTGCACTGGGAACTCGTATAATACTTCCTCCAAAATACTATAAATCTGTTCGATGGTCATATTGGCACTATCTACCGGAACCACGGTTACATCATATTTTCCTGTTAACTCCTCAGCCAGCTCCAGGGTATCTTTATCATATGGATGAGTTGAGTTTAAGAGAATTATGAACGGTTTGTGCAGTTCCTTTAATTCACTTATTACCCGTTCCTCGGTTTCCACATAATTTTCCCTGGGTATATCACTTATGCTGCCATCTGTTACCATTACGATTCCAATCGTGGAATGGTCGGCAATAACCTTCCTGGTTCCTATTTCGGCCGCTTCTTCAAAAGGCACCTCATAGTCAAACCAGGGAGTTCTTACCATGCGCGGTTCGTCTTCTTCTTCGTAGCCCAAAGCACCATCTACAGCATATCCAACACAATCAACCAGTCTGACTTTTAAAGACAGACCATTTTTAGTGTTGATTTCAACGGCTTCATTGGGTACAAATTTGGGTTCCGTAGTAGTAATGGTTCTGCCGGCACCACTTTGAGGCAGTTCATCTTTGGCGCGTTCACGTTCATAGATGTCTTTTATATTGGGTAAGACCATCAGTTCCATGAACCTTTTAATAAACGTCGATTTGCCTGTTCTTACCGGGCCTACTACTCCCAAGTAGATATCGCCTCCGGTTCTTTCAGCGATATCATTTAAAATAGTGTTTTCTTCCACTTCTCATCTTCCCTCCCTCGGATATAGACTTAAAAGGCACCCTTTTCGTTGGTGGATACCCCTTTTCAACAGACACTCGGGTTATAACAGTATAAATATATTTATATTGAATCGGTAATATAACCATAAAAGAAAAAAAGTGTGGTTTTTATCACACTTTTTACCAATTGAGCTTTTTAACTGTCAGCCAAAGGATCTTAGAAGTTTACCAATCTATATTCTGAGTTACGGTCTCTTCCATCTCATGTTTTTTCTGACGTTTCATTAGTTTTTCTACCTCATGACGAGGATTCCGACCTTCATATAAAACCCTATAGCAAGCTGTAGTAATCGGCATATCTATATTCATCCTGGTCGCCAAATGATGAACCACCCGGGTGGTATAGGCGCCTTCTACAACCATGCCAATATTTTGCATGGTCTGTTCAAGGGTTTGTCCCTGACCGATCATTTCTCCGGCCCGCCGGTTACGGGAATGCTGACTCGAACAGGTAACCACCAGATCTCCGATACCACTAAGCCCGTAAAAGGTACGTTGATCGCCGCCCATAGCCACACCCATTCTGGTCATTTCTGCTAAACCGCGAGTCATAAGGGCGGCAGCAGTGTTATCTCCATATTCCAAGCCATACAGAATTCCCGTAGCCAGCGCAATGATGTTCTTCAATGCACCTCCCAGTTCTACACCGGATACATCCGGATTTGTATATACCCTGAAATTACCGGACATAAAGGTATTCTGAACTAAAAAAGCGGTTTCTTTATTATACGCTGCCACCGTCACGGCCGTAGGGATCTGACGACCAACCTCTTCGGCGTGGCTGGGGCCGGATAAAACAGCATATCCGGGTAAATATTCAGCTCCCAATACTTCTTGAACTACCTGGCTCATACGTAAACCACTTGATAATTCCAGGCCTTTAGCGGTATTTACCAATCGGGTGTTCGTTGTTAGATAAGGCTGGACAGACCCCAGAACATCCCGAAGCGCTTGGGAAGGCACGGCTAATACAACCATATCGGTATTTTTCAGGGCTTTTTGCAGATCGGTTTCTGGATAAACCCTATCAGGCAGCTTCACTCCCGGAAGGAAATGTTGGTTTTCCCCCTTTTCTTTAATTTGATCAATGTCATCTTCAGGTCTTCCCCACAGGGTAACCCGGTAATGTTTTAAAGCCAAGTGAATAGCAAGTGCCGTACCCCAACTGCCAGCCCCCAATATACAAACCTTTTTCACAATAATCCTCCATACCTGTTTCATTCAGTCGTTTTGCCAATCTTCATCTCGGAACCGCTTAAGAGACGTTTTATATTTTCCCAGTGCTTAAATATAACCAGCCCAGCCATTACGGCACCCATTACCAAAATGGCCAAAGGTTTATGGTAGAGCGCCATCCAAAAAGGAAGCAAGGCTGCAACCAATATCGAACCTAAAGATACATAACGGCTAATAGCCACGACAATAATAAAGATAACCAGCGATATCAGCGCCCCCTGGGGAAAAAGATACAAAACTATCCCTGCAGAGGTGGCCACGCCTTTTCCGCCTTTAAATCCCAGATACACCGGCCAACAATGTCCTATCACCGCCGCAACTGAGCATAAAGCCGCCAGTAATTCACCGCCAAAATGCATACCCAGCCAAGCTGCCAGTATCCCTTTTAACACATCCCCTGTAAAAGAAGCTAACGCCACCTGTTTACCGGCAGTCCTTAAAACATTGGTAGACCCAACGTTACCGCTTCCTTCTTCCCGTATATCAATATCCAAAAACCAATGGGCAAAAATATAGGAAAAAGGAATGGCTCCTGCCAAATACGATACCATCAACAGCAAAACCGTCTGCATATTACTCCCTCCCCGGCGTAATACTCCCCTTGTTAATCACATCAGCTACTACCTGATCGGAAATCTTGTAAATCCTGTTAATTCGCGTAAACCGTACCTATTATCTATTAATATTTATTAATCTTTTGCCTCGCGCTTGCGCAGGATTAGGCTTATGGGGGTTCCCTCAAATCCAAAATTGCTGCGCAGAGTATTCTCCAAATAGCGCAGGTAAGAAAAATGTATCTGCTCCGGGTTATTAGCAAATAAAACAAAGGTTGGGGGTGCTGTGCGAACCTGGGTGCAGTAGTAGATTTTTAACCTGCGGCCTCCGCCTCCTGGAAGCGGATTAAGCAGCATAGCTTCACTGATTACCTTATTCAGCTCCGAAGTACTGATACGCCGATGATGTTGTTCGGCTACAAAATCAGCCAGTTCCAATATCTTATAAATCCTCTTCTTGGTCAAGGCGGAAACATAGAGGATAGGGCTATAAGAAATAAACTTCAAGTCTTCCCGAATTTCTTTATCAAATTTGTTCATGGTATACTCGTCTTTTTCAACCAGATCCCATTTGTTGACTACTATAATATTGGCTTTTCCTTGTTCATGAACGTAGCCGGCTATCCTTTGATCCTGTTCATTTACGCCGGCGGTAGCATCCAGCATAATAATCACAACATCAGCCCGTTCCACACTCTTTAATGATCTTACCACACTGTACCTTTCCGCGGGTTCCTTAATACGCGATTTCTTTCTGATGCCCGCGGTGTCAATTAATATGTACTGATTGCCGTCAAACTTGAAAGGAGTATCAATGGCATCCCGGGTGGTGCCGGGCACATCGCTGACAATAACCCGTTCTTCACCTAAAAGGGAATTAACCAAGGACGATTTACCCACATTAGGCCGCCCTACTATCGCTATTTTTATTGCATCTTCATCCTCCTGATAAGCAGACTGGGGGGCAAAATGGGCAATAATCGCATCCAGCAGATCGTTAGTATTCCTGCCGTGCATGGCTGATACCGGGATAGGTTCACCCAACCCCAGGTTGTAAAACTCATAAAACTCTAGTTGTTTATCGAAATTTTCTACTTTGTTGGCAGCCAATACCACCGGTTTTTGGCTCTTGCGCAGGATAGATGCGACCTGTTCGTCTTCATGGGTAACACCATCTTTGGTATCAACCACAAATACGATCACATCGGCTTCATCTATAGCCAATTGCGCCTGCCATTTTACCTCCCGGGCAAATAGCTCGCCATCATCAAAACGGATACCGCCGGTATCAATTATCATGAATTCACGCCCCAACCATTCGGCACTTTCATAAAGACGATCCCGGGTAATCCCAGGCATATCCTCAACAATCGCTTTACGTCTGCCTGCCAAACGATTAAAAAGAGTTGATTTGCCAACATTGGGCCTGCCTACAATTGCAACCACAGGTTTTGACATAGCATTTCCTCCACCAAGATTAGAAATAGACACGGGTAGCTCTGTGCGGCAACATTATTAGCGACCCGCACTCAGCAGGAGCAGTTTACCGCAAAACCGGTTCCTGTTTGGTTTGAGTGCCGGAAACATCAGTAGTACACAAAAGATGATTTGTTTGGATTCTTTAGATACCGGGCCTGATGCCCAAGGGCTGACACTGGTTTTAAAATTTTATCCTATGCAGAGTCATTACCTGCCTAAGATTTTATTAATCAGATCTTCGGCTGTGCCGTCTACGACATCAATCTTAGCCCTGCTGCTCTCCCTTATGTCTTGTATCGTAATATCATCCAGCAAGGTTTCCTGGCCATCCCGCAGTAAAACCTCAGGGATTAATACTACATTGCCTTTATAAGTTTGCCCTAGAGCATCAATAATATCTCTGCCGGTCAACAATCCCGCCACACTGATCGCACCACCAAAAAAGCGGTTCTCAACCGGCAGTAGTTTTAGATTAAGGCCGGATATCGTGCTTAAACGAGCCTGAATAAGTTCCAGTACCGGTGCCGCAGATAGACCGGTAATGATAATTACTTCCCGTTTTTCTATGGCAGACGGCAAAGAGGGGATAATCTGTTCAAATTCTTCCAACAGCAAACGGGATAAACCTATACCGTTTTCAAGCTGGCAGTAATCATCGTAATACTCATCCGGGGGCAGATCCATTTGGGCGCGCAGGTAAAACTCATCGGCCAGATAAACAAAACCCTGTCCCGTTTGGCGACGGAATCTCTGCTGATATCGATCGATTGTTTTAATAAGCTGCTTAGCCTGCTGTCTGCTGACCGGCTTTAATTCGGGCAACTTCTCGCGGTATCCGGTTAGCCCCACCGGAACGATACCTACCGACTGAACCGCAGGATAATATTCGGCCAACTCTGTGATAGTCTGATTTAGTACCTGTCCATCATTTACACCCGGACAAAGGACGATCTGGGTATGTACTTGTATGCCGGCTTCTTTAAGTCGGGCCAGATCAGCCTTGATTCCGGCGGCGCGTGGGTTTTGCAGCATTTGAGAGCGCAGTTCCCCTTGGGTGCAATGTACGGAAATATAAAGCGGGCTTAAGCGCATTTTAATAATTTTTCGCCAATCGTCTTCACTTAAATTGGTCAAGGTTATATAATTGCCATACAGAAACGAATAACGATAATCATCATCTTTAACATATAAGGTCTTGCGCATCTTACGCGGCAATTGATCTACAAAACAAAAAATACAACGGTTGCTACAGGCTTTCATTTGGTCAAAAACAATCCCCTCAAATTCCAGACCCAGATCCTCATCATAATCCTTTTCAATTTCCAAAGACCAGATCTCCTGATTGCTTTTCATTATTTCCACCTGCAAGCAATCATCCTGGGCATAGTACTGATAATCCAGGATATCATTTATGGGTTGATTATTGATGGACAACAATATATCCCCAGCCTCAATCTCCATTTCTGCCCCGACACTATTCGCCCTGACGTTTTTAATTTCAACTGTCACCCTCAATTCTCCTCCCTGGAGATATAAAAATCCATTCCCCATTATCCATCAAAACCGCGGTTTAAGCAACCTTAATAGGCTTCGAAAGGGGATATCCCCTGTCGAAGCCTATACTTAAGTAAATTGTGGAAGTTGAGCCTGTATCGATGGCAAGTCCTTTTTTAATAACTTAATTATCAACGCAATGCTTAAAGGCCTTAAGGCACGCCATCGGGAAACCTGTTGCAGAAATGAAATCGAACCCTGGGATCGGATCAAAATCGGTATTACCAGCAGATCATCCGCACTGGCTCCTAAAATGGTTACTAATTGTTCCAGGCATTTTTGTACCATTCCTACGTCTGAACCTACTCCCAGGGCATAAATACGGTTGCCGTAATTGTCTATCCCCATAAACAACGGCTGGCCGCTCTGCTCCATATTATAATCACCGAAACAAGGCAGTTGCTTATAATCCGTGGGTATGGTATCCATATGCAGATTAGCCGCCAGGACGGTTTGATACACACCGCTGGAACCTATAAAAAGTATATTCATGGAAAAACCTCTAAACTTGTTTACTGTTAATAACCCGTAAGCGGGTTGCTTCTACAAGTCTGGTCATATGTTCAAAGGCTTTTCGGGTTCCCCAGATTACCACCGGCCGTCCTAGCAAGGGAATATTTATTCGGCGGGAAGTAAAACCACCAATTTTCATGCTCCAATTAACATGTTTCATGACGTTTACCACCACAAGCTGATCCTCTTGGTTAATTATTTTAGCCACACCCATCAGTATATGATTAAATCTATTACCCAGGCTTTTTTTGCCCAGAACATAGATTTCATTTTCCATATCATCCCGGCCCATAAAACGTATGCTGCCAAAATCACTATCATTGGTTTTATCATAGTAAGGCAGAGCCATTAATTCTTCATAGTTCGGCAACTTATCTTTATCAAGCCAGCCTAAATGCAAGGCTGCCGCCGTAACAGAAGAATGCGAACCACCGTAACAATGATAGATAATTTTCATTTTATTTTATAATCCTTTCGCCTCAATGCTTGACAATAATGTAGACCCCATTTTCCAGATCATGCGCAACCCCGCCCATTATACGGGATAATAACAGGCAGAGACGCTCTTGTTCTTCAGCATTTTTAGCCAGAAAAACCGGGCTGTCACCGCTGCTGACTTTTTCTTCATCCATCGCCACCACCGCCACGATAGTATCATTATCAATATTATTATCCACTTTACTAATCAGCCGCCTTTCTGCCTGCCAGGCTGCTCAGGACAGTAGCCTGAGAGGTTTCTAAAACCGGCACCCTTTTGATAACCGCAATGACGGATTCAATATCCGGTTCATTGGCCACAATAAAGAAGGCCAAATATCCTTTGTCAACATGTTTGCGAGCCATAGGCATCAATTCCGGTTCAGAAATGTCTACTTTTGATCCCAGAATCGAAACCACATCATGAATCATGGCCATACGCTGACCAGGGCTATCGATTGTCAAACGGGCGTTATCATCATGGGGATGAATTATTATACCTAAACCCTCAGCCAATATCTTCTCCCGGGTAGCGGGAAGGCCGACATTCATTATCACAACATCCTCCACCATTAACAGCGAGCCGGAAAAATGCAGCTTTCCCTGTTTGAAATCAGCTATATCACCCATCTTAGCTCCCGCCATTAATTTTAAGGATAGTAAAATGCACACCAAAGCAACCGCGATTCCATATGGCCAGCCCCAGATTTGAGTTGCGCCGCTGCTTAAAAGAGCCGCCAGGATAACCAGGTAATTTCTAGCTTCAAAAACCTTGGCGATACCTTCTATATAATCCGTGCCGCGTTTAATTATTTTGGTCTCTTCCAACTTGCCCAGGCTTTCCCGTTCCATGTTGCGGATTTCACGAAAATGCTGGGCTGCCAAGGCCAAAAATGTTATAGCCACATAATCCGGTTTGGCCAGAGCAGGAACCGCCACCGCCCCTAATCCGGCGGCAATGAATCCCATAGTTAAATGGGTCAGGTGCCCATGAGGATAAGTTGGATAATTCCGGTAATCATTTCTAAGCATTACCCATCTATCCACAAAACCCGTTAAAACTCCAATTAAAATTACTACTCCGTAATCTTGCATATTATTCTTTGGAGGATGGGCCTTTATTTAGCAGGAAAAACCCGCCTATAACCACGGCTGTAATTATTACAATAATTAGAATTGCCGTTCCTGCCCCCTGATTATTTTGCTGCATTGGTTTCTGAGCCGGTTCGCCCGTAGGAGTTCCGGTCACACCCAAGACGGAAGGCAGTGCCTCTGCAAACAGCTTAATTCCCTCTTCTGCTTCCGGTTTGGTATTGGTATGAGCTCCCACCTCTACCAGCATGGCGCGGGGGCTTAAATCTTGATTGTAATCACCTTTTCCCATAAATATACCCGCGGAAAGGCCGGGGGTCTTATTGTCCATGGCAACCTTTAGCCTTTTGGCAAATTCCAAATTGGTCTTGCTGTTTGGATTCGATCTGCCTACTACCAGCTTTATCTTGGTTACATCCTGCCCTTTGACGGTGGTCTGATATTCACCTGGCGGAGTGGAGTCGCGATGAACATCTATAATTGCATTCGGCATCTTTCTTAAGAGTGTGCTGGCGGTTCTCCGTGAGCGGCTATAGGCATTAATATCGTGGGGATTATGATTGTTCCAGTTATGGATTACATTGAAACCCTTGGCTCTTAGTTTAACCGCAAGTGCCTTCCCTACATCATATATGCCGCCGTTGCCATCGATACTTTCCTTGCCATCGGTAGGCACATAGGATTCATCACTGTGGGTATGATAAATTGCTATGGTTGGTTTTTGGTTTTTATTAACTACCGGCACGGCTTCCCTGCCCAGATATGAAGACTTCCTGACCTCCTCCAAAGTGGGCATGGCTTCTTTGCCCTGGTAAGCACAACGCGCCGTGGTGGCTATAACCTCGACAACCCGATACCGAGAATTGTCAGCGGCAATATAAATATCACCGGGATATATTTTAATGCCGGTCTGGTTAATAACCCGGTTTTTTTCATCAACCAAGGTGAAATGCTTTCCCTCTGGTGTTTCTGTTTCGGCAACTGCAGTACCGGTCAGCCCCAGGAGACAAAGCGCCAATACCAATAAAAACATACAACGTCTAAGCATCTTCATCCCCCTCGTCTGATTTTTTTTCGATAGGCTTATGGGCCGGTTCAGGTTCGCGCAGACTATTAAGCAGCTCCGGCGGTCTGCCTTCGGTTTGCGGTCCTCCGCGGAAGCGTTCCAGGCTTTCTCCGATCACCTCAGCTAAAAGCACAGCCAAAATACCGGCTAATATAAGCGAATCGAAAGCCCCTCCGCCGCCAACATGTACTACTCCTCTAACCCCTGAACGTACCAGATAAAAGTATTGACCGATATCTAAGGCAAATACGCCCATTACCGCCGCAAAAAAAGCACCCCGCCTGGAACGTCCGGCCAGGTAACCGACAATACCGGCAATCAGAGGATAAAGATAGATCGGATCAATAAATATTTGCTCAGGTTCAGCCCCCAAATACCTGGCTGCAATAAAAAGTACCAAGGTTGTAACTGCAGCTGCAATAATTGCTCGAATTTTTTCAAACCTGGTGCCGGCACCTAACAGTACATAAAGTGCCACGATAACCGCTATTGATCCACCCAGATTAATCGTTATCCGAGGACTCAGGGGAATATCAATAAAGCTCCCCACGATTATAGCTGCAATTATCGCTAAGGCTGACTTGTCCGTTAGCCTCATCCGGTCTAAAACCCGCTGGGCCACTCCAAAATATATAAGGATTGAGATCACGACAAGGGCTATCATTCCTGCAGGAAAATTACTCATTTCTTTTTTCATCCCTTTCATCGTATAATTCATGTTGGGTGCTAAAACTATTGTTCCCTAAACCTAGCATTTTATGTAGAATCACAACCTCAACCAGCAGCAAGCATCGCCCGCAATTATGTTTTTTTCCTCTTGAATATATGGTTTTTTAAGGCTTATACTTAACAAAAAATGGGATTTAATTAAGGAGGGAAAGTAATGAATATAGTGCTCATTTTGATAGGACACCGGGTGGAAAGCGCAGTAAAAGTGCAGAGCATCCTAACCGCCAATGGGGATATCATAAAAACCAGATTAGGCTTAAATCGTGAATTAAGCCAGGATAGCCAGGCCAGTGGTTTCGTATTTCTGGAAATCTGCGGAGATAAGCCGCGAATTGAAAAACTTTGTAATGAACTAAACAGTATTGAGGATGTACGAGCCGAATACGTATCCTTGAGCCTGGCCGAAGGCTCCAGTTGCTGATAGTAATAATGAAAAAACTGAGGCAGACAGCCTGACCTGCTGTCTGCCTCAGCCAAACTATTAAATCCTAAATCCTAATCATGCGCACAGAGCGCAGCCACTGATGGAATAGTAGTTAAGAACTTAACTATTTTGTCGCCGACATAAAGACGACATAAACCCGGTATTATTATTGTTTACGATCTGCACCACTGAACAGGATCGATTCCTCTGGTCTTTAGCCATTCCGCCGTCCGTCCCAATATAATAACCGGTTTTTTTTTAATTTCCATGCAGTCAGCCGCTCCGGCCATCAAAAAAACCGCTTTAGTCTGGTAAAACAACTGGTCTAACCTTTGATCCAGTTCCTGTATTCCTTCCTGTAACAAAATCTTAAGAAAAAATCCACCTATTCCAACTAATTCGGCCCCCATGGCAATCGCTTTAGCCAGATCGCTGGCCTGTCTTATTCCCCCGGAGGCTATAATCTGCACAGGTAATTTTAAAGCCAGAATTTCTCCCAAACTGGCAGCGGTAGAAATTCCCCAGTTAGATAATCCCTGACTTAGCCTGCCGCCTCGGTGACCTTCAATGGCTAAAAAATTAGTGCCGCCTTTACCTCCGTTATCAAAGATTCTTACCCCGCAATTAAAGAGCTTAAGTGCACTTTCCTGTGAAAATCCGAACCCCACTTCTTTAGCAATTACCGGAACGGGACATGCCTGGGTAATCAAACCGACATTTTCTAAAATACCCCGGAAATTACGGTCACCTTCATTCATTGCCAATTCCTGCGGCACATTAAAATGCAACTGCAAACCGTCGGCGGCTATCATATCCACAGCCGCCAGGCAGTCCTCAACGGAGCTGTTTGCACTTACATTCGCCAGGATTACACCCTCGGGGTTCATGTCCCGAACGACTGCAAAGCTTTTATCTAAACCGGGTCTTTCCAGAGCAATCGTTTGGGAGCCAACTGCCATGGCCAGTCCATATTTATGTGCCAGGGAAGCCAAGCCACGATTGATTTCGGCGGCCTCATCAGTACCTCCGGTGAGTGCATTAATAATCACCGGACAAGCCAGCTTTTTTCCCAAAAAACTGTAGCTTAAATCGATATCATCCATACCCAGTTCCGGTACCGAATCATTGAGCAGAGTAACATCTTCAAAGCCGCTGCTGTCAGGTCCGTCCAGGGTATTAATTGCCCACCGAAGATGTTCTGTTTTTCTTTCACTTCTGATTACAAATACCTCCCTGCGATTTGTTGGGCTAAAACCAAAGCCGTTTGATCATTTACGTTCATAAATATCTCCCGGGGATCGCCAAACTGAGCCAATTGCATCTCAGGGATCACTAGGTGGTTTAATTCTTCAAATATGCGAATCAGCTTAAGCTTATCATTCTCCAGGCAACCGGTTAGAACCGGCAGACAGCTTTTGCTGTATAATGCCGATAAAGGCTGCAGTTTATTATCCAACATCGGTACAACACAATCATAATCCTGAAGATGATCTGATAAGAAAGAGACCAGTTCCATATTCATAAACGGCATGTCGCACCCCATAACGAAAACCCTATCGTAACGAGCATTAAACAAGGCCGAATGAATACCTGCCACCGGCCCCAGACCCGGGTATATATCCGAATAAATCACAGCACCAAAATCACGATATATTTCCGGTTCATTGCTAATAGTTATCGTTTCATCAAAATTTAACTGAAATTTATCCAGGATAATTTTAAATACAGGTTCTCCAGAAATTACCGCCAAAGCTTTGTTAAACTTCATGCGTGAACTCTTTCCCCCAGCCAAAATTGCCCCAGTTATTTTCATAATTATTTTAAATCCGGGGAAAAATTAAATGCCACATTGTATATGCGCTCCAAGGAAGCGATTTCTTCCTTTAAAAGATGCACTTCTTTGATATGCTCATGGTTATGCCTGATTTCAACGGTGGTTAGCCGACCTGGTTGTTGATAGGCCTTGGCAATATCAATAAGTATTCGCATATTAATAGCACCGGTCACATTAACTATGTCATCATCATCTAAAATCCATCCCCTATCCATCAACTTTCCCCTCCCTGAATAATACTTATAAAATCACCTAACCCGGCACTAAAGATGTTGGGTAATAATGGACGTCTCTTGGGCAGCACTTTTCTTTCACTTTTTTAGTCTTGCCTCTTGGAAAATAACCGGTTACGACCCATACATTCAGCCCCGATTGGCTTAGTAAATTCTAATTAATATTTTCGAATTTTCACAGTGTCCTGGCGGGCAAAAAAGCACGCGTATCCGCCCGCTTCTATTAAATAAAAAGGCTGTCGACTGACAGCCTAAAAACGCATTCCTCATCCTCCTGTGACTGCAGAAGGACAGCTCGCGCAGGAATCCGATGACGAACCGGAGCTTGGGGTCGCAAACAAGGAAAGGAGTTGCTTGATTTCCGGGGAACCGCACTGCGGGCATTTAACCTTGTCTTTATCCTTGTTGCTGATCATCAGATCAAATTTATTCCCACATTTTTTACATTCAAAATCAAATACCGGCATTTTGTTCACCCTCTTTCTTCAAATTACTCATTAAACTCATTTTCCTGATTAGCCAGGTATTCCTCGACTCCCTGGTCTTCCACATCTGCCGCTACCTCTTTCAGGGATAATCCGATCCTCTTTTCTTCAGAATCAATACTTAATATCTTTACCTTCACCGGTTGGTTAACGCTCACCACATCCTGCGGCTTTTCAACCCGATGGTTAGCCAACTGGGAAATATGCACGAGTCCGTCCACACCCGGTTCGATTTCTACGAAAGCACCGAAAGAAGCCAGTCGCACAACTTTACCATCAATAATGTCACCCTCCTGATATTTTTCCAGGACGATTTCCCACGGGCTCTTCAGCAGTTTTTTACGGCTTAATGATACCCTTTGTTTTTCACGATCCAAAGCCAGAACAAAAACGTCAATTTCCTGCCCTTCCGTAAGCACAGCTGAAGGGTGTTCAATCCTTACATGATCAATTTCGGATACATGCAGCAGGCCTTCAAATCCTCCCAAGTCAATAAAGGCCCCGTAATCAACGATCCGCTTAACTCGACCTTTAATGGTCTGGCCTTCCTCAATACTGGCCCAGAACTGTTCTTTGAGTTTGGATTTCTCGGCTTCCACCATGGCTTTACGGGACAGTACGATCTGGGAACCACGTTTTTTATGCCGATTAAACTCAATTATATTGAATTTAAAACTTTGGCCAACATATTCATCGAGGTTTTTCACAAAACCATCCTCCACATGAGAAGCCGGCAAAAATGCCACCACCCCGACATCGACCAATAATCCGCCTTTTACACTGGAAACTACAGAACCTTCAACGACTCCGCCCGAATTATAGATCTCCTCCAGTGTATCCATGGCTTTTTTGGCATCTACTTTTTTCTTGGAAAGCAATATAGTTCCATCATCATCCCATTTTAATACCAATACTTCGATTTCTTCTCCAACGGCGGCCAGTTCTTTGGCAGAGTTGGCTTCTTTTACCGACATCTCTCTTAAGGGTATAATACCTTCAGACTTACCTCCTACATCAACCATGACTTCATCGTCACGAACCTCAATTACTACACCCTTTATTATATCTCCGCGGTTGGGGCTAGCAATATCAGCCATTTCAGCTTCCAGCTTAGCAAAGCTCTCTTCATTGGATAAATTCCCCTGTTGGGTTTGCTCCTGCGGAGCACCGTCATCAAACTGCGTCATCCTGTCCAATACCTCCTTAATAATCCAATCCGGAGTAGAAGCCCCGGCTGTAATACCAACCCTTTTGATATCTTTAAACCAAGCAGGAATCAAATCGCCGGCAGATTCAATAAGCTGCGTCTTAACTCCTGATATTTGGCACTCCCGTGCCAGGGTTTTAGTATTCGAACTGCTTTTATCGCCAATTACCAGCATTAATTCGACTTTCCGGCTCAGAATCCGAGCCGCCTCCAGTCTTTTTAAGGTCGCAGAGCAAATCGTATTGAACGCTCTTATTTCTTTGGCCTTAGGTACCAATGCAGCTACCAGTTTATAAAAATCAGACTCATTTTTGGTAGTTTGAGATATCACGCCCATTTTACTAACTACCGGCATAACCAGGGCCTCATCAACACTAGCAATAACCCGGGCATTATTATTGCACCATCCCAGAATTCCCTGAACCTCAGGGTGATCATAGTCCCCGTAAATAATTATTTCGTATCCCTGAGCCGTTAATAAAGCAGCTGTTTCATGCACCCGTTTTACCAATGGACAGGTAGCATCATTAATTATAATACCCTTTTCCTGGAGATTGGCGATGATTTGCGGGGCAATCCCGTGGGATCTTATTATTATTCCATCGGCAGCCAGTTTCTCCATATCATCTGCCGGGGAGATTCCCTGAGCGGTAAAATGATCGACCACCGCTTGATTATGAACCAGAGGTCCCAGGGTAACCCAATGAAGATCGTCACTTACGGTGTTTTCTGCAATTTTGAAGGCTCGGCGCACCCCGGCGCAAAACCCCGCCTCTTCAGCCAGAATCACCTGCAAAAAGATACACCCCACCTATTAATCTATTAATTCGTATAAAATCTGCTGATTCCTGCTTTATTATTACACTTTATTAGTATAGAAGACGAATTATTTTATCCTCTATTTCTGTATTGAGTTTCTCCAGGTTGGAGGAATTTACCTTCTGATCCCGGTACTCATCCAGGCTAATAGGCTCACCTATTCTTACGACTAAAGGCCTAAGCCAACCTACCGGTATTATTCGGCCAGTGCCAATACAGGCCACGGGTACAACATTAACCTTTGAACGGAGGGCAATCATTGCCGTTCCAGATTGGGCGGTGATGTTTTGATCTTCCCGGTTGCGGGCTCCTTCGGGAAATATCCCTAGAACATGGCCTTGTTCCAAAACCCGCAGGGCATGTCGAATCGCCTGACGATCGCCGCTGCCCCTTCTAACAGGAAAAGCATGTAGCTTAATTAATAATTTACCCAAAATGTTATAGTTAAATAACTCGGCCTTGGCCATAAAATGTACCGGGCGATTCACTGCCAGGGCAACCATTACTGGATCCCAATTGCTTACGTGATTGGAGGCAAGGATAAGGGGGCCTTCGCGCGGTATGTTCTCATGACCCTCGACTTTTAACCCCAGAATAATAAAAACAAATCTAAATATTGCTCGGGCAGTCTTATAAAACATGTTTTTTCTCCCCGATTATATCCAGCATTTTCCCCAGTAATTGCTCGGTATTAAGGAGACTGGTATCTATAACGATGGAATCAGGCAGGGTTTTTAAGGCACCCACCGATCTTTCACAATCCATCTGATCGCGAGCCTGTATTTCCTTTTCCACTTCGGCTGGTTTTACCTCATAGCCTTGGGATTGTAATTCCGCAATACGCCTGCGCGCACGCTCTGGCAGGGAGGCAGTAATAAAGAACTTATAATCGGCATCGGGCAATACTTGTTCACCAATGTCCCGGCCATCCATAACTACACTTTCGAATTTGGCCATTTGTTGCTGTTTGGCAACCATAACTTTTCTGACCTCTGCTTTAGCTGCAACTAGCGAAACGCTGGCATTAATAAGCGGACTACGGATGGCTTCGGTAACATCTTCTCCGTCACATATCACCCGCTGATCTCCGGACGGGTTTGTAAATTGTATCTTGGTTTCCCGGGCTAATTCATACAATGCCTGGGAATTATTTAATTCAATATTATTTTTTATTGCTTTCCAAGTCAAAGCCCGGTACATTGCGCCGGTATCAATATATACATAACCTAGTTCCCGGGCAAGCATGCGCGCTATAGTGCTTTTCCCTGCTCCTGCCGGCCCATCAATAGCTATTTGCATTACCTTACCTGCCTAGTAATATTTCCTATTCATTTTAGCATAACCAGGAAGCTTGTGAAAGCCACGGGAAGAAAATACACAGTCTGTTAACATAGGATAATAGAGATAAGGAAAGCCCCCGGTGCAATTCGCCCGGAGGCTTTCTGGCAAAGGTATTATTTTTGCTGGTGGTAGGCGGATATTAGCTGATCAAGCGCGCCAATAATCTCTTTTGAGGCGTCATGCATTTCTTCCAGTTTAGCATTAGCTTCGGTTTTACGTCCTTCATTATTGAGCTTAACTGCTTCCCGGGCTAGGGCATGAACCTGTTCGTGCGGTTTCTGCACATGCTGATTAAATACCTGGAGCATATGCTCATCGGTTAAAGTGCTGACCCATTTTCCCAAGCGACAATTATTATGATCGGCAACACTCTCCGGTTCTGAATAAAGATCCCGGTTAACAATAAAATCGTATTTTTTCACGAAGCCGCGGTGATCTTCTTTGACCTGTTCCAAGATAATATCATCCGGCAATTTGTATTGAGCTACTATGCCCCGCAGTTGGTCAGATATCGTATTGGTTTCATCTGATATCCGGGCCAATTCAGTAAAGTTGCCCATCTGTCCGTCCACCTGACCGATTACTCCGTTAAGGGTATCAATAAGGTTTAACATGGTATCGTTAACGGTATTTACCACCGCCGATATTTCTTGCGAAGAAGCACTTTGCTCCTCCATGGCGGCGGTTATCTCCATAATAGACTCTTGTATATTAATGATCTGCCCGATAATCTTATCCAGGCTGATTATTACTTTGCCGGTAGTTTGGTTGCCGTCTTCAACCGCAATTCCCATGGATTTGATTTCTTCAACAAAACGGTTGATATTAGATTGAACACCCGTTATTAAGTCTTTTATCTGGCGTGAATATCCGGCGGTTTCTTCGGCCAGTTTGCGGACTTCTTCGGCTACGACTGCAAAACCTCGGCCGTGTTCGCCGGCCCGGGCCGATTCAATGGCAGCGTTTAAGGCCAAGAGGTTAATCTGCTCAGATACCGACATAATAGTGGCGGTAATATCACCGATATTTTCTGAAATGGTCTGCAACTCCTGGGCTTTTTCCATAGTGGAAGCACTCTTGTCTTTTAAAATCTCCCCCATTCTTTCCACTGCGTTCATATCTTCCTTGCCTGCCTGAGCTGATTCCGTCAGGCTTATATAAGACTCCTGCAATCTCTGCGCCTGCTCAGCTACCATCTGGGAGGCACTGGCAATTTCACTAACCCCGGAATCAGCACTTTCCAGATTATGTCCCACTTCATTAAGTTGGGTACCCACTTCTTCCAGGCTGGTTACACTATCCTTTAACTTAACCACCGAAGAGCTCACGACATCATTTAAGAAATAAGCATTCGTAGTAAGGCGGGAAGTGCTCGTAAATAAAGAGAACATGACCTTACGCAAGCTCTCCAACAACCCGGAAAAGCCCTGTGCCAGAATGCCTATTTCATTGCTGGCCGACACATCTATTATTTTAGTCAAATCCCCTTTGCCGACTTCTTCCATGCTGGCAAGCAATGGATTGATATGCCGCAATGCCCGGGTCAGCAAGATGCTAACCGCAATACAGACAGCCAGCAGGGATATTACAATAATCAATAAAGAACGGTTCCTGGCATCGGTCTGTGCTTTTATAAAATTATCCCGGGAAATTTCCCCGGTGATAAAGGCCACGCTTTCTCCGTCCACATCCTTAATAGGCATCATGGACAGGATGAACTTGTTATCTTCGCTATTTCTGTGAAAGCTCTGTCCGGCTCGTATTTTTTTTAGATCCTTGTCCGTTACTGTAATCGCCCCTGCCGCTTCCTCTTTCCACAGGGAATCAGATCCCTCATCGGTTAACGAAAAGACAGAATACTCCCCTTCGTTTAATTCCTGCAGATAATCCCCTAATGAATCCTCCAAGGATACCCCGACCTCGCAGAGTCCTACTAACTGGTTTCCGTTCATTATCGGGGTGATACATCTAATGCCGTAACCGGCGACCCCTTTTTCAACCGCGATTACCCGCTCACGCGTATTGATCGCTTTAACCAGGGCTTTGCGAAAACTGATGTCATCTCCGTATTGTTCAGGTTTATGAGCCCTAAAAAAGGCGTGGGCGTTCGGATCAATGAAGTTCAGCTGGACGACATGATTATTATCATGCCATTCCTGATAGACCGGCATGGTCAACTGGCTTAAGCGTTGTCTGTCCCGGTTAAGATAAGCCTGTTTCATTTGCTCATTGGCCAGCAGTGAATCAGCCAATATGCCGGTTTCCCTTTCGGCAGAATTAAGGGAGGTTTCAACCGCGTTGGTCAGGTTGGTAGTATACTGATGCTCGAAATCTTTGATAAGGAGACTTTGCAGACCTACCATGTTCCAATAAAAAAATCCGAAAACCACAAGATTAATCCCGACTAGAATAATAATAATGCGTCCCTTTAAACTATTTTTCATATTGGTTTGCTCCTCCCGGCTCATTCTATTAACTTATCCCCAGTTGGCTGATTAATGATATATAGTATTATACTGGATGTTAAGCTTAAATTACAGATAAAAAAAGTAAATCACTGAAAGATGAGATACGGTATCATTGGAAACAGCCTTTATCAGTACTGATAAAGGCTGAACTGGTGGTTCATTGTATTTTACTTGGCTATGAGTATAAAAATATTTCGCAATATCTAGTAATATATAAGTTCTTCAAAGGGTTTTGCTGGGGAGATTATTCAATTTTATTAGTGCGTCTCCAGATCTTTTGTTTTTCGGCCGCTTTAATCAGATCGTCCCGGAAATCAGGATGGGCCAGGGATATAATCTTTTCGGCCCGCAACCAGGTAGGCGCGGTTTTCATAGCTTCACAGCCGTACTCAGTTACGATATAATTAACCATTTGCCGCGGCACGGTGGTAATCGTACCCGGTGCAAAGGTAGGTACTATTCTGGATATTACGGTACCGTCCTTCAACGTATGGGTAGAAGGCAGGCAGATAAAACTGCGTCCCCCATTAGACCAAAAAGCACCCATGACAAAATCCGCCATTCCGCCATTGCCGGAAATCTGTTTAAATCCAGAGCTTTCAGCATTGATCTGGGTATACAGATCAACCTGCAAAGCCTGGTTGATTGAAACCATATTATCGATCAGGGATACCTGGCGGGGGTGATTTACATAGCCCACATTACAGGAGGCAATAGCCGCATTATGATCTATCCAATCATAAAGCTCTTTCCCCCCCAGGGCAAAGGTATAGTTAATTCTGCCCGGATCAATATTTTTCTTAATCCCGGTCATTTTCCCTGATTCCCAGATATCCTTGTAAGCATCGACCAGCATTTCGGTCCAGCCGCCTAGATCCTTAAGATCAGTATCGCAGATCATTTTTCCGAGGATATTGGGCATAGCTCCTATCCCCAACTGAATGCACTGTCCGTCCCGGAGATATTCCAGAACATTAGCAGCTATTTTCTGGTCAACCTCAGTTGGTTCGATGACTGGCAGTTCAGCCAGATCCGTATTGTCCCCCTCCACAACATAGGTAACCTGGGAAATATGTATTCTCTCTCCTACACCACCTAACGCATAGGGGATTTTATTATTTACTTCAACGATACAATGATCAGATAAGGTAGCCATTAAATATGAAGACGAATTATGCATGCCCCAGTTAAAATAGCCGTCCTTGTCCATGGGGGCTACCTGGACCATGTAGAACTGGCGGGCAGATGTACCCATTTTTTGGGGATCCCTTCTGCCTTCCAGCAGATATTGTTCCACTTCCCCAAACATAGCCGGCTGGTAGAAAACATTCTGGCACTTTTCCTGCAATATTCGGCTAAGAGCGCTGAAATGCTGATCGTTATAGGTGAATACTTCGCCCATGGGGTCGCGGGTAATCACTTCCGGTATAGGAGGTATGGTTACCGCCCCCATAACCTTAACATCTTTTAATTCATCCTTGCGAGCCGCCAGGGCTTTATCAAGGGCAATCGGTTTTCCGTTAAACATGCCATAATCGATTAAGTCACCTGACTTAACCAATTTAACCGCCTCGTCTGCGGTACGTAGTTTTTCCTTGTACATCCTTTGGAAATCACTTGCCATACATTATCCCCCCATAAAATAATTATGTCGACACCTATTTTGAATTATATCACATAAGTATATATTACCTATATTTATTTGTGATATACATTATTTTACATTTGCGGATATTTTGGGTACACAGCGATAGGCCCGCTTTTTCTCGCTTGTTGACGACATGATTTTTTATTCGTAAGGGGGGATATAATTAGCAAAGCCCTCTATAACAAAATCGAATAACAGACCAGCAGACAAAGAGCGGCGCCATACCTGCGGGACTATTTACATATCCTGGGCTATTATTTTCCAGGCTGCAGGCTGTTCTATTTCTATAAAAAAATACCGTTGTTTTCTATATTCGACAATTTTTTTGCCTATATAATTGCTTACGAAGATTTTATAATGGTAATATATAATTAAATGTAGTAGGCTTTGATGAAAAGGTGGATAGTTATGGATAATATGGTGGATATTATCGGTATTAGAGAAGAATATTGTACTAATTGTCACCAATGTATAGCTGTTTGTCCCGTTAAAATATGCAGCGACGGCAGTGGCGATGTGGTCAAATTTGATAATAATCTATGTATCGGATGTGGTCGCTGCATTGAAGCCTGTGTTAAAAGCCATGGCGGAATTGCGGAAAAAAGTGCCCGCTTCATTATTGATGATACTCCTCAGTTCGTTCAGGATCTGGGAGAGAAGGATATCTATGCCCTGGTAGCCCCGTCAGCCCAAAGTAATTTCAATTTGAACAAGCTCATCTCGGCCTTGAAATTACTCGGTGTTAAGGGGGTCTATGATGTGTCACTGGGTGCAGAAATTTCCATAGCCGCCTATCATGAAGCTATTAAGTCCGGTCAGGCCAAAATACCCTTGATCGCACAGCCCTGCCCGGCAGTAGTTAAATATATTGAACTCCATAATCAGTCCTTAATTGAACACTTGGCTCCGGTTGGCAGCCCGTTATACTGCCTGGCGGTTTATGTGCAATCACTGCACCCGGATGCCAAGCTGGCTTTTATCTCTCCATGTATAGCCAAACGGCGCGAGATGCGCGAAAACCAGATGTTAAGCTACAATGTGACCTTTCAATCTTTACATGATCTCTTGCAGGCCAGGGAAATTGATGTAGATTCCCTGGCGGAAGGTTCATTCGATAATCCGGTAACTGCCGGTATGGCCACCAATTTCTCAACCCCGGGGGGCTTAAAAGAAAGTTATCTGTTTCATTATCCAGAAACCCCGGCTAGTTCCATTACCAAGATAGAAGGTCCGATTGTTTTTGAGCAATATTTGGGTGATCTCGAAAAAGCCATCCAGCAAGGCAAGCCCAATCTGCCTTTGATCGTGGACGTTTTAAGCTGTGAAAAGGGCTGTAATATGGGAATCGGGTGTGTTAATCAGCAATACTCCATTGATGAAATAGAATACTCCGTAGCCAGTCGCTCCGAATCCGGCGTTAGTGACCCGCAAGCCAATCAGGAGCTGGATGATTTTTTAACTGATGTTTTATCCAAGCATGATTTCGGCTACTATTTATATAAGGATCGTTCCCTAAGCCATCTTAAATATCCCAACGAAGAAGAATTAAAAAAGATCTATGTAGATATGCACAAACTGGAAGAAAAAGATTTCCGAAACTGTGCCGCCTGTGGTTACAACTCCTGTTATTACATGGCTGTAGCCGTATTTAACGGGTTAAATAAAGCTCAAAACTGTCACCTCTATAAGGAAAAGGAATTGCGTCTGGAGCAGGAGGCTATCTGGATGCTGCATAATGAGCTGGCTAATGTTTTTGATACCATGTCCGACGGAGTTATTGTTTTAGATCAGGAGGGCCGGATTTCGCAGCTTAATCCAGCCGCCAAACAGATTATTGGCTTTTCGGATGAAAAATTGATCGGCGAACATATCGTGGATCTGTTTTGCGGGACGGCACCCAAAACCTTGCATCTTCTGGAAACCGGTCAATCCTATGATGATACTGAGATCATACTAAACGGCTTACGCGGCCAGGTTCATGTAACGGCTTCTGCCAAACCGAACTATAATGAACAACACCAGGTTAACGGTGCCACGATAATACTTCGTCCCATTGCCCAGGTGCAGGAACTGGTTAATAAGTTTTCAGGAGCTCAGGCCAGTTTCTCATTCGATTCCATTATTGGCCAGGACAAAAACCTGCAAAGATCTATAAAACTGGCTATGATGGCCAGCCATAATATGTCTAACGTTTTGCTGCAAGCCGAGAGTGGTACCGGCAAAGAAGTATTCGCACAGGCCATTCACAATTCCAGCCCGCGTCAGAACGGCCCGTTTGTAGCAATTAATTGTGCGGCTCTGCCCCGGGAACTGGTCGGCAGTGAATTGTTTGGTTATGTGGAAGGCGCATTTACCGGTGCCAGACGAGGGGGGCGACCTGGTAAATTTGAATTAGCCAACAAAGGTACCCTGCTCCTTGATGAGATCGGGGATATGCCCCTGGAACAACAAGCCATCCTGCTGCGGGCTATTCAGGAAAAGGCCATCACACGCATAGGCGGAGATACGGTTATTGATGTGGATGTGAGAATAATTGCCGCCACCAACCAGGATTTATTGGAATTGGTTGAACAAGGACGATTCCGTGCCGACCTTTACTATCGGCTGAATGTGGTGCAAATAAACATTCCCCCGCTGCGGGAAAGAACCGGCGACATTGGTTTGCTGTTTGATTATTTCATAAAAACCATGTCTCCTAAATTCAACCGCAAAATCAAGGATATACAACCGGCTGTAATTAAATGCCTGGAAGCCTATGATTGGCCCGGCAACATCCGCGAACTGCAGAATGTGGTGGAAAGAATTTTATTAGTTTGCGAGGGAAACCAGGTTACTATTGAACATCTTCCCCGGGAGATCGTCAATGCCGCTATCGGACACAGGGATACCTGGCAATTTAATCCTGGCTTCGGATCCCCAAGCCAACCCTTGACCGACCGCAATAGCCGAAAACTTGCCGCCCTTGAACAGGAAAGGGAAATGATCATCCGGGCTCTGGATGCCAATGCGGGTAATGTTACCAAAACGGCTGCCGCCTTGGGAATATCCCGCAACACCCTATACAGAAAAATGAAAAATTATACCATTAAAAACTAACACGCTATTATGGTGTAACATTTTTGTCACTTATTCAGCCCGGTGCGGAGCATTTTAGCAACATAAATGTGACACATTGTCCAACCGGATTTAAATAATCTGGACAACCCTAATAATAAAGGCCCGGTCAAAACGCCTAGATACTTAGTGCTTTGACTGGGCCTTTAATTTTGGAGGCCATTTCATGTGTTTTGGCACAATACTTGCATTTAATTATGCTTAAATACTATGGTCGGCCAAAGAACGCCGCAATCTGAAACCTGGCACCCTCAATAAATAGAGCAGGATGCGTAAAATAATAATTAAACACCTAATATTCCCTACTACTAAAGAAGAAAGAGAGTGACAGATATGACGCAAGCTAAAAATTCTTTTAACTCGGATTATAACAGCACCGTGGTCTACAACGAAATGGATTCCCGAAATTACAGTACCAAATCAGCTGAACTGATGGAACCCCTGGCCTTTCCCCGCTCGGTTGAAGAAATTTACAACCTGGGCATCAGCCTGCAGTATTATATAGGCGGTATATATCTTAAACTGGCAAATACGAGCAAAGGTGAACAAAAGAAAAACTACAGCCAAATGGCTTTGGCCCAATTAAATGTTAAGAAAACTATTTTACAGTTGATCAACGAAAATTTAAATGAGAAGCTGACTTACTTTTACAATAACGGCGGACCAATAATTAATCCCCCGGTATCTGAACGGGAAGCCAAGGAGTTAAGCGGTTTTTTCAACCGGATCGCAGCTAATTATTTGAATCAAATAGACGCTATCGTTACTATGGCTGCTAAGAGGAATACGGATGCGGATGAATTGAAAAATGAAATCGATAACATTATTGTTCATATGTATGGTTCGCTGTCCAATCTATATCAACATGATGATCTGAAACAGGCTTTTCATAATATGGCAGAACTTGTCGGACAATTATAAGTTGATTTACAGTCCCACACTTCCCTCCCCTATAAAAAGGCTCAACAATCGCTTTGAAACGATTGTTGAGCCTTTTAGCGTCTAGAACCTATTCATAAAATCACTTACACTGCTTAGACAGCCTTTAAAATTCGTACTCGATACAAGTACTATAATCAGTATCAGGATACCCAACAGATTATACCTTCTCACCCTTCTTTGGATTGCTCGATCAGCTTTCGGGTCATTCCACCAGGAGGGTGTTTCCCGATTACGTCTGGCTCTCATGCGCTCACCTCATTATTTCCCGAACCAATTGGCTTCTTTTCAGCATTATACTTTAAAAACAATCGCAGTTGTTTAAGATTTTTTGCCCAATTAGTTCTTTTACAGTTGAGACTTTTGCATATTAGGTAAGCCCGAAAATATTAGGATTTTATTCATACAGAAAAAGGACTTCACCCCCCATTTTGTCGAATAAATAAGTGACCAAACAAATCATCCGAAGGAGGCGAAGTCACTTATGAATATTCGACAGAGATGCATTTTCTCCTTTGAAGATGCAATGAAAATGCAACCAAAATCCAGGATCGAGAAAATAATTGATACCCTTGATTTCAAACCAGTTATTGCCAAATTACATCAACCTGATGGT
>NZ_CGIH01000011.1 GCF_000983115.1 Syntrophomonas zehnderi OL-4
TTATAAAGAAGTATAATAATATAATTTACAAATTGTTTATTTTAGTCTCATCTTTTCGTCAAAATACTTCTATTATCCCCAAAATCTAGCTGGGAAATTTGTAAATTCATATCAGCCTTGTCGGGAGGGTAGCCAGGGAATAACTCATGAGATCAAAGGGTCATGTGGGGCGGGATCCTATGACCTATGGTTTATAAAACTTATACAGAAAGGGGTGTTCTCCATGAACTGCATCTGTAAGGCAGAAACTCAAATGGAGAAACAGTTTGCACAAGCTGACGTGGACTTGCATTTAATCGACGAACTATTAGCCCAATATAGCAAGGAAACCGGCAACCTCATAACCGTGCTGCAAAAAGCTCAGGATATCTACGGATACCTGCCGCTTTCGGTATTGCAGTATATTGCGGATGAAATGGGCGTAAAAAGGACTCAGGTTTATGGGGTAGCCACATTTTACACCCAGTTCCGTTTAACCGCCATGGGCAAATATATTATTTTGCTTTGTGAAGGTACTGCCTGTCACGTGAACGGCTCGGAAAGGATAGCTACAGCACTGGAAGAGGAACTTAAAGTTAATATGGGTGAAACGACTGAGGACGGCTTGTTTACCCTTTCCGATGCTGCCTGTCTGGGTTGCTGCAGTCTGGCACCGGTGATGATGATAAACGGGCAGGCCTATGGACCTTTGACTCCGGATAAAGCTTGCAGTATTATTCGCGAGATCTATGCCCATGAAAAACTGCTTGAGGAGGGGGGAGTTACCGCATGATTATCAGAATAGGGATAGGAAGCTGCGGTATTGCAGCCGGTGCGTTGCCCGTCTGGGAAGCTGTTCAGGAGGAAATAGCAGACCGGGGAATGAGTGTAGAACTGGAACAAACCGGTTGTATAGGTATGTGCCATCATGAACCCCTGCTGGATGTAATTTATGAAGACGGCAGATCATATACCTTCGGGCATGTCACCCCAGAGATGGCCCGGGAGATCGTCCAGGCCGAAAACCCCGCCAGTCTTGAAAAGTACCTGGTATCCAGCCCGGAAAAACGAAATAGCTTTTTGGATAAGCAGTTGCGAGTTGCCTTGCGCAATTGCGGGATAATTGATCCTGAGTCGATTGAAGATTATATAAAAGAAGGCGGATATCAGGCCTTGGAAAAAATTATCAAAGAAAATGACCCAGAAGGGCTTATTGAGGAAATAAAGATATCCGGACTTCGCGGACGGGGCGGTGCAGGTTTTCCAACCTGGTTTAAGTGGAATGCCACCCGCCAGGAGAAAAACCCTGACAAGTATGTTGTATGCAACGCCGATGAGGGTGACCCCGGCGCTTTTATGGATCGAAGTGTTTTAGAAGGAGATCCTCATTCCTTATTGGAAGGTATGGCTATAGCTGGTTATGCCATTGGTGCTCATACTGGAATCATCTATGCCCGGGCTGAATACCCTCTGGCTGTAAAACGGGCGGAGATAGCCATACAGCAAGCTCGTCAGAAAAACTACCTGGGGAAAAATATAATGGGCAGCGATTTTTCTTTTGACATTGTAATCAAACAGGGAGCCGGGGCTTTCGTGTGTGGTGAAGAAACTGCCTTGATTGCCTCATTGGAAGGCGAGCGAGGTATGCCGCGGCTCAAGCCCCCTTTCCCTTCCCAGCGCGGTTACTGGCAGAAACCAACTAATATTAATAATGTGGAAACCTTTGCCAACGTTCCCTGGATCATTAAGGAAGGCGGCAAAGCTTTTGCGGCCATGGGAACCGAAGACAGCAAAGGGACAAAGGTATTTGCCTTGGCAGGTAAAATAAAGTACGGCGGACTGGTGGAAGTTCCGATGGGAATCAGTCTGCGTGAGATCATCTTTGATGTGGGTGGTGGAATAAAAGACGATAAGCAGTTTAAGGCCGTACAATTAGGCGGACCTTCCGGGGGCTGCATACCCGCCAGCCTCATGGATACCCCGGTGGATTACAAATCCATTAATGAGACTGGTGCTATCATGGGTTCAGGCGGTATGATCGTAATGGACGAAACCACCTGTATGGTAGATCTGGCACGTTATTTTTTGAACTTTACCCAGAAAGAATCCTGCGGAAAATGTGTACAATGCCGAATTGGCACCAAACGTATGCTGGAAATCCTGGAACGCATCTGTCGGGGGGAAGGCCAAGAAGGGGATATAGAATTACTGGAAACATTGGGTCATCAAATTATCGATGGTTCCCTGTGTGGCCTTGGACAGAGTGCACCTAATCCGGTGTTAACTACAATTCGCTATTTCCGCGAGGAATACGAAGCCCATATATACGATCGAAAATGTCCGGCGCATCAGTGCAAAGAGTTAATAAAATACCGGATTGACCCGGACTTGTGTAAAAGCTGCGGACTGTGCGCCAAAAAATGTCCGGTTGATTGTATCAGTGGGGAAAAGAAACAACCTTATATCATCGATGATAGTAAATGCATAAAGTGCGGCAGCTGCTTGGAGGCATGTCCTACCAAATGGAGCGCCGTTGTGGTTGAGTAAAGGAGGGATAAAAAAATGATCAATATCAATATAGATGGAAAAGAGATACAGGGCTATAGAGGTCAGACGATATTGGAATTGGCCCAGGAAAACAACATTCAAATCCCTACCTTGTGCCATGACGAACGCATAAAAACTTATGGGGCCTGCGGAATCTGTGTGGTAGAAGTGGAGGGCAACAACCGTCTTTTAAGATCTTGTGCCACTGAAATTACCCCAGGTATGGTAGTTACTACCGATTCCGCTAGAATTAGGGCATCCCGTAAGATGACCCTGGAACTTATGTTATCCGATCACAGTGGTGATTGTCGTCCGCCCTGTGTCAAGGCCTGTCCGGCACAAACTGATTGTCAGGGTTATGTAGGATTGATCGCCAATGGTGAATACCTGGAATCCTTAAAGCTTATTAAAGAACAGCTGCCCCTGCCGGCCAGCATCGGTCTGGTATGCCCACATCCTTGTGAAGATGCCTGCCGCCGCCAATTGGTGGAGGAACCGATATCGATAGCGGCTTTAAAGGTTTTTGCCGCTGAACAGGATATTTATAAAACTAATGCCTTTGTACCTGATAAGAAGGAATCTACCGGACAACAGGTTGCCATAATTGGAGCCGGCCCGGCGGGTTTGACTGCAGCCCATTTTTTGGCTATAGAAGGCCATGCAGTAACTATTTACGAAGCCATGCCCCAGGCTGGTGGTATGCTGCGCTACGGTATACCGCAATACCGCTTGCCTAAAGAAATACTGGATCAAGAGATAAAACTGATTGAGGCTCTGGGGGTTAAGATTATATGTAACACCAAAATCAACCAGGATATCAGCTTTGATTATATTAGACAAAAATACGATGCGGTATTTATTGGTATAGGTGCCTGGAAGTATACCCGTATCGGTTGTACCGGGGAGGATGTCGCAGGCGTAGTCGGAGGCATCGATTTTCTACGGGACGCTGCTTTGCATGGCGATGTAGGGATAGGAGAAAAGGTCGCCGTAATCGGCGGAGGTAATACTGCCATGGATGCTGCCCGCACTGCCGTACGCTTAGGGGCCCGGGAGGTTATGGTACTCTACCGGAGAACCCGGGAGGAAATGCCGGCCGAGGATATAGAAATCAAGGAAGCTGAAGAAGAAGGTGTAGTATTCAAATTCCTGCTGGCACCTGAGGAGATACTGGCTGAAGATGGAAAGGCCACAGCCATTCGCTGCCAGAAAATGCAGCTCGGGGAACCAGATAGTTCGGGGCGGCGCAGACCTGTACCAATTGAAGGTGCTCAGGAAGTGATTCCTGTAGATACAATTATTGCGGCCATAGGTCAACAGGTAGATGCCTCTGACTTACCGGGATTGCAGCTGGATAAATGGAAGTGTATAGATACCCATGCGGGCAGTCTGCAAACTAATTTGGACGGAGTATTCGCCGGCGGTGATGCTGTCACCGGGCCCGGTATAGCTATAGAAGCCATTGCCCAGGGCAAAAAAGCGGCTTTGGCTATGGATGCTTATTTGAAAGGTGAAAGCCTGCCCTTGGTCGGTTCTTATACTGTAGAACGAAATAATCTTACCGCGGCAGACTTTGCTGAGGTAGCGAAAGAGGCCAGGATTAATATAGTCCATCGTGATCCGGTTCAGCGGCGTCAGGATTTCCTGGAAATTGCCGGACGGATGACTCCCGAGCAAGCCCGGCAGGAAGCCGCCCGTTGTCTGGAATGTGGCTGTATGGATTATTTTGAATGTAAATTGATAAAATATGCCGGTGAATACCAGGTTGACCCGACTCCCATTCAAGGAAATAAACATCCGGTTACGGAGCATGATGAACATCCTTATATCGAAAGGGATGCCGCCAAATGTATTCTTTGCGGTCTGTGCGTCAGAATCTGTGATGAAATGATGGGCGTAGGTGCTCTGGGCCTGGTTCACCGGGGATTTGACACCCTGGTTAAACCGGAATTTGGCCGTGCTTTGCAGGATTCTCCCTGTATCAGCTGTGGCCAGTGTGTGAGTGTATGTCCTACCGGTGCCCTGGTAGAACGTAATCCCCGGTTTAAGAGCGTGCCCCTTAAGTTGGCAGAGAACAACAGCTATTGTTCGTTCTGTGGCTTAAACTGCGGACAAACCATCAGCAGCCGGGGTGACGCGGTAGTCAGGATTGAACCTGCAGCAGGTGAAATCCTTTGTTCTAAAGGGCGGTTTGGTTTTACAGGGGTGTCAGAGCGCTTGACTCAACCTATGCTGAGGGTAGATGGTAAGCTTCAGGAGAGTACTTGGGATGAAACCCTGCAGTATATCGCCAAAAAGAGTCTGGCGGTAAAAGCTAAAAATGAGAAAGATTGTCTAGCCATTTTTGCATCCCCCTCGCTGACCATTGAGGAAGCCCAAATGGCTGCGTCCTGGCAAACATTATTAAATACTGATAAGCTGGGCAGCTTTAGTCCTGATGGCGGGAGAGGCTTATTTGGGGTGCTGGGTGATAATCTTTCTTCCAACAGTCTGGATGAAATAAACGGTACAGATTTGATCCTCATGTTGGGATCTTTTAATGAAAACCAGGTACTTCCTGCCCGTATACGCAAGGCTGTCGGCCAGGGAGCCCAACTGATCGTTTTGAGTCCGGAAAAAACCCTGGTGGATGATTTGGCTCGCTTGAAGGCTTGCCCGCCTGATAGCACCAGTTTTATAAAAGAAATACTGGCCTGTGTAATTGCTCAGAATTTAGTAAACAGTAGTTTCATCGAGGAACGCACCACCGGTTATCAAGAACTGAGTTCTGCCTTAAAAACGCTTACCCCAGGTGAAACAGCGCAGCAGATTGCATCATTGTATGCAAATGCTACCAAGGCAATGATTTTGGTGGATGGTTACAATGTAACTGCAGCAGCCATCGAGCTGCTGGCCGATCTGGCGGTATTAACCGGCAAAATTGGCTCGCCCCGCAACGGCATTATCGTTATTAATCCAGGCGGCAATGCCAGCGGTATCTGGCAGGCAGGTTTCAAGCAGGATAGCCGCGAACTGCTTAAGGGCATAGAAGATGGAGTTATCAAGGCAGCTTTTATCCTGGGCGAAGATCCGGTAGGCGCAGGCGTTATAGAGGAAAGCTATCTAACCAAAATGGATTTTGTAATGGTCGCCAGCCCCTTTAAAACGGCTACAACTGAACTGGCTGATGCGGTATTGCCTTTATCTGCGCCCTGGGAGAATGATGGCAGTTATCTGACTGCCGATGGAAAAGTCGTTAGCCTGCAGGCTGTAAAAGCGGCACCAGCCGGTCAGAATAATCTGCAGATATGGTCACAGCTGAGCCAGATACTGAATCCGCATGGAAACAACCGGATTGTTAAGCTCGATTTAGCCAGAACCAAACCTTATCTATATCCCCAATCATTTGCCGGTCAGGATGGCAAAGCCCAATTAAAAATAGGGGAGGACGGCCCTATCTTTAAAAAGGCTAAGATAACTGATCCGATTTTGATTAGGGTCAAAGGCAAGTAAATTTTAAAATAAGCACAGGGGACGTTATGGGTGGGTTATTTTAATGACCCATCGATAACGTCCCCTGTGTCGTTTCTGACGTTATCATGATTCATGAATACAATATATCTGAGCAAAACCTATTTTACTTTTCATAAAATAAAATTATAATCGTGCATATGCAACTTAGGAGAGTACAACAATTGGTAAATTCCAAAGGGGGAATAACAGATGGCATATGTAAACGAGATCCTTGCCAAGGTAATGGAAAGAAATCCCAATGAACCGGAATTTCATCAGGCTGTAAAAGAGGTGCTGGAATCATTGGAACCGGTTTTAAAAAGGCATCCTGAGTACGTGAAGTATGCTGTGGTGGAGAGAATAGTGGAGCCGGAAAGACAAATAATTTTCCGGGTACCTTGGGTGGATGATAATGGCAAGGTCGAAGTAAATCGAGGTTTTAGATTTGAATTCAACAGTGCCATCGGACCTTACAAGGGTGGTTTGAGGTTTCATCCTTCGGTAAATGCTTCGATTATAAAATTCCTGGGCTTTGAGCAGATCTTTAAAAATTCTTTAACCGGATTGCCCATTGGCGGTGGTAAGGGTGGCAGCGATTTTGATCCCAAGGGAAAATCGGATGCAGAAGTTATGAGATTCTGTCAGAGCTTCATGGCCGAACTTTGCAGACATATTGGGCCGAATACCGATGTACCGGCTGGTGACATCGGGGTAGGAGGACGTGAGATTGGTTTTATGTATGGCTATTATAAGCGTATCAAGAATGCTTATGAAGGTGTACTAACCGGCAAAGGGCTTAACTGGGGCGGCAGCCTGGTTAGGACGGAAGCTACCGGTTATGGGCTGGTATATTTTACGGAGGAAATGCTCAAAGAAAAAAACGTCACTTTCCAGGGCAAAAACGTGGTGGTATCAGGTTCCGGTAATGTAGCAATTTACGCTGCACAAAAAGTAGCGCAACTGGGCGGCAGAGTTCTGGCCATGAGCGATTCCAATGGCTATATAATTGATGAAAGCGGGATTGACCTGGAGACTGTAAAACAACTTAAGGAAGTGGAAAGAAAACGACTTAAAGATTATTTAACTACTCACCCTTCAGCCAGCTTCTTTGAAGGCTGTGATGGAATCTGGACAATTCCTTGCGATATTGCTCTGCCTTGTGCAACTCAGAATGAAATAGATGAACTCGCTGCCCAGACCTTGGTGGCTAATGGCTGTATAGCTGTTGCCGAGGGTGCCAATATGCCATGTACCCCGGCAGCAGTGCAGGTCTTCCAGAACCAGGGGGTTCTTTTTGGCCCTGCCAAAGCTGCCAATGCAGGCGGTGTTGCGGTTTCAGCCCTGGAAATGTCCCAGAACAGTATGCGCTACACCTGGAGCTTTGAAGAAGTGGATGCTAAGCTTAAAGAGATAATGATCGAAATTTACCGGAAATCCAGTGCGGCTGCCCAAGAATACGGTCTGGCAGGCAACCTGGCAGCAGGTGCTAATATAGCAGGTTTTATCAAGGTTGCCGACTCCATGGTCGCCCAGGGCGTTGTTTGAGTAGAGGCGGATTTTTCCGCAAATTACCTATTTATTAAATAAATAAGACCATACGGAAAAGGTTGACGAAAATAATATTTGTCAACCTTTTGGCGTGTTTACTAGTACTTATCAGATATCAGTAAGCGGTAGGGATATCACAAATGTTTGTGTTGGGAACGTTTCCCCATATCATTAAAATCTTTGCCTGGGTGTGGATGCTGGACAACTATGTTATAATTTAAGCCAGTGTTTAAAGACTAAAGGGGGCTTGTTAATGAAAAAGAAAATATTAATGATAATGGTTTTGTGCCTGGCAGTATTCCTGGCTGGCTGCATGAGCAAAGCCAGTAAGCCCATCGCGGAAGTGAATGGGGATAAGATTACTCAAGCAGATTATGATGCTCTTTATGCCGTTATAAAAGCTGATTACGAATCTACTCAAAACGTCAAGGTCGATGAACAAAAAGATAAGGAAATAGTCAAAAACATCCAAGACAAGACCTTTGACAATCTGATTCTGCAAAAATTAATCCGCCAGGACGCGGCCCGGCAGGGGATTAAAATAGATCAGAAGGAAGTAGACGAAACGATTGCCTATATCAAATCAACCAAAGATAAAGAGAGCCAAGATGGGTTTAAAAAATTTCTCAAAGAGACTAATTTCACCGAAACCGGTTTGAATGAGTATCTGCAGACCCAGCAGCTCAATACTAAAATCAAGGATAAGATAACGGCCGGTATAAAGGTTGATGATGCACAAGTCCGCCAATACTACGATGACAACCAAAACCAGTTTGAAGATCAGGGGGGTATACATATCTATCATATCCTGACTTCCGATAAGCAGAAAGCACTTGAAGTTATCAATAAACTGGATAGCGGAGCTGATTTTGCCGTTTTAGCCAAGGAATATTCCCTTGATGAAAGCAATAAAAACCTGGGCGGGGATCTGCAATATGTAAACGAGAATACCAATTTTGTCCCCGAGTTCAAAAAAGCCGCCTTGGCTCTTAAGCCGGGCCAGTACACCCAGGAACCAGTTAAATCACAGTTTGGATATCATGTAATAAAGGCCGGAGAGAGAAAGGCAGCCGGGATCATGCCTTTTGATCAGGTACAAGAACAGCTTAAGGCTCAACTAGAGGCCGAGCAAAAGGATAGCGCATTTAATGAATATCTGGAGAAGCTGAAGAAGGAAGCCGATATCAAGGATCTGCGCAAAAAATAAAAAATCTATTGAGGGATGGGGAAGAATCGAGGCCCCGTCCTTTATTTTTGGAAAGCCAATGATGCGGCTGTTTCTATAAAAAGACAGTTATTGACCCTAAAAGTTAGGATTCGGTATCATAATTATACTAAATGGTAAAGCTGGGGAGGCGAAACATATGACCGAAAAGGGACGCTATATTACCGATCTGCCTTTGGAAACAGTACCGCTGGGGGGTTATGCACGTACGCTTATTGATAACCCACAACTAAGACTGGTAAACCTGATCCTTAACGCCGGGGATGAGGTTCTTAGCCACAGCGCCCCGGTGGAAGTGGTTTTTATTGTCCTTAAGGACAGTGCTACTGTGTATATTGATGATAAACAGTACAGCATAAGTGAGGGACAGATGCTGGTCTGTCCGCCTAACACAAATCGCAGCATCAAAGCCCATGATAATGGTTTGAGTCTGCTGGTTATAAGAGCCCCTAATCCATAGCTAATGCAAAAAGTTGGCTGACACCAAATTGAGCCGTTCCCCGTCAAGCAGAAAGCTTAGTAAACAATACATTTTCCCGGCTTTATTAATTGCGGGGAAGCTGTGAAGGGGAGGGGGTATGCTTTGATTAATAAAAAGGAAGTATAATCCTACCAGGCTAGGAAAGTTGCCAAGTGGTTAAGACAGATAAAGGGAGAAAATTAAAATCAGAATTGCTTCCAAGCCGGTAAAATTAGGCATCATTACCGGCAAAAGCAAGAATATAAACAGGTAAAAATTATTTTTGTCTTTGCATTAGGTACAGAAAGATTGTATGATTTTATAGAGTATAATCTCGTTTAGGATATTAGTTATTCTGATTATACTAGTGATTAAGTGCCCTAAACGAAAATAGTACCTTGGAATCAAATAATAATCCTTGGTTTAAAATTATACCTGCTTAACCATTCCCAGGATGCTTTTTTATTGGGTTGAAACTGAATACCGCCAAGTATGTTTAAAGGTAAATCCACCCGGGAAAGGGCCTAGTCTTTAGTCGATATTGCTTATCCGGTTTTTCGTGAAGTTATAATCAAAGTAACGGGAAACAGGATTGGGGTAAGGGCAATACAATACCGGCCTAGTGGCAAAGGAGGTGAAATAATTGTTTGCATACGATAGATTTGATCTTTCAGGAAAAACAGCCATAGTAACTGGTGCTACCAAAGGTTTGGGGTATGGAATGAGTATGGCCTTGGCTCAGGCTGGCGCAGATATTGTAGTAATTAGCCGCACGGCCTCTGACTGCGAAAAAGTGGCCGCTGAAATTGAATGCCTGGGTCGCAAAGCACTGGCATTGCCGGCCGATATGACTAAGTTTAATTCATTTGGCAGCCTGGTCGACACCGTTGTTGAAAAGATGGGGAAAATAGACATTTTAGTTAACAACGCTGGCGTAGGTATTACCAAGGCGGCACTTGATATTACTGAAGATGAATGGGACAACGTTGTGGATCTTAACTTAAAGGGAGTTTTTTTCCTGGCCCAAGCCGTGGGGAGGCAAATGAAGCAACAAAACTCCGGTAAAATTATTAATATATCTTCAGCATACGGACTTGTTGCAGATACCAATGTAGTTCCCTACATTTCCAGTAAGGCTGCAGTAATTATGATGACCAAGGCATTGGCAGCGGAATGGGCTCGGTACAATATCCAGGTTAATTGTGTATGCCCAGGATATGTTATCACATCCATGAATGAAAAAGAATTCAGTGATCCCAAAGTCAGAGACCATTTCATTAAGAAAATCCCTCAACGCCGATTGGGACAAATCGAAGATCTGGGCGGGGTAGTTGTGTATTTGGCTTCCAAAGCTTCCGACTACACGACCGGCTCCAATATCGTTGTTGATGGAGGTATCACAATTTAATAATGTCAAGGTGACGGGGTTGTTGACAAACTCGCTTGTCAAGGCGGCGAGGTTGTTGATACCCCTTTTCCTATTGGAATTTTAGTGGCAGGAGTATATTACTGAAATTACTTGGCTGCCATAAGCTGTCAGAGGCTGGAGTTTGCGCAAACCCTATCCTCTGACAGCTTATTTGTTTTAAGGATAAAATCCAATAAATATGCAAATCATATATTAAATTTGCTAATCAATTTGGCGGGTTAAAGTTTATTTAAGGAGGCTAGAAAATGAATTTGGATTTTACCAATAAGGTGGTATTGATAACCGGAGCCGCCGGCGGTTTCGGAGTTGATGCCGCTAAATCTTTTGCCCAAAGGGGTGCAAAACTTGCTCTGGTAGATTTATCGCTGCAAGCCTTGGAAGGTGTTGCGAAAGAAACAGGGTTATCTGCCGACAAGTACCTTTTAATTGCAGCTGATGTTTCCAAGGAAGATAATATTATCAACTATGTAAACAAGACTAAAGAGAAGTTCGGCAGAATTGATATATTTTTCAACAATGCCGGTATCGAAGGGGTAGTAAGCAAATTAGCTGATTATCCTTCGGAAATTTTTAATAAGGTTATAGATGTAAACGTCAAAGGCGGATACCTGGGCATGAAGCATGTATTAAGGGTAATGCGGGAACAAAAATGCGGTGCGGTTATCAATGTATCTTCGGTAGCCGGTCTGGCTGGGATGCCTGATCTTTCAGCCTATGTTACCAGCAAATTTGCAATTATCGGCATGACCAGATCGGCTGCCGTAGAAAATGCACCACTTGGAATAAGGGTCAATGCTATCTGCCCGGCAATGATTAATACCCGCATGATGCGCAGTGTCGAACAAGGCATGGGCGGTGAGGAAGCGGCCCAGGCCAAGGCTGCTTTTGAGCAGGCCATTCCTTTAGGCCGCTATGGTGAAGTCGAGGAAATCTCCAGTTTGGTAATGTATTTAGCCTCAGAGGAAGCATCCTTTATTACCGGGGTATTTCTGCCTATTGATGGTGGTTTTACGGCGTAATTGCCTAAAACCGTATATTTCAGGGGACGGAGTGGTTGACAACACCTGAGTTGGCAACCGCTCCGTCCCTTCGTATTGTTGAAAAAAGCTCATTGGGCCGATGATATTAGACTTTCAACCAATCCTTGTGCTAAAATAAATTAGTCGAGCTGTATGGAGGTTAAGTTATGTTAAAACTTGAAAATATTTGGATGCAAATATCAAACGGTAATGGGGAAAACAAAGAGATACTGAAAGGAATCAACCTGGAATTTGAGCAAGGTAAACTATATGCTATCACCGGGCCTAACGGCGGGGGCAAGACGTCTTTGGCTAAAGTAATCATGGGTATATATCAGCACAGCCAGGGAAGTATATATCTGCATGGAGAGGAAATAGGCGATCTTTCCGTAACGGAGAGGGCGCGCAAAGGTATTGCCTATGCCTTCCAGCAACCGCCCCGTTTCAAGGGTCTGACTATAAAGGATATGCTAAACATAGCTGCTCCCCAGGCTGAATCAATGCAGTATCGTAAGTATTTACGTGATGTAGGACTCTGCCCGGAAGATTACCTGGACAGGGATTTGGGACCTGGTTTAAGCGGAGGCGAAATCAAGCGTATTGAGATGGCGCAGCTCTTAATGCGCGATACGGCTCTGGCTATTTTTGATGAGCCGGAGGCTGGGGTTGACCTGTGGACGATTCAAAAACTAATAGGTTTAATAGTAACCAGTTACCGCAATAACCCTGCTAAAACCGCTATCGTTATTACCCATAATGAAAAGATATTGCCCATTTGTGATGAAGTAATAGTACTTGAGGAAGGAACGGTAGCCGGTCGGGGAACCCCATCGGATATATGGCATCTTATCAAAGATGATATTGAATGTAAAGTACGCAATAAATGCCAGGGAGAAGTGACGTATGAAATTAAATAATCTCGATATGGATTTGCTTAATTCGGTTGCCGGTATGCATGGTATACCCAAAGGTGCCGTTAATATTCGCCGGGATGGGGAGGCAGTAATACGACAATCCTCTTCCAATATCATTTTAAGTTCATTAACAGGTAATAAACCGGGACTTAAGGTCGAGATAAAGCCCGGCACGCGCAATGAGACGGTTCATGTTCCGGTAATACTTACCCAGCCTGGATTTCAGGACAAGGTATATAATACCTTTATCGTAGGTGAAGATGCCGATGCAACCATTATTGCCGGCTGTGGAATCCACAATAACAGCCATGCCAGTTCCAGACACGATGGGATACATGAGATTATTATCCGCCGCGGTGCCAGGTTAAAATATATTGAAAAGCATTATGGTGAAGGCGGAGAAAAAGCCCAGAATATATTGAATCCAACTACCATTATAACGGTTGAGAAAGGCGCGGTTGCCGAACTGGAAATGGTGCAGATTAAAGGTGTGGATGATACAATTCGCAGTACGAAAGCATATGTACATGAAAAAGGAAATCTAAAGATTGTTGAGCGTCTGCTTACTCAGGGCGAGCAAAGGGCTGAATCAGATATTGAAATATATATTGAAGGCGATGGCGGGGCAGCACAGGTTCTTTCCCGTTCGGTTGCCCAGGAGAACTCTTATCAGCTATTTAGGGCCGCCCTGATTGGTAAAACTGCCTGTTTAGGCCATGTGGAATGTGATGCCATTATAATGGACAATGCCCGTATAAAATCTATACCTGAACTAATGGCCGAAGACGCCGAAGCGGTATTAACTCACGAGGCCGCCATCGGCAAGATAGCCGGGGAACAGCTTATCAAACTCATGTCTTTGGGTTTGACCGAAAAAGAGGCCGTAGACGCTATTTTAGAAGGGTTTTTAAAATAATAAACACAGGAGCTCTTGCCCATGAATTTAAACCTTCTTAAAACCTATATTCGGGTAGTTGAAACCCAGAACCTGTCGAGAACAGCTGAGGATTTTGGACTTTCCCAACCAGCCGTTACCAAACAAATCCAGACCTTGGAGGATATGTATGGTATCCTGCTTTTGGAGCGTTCCGGGCGTAAGTTAAGACCGACCGAAGCCGGTGAAACCCTGTATAACTGTGCCCGTGAAGTGGTTAGAAGTATGGACAAACTTGACAAGGCGATGGAAGAAATATCGGAAAGCCGCAAAGGGAATCTCTACCTGGGAGCCAGTACTATTCCCGGTCAGTATATACTGCCTCGTATTATAAAGGGTTTTAAGGAAAAATACCCGCATATAAGCATTAGCCTTGATATTGCCGATACGGAGAAAATTTTTAATAAGGTTTCCGAACGTGAACTGGATATAGGTATTGTGGGCGGATGGAGCAACAACCGCAAGGTGGAAGGATTTCCCTGGCTACAGGATGAACTGGTTTTGATCATACCTGAACAGCATCCGATGGCTGGGCAAGCATCGGTCAGCCTGCAGGATCTTTTAGAGGAACGCTGGATATTTAGGGAGAAAGGTTCTGGAACCCGAAAAGCCATGGAAGACTTAATGGCAATATATAACGTCAATCGGGAGGAACTAAACATATACATGGAAACCGGTAGTACGGAGGCGGTTCTGGCCATGGTAGAAGCCGGCATGGGAGTTTCGATCGTATCGCGCTGGGTTATTCGTCCGCAGGGTTCGGCTTATAAAATTAAATACCTTACTCTAAGGGAAGATGAAGCCCGCCGGATGTTTTATGTGGCTTTGCCTCGCCAGAAGGTACGCCGAAAATCGGTCAGTAATTTCCTGGAATATTTGCAAAACTGGGATGAAGAATAAAGCTTGGCAAATGCCAAGCTTTTTAAATCAAATTGCCTTAAAAAAACCTATCTGTATTCATGAGCTGATAATTTCGGATCTGTTATTCTGAAACGAAAAATCAGCTAATTTATTTTTTTACTGGTGCTTTATATATAACTTTGTATATAATAATGCTATTGTCTGAATAAAAATCTTATCTGGGGGTGTAAACGTAATGTTGCCGTTACCGAAAAAATATTTTCTTACTGCTGCATCTTCTGAGGGGAATACATCATTGACCGCTTTTGATGGGGCCCTGTTAAATGCCAGGGTTGGTAATACGAATCTGCTAAGGGTCAGTAGTATTTTACCCCCTGGCTGTGAATTTGATCCCGAGCTTAAGATCCCTTCCGGATCTTTGCTGCCTATAGCGTATGGTTCAATCACCAGTTCGGAGCCGGGCGTGATTATATCGGCGGCTGTGGCAGTTGGCATTAAAAAGGATAGCTTTGGCGTGATTATGGAGTTCTCAGGTAAATGCAGTAAAAAAGAAGCGGAGGAAAAGGTAGTCAAGATGGTGGAGGAGGCCTTTGCCATGCGTAACCTTGAATTGGAAGAAGTAAAAGTAGCCGCCTGTGAACATACGGTGGAGAACATTGGTTGCGCCTTTGCGGCCGTTCCGCTGTGGTATTAGATCTATTTCAGAGGAGGAAGTTAATTGGATCTTTGGGTTACAGAATATCAAACCCCGGCATTGGGGTTTAGTTGCAAGAGCAGCGAGACATTAAGGATAGAGAAAACCCCCTTTCAAGATCTGGCTGTGGTAGTTACTGAGCAATTCGGTAAAATGCTGTTGCTGGATGGCATGGTGATGACTACAGATTGCGATGAATTCGTTTATCATGAAATGATTGCCATGGTGGCTTTGAATTCGCACCCTGATCCCCGTAAGGTCTTGATTATTGGCGGCGGGGATGGAGGGGCTCTGCGGGAAGTGGTACGCCATCCCAAGGTTGATAAAGGGGTTCTGGTAGAAATAGATGCGCGGGTAGTTCAGGCATCGCGCGACTTTTTTCCGCAACTGGCCTGTTCTTTCAGCGACCCGAAAGCTGAACTCATTATTGCTGATGGCATCAAATATATAAAGGAACATAAAAATGAGTTTGATGTTATCCTGGTAGACTCGACCGAGCCGGTTGGACCTGCTGTCGCCTTATTTTCGCCGGAATTTTACCAGAGTTGTTTTGAGGCTCTCAAAGAGGATGGTATGCTGGCAGTACAGAGTGAATCCCCGTTTTTTAACAGCGAGGTTATTCAAATGGTTTACGGCGGAATCAGCCGGTGCTTTCCTCTGACTGATTTATACCTGGCCAATGTACCGACCTATCCCAGCGGTTTATGGAGTTTCACGGTGGGTTCGAAAAAATTTGATCCCCAAACCATTAGGTCACTTAGCAACCAGCCGTTGAAATACTATAATGAAAGCATCCATAAAGCCGCTTTCAATCTGCCTAACTTTGTTAAAGAAATTATCGGACTGGATGTATGAAGATGAAACCATTACAGTGGCTGGAACGCAAGGCGGTATTTATGGGCAGCTGCGATAGTTTAAATGAAGCCGATCGGGTACTGATCGGCCTGCCGATGGATTTTACCACTAGCTTCCGTCCGGGTACCCGTCTGGCTCCTTACCGGATAAGGGAAGTATCAGAAGGGATAGAGGAATACAGTATCTATCAAGACCGTTCTTTGGAGGAAATTGCCTTTTTCGACGCTGGTGATGTGGTAATCCCTTTTGGCAATGTCAAACAAAGCCTGGAGCGTATGGAGGCTACCGCCCGGGAATTGTTAGGTATGCGCAAAAAAATATTTGCAATCGGGGGGGAACACCTGGTAAGTCTGCCCATAATCAAGGCGTATGCTGATTATTACCAGGGATTGGTGGTTATCCAGATGGATGCCCATGCAGACCTGCGGGAAGATTATCTGGGGGAATCATTATCTCATGCCACCGTAATGAGGCATGTGTTAAAGATTGTAGGTAAAAAGAACCTCTACCAATTAGGGATACGCTCTGGAACCCGGGAAGAGTTGGAGTATGCCCGTAGTTGCAGCAACCTGTACCTGGATGAATTCTATTCTGCCTGGGATGACATAAAGCTCAGTATTGGCAGCCGCCCCGTTTATATCAGCTTGGATATTGATGTTTTAGATCCTGCTTTTGCTCCCGGAACCGGAACCCCTGAAGCAGGTGGGGTAACTTCCCGGGAATTGCTCAAAATGCTGGTAAAATTAGGAGGACTTAACGTGGTGGGCTTTGATATGGTGGAGATTTCGCCCCCCCATGATATTGGCGACAACACCTCGATTTTAGGAGCTAAAATAATACGCGAGGCCTTACTGGCTTTTTAAAAAAATTGATAGCGGACTATCTAAATTTGAACATCTCCTACCGATTCAAGCAGTAGGAGATGTTTTTGTGGTAGCTGCTTTATTAATTTATCTTTAGTAGTTTTCGGCCAAGACTTCGTAGTAGGAACGGGGATGGTCGCAGGCCGGGCATTTTTCGGGGGGCTCAGTACCTTCGTGAATATAACCGCAGTTACGGCATTTCCATTTAACCGGGGCAGGTTTTTTAAAGACAGTATTGCGTTGCACATTATCCAATAATTTGCGGAAGCGTTTTTCATGGGCTTCTTCAACTTCGGCAATCTCTCTGAAAACATCTGCAATCTCATTAAAACCTTCTTCACGGGCTACCTTCTCCATCTCCGGATACATGCTGGTATGTTCCTCATTTTCGCCCTGGGCAGCCGCTTCCAGGTTTTCGGAAGTAGGAGGAATTAAGCCCCCTACCAGAAATTTATACAGCCGTTTGGCATGTTCTTTTTCGTTATCCGCGGTTTCTTCAAAAAAGCCGGCTATTTGCTCATAGCCTTCCTTTCTGGCCTGGCTGGCCCAGAAAGTATACTTATTCCGGGCTTGAGATTCGCCGGCAAAGGCTTTCCATAGATTTTCTTCTGTTTTGGATCCTTTTAGACTCATGGTTAAATTCCTCCTTGTTTTTATATATGATCAGTGTTAATATCTCACCAGATCGGCCGGATATACATAGACCAGGTCGGAGTTCTTATAGTGTTTTATAATCATCAAGTTTTCCAACAAGGCGCAGATCTTATCGATTTCATCATCGTATGATTCTTTGTCCAGACATGCATCCAGGCTGATTTGAAAAACTGCTACCGGGATTTCCGCCCAGTTTAAGAGGCGAAGTTCTTCCAGACCTTCGTCCAGGAAATCCAGTTCGCTCAACGGCATGGAAAACGGCGCCTGAGCTTTGCTTTTTATATGGGTTTCCAAAAGATTAATAAAATAATTGAGTTTTTCCTCCTTCTCTGGGGTGATAACATACTGAAACAGTATATCATAAAGGTTTTGCGTGAGAATAATGGAACTGGTTCGGGGGAGCATTAGGTGTTGTTCTTGTTTGATAAATGATAATTGAAACCTGGTAGGAAGAGACACAATCTCAACTCCTTCTCTTTGAGTCTTTACATTAGATTAGCCAATTAAGAAAATTTATACAACGAGACTTTTGCATAATTCAAAAAAATATTCGAAAAAAGATAAGTCAAAGCTATCTGTTATAATTAGCAATAACATTTATTACCATGTTGGCTAAGATATAACAGTCAGACTATGACAATTTCCGAAAAAGGACATAGTACCCCCTTCAAAGTATTTTGTTCTTTTAAAACCCGATAGATTTAAGTTATGCAGCCAGCGACTGCGTATTGCTATC
>NZ_CGIH01000012.1:0-27209 GCF_000983115.1 Syntrophomonas zehnderi OL-4
TTCGGGTCTTGACTCTTCTTGATCCTTCTTAAAACACTCAGTGTCAAACATTAGTCCGTTCGACTTGCATGTGTTAGGCACGCCGCCAGCGTTCGTCCTGAGCCAGGATCAAACTCTCCAATAAAATATTGCTACAGGCTTCCCTTTTTTAAGGCTGCCCGTACCTTTTTCTTTTATCAGCGTTTTGATTGGCTTTTTTTAAAACTCTTTTCGCTGGACCTTGGTCTTCTTTCTATTTAAGAAAACCATTTTTTCGCACTTCTTGTTCTCTTTGTTCTGTTTTATCAAGATCTCGCGCTTCGACTCTCGCCTGCCGCGCAAGAATTATGATATCATCTGGCCTATTTTATGTCAAGACTAAATGTTGGTTTTTTTACGGTTGGCAAGCGTGTTTTTAGTATGCTGGTTAAGTCCTTAAAAAGCCAAGCTAAACCGTGTTTTTCACAAGCTGCTTCTGGCGTTAAAAACCCCTGCGGCCGCAGGGGTTTTTGTTATATGGCTTTGCTTTTCTTTTTCTTAACGATTGATATGGCACAATCTGGACAAACCATTTCGCATATGTTGCAGGCGATACAGCTGTCTTCATCTTTCGGCTTTACGGTTGGCGTCCCATATACGCCTAACTTTTCTGACCAGATTATAACTTGATTGGGGCATTTTTCTTTACATAATCCGCAACCTTTGCAGTATGGGGGAAAAATATGAAAGGTGGCCTTATCCATATCGAAGCTAATTGATTCTATCTCTTTTTTAGACATCCTATACCACCCCTTCCTTAAGCGCTTTCTCGCCCATTTCTTTGCCGATTTCCAAGGCTTTATAATTTAATTCTCTTAGCTTGGGATCTTTTTCAAATTTATAGGCCAGTTTGTGTTCCAGAGCTTCTTTGGCAGCTTCAAAGCTGACTACGTTGCTAAGCCCTATTACTGCACCCATTATAATGATATTAAATACCCGGGGATGCAGTTTGTTGTTGGCTGTTTCGATGGCCGGCAGATCTATGATCTGTTTGGCCTGTTCAGGCAGTTCCTCTGGGCCTAGTTTAAAACTGCTGTCATATACATAAAGGGTTTCTTCACCGGAATATGTCAAGGTTCTTTCTACGGCCCGACTGCTAAGTGCAATTACGATATCAGCCTTTTGAAATTTTGGTGCGCCGATCCTTCTTTCACTAAATTGAAGAAAAGCAATGGATACACCGCCTCTCTGTTCCAACCCGAAATTGGGAATATAGATGGCCTGCTTGTTTTCGTTGTAAGCGGCTTCAGCCAAGATCTCGGCAATCGATTGCACTCCCTGTCCGCCTTCACCAGCCAGGGCGATTCTAAATAATGACATTATTTTTCCCCCTTTCCAAAGGGAGTCTTAAGCTCGCCTACCGGGAAGTATTTTTCCATCTCGTCTTCGAGGAAATTCCAGGTTTGGCTGGCATTGGTTCTCCAATTGGTGGGGCAGGTGGACAATACCTCTACAAAAGAAAAACCATTGCCTTCCATTTGGTTTCTTAAGGCACTTCTCAGATATTTTTTTAACTGTTTGTATTTAGAAACGGTGCCCCTGGCCACATAGGCACTATCCGGAGTTAACTGGGCAATAAATTCCGGCCCCATGGTAGGATATCCGGTTTGCTCGGGATTTCTTCCAAATGGGCTGGTTTCGGTTTTTTGTCCGGGCAGGGTAGTAGGTGCCATCTGTCCGCCGGTCATACCATAGTTGGTGTTGTTTACCAAAACAAGGGTCAGTTTTTCATTTCTTACCGCGGCATTTAACAGGTGTTGGGAGCCGATTGAATATCCGCCGCCATCGCCCATATACCCAATGCAAAGTAATTCGGGGCGGGCTCTTTTTATACCGGTCATAACCGGGGTAGTTCTGCCATGATGGGTCTGGGTGCTGTCACAGGCAAAAAAGTTCCAGGATAACAATGAACAACCTATGTCACACCCGAAGATAGTTTGATCCTGTATCCCCATTTCATCTATTACTTCTCCCAGAGCCTTCAATACTATCCCATGCCCGCAACCGGGACAGAATTTATGAGGCTTGGTGGGTAAATACCATGATTTTGGTACGGTTGGTGTAGCCATTTAAAAAAAACCCCCTTCCTTATAAAATGCTTTTAACTTTGTTAATAATATCGTTTTCAATGATTCCTACCCCGGGCATAAACAGGTTTTCGATTGAGATGGTTTCGCCATAAATCTCCTGTTTCACCAGGCGATCAAATTGACCGTAAGCCGACTCGGCAATCAACATCTTTTTGGCACCGCTTCTGGCGATGGCATCGCGCAGCTGCTGTTGCGGGAAAGGTCTTAGGGTAATGGGACGGAAATAACCGGCCTTAATTCCCTGAGCCCGCAGGGCTTTGACTGCATCATCGGCGGCCCGGGAAACGACTCCGTGGGCCAGGATTATGATATCGGACTGGTCACATTCTCTTTCTTCGTATTCTATTATTTGAGGTGCCAAGGCTTCATACTCGGCCGCAAATTTTAATACTACTTCATATAATTCTTCTTCCAGGCTATAAATATTGCATAAATGGCTGGGCTCGCGGTCTGTTCCTATTTTACCTCCCAATCCCAGCAGGGGATATGGCTCCACCATTTCTATGCCTTTGTCTTGCGGATCATACATTTCCAGGGGTTCTCTCATCTTGGCCTGATATCCATCCCCCAGGATAAATACCGGGAAACGGTGTTTCCAGGCTACGTTAAACCCTTTGACGATATAGTCATAAATTTCCTGGTGAGTAGCAGTGGAGTATACGATTCTATGGCCTTCACCGTTTCCTCCAAAGGTGGTCAGGGTTACTTCCTGTTGGGAGTAAATAACCGTTCCCGAAGATGGTCCGCCCCGCTGCTGGATGATCCCAACTATCGGCAAACGCATCGCCTCAGCCATGCCAAAAGGCTCCTGCATTAATACGTTACCCGGCCCTGCCGTGGCGGTAAATGCTTTTTTGCCGCTTTGAACAGCTCCACAGACGGTAAAACCTGCGGATAGTTCATCTTCCGTCTGCAGGAATTCACGCTCAAATTGGGGAGCAATACGGGTCCAGTAATGCATAATTTCATTCTGCGGGGTAATGGGGTAACCAAACATTATATCAGCGCCTGCTGCCATACAAGCCCAGGCGGCGGCTTCGTTTCCGGTCACGAAAGACCTTTTACTCTCGCCAATTACTCTTTGCATTTATTTAACGCACCTCCGTTTCAAACTACTAATGGTCAGGAATAATTAAAATAATATTACCAGATTGCCATCGGCATATAACGCTGTATATACTTTACCGGTACATTTAACTGTTCGGTAGGCATTAGACCCTCAAATTTTTTATCTACTGCAAAATATTTAACCGGTATTTGCATTTCCCGGGCCGTCTCTATAATCATCTGGTTGCCGGCTGAAATAATATCAATAGTAGTATCATCTCCCATATGGGTATTGGCCACAATGCCATCGACCCTTCCCAATTCACTAAGATATCCTTTAATCCTGGCAGGTGAATTCGTTAAGGGTCTTGATGCGTTCAAAACCACTAATACTTTTAACTCTGGCGTTTGGTCTATTCCTTCCACCAGATTAAGGGTTTGGGCTCCATATACGCCATAGCCTATGTCCAGTATAACATCCCCCTCATTCAGCAAAGCCCAGCGGGCCTGGGGGTTTAACATGGCTCCGGTTTCACCCAACCCGAAAGTATCCTCCTTGGAAAAGGCTATTACATTTAATCCCTGTTCTTCAAGCATTTTTTTAATAGGCCTTAAAGTATAAAAAGGCTCTACTGTATCAAGGTCAACCAGGTTGACCCGGCGACCTTGTTTTCTCAGTTCCAGAGCCCTATTAATGCTCAATTCGCTTTTGCCACTGGCATACTCACCAATATATGCTTCTGCGATTCTTGCCTGTAATTCTTTCGTAAAACTTACACCTCCTGAACACACTATTTCTAAAGTTATGTCATCAGTATGCAATCAGCGGCTTAAAATATATAGTTGATGAAAGGGATTTTTAATAAGTATAAATTAGTCCAGTAATGTGCGTCAATATAAAGTTTTTTTCTGCAAATATTACGCACATTTATATATTAAATATCCTTATGGCCTATAGCTGTAAATTTTTTTAATATTCTGCCTCGCGGGGCTTTCATATATGTATAATCGACCAGGGACGTTCTTCCAGTCGGCTCAGCCCAAGCCTCCCAGAAAAACGTCCCTGGTCGATTATTTTATTTATACCAAAAGCAGTTCGAAACAGATGAGCAACAAAATACCTGGTATGCCTAGAAATCCAGATATTAATACGGTAACAATATTTATCGGTAAGGCAAAAGTAAAAAAAGTTCCTATAAAATTAGTTAACAATAAAAGCAGCAACCCTACTATCGAGTTAAATAAGATTTTCCAGATAAGTTTGATCGGTTTCATTATTATTTGGGTAATTAAAAATATGATTCCCAACAAAATCAAAGCTGCCAAAATCAGACTCATTTTTTCCATCTACGTATCACCTCTAACGCAGTGAACTGATACAGCTTGCTTTTCCTGTTCCTTTAATCTCCTCACGAGGTAGCCATACCTTTTTTCGGCTGCCTGCACTGTGAATACAGCATAATCAACCATATCAGGATCTTCAACTTCTGATAATACTTGGTAAGCCTGCCTAAGCTCCAGACCGGCCTGTTGTACAGTTGCTTTATCCAAGGGGGAAAATAGTTCCTTTTTGGCGGCCTCTTTTTTTAAACTACAGCCTGCTAAAAATCTACATTTAAACATTATGCACACCCACCTGACCTCCCGGCATATATTGCAGTTATTTCCATTTCTGCATCATATGCCGGCCGACTGCAGGTTATGCAACTATTTCAATAAATGGTTTTAAATATACTATTTTCTATAGTTCTTTTCGCCCGTCTATGGCCATCCGCAAGGTTATCTCATCGGCAAACTCAATGTCGCCTCCCACCGGCAAACCATGGGCCAAACGCGTTACTTTTATCTTTAGTTGGGTAATCGCGGCAGCTAAAAAGCGGGATAGTATTTCCCCATCCATATCCGGGTTGAGCGCTAAAATGACTTCCTTTGTATCTTCTGCCTGCAGTCTTTTAATAAAGGGGGTAAGATCCAATGCGCCCAGATCCAGCTCATCCAAGCTGGGGCTCTGGTTCAAAACATGGTATTTGCCCCTGTAACCGCTTCTTTCTAAAGCAATAATGTCACTGCTTTCAGCCACTACGCATAATAGCTGGCTTTCCCGATCCTGATCCTGGCATATCAGGCAGGGATCCTGATCCGTAAAAAAGCCGCATATCGGGCAAGGGAAAACTTTTTCCTGGGCATCTATGATCGACTGGGCTAGCTGGCGAGCTTCTTGCGCAGGCATTTTCAATATAAACAGGGCCAGCCGTTGTGCGGTCTTTGGCCCTATCGTAGGTAGCTTTAAGAGTTGATCAATCAGGTCTTCCAAAGGCCGAGCCAATCTCATTTGTTCATCTCCTTAAAAATCAGGTATGCGCCCTGGATTCCCCGCATTTCTATAGTCCGGGAATATTTAATCCGCCGGTGATTTTGGCCATTTCTTGAGAAACCATATCCTGCGATTTTTTTATGGCATCGTTTATAACTGTCAGGATTAGATCCTCCAACATTTCAATATCTTCCGGATCTGCCACTTCTGGTTTTATTTTGATCTCCAGGATTTCCTGTCTGCCATTTACCTTGGTTGTAATGGCACCGCCGCCGGCCGAAGCCTCTACCACCCTATCCTGCAGTTCGCCCTGCATTTTTTCCATTTGTTCCTGCATTTTTTTGGCCTGTTTGATCATTTGATTCATGTTTCCCCCGCCGGGATTAAACTTCATAATACCTTCCTCCTAATCCTTTATCTGCACTATATCTTCACCAAAATACTCAATGGCTTTTTTGACCACCATATCATTAACCTGCTGATCATCCAGGAATACGAAGATGATTTCCATGTCACGGTTAAAAACTTCCTTGATAACCTGTTCTAATATTTCGCGATTGGCTTTTTCCTCCATCCTCTCTTTATGGAAACCATAGCCTTTTTGATAGCCAATATACATGGTATCGCCTTTAGTGCCCAGCAATTTGCCCTGGGAGAGCAAAGCATGGGTAGGGATTTTCTTTTCTTTTACACCCGCCAGGATTCGATTCCATAATATCTCGCGCGCATCATTTCGCCCGATTTTCTCTTTGTCGGCAGCGGTCGGTTTCTTTTTTCCTTCGCTTATTTCGGCTGGTTTGGCTTCCTCTTGCGCAAACAGGGCCATCATTTCCAGATATGTCAACTCCAGCAGAAATCGCTGTCCTTCACTGAATTTTAATTTCTCCCCGGCCTCCATAGCTATGCGCAACGATTGCAGTATTTTATGCTTGTCAGCCCTTTGGGCCTGTTTTTGGAGGTTTTCCCGGTTGGCTGCCCCCACAAATAAAAATTCAGCCCGCTCGCCTACCAGCTTGTACAACAGCAAATCCCGCAAATATAATGAGGTTTCTCTGATAAGCTGCCCGGCTTCCTTGCCTTCATTAAGCGCGGTATTGAGCATATCGACCATGGTACCTGGATCCTGAGCCAAAACCGCATCCAGCAAACGGGACACAAACAGGTCATCCACCAACCCCAGGACTTCTAAAACGTCTTCTCGCTTAATATCATGATCCTTGAATGAATAAAGCTGATCCAGCATCCCCAGTGCATCGCGCATACCCCCGTTAGCCCGGCGGGCAATTAAAGCCAGGGAATCATCATCGAGTTCTATTCCATTGCTGTGGGCGGCTTCCCGTAAGCGCAGGATAATCTGTTGGGGTTGAAGCCGCCTGAAATTATATCTCTGACAGCGGGATATTATGGTACTGGGAATTTTCTGCGGCTCGGTCGTAGCCAGAATAAATATTACTGATTCTGGCGGCTCCTCCAAGGTTTTTAAAAGGGCATTAAATGCCTCGGTGGTAAGCATATGTACTTCGTCAATTATATAGACCTTTTTCTTGCCCTGGGCCGGCATCACCCGCACCCTTTCCCGCAGATCACGAATCTCATCGATCCCCCGGTTGGAAGCGGCGTCTATTTCTATGACATCCATAAAATTGCCATTATTAATGTCCATACAAGCCGAGCACTGGTTACAGGGCTCGCCTTGGACAGGGTTTTCACAATTAACAGCCTTGGCCATAATTTTGGCAATACTGGTTTTACCGGTTCCTCTTGGCCCGGAGAAAATATAGGCATGGGTCAAGCGGTCGTCCTTGATGGCGTTTTGCAGGGCTGTAACCGTTTGCTCCTGGCCCACCACCTCAGCAAAGGTCTGTGGTCTTAAAGCCCTGTACAAAGCAAGGTATGCCATTTCCGTGCCCCCCTTTACAGCTCCTGTGAATAAAAACCCACTATATATTTTATCCTATTTTTCCTCTGAAAACTACCTGCCCCAAACGGGCGGGTTTATGTAATATAATATCCACCGTTTTCAGCCCAAAAGAAAGGCAGGGCCTAACCCTGCTTTTTTTACTAACCCCCCTGACCGTAAAACACAACTACCCATGAAAATAGCTGCGTGATTTACGGATTAGGAAACTACGTTTCCTTGGCGGAAGCTAAAGCATCCGCTACGGTGGTTTAAATATCTAATAAAACCGCGTAAATCACCCTACGGGTACTACTGATATGAACTTCGTTCATAATTAAGGTTGCCGTGGTAATCCGCGTTATCCGCGTCTATTCCCCTAATAGTCTATATTTCGTGGCCGGAATCGGGGAGGCGGCGTGATACTAATGGGGAAGCTCTGCTTCCCACCGGAAGCTAAAGCTTCCGCTACCAGGGTAGATAATCGTAAGTTTTTCGTTCCGCTACCAGGGTAGATAATCGTAAGTTTTTCGTTCCGCTACCAGGGTAGATAATCGTAAGTTGTTTTGTTCCGGTACATATTGCGGTAACGGGCTTGCTTGCGGAAGCTAAAGCATCCGCTACGGTGGGGTAATAATATTTAAAAAACTGCGGAAATCCGCGTGATCCGCGTCTAATATTAAATATTAATTGCCGTGCACCTGGCTTCGAGACTGTCTCCCAGGCGTTACTTGAACAGTTAACTCCATTCAGGCAACCCTCCGTCACACGCGATGAACCTCTTAGTGCTGCTTCCTTCCGGACCTGACACGGTTCAAGGTGTCCCGTTGCGCAGGACCCAAACTTCTCCGCCACTTATTCAAGCCAGACCCTACAAGAACAGACCCTCAGCTCAGGAATTCAATCCTGCTGTAGCGGGTTGCAGGTTACAGGGCACCGCTAATTCCCCATCTAGCACGGCAAATCTTATTCTTAGGTAGGGGAAAATCCCCTGGTGCATCTTAGTCTTTTGCTTGTTCATTGTACATTCTTTCAGGGGGATTTGCAAGGGCCATTGCCACAAGGGTAAACTTTACAACGGTTAGGGGGATCAATTATTTTTGTGGGGTAATTTTTTATCTCTGAAAGGAGGTCGGCACTCAAGTTGAGTGCCGACTCTGGGGTAGGATACTATTTGCTTCTAGGTTTCATCCGGTTGTCAATTTCTTGTATTTCCTTGGTAAAACTGGAAATAGGTTTGCCCTCACCTATTCCGCGGGCTACATTTTTTATGCGGGTTACGGTATCAATATCGGAAGTTACCACTACCATATAACCGGAATGCCTTTTTTTGACCCGGTCAAGGACTGTCTTTTCCACCTTATCTGTCTGTTGCCGGTTCATATTAGCACCTAAATCCAGGCCAATATAAATCCTTTTTCCGGCCACCACCGCGGTAGCTTGGTTAACGCCCTGGACACTATCGGCTTCTTTGGCGCTTTGCTGGGCTATCCGCTGGTCATCGGTTGCAGGCATTTTAGCCTGGGGCTGTTTAACCGGCGGCGCGGGGTTTTCCATGGGTTTTTTTTGGGCAGAACATCCACCAGCAAACAAGCCTAGTCCCAACACAAGTGTCATCATTGCCGTTACAGCCTTTTTCGATAATAGCAAAATAAGAAACCTCCTTGATCTTTTTTTATTGTTATTATTCGTATATAAACAAAAAGTATGCGAATGATAAAAAAGCCGTCCGCAATATTTATAAATATAGCGAACGGCTGATTTTGGAATCATACTATACTATTATTTTATTCGCCGGTAAAGTTTGGCTCTCTTCTTTCTAAAAAGGCCTTAAGACCTTCCTGCGAATCCTTGCTTTTCATCAAGGGTTTTATTTCTTCGGAAAGGCTTGCCAGAGCCGCTTTGTCACCGTGCACTCGGGCGCGCCGGGCTGAGGCCAACGCAGCCTGAACTCCTAGAGGAGCCGCCCGGCAAATCCTTTCTGCCATTTCCAGGGCCCGGTCAAATTGCTGTCCCGGTTCAACCAATTCTTGAACCAAACCCAGCCGATATGCCTCCGCTCCGCTCATTTCATCGCCGGTTAATATGTAGCGCATGGCATTTCCCCAGCCTATTTCCTGGAACATCCGCACCGTTCCCCCGCCGGTCGGGAATATGGCCCGTTTTACTTCCAGTTGGGCTAGGCGCAGGTCATTAGCCGCAATCCTTACATCGGCTGCCAGCAACAACTCAAAACCGATGGTATAGCAGATGCCCTGACAGGCCATAACTACCGGTTTTTTGCAACGATTATCCTCATCTATGCCGAAGGGATCAATCATGCCTTCCTCCAGCTCCATCCACTTACCGGATTCAAAAACCGGACTCCATTGCGGCAGATCCAAGCCGGAGGAAAAATGATCCCCCACCGCGTACAGAAGTCCACAGCGCAGGTTTTTATTACGGCTCAGTTCACCGTAAGCGCGGGCTAAATCATAATACATGTCCAGGGTAAAAGCATTGCGTTTTTCAGGGCGGTTAAAGCCCATCAGCAAAATATTTCCCCGGGTTTCTACGGTAATTTTTCCATCACTCATAATACTTCCTCCTTTATATAATAAATAAACCAGCACCTAGTTATCATAGTCTTATTATAACCGTTTTTTTTAACAATCTCTTGGTTTTTGGATTCAATCCGCGGATTTGAAGGTTTAATTTATAAATGTGCTGGCGAATTGGGTCAAAACTATTATTAAAGGTTGGCGGTATAAAATTGACCCTTCTTGACATACTAAGCAAAAAAGGAGGTGCCCTGATTTGGAATCAAAAGATTTTGAGGAAATTTCGGAATCATATAACGGCGATTCGGTGATAGTATACGGCCGGAACCCGGTGTGGGTCGATTCATTACTCGGCGATAATGCGCAGGTAACATTTTCAAATATTGGCGAAATGGCACTGGTTGATGCAGATGATCTGGAGGAAGCCACCCTGCCCGATGACGAAGAAAACTACCTTTTCGATTATTTGACTAGGTATTCTCCGATTATTAGAAGCTAGTTTCGTGAAACCCAACCAAGGGGACGATTCTTGTGGCTGGTACTGTAAGCAGTACCAGCCACAAGAATCGTCCCCTTGGTTGGTGTGGGGCTTTAAATATGATATAACGGTATTAGATATTTTTGTTTAATAACTTGTTGAAAGGAGATATCTAATGGCGAAAGATCTTATCCTGTTTTCTAAAAGCGATGGGATAGCAACCATCAGTATTAATCGGCCGGAGGTTTATAACGCTCTTAACGGGGCGGCCTTCCGGGAATTAGCCGATATTTCCAATGAGTGTTTCCTGGATGAGAGTATCCGGGCGGTAGTCCTTACAGCAGTGGGCGATAGAGCGTTTTGTATGGGTGGAGGGATTGATCCCACTGATAGTATTGAAAATGTGCAGACGTCTTTTAGTATAAACACCGTGTCCCTTATGCGCTTTGTCAGCGATATCAGGAGGATGCCCAAACCGGTTATCGCCAGCATAAACGGAATTTGCGCCGGTGTGGGCATAAGTTTGGCAGCCGCCTGCGACATCCGTATTTGTCACAGTCAGGTGGTTTTTAAGCAGGCCTATACCAGTTTGGGAATTAATCAGGATGGGGGCTGGACCCAGCTCATGCCTTTGTTGATCGGGCTGTCTAGGGCCAGTGAAATGGTGTTTCTGGATGAAGTCATTACGGCTGAAAAAGCCCTGCAATGGGGTCTGGTCAATAAAGTGGTGGCTTCGGAAGCATTAGCTGAGACCACCTTAAAGTATGCCCAGCAAATGGCCCGTGGTGCTACCCAGGCTTTTGCCAACTCCAAGGCCCTGCTTAACAAGAGTGTGCTTCCCTATTTGGAAACTCTTATGGAAGAAGAAAGACAGTCTCTTTTGAAGGTTTCCTTGACAGAGGATTTCCGTGAAGGGGTACAGGTCGCTCTGAGACAAAAATCCGTTCCGGAATTTAAAGGCAGATAAAAACCCAAACCGGTCGGGGCAAATATAAAAAGCCCCCGACCGGTTTGGTTAATCTCTTCTTTCCATAAACCAGCGGTCTTCCTCCAAAAACAGATAGACCTCCCGGTTATGCACTTTGCAGGTATAGCGAATACCTGTTCCGCCTGCTTTTAAGCTGGCAGCGCGGCGAATATCGGTTACCTTGCTTATTTCGTATTCCTGTCCATCCTCCCACAGGAAGGATATCGGTTCAAGGCCCCCCTCCCGATAAAAAACAGTCTTTACACTAAGATAGATTTTATCCGGGTTGTGATATTGTTTGGCTTCCATTGCGGTAGTCTTCCTTCCATATATAATATTTTTCCCTCTATTACGGTAATTTTCCTGGCTTGAAAAAACCCACGGGATGAATAACGTGATCTTCCTGCGGATTTATGGTTCTAAAATCAGTGTCCTGCAACAAAACCGCCCTTTGAATAGAAAGATGCCCAAAACGATGGCGCAGCACATCTACCGTTGCCTCAACTTTTTCTTGTTTTAAGCGTTTTTCCTCATCTGCAAATAGGCAGAGCTGTTCATTATTTTCGGCTGTAACCAAGTTACAGCCCCGTACCCCCAGGCTGCGGATGGGCCTTGCCCATCCGTACTGAGCCCGGAATAGCTCCATCGCTTTTTCGGCCAGATCGCTCGACAGGTGGGTAGGTTCTAAAAATTTTCCTTGGGCGTCAAAGCTAAATAAGCTGTTATCCCGGATATGAATTTGGGCTGTACGGCATTTAAGTCCATGTTTGCGCAGCCTTGCCGCCACGCTTTCGCTCAGCACATAAAAAACCATCTCCACATCCGCATCGTTTTCTAAATCACGCGGGGTAGTAATGCTGTTACCTACGCTTTTTATCAAGGCTGCTTCGCTTATACGGGTTACGGGAGAATGATCGTTGCCATTGGCAAAAGACCACAAAACCTCCCCCCATTTTCCCAAAAAAGATTTTAAATATTCCGGGGGACTTTGGGCGATATCGCCGATGCTGTTTATTCCCCGGCGAGCCAGTTTGCGCTGCGTAGCTCGGCCTACGTATAGCAGATCACCTGCCGGCAAAGGCCATACCAGCTCCTTGAAATTGTCGTGGGTAATGACCGTGGTGGCGTCAGGCTTTTTCATATCGCTGCCTAGTTTGGCAAATATCTTATTGTAGCTAACCCCCACGGAGGCGGTTACACCCATTTCAAATTTAATCCGCTCCCTGATTTCATCTGCTATCTTAACACCATCCCCGCATATTTCCCGGCTGCCGGTAACATCCAGCCAGGCTTCGTCCAGCCCGAAGGGTTCAATCTGATCCGTATAGTCGGCATATATCTCCCGAGCCAGATGCGCAAAACGCAAATACAGCGGAAAATTGGGCGGAACAACCACCAGCCCCGGGCATTTTTGGCGGGCCTGCCAGATCGCTTCACCGGTTTTGATTCCGGTGGCTTTGGCCGGATAATTTTTAGCCAGTACAATCCCCTGCCGCGCAGCCGGGTCACCACATACCGCCACCGGCTTATGGCGTATTTCCGGCCTATACAGACATTCCACCGAGGCATAAAAGTTATTCAGATCCGAATGTAAAATAACTCTGTCCATCTGCCTTCCTCGTATTATTAGAACGTTTGTTCTAATAATACGACTTCTCCCTCTCCTAGTCAAGTAATCTAATCATACAGAATACCCCACCGTCAGGGAAATGCCAGGATTTTCAAAATAAAAAAGTCGCAAAAAAGAGGCCGTCTTTCAGGACAGCCTCTAGGGTAAACTACCGCATCAAATCTATTTTCTTAATTTATGCCTATCTTAATTCGCATAATAATTAATCAGGCTGCCTTTTAGGATAATCTCTCTTTCATCAGCCGTCATTTTATTTAAATAAAGCTTAAGAGGACGTGCCTTAGCAGCGCTCAAAATCAGGGCCGTAATTTCCTCTTCCCCCGTCTTTAGATGTTCTTTTATGTGGGGAATAAAAATCAGCTCCCCTGGTGCAACCGGAGGTTCGACCGTTTTTTCCACGGTAAACGGTAACAGTCCCCAATTGACCAGATTGCTGCGATAACGTTTGGTGGCATATTCTACCGCCAGATTCGCCCAGCCTCCCAGCACCTTCTGGCAGGACGCAGCCTGCTCCCGGGCGGAGCCGTCTCCAGGTTTTAGGGCATAAATAACGCTCCCGATGCCGGTGGTATTTAACATATCGAAAGTATCTTCAAAAAGATCGGTTTGCCTGATGACCTGCTTGCAAAGATCCTGCAGTGCATCCGATATCCCTGTCTGTGCGGCTGACTTTATAACAGCGCGGCGTTCCTTTTCCAGCTGATCTATAGCGGCTGCTTTAGACACATATTCCGGGTCTTTTCGAGACAAAGTAAATTGCGCCAGTCTCATAGGATTGGAGCGATATGAAGATGTTTCTCCCGAAGGGATTAACTCATCGGTCGTTGTGACCGGATCGGTGATTACCGTAGCCACTTTTAACAGCAAATGCTCCGGCAGGGCAATCATAGTCGGCCAGTCCGCAATGTTCGGACCAAATTTTAATTCCTCCCGAGGCAAAGGTTGTCTAAAACCTTGGTAAACCCTATGTTCATATATTTCATTATTAAAGGCATAAACTGGAGCCGAGGGCTTTAGGTCCATCTCGGTTGCCGGGGTCAGATATCCGCCATTAAACACCGTGGCGGCAATTGATCTGGCATCCATCAAAGCAACTGACGAGATTTGCCCATCGCCAGGTTTGGAGCCTTCCCGGTTTGGAAAATTGCGCGTTGTATGGCGAATGCTTAAGGTTCCGTTGGCGGGTACATCGCCGGCCCCAAAACATGGCCCGCAGAAAGCGGTTTTTATCGTAATGCCGGCCGCCATCATCTTGGCGGCGGCTCCATTTTGGATCAATTCCATATAAATCGGCTGACTGGCTGGATAGACGCTGAAGGCCAAGGCCCCCTTACCAATGGAACGATTTTCGGACAGGGAGGCAATTTCATACAGGTTTTCAAAAGTCCCTCCGGCGCAGCCCGCTACTATACCCTGATCAACCCGCAGGCGACCGTTGACTAAATTATCGGCAAGCGCAAAGCGGATATTGGGATTATCCAGTTGTTTTTGGGCTTTGGCTTCTACGGCAGGCAAAATGTCGCCCGCATTTCGGTTCAGTTCACTAATTTTATAGACATTACTGGGATGAAAAGGCAAAGCGATCATCGGCTCAATTTTATCCAGATTAATTACGAGCGCTCCATCATAGTAAGCCAATGCCCCGGGATGCAATTCCTTATATGCCTCCGGGCGGCCATGAATCCGGTAGAAATCCTTTACTTTATCATCGGTTGTCCAGATCGAACTTAAACAGGTGGTTTCAGTCGTCATGACATCTATACCATTTCGGTAATCAACCGATAAGTTCTTGATTCCAGGACCGATAAATTCCAGCACTTTATTATTTACGAAGTTTTTTTCAAATACTGCACCGATAATAGCTAAGGCTACATCCTGCGGCCCCACACCCGGTCTGGGCTTTCCTTCCATATATACGGCTATAATTTCCGGATAAGCAATATCATACGTTTTTTGCAGTAATTGTTTGACCAATTCCGGGCCGCCTTCACCGATTGCCATGGTTCCCAACGCGCCATAGCGGGTATGGCTGTCCGAGCCCAGTATCATATGACCACAGGCACTCATCATTTCCCGCATATATTGATGAATCACGGCCATATGGGCAGGAACGTATATCCCCCCATATTTTTGCGCGGCGGAAAGCCCGAATACATGATCATCCTCATTGATCGTTCCTCCGACTGCGCACAAACTGTTGTGGCAGTTGGTCAATACATAAGGAAGCGGAAATTCTTTCAGACCACTGGCCCGAGCTGTTTGTATAATCCCAACATAAGTAATATCATGCGATGCCAAAGCATCAAAACGAATTTTTAATTTATCCGGGTCGCCGCTGGTATTATGCCGCATTAAAATCTGATAAGCCATCGTGTTTTGCCGGGCTGTTTCTGCCCGACTGCCCTCAAGCAGCAAACCGTCCGTTACTTGGCCGCAAATGGGCAGAACTTCCCCGTTTGCAGATATTTGCACCAAGGTTTCCCGGTTAACCAAATATACACCGTTATCAATTAACTGTAGCAAAACCGCACCTCCACGTGGAAATATATTATTATGATGTTGTAAGGGTTTTGCCTGATTCATTAATTCCCAACCAGGTTATAAATTACAAGTCTAGGAATGGCTGGCCATGCAAAATCCCCCGTTTTAAATGAAATCACTGAGGACTTCCTTTATACTTTACCTTGTTTGTTGCGCTTAAGTCTATTAACAGTTTAATTTCTTTTCTGTCGCTTCTGCTGAAGGTATAACTGCTGAATGATCCCGGCCGGTGTAGTAATTGTACCAGGCCGAAGTTTGATATAAATCCCAGTTTACCGGAGGGACATAGGAGGTTTGCAACTGTTCTTCTTCACTATAGGCCTTTAGCAGGGCATACGCCTTCACCCAAATACATTTCTGTTCACCGGGAAACACTTCGCACCAACCATTATAACTGCCTCCGCAGGGACCATTGCGCTGGTTTTTCGGGCACTGGGACATAGGACAAAGATAGGCTATATCCAGCAGGGCACAATCGCCGCAATCCCGGCAGCCGTTGCCGATTACTTTTAAAAAATGCTCCAGACCATATTTGCGGGGGTTTTTTACCCCTTGGTAATAGCGCCGCATGAGGGGAAACAGTTTTTTATCCGGAGTAAAAAACAGCTGATGAACGAGTCGCATCAAACGATGGTTAATTCCTACCTTGTATTCGGGCGTCCACTCAGCCCGATTAACCGGCTGATCCAAGTTAAGGCCTGTTTGCGGGTCTTTTTTAAAATAATAAAATCCCTGGGGCTGAGGATAATCAAATTCCGCAATTAGCTCCATCCAGTCGGCACTAAGCTCTTCCCCCTGGTCAATAATATACTTTACCTGTTCATATTTAATATTATGGCCAGCGATGTGAACGCCGTCAAAACCCATCCCTTTCATAAAGGCATACATTTTCGCCGCCCGCAGCAGCCGGGCACTTTGTCCTTTGTCGGCTGCCTCCCTTTCCTGGTCAAGCTCAGCCAATAATTGATCGGTAACGACACAGCCCGGCAATTGGTTGGAGTTCATTATTCTGCCGACCCCAAACGGCAGGATATAGAGGTTGCCGATTATGGGTATATCCGGGCTAAATTCCCTGGTTATCTTTAAGACCTCCTGGAATTTACGCGCATCAAAGCCCAGTTGGGTCACAATGAAGCCGGCTCCTTGATTGACCTTTTTACTGAGTTTATAATACTGGGTCAAAAGTTCGGCTTCACTCGCTTTAAACGGTGAGACCACGCCTCCTGCAAAAAAATCACTGGGCTTATGAATTAAATTACCTGTATTGTCAGGATCCAGGCCTTTATTCATATTGGCAACCAGATCCATCACCTGTACTGAATCCAGATCAAAAACCGGTTTAGGCCGCCCTTTAAACCCGCTGACCGGATAATCCCCGGTCATCACCAAAATGTTTCTGATGTTGGCCCGATCCAGCGCATACAGTTCAGATTCAATCTGGTTGCGGTTTTTATCTTTACAGGTAAAGTGCACCAGCGGTTCAATTCCCATTTTTAATATTTCCGCCCCTAACCAAGCTGCCGCCAGGGCCGGTTTTCCGCCAGGATTATCGGTAATGGTGAGGGCATGAATACGGCCGTCCTGAGCCGCCTGTTCGGCTGCGTGGAGCGCATTTTCCTGCAGCTTCTCCCGGGCCCCCCGCCCGGGAACCAGTTCCCACGTTACCGCAAAGGTCTTTTTATCCTGTAATGCTTCCTTGAATTTATTGATATGCTTCTCCTCCCCTAAAACCAGACAGAAACACTGACCGCCCTTGTTTAAGGTCATATATTTATTTATTTAATTATACTATACTAACCAATAATACTATTTTAACGGATCAATGCCCGCTTGTCCTTGTAAATTAAAAACAGCCCGGTGAAATGACAAGACTAAACTTTTTTAAATTTTTTCTATTTCCAGCGTGGCCAATTCAGAAAAGCAAATCAGGGAAAAAGTATATTTATCGTTTGGCTGATTATAACGAAATCTCATCAATAATTGACGGCTAAAATAAGTTAGAAAACAGACGCAGATCAAAAACCGGTTTGAACAGGCGCATGCCACCGGTTGGCGCCGGTGGCATGGCTATTAGGATCCTAAAATAAAGTTACAATTATCGGCAGACGTGAACAGACCAACTTTAGCGCTGCTAAACATAGGTAACTAAAACGTAATCTTGGCCCGTTCCCGCATAAAGGCAATCTCGCGATCGATATCACCTTGAATTTCGGCGATGCGCTGGTCAGCGTCAGGACCTTTTAGCAGGCGTTTGAAACGTCCCTGTTTCATTAAATATTCATCTACCGGAGCAGCGTCTTTCTTGCCGCTGATGATAAGTGAGCTGGGGTTATTAAAACTTATCTTGCCATTATCCGCTTCCCATAACAGCCAGGCACCGCTGCGAACAGCCATACGACTCATCTGCACTGTTTCAGGCATATCAAACTGCCAGCCTAAATAGCAGGGAGCTAGAATTTCAATGTATTTCAGGCCCGGGATGCTTTTGGCTTTTACCACTTTGTCGTACAGATCTCCGGGATAAGCTACGGTTGCGGTTGCTACGTAGGGAATATTGTGCTCCAGCATCAGCAAGGCCATATTTTTCTTGGGCTGGCGCTTACCGGCGGGGGTGGTGGTGGTGAAGCTGCCCCGCGGGGTGGCTCCGCTGCGTTGGACACCGGTGTTGCTATAGGCTTCGTTATTATAGCAAAAGAAAATCATGTTGTCGTTGCGTTCGGCTGCCGCTGACAGGGCCTGGAAGCCGATATCATAGGTGCCGCCATCGCCCACCCAGCAAAATACGGTAGGCGGCTCCCCTTGCAGACGGCCTTTCTCCTGCATTATTTCCAGCGCGTGGGCAATGCCGGAACCCGAAGACCCGGCGGTCGCAAAACAAATATTAATAGCGGGCCAGTTATAACCCAGTTTGGGGGTCATGCCCATGCTGGCTACCGAGCAGGAAGGAGTCAAAAGCATGATGGCGTTAGAGCCCAATGCCTTGCCCACGATACGCAGGGCCATGGTGGCGGGGCAACCGCCGCAAGCCCCGTTGCCGCTTAAAACCTGTTCAATATCCGGTAATTGTTTAATACTGGTAGTCATATCTCATCCATTCCTTTCCTGATCCAGGCTCTCTAATCATCCAGCATGGCGCGAATCTCAGTGGCCATGTAGGTACGGGTTAGATCGATGCCGCCAATCCCCATTACCCGGTTTTTAACCGTGATGTCGTTGCGGCGGCCAAAGAGGACGCTTTTCAGCTCGGAAGCTAAAATGCCGCCGGGATGACCGAAATTATAGTTTCGATCCAGTACCATCACCTGCGCATTTTGCGGCAGGGCATTGATGATATCCTCAGCCGGGAAGGGCAGAACCAGCCGCGGCCTTAATAAACCGGCTTTGATGCCCTGCTGGCGCAGTATATCAATGGAAAGTCTTAATTCCGCCGCCATACTATTTACGGCCAAAGCTACCACTTCGGCATCCTCCAGGCGATAAGTGTCGATGGTGTCGCCATCCCACATACCGGTTATGTCCTTATATTCCTGGGCCGCCTGTTTAACCAGAGGGATGGAGGCCATAATGTCGTCAGACAGCATCTGACGGAAAGGTGCGTATTCGGACGCATTTGTCACATTGCTAAAGGAAGATGGTTGCGCCGGGTCAAGCCGCCATTCCGGTTCATGCGGGGGCAGGAAACGGTCGATATCCTCCTGGGGCGGCAGGGTAAGGGGCATCAAGCAATGGGAGATAGCAAAACCATCAAAGTTGACCATCACCGGAATATTGATCTGTTCGGCCACGCGGAAGGCCTGCAAGATAGTGTTATAGACCTCCTGATTGGAGGAGCAATGATATTGAATCCAGCCGGTATCCCGCTGGGCAAATGAATCCTGATGATCGGCCCACAGGGTCCAGGGGGCAAAAATTCCTCGGTTAACGTTGCACATTACTACCGGTAAACGCCCACCGGAAGCCATATGCAACACTTCATGCATATATAACAAGCCGTTGGCGGAAGTAGCCGTAAAAACGCGAGCCCCGGCCGCCGATGCAGCTACGGCCGCAGCCATGGCGCTGTGTTCACCTTCCACCGGAATGAAACGGGCATGCATTTCTCCATTTTCAACCATGGCAGCCATCGCTTCCATAATACTGGTCTGCGGGGTGATAGGATAGCCAGGCACCACATCCACCCGGGCACTTTTTACGGCCAGCGCAGCAGCACGGGCACCGGTATCCATTATAACTTGGGCTGTTTTCATGCTGCTACTCCTCCTTTTCCATAGTGATTGCACCGGTGGGGCACTCCAAGGCACATACCCCGCAGCCCTTGCAATAGCGGTAATCAATTGTAATCTCATGGCGGTCAATGACCGCTTCCGGACAATATACCCAACAAAATTGGCATTTGGTGCATATCCGGATGTCTACAACCGGTCGGTGGGTTCGCCAGGAACCGGTATCACCACCAGCCCCTTTCGTTGGCCAGGAAATAGGCCGATAGGCTTTCGTTACTGATTTCATTTATTTCCATTCCTTTCACTAATCGGCATTAAAGGGGGGCAAAAGTACTTCCCGCCTCGTTGCAGCAATATATTGAAACTGCTGCTGGGTTTTTCCGTAGCTTTGCAGCTTTAAATACACTATTTATTAATCCGGGTTACGGTATTATATGCCTTGCCGGCGGCGCCCAGATTGCGCTCACCGTTATTGCCCGGCCATTTGTTTAAAATGGTTTGTTCCATGATATTTTGCGGGATATCTAATACCCGGCATACCGCGCCGAACAGCGGAATATTAATGAAGGGGCCATCGGCGGAAATCAATCCGGCTTCGCGGGCGATAGTGTCCGCATCCACTTGCCAGGTAGCATGGCTTTTTACTGCTACGGCGTGGGGAGCATTAATAATCACGGTGCCAATATCCGTAATGCCTTCACTAATAGCCGCTTCGGTAAGTTTTTCGCTCATCACTACCACATAGTCAGGCCGTTCACATTGACTGTGGGCATGAATAGCAGTAGGAGACATACGTACGGCTGCCCGCACCGGTGCTCCGCGGCGTTCCACCCCGAAGAATGGCAGAGCCTGCCCTTGATTACCGTTTTCCAGCGCGGCCTGCGCTAACAAGTGAGCCAGGGTAACGGAACCTTGCCCGCCAAACCCGTTGATTCTTAATTCTAGCATGTTGTTCATGTCGTTCCTCCATCCTTCCATGGTAAAAAATAAACCCTTCGCTCAGAACTCTGAGACGAAGGGTTTAACTCCGCGGTACCACTCAATTTAACGGCCATGCCGTTCACTCCATCAGAATACGGGGTCTTAAGACCCGATATCCCCTTCCTTTTAACGGTAGAAGTTCCGTCCGAGCCTACTTTCAAAAGATTTCGGTCGGCAACTCCAGGGTGAGTTCTGCTTGCCTCTTCGACCGCCTCACAGCTACCAGCGGTTCTCTGTGACCCAAGGACAGCTTACTATTCCCTGTCATCGTTATTTTGTAGGTTGTGTTTTTATATATAGCATTTATTATAATAAGCTGTTATTTTTCTGTCAACATTCAACTCACAGTCCAGTCAAGCTTTTTTAGAAAATCCGCTGCTGACAATAGGGTTAAATCTTATTGCTCTTACTCCAGATTTTCATTTTTTGGGCTTCTTGAATTAGATCATCCCTCAGATCAGGATGCGCAATATTGATAATTCGTTCGGCACGCTCCCAGGTGCTGCGCCCGGCCAAATCGCATTTGCCGTATTCGGTAATGATAATATGCGCCTGGGTACGGGGTACGCTGACTATCGATCCCGAGGGGAGCATGGGCACAATCCGCGACTGCAGGCGTCCCTCCTTATCCTGGTAGCTGGAAGTACAGCAAATAATAGCTTTGCCGCCTCGGGAACTATAAGCACCGGTAACGAAATCCAACTGCCCGCCCGTGCCGCTAATGTGCCTGGTACCCGATGACTCGGAAGAAATCTGCCCGTATAAATCAACCTCTATACAGTTGTTTATCGATACAACGTTATCATTTTTGGCAATATTATAAGGATCGTTGGTATAGTTTGTAGGATAAGCAGCCATACTGGGATTATTGTCTATCCAATCATACAGAAAGTGACTTCCGGCGGCAAATGCATAAACCGTCTTACCCCTATCGATCGACTTGCACTTATTGGTCAATTTCCCGGCTTCATGCAAATGGTAAAAGGCATCACATAACATTTCGCTGTGACAGCCTAAATCTTTAAGCTCGGATTCGGCCAGCAGGGTACCCACTGCATTCGGCATACCGCCAATTCCCAACTGAATACATGCCCCATCGGTCATCTCTTTGATTACATGTTCAGCGATTACCTTATCTGTTTTTGTAGCTGGAGCGGATGGTATTTCAACTACAGGTGAATCAGCTTCAACTATGTAGTCCACCTCAGAGATATGTATAAGTTCTTCCCTTCCTCCGCACGCCCAGGGCAGTCCCGGACAAACCTCCACTATGATCTTTTTGGCCACATCACAGATAGCGCGCAGGACGGCTACACTGCAGCTAAAATTAAAATACCCGTGTTTGTTCATGGGCGGAACTCTGAACATGGCTACGTCAACATCGTCATATAGACTCTTTCTGTAAAAGAGAGGATTATTACGATAAAGGTTAGGGATATGATATGCATTTCCCTTATCGTGCTGAGCCCTATCTGCTCTGCCAAAATGCCAATTGTTCATATGGAAGGTTTCGCCTTTGGGATCCACTTTCCAGATTTCGTGCTCTTTGGCGCTTAGAACCAGACGTATCTTTATATCATCAAGCTCACCTTTGCGGGCTGCCAATGCTTTATCCAGTGCATAGGGATTAGAAAGGGTTTGTCCCCAATCGAGCCAATCTCCGCTTTTAACGATCTTTACGGCTTCTTCAGCACTAACTAATTTGGAACGATACTCATCAGCATAAGACAAGCTGCTCACTCCTTATGAAGATAGTTTTTTTAAACATTGTTTAGGATACTTTTTATCCGCTATCCCAATTTTTGCGGACATTTATAAAAAGATAGCTTTTTCAGTTTACCTATCTATTTGAACTTTTACAAGACCTTTCTATTATTTGTATTCCTGGAAAATACTATTATGTAATGAGGCAATATTTGTCGGCGGGTCATAAAAGGTTCTTTTTTTAGGGTTTAAGATAGTTTATTTTTAAAAATGCGCATTCCTCAGTGCCAGGTCAACCTCTCCAAGGCAACCTGACTAGAAAACCAATCATCATCTTGCAAAAGCACCTCCGGTGAACCTGCATTCTTAACTCTGCCATTTTCCAAGATTACTACGCTATCACTGGCAATCATAGATGATAAACGGTGAGATATGGATAATACGGTATGGGCGGAACTGGCCTTCTGTAATACAGAAATTACCCTTTCTTCAGTTATGGAATCAAGATTGGCCGTAATCTCGTCCAGCAGTAATAGGGGCGGGTCAGTGACTATCGCTCTGGCAATTGCCAACAGTTGCTGCTGGCCTTGAGAAAAAAGCGAGTCACTGGTTACTTCGGTATCCAGACTATTTTCCAAGGATTCAATGTATTCCATCATGCCGACAAATCTCAGGGCTTCCTCAATTTTTCCCCGCGTAATGCCCTCATCTTGCAGACTGATTTGTTCTGCTACTGTTCCCTTAATAAAATGAAATCTCTGCTCAACGTAACCGAAAATTCTTCGTTTCTCGCGATTAGGTATGGCACATACATCTATTCCATTAATACTTATAACCCCTTCGGTTGGCTGCAAGGTTCCCATGATGAGCTTAAACAGGGTAGATTTACCCACCCCCGTACGGCCAACAAAAGTGACTTTTTCCAAGGGATTAAGGGTTAAGTTGATATTTTTTAAAATATCTGTTCCGGTCTCATATCGAAAGCTGACATTATCGAATTTTAAGCGAACGGCGGATCTATCCGGAATGATTTTTGCTGCGGTCAGTTTATCATTTTTTCCATCTTCCTCTGGTTCCATATAAAATTCATTTACTCTGCGGACGCCGGAAACGGCCTGCTGAATGTTCTGTAACTGCATACCAAGATTTTCTACGGGTTCAAATAAGTTGGAAATCAATTCAATCGATGCCGCTATCATACCTAAAGACATACCCAAAAAATTTAGTTGCGCAGAGGATAGTATAACGATACTGGCAATTACTATGGCCCGCAGGATCTGAATAAGGGGTGAAAAAACGGCATCATAGAAATTAACCTTATCCAAAGTCAGGAAATTATCCAGCAAATAACGGTTATAGTTTTGTTCCATATATTTTTCTTTGCTGTATGATTTTATCATCAGCATATTATTTAAGCTTTCTGAAATATGATTGTTCACTTGCCCTACCAGGATACGGTTCTTAATCTGAGCTTGAAGCATGCGCTTCTGAAACAGCCGGATGATCCCATATATTATCGGTAGTAATAAGAGGGTGAGCAGACCTAATTTGTAGCTGAAAAACCAGATCGATATAACGATACCTATTATTTTAAAGCTGCTGATGACCATGCCTACTACGCCGCTGGTAAATAGAGTATTAATCGCATCTACATCATTGGTAAAACGAGAAACCACGGCACCGGTTTCATGAGAGGAAAAGAACTGGGAATTTATTTTTCCCAATTTGACCATCATTTCCATCCTGATTTCTTTTGTGACTCTCTGTCCTAATACGGTCAGGATGGCTTCTTTGAGAAAATCAAATACTCCGATAAAGAGCAAGACGATAAGATAAACTATGGCCCAGCGCATTAATCCTTCCCTGTTTTTGGGAACCAGGTTGTTATCAATAATTATTTTTAGAATCTGCGGCGGAATGAGGCTTATCACCACGACACCCAAAACAACGAAAATCAGTAGGGCAATTAGCCCCTGATTTTTTTGGATGACTTGATAAAGTGATTTTTTAGTCAGACTATTATTCATTATTTTCACCTGCCAGTTGCTGCAAGTTGTATATTTCGGCATATATTTCTGATTTCTCCATAAGCTCCTGGTGGGTACCATACTCCACAGTCCGGTCGGGATGCAAAAATAAGATACGGTGGATATGGCTGAAAATAGCCAGACGGTGAGATATGAGTAAAATCAGGCAGTCTTGATAATGTTCTTTTAGATTGGTTATAATTTTTTCTTCTGTTTGCATATCAACGGCAGAAAAGGGATCGTCCAAAATAATGATCTTTCTTTTGTTCAAAAGCGTTCGAGCCAGTGCAATACGGGCCTGCTGCCCGCCGCTTAGACGAATGCCTCCATTTCCTACCAGCGTATCGGCACCATCTGGCATGGCGGCCAGATCAGTATCAAAACATACGTCCCGCAAAACAGCTGTAATATCTTCATTACTGCCCAATGTAATATTGTTGTATATCGTATCTGATAGCAGTTGGGGATTATGCCCCAGGTAGGCTATCATTTGGCTGCGCTCGTATTCCGAATAATCCATTAATTCTTGATTATCTAAACGGATGCTGCCCATATAGGGGTATAATCCCAGCAACGCTAGCCCCAAGGTTGTTTTACCTGAAGCAATTGCCCCGGTTATCCCAATTATTTCCCCTTGTTGGGCGGTCATAGTAATGTTTTGGATTACGTTTTCCTTTGCATCCGGATAGGCAAAGGTCAAGTTTTCTATATTTAAGGTGGTGTGGTTTTTCTTAATATTTAAAGCCGTATTTTTGGTTTTGTATTCGGTGAGATAAGGTTTTATACGTTGCCAAGAGATCCGGGACTTCTGTACCGAGTTAAAAAGCTTAGCGGCATTACTGACCTTGGCAGCTAAAGCTGCAAACAAAATCATATATGTTGAAAAGATTCCTACCGTCCAACTCCCTGCAATCACCTTGGAGCCGCCCCAATAAATAACCATGATAACCCCTAGCATAGCCACTACATTGTATATAGGCTGCATAGAGTTCTCAAAAATACTGGCCTTAATGGCCTTGTTCTGCAAATCTTCCAGTTCCAGATCATATTTTTCCTGGGTCTTAATCTCCAAGCCGTTGATACGATAGAGCATGGCATTATCTATAAAGTCATAGGTCATACCGGTAATTTCACTACTTTTGGTTCGGTAGTCAATTGAAAATTGATATATCAAATTCTTAAGTTTCTCGGCAATCACCATGGCTACGGGAATAAAAAGCGCACCTATAACCGTAATTTGTACATCGTAGTAGAGCATGGTTAGGAAATATGCTGACATCAAAACCCCGGTATCAAACAGTTCGGTGGTAAATTTGCGCATTCCATCCACACATAAATCAACATCCGCAAGCGCCCTGGTCATCAAGTCACCGGTGTTTTCATGCTGCAAATCAACAAAGCCCTTATTCATAATGTTGTTATAGATCATCAACCGCATGGTAGCACTCGTGCTGTTGGCGAATCGCCTGGTGTAAAAGCGTTTTAAATAGCGCGTCAGTTGAATGGCCGCGATCAACAAAACAAAGGTTACAGCCAATACAGCTATCTCGTTCAAACTATCCCCGCGCAGCAAGGCATCAATGAGCTTGCCTTGATAAATGGGGCCTAGGATGGCAGATGTATTATAACCAATGCCAAAAATAATGATAAAAGCAACGGCGGTTTTTTCCTTTTTCCAGTAATTGATTATTTTATCAGGTCGTGTAAGAGGTTCAATCTTCATCTGTTTCATTTGCATAAATCCTTTTTTGGGCTTTTAAATTATTTGTTCGTTGCGCAAAACAACCCCGGCATTAAGCAGTAAAAAACCCTCATTAAAAGAGGGTTTAGATTTTGCTCCCTCTCATCTTTCAGGATAATCATCCTGCAGGATTTGGCACCATTCCACAAATGGGCGGTTGCCGGGTTTCATCGGGCCAGTCCCTCCACCTCTCTTTATAAGAGCTTGCCAATATGGTATTTATTATTGGCAGTTTAGCTATTATTTTTTTAATATTATCATCACTATATTATCATTTTTCAAGCCGTACGTCACATATTTTAGGCCAAATGACTGCGTTATACTACAGACGGGATCGAATTTCTGAAATAATAAAAAGGGGCTGCAGGCTTTGGGCTGCAACCCCTTTAGTGTATCTTTAATGGCGGAGAGGGCGGGATTCGAACCCGCGAACGCTTTCGACACGTTACTCGATTTCCAATCGAGCGCCTTCAGCCAAGCTCAGCCACCTCTCCATGTATGTTTTTGATTTTTCTCCTGCCGCGGAAGCTAAAGCATCCGCTACGGTTTTTTTGAGCATATACGTTGATGCTACAGACAGCGTTTTATTAATTAAAGATAAGTTCTGTGTTAATCTGTGCCCGAAGGGTCTGTGTTATCTGTGTCTATTAATACCGGTTTTTCTCTTGCCGCGGAAGCTAAAGCATCCGCTACGGTTTTTTTGAGCATATACGTTGATGCTACAGACAGCGTTTTATTAATTAAAGATAAGTTCTGTGTTAATCTGTGCCCGAAGGGTCTGTGTTATCTGTGTCTATTAATACCGGTTTTTCTCTTGCCGCGGAAGCTAAAGCATCCGCTACGGTTTTTTTGAGCATATACGTTGATGCTACAGACAGCGTTTTATTAATTAAAGATAAGTTCTGTGTTAATCTGTGCCCGAAGGGTCTGTGTTATCTGTGTCTATTAATACCGGTTTTTCTCCTGCCGCGGAAGCTAAAGCATCCGCTACGGTTTTTTTGAGCATATACG
>NZ_CGIH01000012.1:27219-52268 GCF_000983115.1 Syntrophomonas zehnderi OL-4
TATCTGTGTCTATTAATACCGGTTTTTCTCCTGCCGCGGAAGCTAAAGCATCCGCTACGGTTTTTTTGAGCATATACGGTGATGCTACAGACAGCGTTTTATTAATTAAAGATAAGATCTGTGTTAATCTGTGCCCGAAGGGTCTGTGCTATCTGTGTCTATTAATACCGGTTTTTCTCCTGCCGCGGAAGCTAAAGCATCCGCTACGGTTTTCCGGTTTTTTTTCTCTTGCCGCGGAAGCTAAAGCATCCGCTACGGTTTTTTTGAGCCGCTTTATCCGCGTCTTTTAAAATAATTTTCCGGCACTTTTATAAGTGGCGGAGAGAGTGGGATTCGAACCCACGGAACCATCACTGGTTCACTCGATTTCGAGTCGAGCGCCTTCAACCGTACTCAGCCATCTCTCCTCAAATCTGCAAAGAAAGATTTTAGCAGCTTACTGGATTCTTCTTGGAGAAGGCCACCTTCGATCTGTACTTGATGGTTTAGTCCCGGATACCGAACCAGGTCGATAACAGATCCGGCCGCTCCGGCTTTAGGGTCGCGGCAGGCATACACCAGTCTTTTTAAGCGAGTGTTTAGCATAGCTCCTGCGCACATGGGACATGGCTCTAAATTACAGTACAGAGTGGCATTGTTTAAGTGCCAGTTGCCTAAATACCGGGCTGCCCTTTGCAGGGCCAGGATCTCAGCGTGAGCCGTGGCATCATGGCGAAATTCTTTTTCATTATGCGCCCAAGCAATGACTTCATCTTCATGTACTACGACTGCTCCTACCGGTATTTCCCCCAGTTGATAAGCCTGCTGGGCAAGATAGAGAGCCAATCGCATATATAATTCATCCTTCATTTTATCGGGACTCACCGCCATATGGTGCGCCCGAAGGGAGTCGAACCCCTGACACACGGTTTAGGAAACCGTTGCTCTATCCACTGAGCTACGGGCGCTCGATTTTGCTAAAAGCAGTTTTTAAAATGGCGCGCCTGGAGGGATTCGAACCCCCGGCCTCCAGATTCGTAGTCTGTTACTCTATCCAGCTGAGCTACAGGCGCTTATAAAAAAATCTGCTTGCACCATACATTTCTGCAAAGGCGCCATTGATTTTTAACATAAAAAAAGCCTGGGCAGGATCTTAATGGCGGAGAGAGAGGGATTCGAACCCTCGAAGCAGTTTTAAGCCGCTTACTCGCTTAGCAGGCGAGCGCCTTCAGCCAGCTCGGCCATCTCTCCAGATATTATGGCGGAGGAGGTAGGATTCGAACCCACGGGACCGTGAAGCCCAACGGTTTTCAAGACCGCCTCCTTAAACCACTCGGACACTCCTCCCAAAAAGGGATGCACCAGCATTTGCTGCCCAATGCAAGTGAAAGTATATCACAGCCTTTTGACGTTGTCAACCAGCCTTGAGCAGGAATATACCGGGCGCTAAGCGCACCCCGGCAACATAATAAAACTTTTTTATGCCGCTTGCGGGTAGCTGTATTTTCGCGGCCCGCCCAACGGAATATTATTTGATCAGCTCCAGTCCACCCATATAAGGCCTTAAAACCTTGGGCACAAGCACCGAGCCATCTTCCTGCTGATAGTTTTCCAGTATAGCGGCTACCGTTCTTCCTATGGCTACACCGGAACCGTTGAGGGTATGGGCATACTGAAGCTTCTCTCCCCGGGCACTGCGATAACGGATGTTGGCCCGCCGCGCTTGGAAATCTTCACAATTTGAGCAGGAGGATATTTCTTTATAATCATTATAACTGGGCATCCATACTTCCAGGTCATAGGTTTTAGCCGATGAAAAGCCCATATCCCCTGTACAAAGCAGCATTACCCGATAGGGCAGCTCCAACAGCTGCAGGACCCGCTCCGCATCCCGGGTAAGTTTTTCCAGCTCATCATAGGAACTATCGGCCGCAACGATTTTCACCAGTTCTACTTTATTAAACTGATGCTGGCGGATTAGTCCCCGGGTATCTCGACCGTGCGAGCCTGCTTCGGCTCTGAAGCAGGCTGTATATGCCGTCATATAAAAGGGCAGATCCTGTCCGTCTATTATTTCTTCCCGATACAGGTTGGTCAATGGCACCTCGGCAGTTGGCACCATATACATCTCCCGTCCTTCTATCTTGAACATATCCTCGGCAAATTTGGGCAGCTGACCGGTGCCCAGCATACATTCACCATTGACCATAAAAGGCGGAAATACCTCCCGGTAACCGTGCTCTCCGGTATGGATATCCAAATAGAAATTAATAATCGCTCTTTCTAACCTGGCACCCCAGCCCTTGTAAACCGTAAATCTGGCTCCGGATAATTTGGCGGCCCGCTCAAAATCCAGCACATCAAGATTGGGGCCGATATCCCAGTGGGCCTGGGGTTCAAAGGTAAACTGACGTGGTTCTCCCCAGCGCCGCACCTCCAGGTTGCTGTTTTCATCAGCGCCTACCGGCACAGATTCATGGGGAATATTGGGAATATTGAGCAATATTTTATTAAGCTTGGTTTCAATCTCCTTTATTTTTTCATCCAGGGTCTTGATCTCCTGACCTGTTTGGCGAACCTTTTCCATCAATTCAGCAGCGTCTTGACCCTTTTTCTTTAGTGCGCCAACTTCCTGAGACGCTTTATTACGAAAACCTTTGATTTCTTCGACCTGGGTCAAAAGCTTGCGCCTTTCTTCATCCAGATTTAGAAAATTTTCCAGTGCCCCTGGCATATTTCGGTTTCGCAGGGCTTCTTCTACTTGCTGGTGGTTGGCTCTGATTATCTTGGCATCCAACATCAAACCAGCCTCCTTTCAAGCTGATGGGCTTATCTGCAACCTTTAAAAATGGAGCAGTTTGGGTTCACCGATAAGACCATCTATCCTGGTTAATGCTTTAAGGGTGTCTTCCTCAATTTTATTGTCAACGTTTAAAATCATTATTGCCGTTTCACCTTTAGTTTTACGGGCAACTTTCATGGCCGCAATATTTACTCCGGCTTCACCCAGGGCAGTTGTCAAGGTTCCAATTACTCCCGGGCGATCCTCATTTTGCATCATTAATACGTAGCCTTCCAAATCGGCTTCGGTTTCGTAACCATTTATCTCCACCAGGAGCGGATTTCTGGCGCGGGAAATAGTCCCGCTGAGTTCCATTTCACGATCCTGATTAAATATTTTTATATTTAGAAGATTTTTATAGCGTTTGGGGCTTTGTTCTTCCTTACGCTCATAGATTTTTATTCCTCTCTCATCAGCCATCAGCCGGGCATTGACGTATTTCACCTTTTCCCATAAAACCGGCTCCAGTAATCCCTTTAAAAAGCCAATCGTGAGCATTTCCGTTTCATTGATGGTAATAGGCCCGCTGTAAGTTATTTCAACCCGGCTAATAGGTGTTTTTTCCACCTGATAATAAATATTGCCCATTTTTTCTGCCAGGGTTATATAGGGACGCAGATAATCCAGTTCTTCGCTTAAAACCGAGGGAAGATTTACTACGTTAGGTACGATGCCGCCTTTAAGAGCCAGGATGACCTGTTCGGCAATGTTTTCTCCCACCCTTTTTTGGGCTTCATAAGTATCGGCTCCTAGATGCGGGGTACATACCACTCGCGAATAATTGAAAAGCGGATTGCCGGTCGCCGGTTCCTTTTCAAATACGTCCAGACCTACACTGGATATCTTGCCACTTTCCAGACCTTCAATAATAGCGGATTCTTTTATGATACCACCCCGGGCACAATTGACCAGACCTACACCGTTTTTAGCTACTGCCAGGATATCTTCATTGATCAGGTGCATGGTTTCCTCGTTTCTGGGGGTATGCACTGTAATGATATCGGCTTCCTGGGCCAGCTCTTCCAGGGTGTTTTTCTTCTCGGCGCCGAACCTTTCAAAGCGTTCATCAGCAATATACGGGTCATAAGCAATGACGTTCATATTAAAAGCTTTTAGGCGGGTCGCTACCATAGAGCCGATCCGCCCCAGGCCCACGATACCTACGGTTTTTCCGTACAGCTCCGTGCCCCGAAACGGCTTTCTATCCCAGGTTCCAGCTTTGAGCACATCGTTGGCCCAGGCCGTATTGCGTACCGAAGAGAGCAGCAAACTGATGGTCTGTTCTGCTGCTGAAATAGTGTTGCTGTCTGGCGTGTTGGCTACAATGATTCCATAACGGGTACATGCATCCACATCAATATTGTCTATACCATTGCCGGCCCGACCGACCACCTTAAGACGGGTGGCCTTTTTTACCAATTCTTCGTTGACCTGGGTAACACTTCTTACAATCAGCGCATCATATTGATCAATTATATCCAACAGTTCACTGCGAGAGATGCCGTCTCTATAATCAACATCCAGCTCGCTTCTTAGCAACTGGAGTCCTTCTTCTGCTATTCTCTCGCTTACTATTACTCTCTTTCTTTCCATCATTTTACCCCTTCCTGATACTGCTTATTTTTGATGTCTCTCATATATAACTTGCTGGGCCGCTTGCAAGCCGACACCCAGTTTAAGCGGAAAACCAAACCGCACCAGCGTAATTTCCAGAGCAGCCAAGACGGACAGCAGATCCAGTTCCCGCACATAACCCAGATGTCCTACCCTAAAGATCACATTGTCAAGTTTTTGCTGCCCTCCCGCCAATACAATATTAAATTCTTCCTGCATATAGTTGCGGATCGGGTTGGCACCGATATCTTGCGGAGCCACCACCGAAGTAACAGCTGGGGAAGCGTACCTGTCCTCGGCCAGCAGTTCCAACCCCATAGCTTTGATACTGGCCCTTACGATATCCCGGTAACCTTTGTGACGAGCAATTACTTTATCCACACCTTCTTCCAGCATCATGCGCAGTGCTTCCTGTAATCCGTAATACAAAGAAATAGGTGGGGTAAAGGGAGTTTGCCCTTTTTCCATGTATTTTAATCCTTCGGCTATATCCCAATAATATTTGTTATTTTTATTATGCAGATAAACTTGATAGGCTTTTTGGCTAAAGGCTAAAAAACTTAAACCCGGTGGCAGCATAAATGCTTTTTGGGAGCCACTGACCACCACATCCAACTGCCATTCGTCCATTTTTAAATCGATCGCGGCCATGCCGCTTACCGCATCAACCAATAAAAGAGCGGGATGATCACCCATAATATCGCGGATCGATTTCAGGTCGTTAAAAGCACCGGTGGAGGTTTCATTATGGGTTATCAAAATCGCTTTTATTTCCCTGTTTTTGTCTTCCAGCAGGCGTTTTTTGACCTGTTCTGGATCAACCCCGGTTCCCCAGGCAAAACTCATTTTTTCCACATCAGCCCCAAAGTTACTGGCTATGGAGGCAAAACGATCTCCAAAAATGCCTATGGACAAGGCCAGAACCTTTTCGCCCGGAGAAATAAAATTGACTACGGCGGCTTCCAGTCCGCCGGTTCCTGAGGACGGGTAAATCAGTACATCGGACTCGGTGCGGTAAATTTTTTTAATACCGTCTACGACATCTTCCAAAATGTCTTTAAATTCAATTCCCCGATGATTAATCATGGGTCGGTTCATCGCCCGTGCCACCCGTTCTGGTATAGGAGTAGGGCCGGGCAACAACAAATATGGTTCGCCCATCATCTTCTTAAAAAACCTCCTTAAATATAAAAAACTCCCGTCCCGATCAGGGACGAGAGGTATTTCCCGCGTTGCCACCCTAGTTGGTATAACATACCCGCTTGAAAGGTTATAACGGAACCACCGAGACTTTTTTAGAGTCTGCATCCGGGGTGGATTCAGAACGCGGCTACCCTGGTTCGCACCAACCACCAGTTCTCTTGCATAGCCCGGATTCATACTAATCCCCATCATCGTTTTATTTTATTGAGTTTGGACTAAATTATATAATAGGGTCAGGTAGATTACAAGTTAATTTATATTTTTTGCAGAAAATAGTCATGTATACTTAGGTTCGCGGTTAATTCCGGATGAAACGCCGTTGCCAGCAGTTTTCCTTCTTCAACCATGACGATTTTTTCCTCAAAACAGGCCAAAATATTTGCTTGGCCCCAGACTTTCTGCACATAGGGGGCCCGAATAAATAAGCCTTTCCCCGAACCGATCCCTTCAATATCCAAATCCGCCTCAAAACTATCGGCTTGCCGTCCAAAACCGTTGCGTACCACTGCTGTATTCATCAAGCCCAAGGTCGGCTGCTTAATTCCCACAATCTCATGGGCCAAAAGAATCATACCGGCACAGGTGCCCCAGATCGCCATACCCTGACGATTTCTTTCGATAATCTCCTCGTCCAGCTGAAAAGTCTGCATTAATCTGCTGATGGCGGTACTCTCTCCGCCGGGAATAATTAATGCGTCAACCTGTTCGAGTTCATCCCGGGTACGAACCTGCCGAGCCTTAGCCCCGCATTTTTGCAGGGCTCTTTCATGCTCTCTAAAAGCACCCTGCAAAGCCAGTATACCAACGGTTTTACCAGCCACGCTCCTGCATCCTCTCTTCCGGCTTTATGGTATCGATATTGATTCCTACCATCGCCTCGCCCAGATCACGGGATACTTCTGCTAATACGGCTGGATCTTTGTAATAGGTGGTGGCGGCAACGATAGCTTTAGCCCTTTGAGCCGGGTCACCGGATTTAAATATCCCTGAACCTACAAATATCCCATCGCAACCCAATTGCATCATCATTGCGGCATCGGCCGGGGTAGCAATACCGCCCGCGGCAAAATTTACCACCGGCAAGGCTTTTTGCTTAGCTACTTCCAACACCAGTTCATAAGGCGCCTCTAATTCTTTGGCAGCCGTCATCAATTCCTCGGTCGGCAGATTGCTGACCCAGCGGATTTCATCATTAACCTGGCGGATATGACGTACGGCTTCAATAACATTACCGGTTCCCGGTTCTCCTTTGGTACGGATCATAGCCGCACCCTCGCCGATACGCCGCAGGGCTTCGCCCAGATTGCGGGCTCCACATACAAAAGGAACCTTAAAATCGTGTTTGTTGATATGATATCTGTCATCTGCCGGGGTGAGTACTTCACTCTCGTCAATATAGTCAATCCCCAAGGATTCCAGCACCTGGGCTTCAACGAAATGGCCGATCCGGCATTTAGCCATCACCGGTATGGTAACTGCTTCCATAATGCGTAAGATAATGGACGGGTCAGCCATTCTCGCAATACCGCCTGCCGCCCTGATATCCGCTGGTACCCTTTCCAGTGCCATAACTGCGCAGGCTCCGGCTTCCTCGGCTATTTTGGCTTGCTCCGGGGTGGTAACATCCATTATTACCCCGCCTTTTAACATTTGGGCCAGCCCAGATTTAAGATTAAACGTACCTTTTTCAACCATGGTTCCTACCTCCAGACTTTGGCTTGACTGCCAAAGATAAATAAAAATAGCCTCGTTTGATCATTTGTATATGACTAAAAAATATTTTAACATAATCCGGTTGGTTTTAAACCGTGCCAACAAGTGGAAAACTCCTGAACTTATGTGATCTTTTATACTCACAATATTACACATAAACCTTTTTTTGTGATCTTGGACGCTCATTAGCGGGGTTATTCTGTTTTAAAACGGGCTACTGCGGCGATACTGTCCCCTTCGCCAATTCTCATGACGACAACCCCCCGTGAGTATCTTTTCTGGGTCGATATATCTTCGGTTTCCAGGCGAATAATCTGTCCTTCGCTCGTTAAAATAACCAATTCTTCATCTTCCTTAACGATCTTAAAACCAACCACCGGACCGTTTTTGTTGTTCACATCAATCGTTTTTAAGCCTTTACCGCCGCGGTTTTGCAGGTTGAATTCTTCCAGGCGGGTTCTTTTGCCGTAGCCGTTTACGGTAACCAGTACTGCCTCGGCCTCAGGTCGGTACTTATCAGCACCGATGACAAAATCGTCTCTGCCCAGATTTATTCCTTTAACCCCCGCTGCAGTCCTGCCCATGGGCCGCACCTGTCCTTCCAGGAAACTGATAGATTGTCCGAAAGATGTTACCAGCATTATCCGGTCATCTTTTTCAACCCTTAATACATCCACCAGTTCATCGTCATCGGCCAAATTGATGGCAATAAGACCAGATTTTCTGATGTTGCTGAAACTATCCAAGGCCACTTTTTTGACGGTTCCTTTTCTGGTTACCATCAATAAATGTCGTTTTTCATCAAATACCTTAACTGATATGATGGTGCTTACTTTTTCCTCGGGTCTTAGTTCCATAAAGTTAACCAAGGTCTGGCCTTTAGCCTGCCGGGACGACTCGGGGATATGGTAGGCCTTGGAGCAAAATACCCGTCCCTGGTTGGTGAAAAACAAGATGTTATTTAATACCCCCGTAACCAACACATCCAGGGCAAAATCCTCGGCGCGGGTACTGGTGGAACTAACCCCTTTGCCGCCCCTTTTCTGAGCCTTATAGGTATCCAGGGGCTGGCGTTTGATATAGCCACGATTGCTAAGGGTTATCACCACTTCATGATCCTCGATGAAATCTTCTTCATTAAATTCGGAACTATCATAATTTATTTCTGTGCGCCTTTTATCTCCATATTTGTCTTTTATTTCATCTAGATCTTCTTTGATAATCTGCAGTACCCTTTCCTCATGAGCCAAGATATCTTCATAATCAGCTATCCGGGCTAATAGTTCCCGGTACTCTTCTTCCAGTTTGGTTCTTTCCAAACCTGTTAACTGGGCAAAACGCATATCTAAAATAGCATTGGCCTGTATTTCGGTTAAATCAAACCGTGCGATTAAAGCATTGCGGGCTGTCTCCCTGTCTTTTGATGAGCGGATCAGATTAATTATCTCGTCCAGGTTATCAATGGCTATCTGCAGACCTTCCACAATATGTTTACGAGCCTGGGCCAGTTTTAGATCATGGATGGTGCGGCGGGTAATAACATCCTGACGATGCTCAATATAGTACTGCATTAGCTGTTTTAGACCCAGGGTTTTCGGTTCACCATTGACCAGGGCCACATTGTTGATACCAAAACTATCTTCCAACTGGGTATGTTTAAATAGATTATTTATAAGCACATTTATATTAACATCCCGGCGTACCTCAATTACGATGCGCATGCCCTTGCGGGCTGATTCGTCCCGTAAGGCAACGATGCCGTCTATCTTTTTCTCCCTGACTAAATCGGCAATTTTTTCAATCAGACGCGCCTTGTTGACCTGATAAGGTATTTCGGAAATAATAATCGCAGTCTTGCCGTTTTTGCGCTCTTCAATTTCATAGCGGGCCCTGATTTTTATGCTGCCGCGTCCACTAGTATATGCCTGACGTATCCCTTTGGAATCCATAATGCCAGCGGTAGGAAAGTCGGGTCCGGGCAATACGGTCATAATTTCGTCCAAAGTGACCTCCGGGTCGTCTATATACATTTTCAGTGCCTCGACGACTTCGGATAGATTGTGAGGGGGCATATTGGTTGCCATACCCACGGCAATGCCGGCAGATCCATTAACCAGCAGATTAGGAATCCGTGACGGCAGAACGGCCGGTTCCTGACGGGTATCGTCATAATTAGGACGCCAATCAACGGTTTCCTTATCCAAATCCTTGACCATCTCAGCTGCTATTTTGGCCATACGTGATTCCGTATAACGCATGGCGGCCGCTTCATCTCCATCTACTGATCCAAAATTTCCGTGCCCGTCTATTAAGGGGTAGCGCATGGAAAAGTTCTGGGCTAATTTGACCATGGTTTGATAAATGGCGGCATCACCATGGGGATGATACTTACCCATTACTTCTCCAACTATGGTGGCGGATTTTTTATGGGGTTTGTCATGGGTCATGCCCTGATCATATAAGGCATATAAAATCCGCCGATGTACTGGCTTTAATCCATCCCGTACATCCGGCAGGGCCCGGGAAACGATGACACTCATCGAATATTCCAGAAATGATTTTCGAACCTCTTTTTCTATGTCTATAGGTATTACTCTGTCAAAAAGATTATCTTGTCCCAATTGATTATATCCCCCTTGAATAAGGTTACATACTACCGCGCCAATAATATTCTAAACTTCTTTTCCACCAGAATTAGGATGTCGTCAAAAAGCTTTTATCCTAGATAGGCCAACTACATGTTTCCTGCTAGGGGACATTCCTGCGGAGCCGGTGTGTCCCCTTTCCTTATATATCCAAATTACTGACGTAGCGGGCATTGGCTTGAATGTATTCTTTGCGCGGTTCAACGTTGTCTCCCATCAAATCTGAAAAAGCCTCGTCTGCCTGGATAGCATCATCCACAGTTACCTGTAATATAACCCGGCTGTTCTGATCCATAGTTGTTGACCAAAGCTGCTCGGCATCCATTTCCCCCAAGCCTTTATAGCGCTGAATAGACCATTTTTTATCGGTCTGGCTCATAAACTCATTAAGTTCGGCGTCATTATAAAAATATTTTATTTCGCTGCCTCTTTTAATACCATACAGGGGCGGCTGAGCAATATAGACATAGCCATTTTCTATTAATTCCCGCATATAGCGATAGAAAAAGGTCAACAATAAAATTCTAATATGCGAACCGTCCACATCCGCATCAGTCATAATAAACAATTTATGGTAACGGGCTTTGCTGATATCAAAATCTTCACCTATACCCGTACCGATAGCCGTAATCAGGTTGCGGATATCTTCACTGGCCAGCACCCGATCCAGCCGGGCTTTTTCCACATTCAAAATCTTGCCGCGCAAAGGCAATATAGCCTGGGTATTGCGATCCCGGCCTTGTTTGGCCGAACCTCCGGCCGAATCTCCTTCTACTATAAAAAGTTCGGATATGGACGGGTCGGTACTGCTGCAATCGGCTAGTTTGCCTGGCAGGGAGGTAGATTCCAGGGCGCTTTTACGACGGGTCAGCTCCCGGGCTTTCTTGGCTGCTTCCCGCGCCCTTCGAGCAGATAATGCTTTCTCCACAATTTTTTTGGCATCGATGGGGTTTTCATTTAAATAATCTTCCAGGTTATCATAAACCGCGCTCTCTACTACCCCTCGTATATAGCTGTTACCCAATTTGGTTTTTGTTTGCCCTTCAAATTGAGGATCTTTTACCAAAACCGAAATAATGGCCACTATGCCTTCCCGGATATCTTCCCCGGCTAAATTGGAATCGTTGTCTTTCAAGGCGCCAATCTTTTTGGCATAATCGTTTACTACCCGGGTCAGGGCATTTTTAAAACCTACTTCATGGGTGCCGCCTTCCTGGGTTCTTATATTGTTGGCAAAAGAATAAATATTTTCACTATAACCGTTGTTGTACTGAATAGCTGTTTCCACAACTACATCGCCTTTTTTTATCTCGAAATAAACAGGCTTGCTATTTATGGGTTCCTTTTTCTTGTTAATATACGTCACGAAATCCATTAATCCATTGGAATTAAACTGTCGACTGTATTCTTCTCCGACCCTTTGATCGGTAAATTCAATCAGTAATCCTTTGTTAAGATAAGACAATTCCCGGATTCGCTGTACCAGGATATCTTTTTCGAATATGGTTTCCTCAAATATTTCCGGATCCGGCACGAAATAAATACTGGTTCCGCTTTCATCTGACTCTCCTAAAACCTGCAAGGCGCTGGCCGGTTTTCCTTTTCTATATTCCTGTTTGTAAATATGTCCGTCTCTTTTGACAACAATTTCCATTCGGGATGATAGGGCGTTTACGACTGACAGGCCTACGCCATGCAGACCTCCGGAAATATTGTAGCCGCTACCGCCGAATTTGCCTCCGGAATGCAGCGTAGTCATGATGACTTCAATGGCTGGTATTCCCATTACGGGATGGATATCAACCGGAATGCCTCGCCCATTGTCCCTTACCGTTATGCTGTTGTCGGGATTAATAAAAACCTCAATTTTATTACAGTAACCTCCGACAGATTCATCAATGCTGTTATCCACTATTTCAAAAACCAAATGGTGTAAACCTTTTGGTCCTGTGGAACCTATATACATACTTGGCCTTTTGCGTACCGCCTCTAGGCCTTCCAGAACCTGAATATCGGAGGCATTATAACCGTTATCGTGGTTGCCCAATTTTAAACCTCCTTGTAGTAATTATTGGCTCTTTTATATAACGTATTGGATGATATCGGAGAAATATAGACGCAATCATCGCAAATAACCAGAGCTTTGTTTTTTTCCTGATCGGTAATTTTTAATAATTTTTTCTCCACCGTAGCCATATCAATTATATCTTGCAGATCCGCGGACAAAGGTTCATCAATATTAACTATGGCAATAACGTTTTGTGCCGATATTACTACATCGTTTCCTAAATGAATATACATTATATTTTCTCCTCTCCCTTTATTTGTCCGTTCTTAATATGAAAAACTGCTGCTTTTAAATCATCCTGTGCATCAATATTTACTGCACTTAAAAAAGACTGAAATTGCGCTTGTTCAAGATGTTTAAGTAAAAGTAACCTTTTGTTTTCATCTAATTCTGCCAGTACTTCATCCAGTAAAAAAACCGGATAATAGCCTTTAACTTTTTTAAAAGCATATACCTCGGCCAGTTTTAAACAGATAACCATATTACGCTGTTGTCCCTGGGAAGCAAATACTTTAGCCGGTTTTCCATCCAAATAAAAGTTTATATCATCTAATTGAGGGCCGATTAAACTTTGTTTACGTTTAATTTCTTCACTCAATTTTTTTTCCATCTGCTCGCTTAAAGATTTATAAAGAATATTTTGATTAATTTTATCATCCTCTACCGGAAATGAAATGGCATATTTTGTCCGGAACTCATGGCGGCCGCCGTTTATTTCTAAAAACAACGGTGCTGCCAATTCATCAATTATATTGACCAGATTTATTCTTTTAATAATAACTTTTACAGCATTTTCGATAAATAACTGGTTAATTATAGTAAAACCCTGTTTATTAGTTTGCTCTGTTTTTAAAATTAAATTACGTTTTTTTAAAATTTTAGAATAATTAACCAAATCATAACTATACTCGGCGGAAAGCTGTTGCAGAATAAAATCAATAAAAGATCGTCTTTTATTAGGCGATCCTTTAATCAAAAATAAATCATCTGGATTAAATAATACCACTTTTAAGCTATCTGGATAAGAAAATTGAACTTTTTTTTGGTTTATCAATAAGTTTTTGGTTTGACCGTCAAAAACCAGGGCCGCTATAAAATCTCGGGATTGACATGAATAGGAGGCTTTAATCTGATAGCGGGTGGCTCCATAATTAATCATCTGTAAATCCTTACCGGAGCGAAATGAATTACCGGCCGACAAAACATATATAGCTTCAAGCAGATTAGTTTTTCCCTGAGCGTTTTCGCCGGTTACTATATTCAAGCCGTTTGCAGGTTGAAGATCTACTTTTTTTAAATTTCTGAAATTATTGATTTTTAAATTTTTAATTACCAAACCTGATCGGCCTACTTCTTAATTGTTAGTCCGCATAGGGACGAGTATATATAAATAATTGTCTTTTTCTGGATTTTTTAGTACAGCCGGTGCGAAAGAACCTGAAAAATCTATAATAATATTTTCACACTCCTGATCAAACACCTTTACTGCTTCCAGGAAATAATTAGTGTTAAAAACGATTTTTAATTCCTTTTCTCCCTCTATACTAATATCTTCGATTATTTCAACTATTTCCCCCATTGCTTCCGAGTATGAATTTATTAAAAGTTCATTCTCTTGCATGGCAAGCTGCACTGGTTGTATTTTAAACCGATCATCGGTAGGCATTATTTTAGCTCTTTCCAGGCTGTTGGCCAAAGTATGGGCATTTATGCTGAGATTACTTATGAAATTAGCCGGTATTACCGTTTCGTAATTGGGGTATTGTCCTTCGATTAAGCGCGATAAGAGTAAAAATTCATCTTGATAGAAAATAACGTTGTTATCGGAAATAGCAATATTTATAAGGTTGTCGCTATCGTCTAAAAATCTTAATAATTCATGTACGGTGCGTACTGGAATTACAAATTTAAAAGGAGCGGGCTTACTATCCATTTGGTATGTGTAGTAAGCCAGGCGATGCGTATCAGAGGCTACAATTTTTAAAAGACCATCTTCCAGGATATCGAATAAAACCCCGGTAAAAACTTGACGGAAGTGATTGGCCGCCGCGGCAAAAACGGTTTTACGCAGGGCTTCTTTTAAAATATTTTGTGGAATGCTAAAACGAAAGTCCATCTTTTGAATGGGCAGTTCGGGGTATTCCAGTTCTCTGTATATATTTATATTTCCTGAGGAACGTCCATAATTGATATTAAGCTTGGAGTTACTGGTATTAAGCTCCATAGATATAAGGGTATCGGGCAATAATTTTATAAAATCAGCCAAGTAGTTAGCGTTAACCAAAACCGTGCCTTCTTCGATGACATCAACGTTGGTAGTGCTGGCTCTGATACCTATTTCCATATCAGTAGCAGTCATAGTTAGGCCTTTATCATGACTGAGTTGTAATAGCAGTCCTGACAAATAAGGGATAGTGTTTTTTGTAGATGCAGCCCTGTAAACCATGGTAGTGAGAGCTGAAAGCTCTCTTTTTTCTATATTTAGTTTCATTGGCAGCCTCCGTCCTTTATTATTTATTATTTAAAAAAGATAGTAGTAACCGTAGTAGTAGTGTTCAAAGTGTGGAAAACCCTTGCAAATATATATCCACTCTGTTTTTTCGTTATATAAAAACCCTGTTTATAACTTGTCCACTTAGCTGCCATACGCAGGGTCAACCTGTTTACAAAGTTGATCGATGACCGCCGCTAATTCTGGCTGTTCGTTTATTTCCCGGTCTATTTTATCCAGGGAATGTAAAACCGTGGTATGATCGCGTCCTCCAAATTGATCTCCAATCAAAGGCAGGGAGGCGTCCGTAAGTTTACGGCATATATACATGGCTATCTGCCGGGGAACGACCAATTGTTTATTTCTTTTTTTAGATAACATTTCTGACAATTCCAGGTCATAGTATTTGCAAACCTCTTTTTGAATACATTCAATGGTAATCTTTTTGGGCCCGGGTGGGGGCAGAATATCTTTTAAAGCTTCGGCGGCGGTAGCCATATTTAAGGGTTTATCATTTATTGTTGCGTAGGCAACGAGTCTTACCAAGGCGCCTTCCAATTCCCTAATGTTGGAGTCGATGTAATTAGCTATATAATCCAGAACGTCATAAGGTATATTAAAATCATCGGTTTGAGCTTTTTTACGTAAAATAGCGATCCGGGTCTCCAGATCAGGTATTTGAATGTCGGTTATTAATCCCCATTCGAAACGGGAACGCAGTCGGTCTTCCAGAGTAGGTATATTGCGCGGCGGGCGGTCACTGGATATTACCAACTGCTTGTTGGCCTCATATAGGGTATTAAATGTATGGAAAAATTCTTCCTGGGTTCGTTCCTTGCCGGCCAAAAACTGAATATCATCTATTAACAATACATCGATGTTTCTATATTTATTGCGAAAACCCGGGGTATTATCATCTTTAATGGCACCGATCAATTCATTGGTAAATTGCTCCGAGGAAACATACATGACCGAATATTTAGGATTATTAGCCAGGATGCGATGGCCGATAGCCTGCATAAGATGGGTTTTGCCAAGACCTACTCCGCCGTAAATAAACAAGGGATTATAGGCGCGCGAAGGCGCTTCCCCCACGGCATAACAGGCAGCATGGGCAAAACGATTACTGTTACCTACTACGAAGGTATCAAATGTATATTTAGGATTTAAAGGTGAAATATAAGCATCTTTTCCGATAGGCTCAGTAGTAAGTATTAAATTTATATCTTGCTGGGTCAGGTCGCGGAATGTTTTTTGCATATTCTCCAGATAACGAGATTCAATCCATTCCTTGGTGAGTGTATTAGGGACGCTTATATAGATTTTTTCATTGCGGCAGGTGTTATATTTCACCTGGGGAAACCAAATATCAAAACTTGTAGAACCAATTTCAGCCTTAACACTCTGCAATACTTTATCCCATACCGCTATATAATCATAATCATAGGACATATAGAAAGCCTCCTGTTGATTTGTGGACAAAAACCTAAGTGGATAAGTGCATATCTTGTGGATATCTGGACAAGAATCAATATTATATAAAAGAAGGCACTATTTCAAGCCTGTTAAAGATAGTATAATTTCAGATATAGTATAATAATATCAGATCTTATATTCATTTAGAAGTATTTAGAAAGGCTAAGAATCTTGACATGTCCATTGTTTTGTAAATATAATTAAAAAGTACTGGAAAAATTAAGGGAGGCATTTAAATATGAAAAGAACATTTCAGCCAAAAAACAGGCAACGCAAGAAAGTACATGGATTCAGAAAGAGAATGTCAACGGCTGGAGGCAGAAAAGTACTGGCAATGAGAAGAAAAAAAGGAAGAAAATCACTGTCTGCTTAGGTCGTTAAAAGCGGCCTTTTATTTTACCTTAAGCGATTAGTAATAATTAAAAGACAAGTAATAAAGGGCCCGGCTGATATTATGGCTGATCAGGATTTTAAGTGGCTGTTTAAAGAAGTATAAAAAAGGCTATATTTATGTAAAATTTACCTATATTTAGAAGGAATATGGATGCTGGATAAAAAACATCGTATAAATAAAAAAGCAGAATACAATTATATATATAAGAATGGAAAAAAAATACAAGGAAGATATATAATTGTTTTCATAGCGTCCAATACTTTAGAATATAGCCGCTTTGGTATAGTAAGTTCAAAAAAAACAGGCAATGCCGTAGTCAGAAACCGGGCTAAAAGACAATTAAGAGCAATTATTCATAATAACCTGAATAAAATTAATGGCGGCTATGATACGGTTATTATCACTCGTTACAATATTACACAGGCTGACTTTAAATTGATGGAGAAGGATCTGTTAAGTATCTTTAAGAAGGCACGATTAATTTGAAAAATATTTTTATATTTTTAATAAAAGCCTATCAAAAAATTACTATATTTAAGCGACCTTCTTGTCGTTTTTACCCGTCCTGTTCCAACTATGCCATGGAAGCAATTGCCAGATACGGCACAATTAAAGGAGGATGGTTAACTGTTAAAAGAATTACCAAATGTCATCCTTTTCATCCGGGTGGGTATGATCCGGTACCTTAATGTGGGGGATTAATTTTCAAGAAAACCCATTAATTCAATGCAATTGTTAAGTCTAAGGAGGTGACACCTGCTATCAAAAGGTAGAAGTATTTAGGTAGCAGGGTTAAAATTTGTGGCAGACTTTTGTGCAATGGTTTGCTAGTGTCATTAATATCATGTATGGATTAACTGCACATATAGGGTTGCCCAATTATGGATTAGCGATTATTTTTATGACAATCGCCATCAAATTGGTTATGTTTCCCTTAACCCAAAAACAGATGCATTCCATGCGTGCCATGCAGGAAATACAGCCAAAAACTAAATATTTACAAGAAAAATATAAAGATGATCCACAGATGATGCAGAAAAAGCTGATGGAATTATACCAGGAGCATGGAGTAAACCCTTTGAGCGGTTGCCTGCCCCTGCTTATTCAAATGCCTATTTTTATTGCTTTTTACCAGTCCCTTTATAATTTTAAATTTGTCAATGAGGCACATGCGGGTTTTTTATGGATCCCTAACATCGGCAACCCCGATCCATATTTTATTTTGGCTATTCTAGCTGCGGTCACCACCTACGTACAACAAAGAATTTCTATGGTTGACAGTAATGACCCCACTCAGAAAACCATGTTGTATTTTATGCCTCTTTTTATGGCCTACATTGCCTATAAAATGCCGGCCGGACTGCCACTTTACTGGGTTGTATTTAATATACTCGGTATAGCGCAACAGTTATATGTAAATCAACAAAAACAAATAGTGACGGTTGGAACGGGAAACAAGGTAGAGCTGCAGGGGAATAATAACCCTTCTTTAAACCGAGAAGCAAGCAGCAAGTCAAAAGCCGCAGGGAGGGACAAAGGAGGAAAAGAGAAAAATGCCAAACCAAACAATAGAAAAAAGGGGAAAAAACGTTGATGAGGCTGTAAAGGCAGCTCTGGATGAATTGGGCTGCGATTTAGACGACGTTGAAGTGGAAATAATTGATGAAGGCAATAAAGGACTGTTAGGTTTAATAGGCAGCAAGCCGGCAGTGGTAAAGGTTACTTTAAAAACAGTTATGAGTCCCGAAGAATATGCCCGCCAGGTTGTAGAAGATATCCTGGATAGAATGAAAATCGACTATCAGATCAATAACGTTGAAGCTGAAAAAGGGACGGTTCGAATTAATATTGTTGGCAATGATATGGGTTTATTAATCGGACGTAAGGGAGAGACCCTTAATTCACTACAATTTATTGCTGGTTTAATAATTAACCGCCAGCTGGAGCAAAAAATCAGGTTAGTACTGGATGTGGAAGATTATCGCAAGAAAAGAGAAGAATCCCTGGAGTCTCTGGCTATCAGGCTGTCGGACAAAGTAAAGAAGACCCAGAAAAATGTGGTCATGCGTCCCATGAGTTCACAAGAAAGAAGGATAGTACATACTGTACTCCAGGAAGATCCCCAGATCGTAACCTATTCTATGGGAGATGAACCCAACCGCAAGGTGGTCATATCATTAAAAAAATAATTTAAAGGCCCCGGCGGGGCCTTTTTTTAACGGCAAAATAATAGACGCAGCTAACGCGGATTCCTGCGGATGCACGCGCTTTTAACAGATACAGATTACAGACTTAAGACAGATTTAATTAATAATTCGCTGTCTTTAACATCTTGTTATATAATCAAAAAATCGCAGCGGATGCTTCAGCTTCCGCTGCCGATAGCTAAGAGCGGATGACACATGGCAAATAAACGTTAAAATACAGGAGAAACTAAGTAAATTACCGTCAAATAATTAAAGTATGGAGTTTGATTAATGAGTGATAGAATTGTTGCTATATCGACACCGCCGGGTGAAGGGGCGGTAGGGATAGTGCGCTTAAGCGGGTCGGGGGTGGTCGAAACGGTCAGTGGTTTTTTCCATCCCTATAATAAAGATCTGCCCTTGACCCTGAGAAATAACTTTTCCCTTAACCTGGGATGGCTGCTTGATCTAGAGGGGGAGAAGATTGATGAAGTATTGGTAAGTGTGATGCGGGCTCCGCATAGCTATACCGGGGAAGATGTAGTAGAGATAAACTGCCATGGAGGCAGCCTGGCAATCAGACGTTGCTTAAAACGCTGTTTGGATACAGGGGTAAGATTAGCTGAACCGGGGGAGTTTACCAAGCGGGCTTTTTTAAATGACCGTCTGGAATTAAGTCAAGCAGAAGCGGTTATTGATATTATCAGGGCTAAAACCGATCGCGGACTGAAGCTGGCGGTACAGCAATTGGGCGGCCGGCAGGGGCAGTTAATTGCGGACCTAGAAGAACAATTGCTGCACCTTAATGCCATGCTGGAAGCAAGTTTGGATTTTCCTGATGAAGTAGGCGATTTGGACGATGCTGAGGCCCGCAGAATACTCGAGTCATGTATAAATAAAATTAAACAGCTGCTTAAGGCCGGGCAACGGGCGGAAGTATACCGGGACGGAATTAATATGGTCATTTGCGGCAAACCCAATGTAGGCAAATCTAGTCTCCTTAATGCCCTGGCCCAAAAGGAGCGAGCTATCGTAACGGATATTCCGGGGACGACCCGGGATGTAATCGAAGAATATATAAACATCCGGGGGATACCGGTAAAAATTGTGGATACGGCGGGGATAAGGGAGACTGAAGATCTGGTGGAATTAATCGGGGTTCAAAAATCCAAAGAGGTTATCGAAAACGCTGATCTGGTGCTTTTTATGGTGGATTTTTCAGCCGGTATAAGCGATGAAGACATGGATATCTTTGCGGGCATCCCGGCTGAGAAGATGATTGTCTTAGTGAACAAGGAAGATATAGAAGATAAAAAAATCAGTCCAGCCGAGCTTAGGGAAAAATTTCAGAATATGACCGTGATTAAAAGCTCAGTAAAAATGGAGACCGGTCTGGATGAACTTGAACAGGCTGTTTATGACCTGGTGTTAGGCACAGAAACGATGCATGATGGCCTAGAGATAATGATAAACCTGCGCCAAAAACTGGCCTTGCAAAACTCCCTGGCGCATATGCAGGCAGCTTTAGAGGCACTGGGCACGATGCCTCTGGATTGTCTGGGGGTGGATATATGGGGAGCCCTAGAGAGACTAGGCGAGTTAAGCGGCAAGTCCCTTAAGGAAGATATCATAGATCGCATTTTCCATGATTTTTGCATCGGTAAATAACTTCAAGGGGAGGTTAAAATGATTTACGAAGCAGGCAGTTATGATGTGGTGGTAATAGGTGCCGGACACGCCGGATGTGAAGCTGCACTGGCATCTGCCCGGATGGGATGTCAGACCCTCTTGGCCACTTTAAGCATGGAAGGAATCGGATTGATGCCTTGCAATCCTTCAATTGGAGGGCCGGCCAAGGCTCAATTGGTTCGGGAAATAGATGCCTTGGGCGGAGAGATGGGAATAAACATTGATAAAGCCAACCTGCAGATGCGGATGATTAATACTGGCAAAGGCCCGGCGGTTCAGTCATTGCGGGCTCAGGCAGATAAACATGAATATCATCGGGAATTAATGAAAACGATTCTCCAACAGGAAGGCCTGCATATTTTGATGGCCGAAATAGAAGACATTCAGTGCCAGGATGAGCAAGTATGTGCAGTTATTACCCGTACCGGAGCTCGTTTTGCATGTCAGGCGGTGGTGGTCACCTCCGGAACCTATTTAAAAGGGCGTATTATAGTAGGGGATCTTGCCTATGAAGGCGGTCCCGCCAATCAATTTCCTTCGGTCAAACTGGCTGACAGCTTAAGGAGTATGGGAATTACCCTGGGAAGGTTTAAAACCGGGACGCCGCCGCGTATCGATAGAAAGAGTGTGGATTTCAGCAAGATGAGCGAGCAGCCGGGGGATCCCGATGTACCCAATTTTTCATTTATTACCCCTAAAGCAAACCGGGAGCAGCTATCCTGCTACCTTACTTATTCCAATAAAAAAACCCATCAAATTGTCATGGATAATTTAAATAGATCACCGCTTTATACGGGAGTAATTAAAGGCAAAGGACCGCGCTATTGTCCCTCTTTCGAAGACAAAGTAGTGCGCTTTGCTCACAAGGAATCCCACCAGTTATTTGTAGAGCCGGAAGGCCGGGATACGGATGAAATGTATGTACAGGGATTAAACACCAGTTTGCCTGAGGATGTGCAAATGGCAGTATTACGAAGCATTCCCGGGCTGGAAAATGTACGTATTATAAGAACCGGCTATGCCATTGAATATGATTATGTGCTGCCGTCCCAGCTTAAACTCAGCCTGGAGAGCAAAAAAATTGCCGGACTTTTTACGGCTGGACAGATCAATGGAACGTCAGGATATGAAGAAGCTGCCGCTCAAGGATTAATCGCCGGTATCAATGCGGCCCTTAAGGTTAAAAATCAACCTCCCTTTATTCTAAAGCGCAGCGAAGCTTACATTGGCGTATTAATTGATGATCTTATTAGTAAAGAGTCAGATGAACCTTATCGACTGTTAACCTCCCGAGCTGAATATCGTTTACTTTTAAGGCAGGATAATGCCGATCTGCGCTTGACTGAAATGGGAAGAAGCCTGGGGTTGGTAGATGATTATCGCTGGCAGATTTATCAGAACAAAAAGCGGCAACTCGATTCGTTAATTGAGCTCCTGCAAAAAACCACCTACACCCCGGCAGATAAAACGATAGCTGGTTATCTGCAGAAAAAGAACAGCGCACCGATTAAAGACCGGGTCTCCTTGTGGGAATTGCTGCGCCGACCGGAAGTGAATCTTAGCGATTATGTGGAAATGGGACTTATTCCCCCGCAAAACCCTGACATTATGGAGCAATTGGAAATTCAATCCAAATATGAGGGTTATATCAATAAACAAAGGGAACAGGTAATCCGTTTTGAAAAAATGGAAAATAAACTGATACCTGCAGATATTGATTATGACACGGTAAGCGGCCTGTCGTCAGAAGCCTTGCAGAGACTGAAACAATTTCGGCCCGAATCAATCGGACAGGCATCGCGGATTTCGGGGATAACTCCGGCGGACATAAATGTCTTGTTGATTTTCCTAAAAAGAAAAGAAGGAATTAGATAATTTATATGGAAATAAATGTAAATAGATATTTGGAGCTTTTAATAAAGGAAAATGAAAAACAGAACCTGGTAAGCCGTAAGGCAGGGCGTGAAGAACTCATTGGCCATGTGGAGGACAGCCTTAAACTTTTGGATTTCTATAAAATAAAAGATAAAAAGGTTATCGATATCGGCAGCGGGGCTGGTTTTCCTGCCCTGTTGCTGGCCATATATTGTCCGGATGCTATGTTTACACTGGTAGAGTCTGATCTGAAAAAAAGCAATTTTTTGATCCAGGCGGTTGGCGAATTAGGACTGAAAAACGTCCGGGTGCTAAGAGAACGAGCGGAAATATTAGGACAAAATCCTCTCTACAGAGCCCATTACGATATTTGTACGAGCCGGGCGGTGGCAGCCTTAAATGTCTTGTTGGAGTATGGACTTCCCTTGCTTGAATTGGAGGGCAGGCTGTTTTTATGGAAAGGCAAAAATTATGCCGCCGAAATAGCCCAGGCCGAACAAGCCCTTACGGTGTTTAAGGCCAGGGTGGAAGATGTTTGCCTTTATAGTCTGCTGGAAGAGAAAGACCGGGCGATTGTGGTGGTAAAAAAAGAAGCCCCAACCCCGCAAAAATATCCCCGCCGGGTGGGGATACCGGCTAAAAGGCCGATCTGAGAGTTAAAGATCTTAAGAGTTGAAATAGACGCGGATAACGCGGATCTCCGCGGATTTACGCGGTTTTAATAGACACAGATAACACAGATAAGACAGATTTACACAGCAACCTTAATTATGAACGAAGTTCATATCAGTAGTCCTCGCAGGGGGCAACCTTAATTATGAACGAAGTTCATATCAGTAGTGCCCGCAGGGGGATTATTTTTAATTAATAAAACGCTATTAGCAGCATAATCGTAAATGCTCAATAGAATCGGCAATTTGTAGGGGCGACCTTTGGCCGCTCCTCTGTAGCGGAAGCTTTAGCTTCCGGTGGGAAGCAAAGCTTCCCCGTCCGTATCGCGAGCCATTTAGTAAGAAAATAGATTTCTAATAGACGCGGATAACGCGGATCTCCGCGGATTTACGCGGTTTTAATAGACACAGATAACACAGATTTACACAGCAACCTTAATTATGAACGAAGTTCATATCAGTAGTCCTCGCAGGGGGCAACCTTAATTATGAACGAAGTTCATATCAGTAGTACCCGCAGGGGGCAACCTTAAAAGTGACCGTTAGGGAGCATCAGTAGTGCCCGCAGGGGGATTATTTTTAATTAATAAAACGCTATTAGCAGCATAATCGTAAATGCTCAATAGAATCGGCAATTTGTAGGGGCGACCTTTGGCCGCTCCTCTGTAGCGGAAGCTTTAGCTTCCGGTGGGAAGCAAAGCTTCCCCGTCCGTATCGCGAGCCATTTAGTAAGAAAATAGATTTCTAATAGACGCGGATAACGCGGATCTCCGCGGATTTACGCGGTTTTAATAGACACAGATAACACAGATAAGACAGATTTACACAGCAACCTTAATTATGAACGAAGTTCATATCAGTAGTCCTCGCAGGGGGCAACCTTAAAAGCGACCGTTAGGGAGCACCGGTAGTCTTTGCGGGGGGATTTTATCTTTAATTATAAAAGCTATCAGTAGCAGCATCGCATATGCTTAAAAAACCCGGTAATTTGAGCAGGAGCTTTAACTCAAATTACGATGCTCTACGTAGCGGATGCTTTAGCTTCCGCGAGGAAGTTTCCTAATTCGTAACTCCCGCAGCTATTTTTAAGAGGCGGCTATGGGGAAGGATTGTGTTGCAACTGATGTAACCGGCTTCGGTGAACATTTTAAGGAGGGGCAGGATTATGGCGGTTAAGCAGCAACTGGAGAGAATTTTTAATCTGGGGCCGGGGATGAGGGTGTTGGATATTGCCTTGGAGGAGATTAGTCCTAATCCTTACCAGCCCAGACTGGAATTTGATGAATTGGAATTAAGGGAGCTTGCTCAATCCATACATACTTATGGGATTATTCAGCCCGTTATAGTCAGGAAAACCAAATCAGGCTATCAGTTGATTGCCGGGGAAAGACGCTACCGGGCCTGTAAAATGATAGGACGTCGCTGTATTCCGGCAATCGTGCAGGAGATGGACGATGAAACGGCTCTTGCCATGTCCATAATTGAAAATTTGCAGCGCAAAGAACTTAATTATTTTGAAGAAGCCATAGCCTATGTGACCCTGCTTAATCAATTCGGCATGACTCAGGAGGAATTAGCTTTTAGAATCGGCAAGAGTCAATCATTTATCGCCAACAAAACAAGACTTCTAAAAATACCGGAAGAAGTTCGGGAATTAATCGTTCCCGGAGCCATAACCGAGCGCCACGCCCGGGCTTTACTAAAATTAAACAGCACCGACATGCAAAAGGCTATTGTCATGCAGATATATGAACATGAGCTCAGTGTCAAGCAAACCGAGGCCCTGGTAGAAAAAGTCAAGGAAAACAACATCCCGGCGGAGATGCCTAAACAGCATGATGCTTCGAGTGTTTCCATGGTAATACGGGATGCCCGGATTTTTCTAAATACAATTAAGGAAACGGTGCAGCGAGCCCGAAAAACCGAGATAGATATGTTTCTATCTGAAAACGAAACCGAGCATGAATACGAACTGACTATCAGGATTAACAAAGCTAAACCTAATAATAAGATCCTGGCGCAAAGATAGGCTGGTTTTGTAGAACCTTTACGATTTGGCACAACAGCTGCGGATCAAATCCTTTTCTAATCTCAACTGTTGCTTGCCCAACATGAACGGCTATGGAGCCGGGAGCAAGATCTGCTGGCACTTAATTCCTCAACCGCCAGCTGTGCACTTTTGATAGCCCACCCAGTAACCCCC
>NZ_CGIH01000013.1 GCF_000983115.1 Syntrophomonas zehnderi OL-4
GCTTACCTTTGTGCCATAACTATGATTGCATCTGTTATCGCAGTTAACCAAGATAGCAATACGCAGTCGCTGGCTGCATAACTTAAATCTATCGGGTTTTAAAAGAACAAAATACTTTGAAGGGGGTACTATGTCCTTTTTCGGAAATTGTCATAGTCTGACTGTTATATCTTAGCCAACATGGTAATAAATGTTATTGCTAATTATAACAGATAGCTTTGACTTATCTTTTTTCGAATATTTTTTTGAATTATGCAAAAGTCTCAATCAGCATGGCAACCAAACATGTATAACTTTTTTTCATTTCTATTATAAACAGTATAGTGATATACTTTTACTATATAGACTATTAGGAGAAGACATTAGCCTGCTTATTTGGCGATGGATGTCAGCCCCGTTGTTTTTTGAAATTAGAAAGGATAATACCAGTGACAGCTATTTATATGGATAATGCCGCAACTTCTTTTCCCAAGCCGGAAAGTGTTTACGAGGCAGTAGATCATTTTAATCGATACATGGGGGGCAATCCTGGACGGGGCAGTAATCAGCAGACGCTTGAGGCAGGGTCGGTTCTGCTTAATACCCGTGAAACCCTGGCCCGCTTTTTTAATATTAAGGATAGCGCTGATATCGCTTTCACATTAAACATTACCGAATCCATCAATACTGGCTTAAAAGGGATGCTGCGGGCAGGTGATCATGTGATAACCAGCAGTATGGAGCATAATGCCGTTGCCCGACCTCTTAATGTGTTACGCCAGCATGGCATTGAATGGACCCAGGTGGCCTGTAGCCAGGACGGCAGCTTAGATCCCGAGGACGTGCGCCGGGCTATAAAAAAGAACACCCGTATGATCTGTATCCTGCATGCTTCCAATCTCACCGGCACTATCATGCCCATTAGAGAGATAGGCCATATTGCCCGGAATGCAGGGGTCACATTTTTGGTGGATTCCGCCCAAACCGCCGGGGTACTACCTATTGACGTGGAACTGGATAATATTGACATATTAACTTTTACCGGCCATAAAGGATTACTAGGTCCGCAGGGAACCGGGGGAATCTATATAAGTCCCCGTATTCAGGTCAAACCATTAAAAGAAGGGGGTACCGGCTCCCTCTCCGAATACCTGGAGCAACCCGATTTTATGCCGGATATTCTGGAAAGCGGAACCCTGAATACACCTGGTATTGCCGGACTTGGTGCAGGCCTAGATTTTATTGCAGAACAGGGATTGGAAAAAATAAAAGCCCGGGAACAGCTTTTAACCAACCAGCTCCTAGATGGGTTGCAGCAGATACCAGGTGTCACCCTGTATGGTCCAGCAGATAGCAACCGGCGTACAGCTGTACTGGCATTTAATCTTGATAATATGGACTGTGGGGAGTTAAGTACTTATCTGGATTATGAATTTGGCATCACCACCCGTTCCGGATTGCATTGTTCACCATTGGCCCATCAGACCATAGGTACTCTCGCCCAAGGGGCCTGTAGACTTAGTCCGGGATATTTTACGGAGCACGCTGACGTTATTAAAGTATTAACGGCCATCGACCAACTGTCCAGACGGCTATAAAATTGGCTTACCGGTAATAACTCAAAGATTTGCACCACAACGAAACCTCGTTGGTGGTGCTTTTTTTGACCGGGTAAAATTATGAGCAAAAAGAAAATAGCACTTATCTTTTCTGGCATATATTGGTATAATATATATAGTTTTCCAAATACGTTAAGAGGGGGATTTAATATGGATATTAATGGATTGGTAGCACTGGTAACCGGGGGTGCATCCGGACTGGGTGCTGCGGCGGTGGAAATGCTGATTGAAAAAGGTGCTAAAGTTGTTATTGCGGATATGAATGAAGAAAAAGGCCAGGAACTGGCTGCCAAATTTGGAGACAAGGCCGTGTTTGTTAAGGATAATGTAACCGTAACCGCTGAAAATGAAGCTGCTGTAGCTGCCGCTATTGATAAATTTGGCAAACTGGATGTACTGGTTAATGCTGCCGGCGTAGGCAGTGCGTCTAAAATAATAGGCAAGGATGGCCCTACCGTGTTGGATTGGTTCAAGATGGTTATCGATATCAACCTGGTAGGTGGCTTCGATGTTATGAGACTGGCAGCCTGGCAGATGAGTAAGAATGAACCCAACGACAAAGGCGAAAGGGGCGTTTTGATTAACGTAGCTTCCGTAGCTGCCTTTGATGGGCAAATGGGACAGGCGGCTTACTCCGCCTCCAAAGCCGGTGTCGTTGGCATGACCCTGCCTATTGCCAGGGATCTTTCCCGGGAAGGCATCCGGGTTCTGACTATAGCACCTGGTATATTTGATACGCCCATGATGGCATTACTGCCTCAGGCGGCCCGCGATTCTCTGGGTGCTCAGGTACCGTTCCCGAAACGCATGGGTGATCCGGTGGAATTTGCTTCCCTGGTATGTCAGATGGTTGAAAACTCCTACTTAAACGGCGAAACCGTTCGTCTGGACGGAGCCATCCGCATGGGTATTAAGTAATCAATATAAGCTTAGCTTGTCAACGGTCGGGTGTTATACGCCTGGCCGTTTTTTATTGGTTTTAAAAAAAATAAGCGAATCACTTATTTTCCAAGCGGGACAGTCTCCTTAATCGCCTTTAATGCTATAATTAAACAGATCAGGTTTGCCGAAGTAGGATTTTGGGACTTTAAACCGAATATAAGGTTTAAGGGAATCAGCATTTTAAACGGAGGCTGGTCATCATGAGGAAAGTACTTATTATAAATGATTCTGGTTTTGAAAGGGTAGTATTAAGGGATCAGGTACAGAACCTGGGCTTTGAGGTTAAGGCAACCGATGAATTCGAGGGATTAAGGCTGATAAAAAAATATCAGCCGGACATAGTTATTGCCAACCTGACCATGACCGATATTACCGGAGAGCAGTTAATCGAACAGATTAAGTCAATCCAGCCTGACATTCGCTGCCTGCTTTCCACCTGCAGCCGAAACCGGCACGTAGCGAGCCAAGCCGTTGATGGGTTATTGGAAACCCCGGCAACGCTGGAGCAGCTCAGCAGGCTGCTAAGTGATCAACCTGATTCCGGTTCGATTCAAGTCAAAGAGAAAAAACCGGTAGTTAAACTAAACAATTCTCGCCGGGGAGATAGCCCGGATGAAAAGGAATTATACAATAAATCAGATATTGGGGAGCATAATATTATAATAAACGATTTTGCCTTTTGTCCTTATTGCGGCAAAGGCTTAGAAAGCAGCAAAACCAAGTATGTTTTTTGTCCATTCTGCGGAAGCCGTTTATAGATGTCAAGGGTCAGCCCTTTTGTAAAGAGAGGTAAATGAAAATTAGCAAGATTAATCGCAATGATCTCTGCTGGTGCAATAGCGGGAAAAAATATAAAAAATGCCACCTGGAACAGGACACCAGATTGGAAGAACTGGCCTTGGCCGGATATGAGGTGCCAAGCCGGGGAATGATTAAGACCCCGGAACAGATCGAGGGGATTCGCCGATCCAGTCAGTTGAGCAAGACAATATTAGACAACCTGGAGGAAATAATCCGTCCCGGTATTAGCACCGAGGAGATAGATCGTTACGTGCATGAATACACGCTAAGCTGCGGTGCCCACCCGGCACCCCTGAACTACAAAGGCTATCCGCGTAGTGTGTGCACTTCCATTAATGAAGTTATCTGTCATGGTATTCCCGATGACCGCCAGCTTAAGGATGGTGATATCGTTAATGTAGATGTCACCTGTATTTTAAACGGTTATTACGGAGATACCAGCCGCATGTTTCTAATCGGGAATCCATCTCCTAAAGCTCAGGAACTGGTAAAGGTGGCCCGGGAATGCCTTTATCTGGGAATAGAACAGGTAAAACCCTTTCATCGCATAGGCCATATCGCTTATGCGATCGAACAACATGCCAACAAATATGGCTTTTCAGTCGTTCAGGATTTTGGCGGCCATGGGGTAGGGATTGCGTTTCATGAGGAACCCTTTGTACAGCATTTTGGCAGCCAGGAGGATGGCATGGTTTTAGTGCCGAATATGGTGTTTACGATTGAGCCTATGATCAATGCAGGCAGTTATAAAACGAAAATTTTGGCAGATGGCTGGACCACAATAACCGTGGATGGATCACTGTCAGCCCAGTGGGAACACACCGTTCGGGTAACAGATACCGGCGTTGAGGTCTTAAGCTTATAACCCAGGGTATTACACAGGGGGACGCTTTTCTTGCAGGTCATTTAAATAACCTACAAAAAAAGCGTCCCCCTGTCTGGATTATTTATTCATATCCTTGCTCCCGGTCTTGGGCTTCATCTTGAATTTCTACACGCATGGAATTTAGTGCTTCTTCACGCCGTTCATTTTTTCTGGCCAGATTTTTTATCATAGCGGGATTGTCGGTTTGGGAGATGGCTTCTTCGGTTAACTCAATATTACGGATGGTGTTAGTAATATTTCGCTGGATTTTCTCTACATTGTCACTGCGGTCATCGGCTTGGCGTTTCATTAAAATCCCTCCTTTAAACTAACATAGAATTGCTTTGGCATAATTATTGTTTGAATATCGGGATAGTTTTATACGGCCAGGCTTTTACTCTGAGCAGCCCAGATCCAACACATAGACCTTGCGTTCTCCCTTATCCGTGGGATGCAAAGTCAGTTGGCAAGAAAAAGCCTCAATCCCCTGCGGTGACAATTGCGATTTTAGGGTTTTGTAGTTACTGGCACTGACAATACCTACAACTTTTTTGCCCTGATAGTCGGCGGGCAGGGCTGGGGCACCAGACGAGGAAAAAACCAGCAAATCAGTGTTGCTGACCAGATATGGTTGTTCCGCTATTGTAAGCAGATAGGGGAGAGGATCGTTTTCCAGCATCAGGTTTTTATCCAGTACTACCAGGGTAGAACGACGGTCACTTAGCTCCATGGCTTTTTGAAAGACCTGTAAAGCCAAGCGGTTGGATTGGTTGGTACCCGCTTTCTGGGCGCAATAGCTATAGAAGGGGATTATCTGTACTACCACCAACAATAAGAGGGCTGCATAAGCAGGAATCGTCAGATTACGTTTGTTGCCCATAAATTCGTAGATTTGTCGGCAACTGTGAACCAGTCCCAGGGATATCATCAACAAGGCACAAAGAATGACCGGCATAATATAACGGGTAGACAGGAAAAAGGAATAGCGTGCATTAATCCAGGGCAACACCAGAAAAGAGGCAGCCAGGATGTATAGGGGCAGATGTTTTTTACTCTTAAAAGCCCGGTAAGCACCCAGCAAAAGCAGCAACAGGGCCAGAGTAAACCAGGGATAACCCAGGTAATGCCAGGGTATATCTTGATGGGCATAGGTTGAACTTACTGAGCGCACCAGATCAATAAACATATTCTGAGTGTTTTTCAGATAAGACATTAATCCAGGGTCTTTCTCCAGCGCATATCCTTTGTATCTGAGCCACGCCAAACTGCCTCCCCGCGAGACTATATTGTAATAAATCATGTTGCTGTAAGCTGTCAGGAAACAGATCACGGCTGCCCAATAATACCTGGTCTTGATGGCAGTTTGACAACGAAAGTACGGGCGCAGAACATAGATGCTTACTGCCAGTACATAGATAATAGCCGAGGCATGGGTTTGCAGGGTTAAAGCCCATAGAATACCTGACAGTATCAACCAGGCTCCGCTCTTTTTTTCTTCAGCTTGCCCAAGAGCCAACCAGGCCAGGCAGAAGAAAAATGGAGTCGTGCAATTGGACCAGGCCATATGCGTGACCAGGATGTGCATACCATTGCCCAGCAATAGCAATGCTGCAACCATCCCCACCCAATGACCAAACATTTTTTTGGCAATGTAATAAAAAAGAACTACGGTCAAGGCAGAAGTAATCGCTACATATAGCCGGGGCCAATAGACGCTCACCCCCGCCAGCTTGAAAATTCCTGCCAGGATATAATTATGCAAAGCGCCAATATCATGGGCAGTATTATGAAGCGGCAGAACCTGACCCTGATAAATCTGATAGGCTAGCTGAACTTCCTTTAATTCATCAATATAACGGGGGATTTCCCACAGCCAGGGAATTCGCACCAGCAATGCCAGGATAAACAGGCTGCCTGCCGGTATCAAGCGTTTTGGCAAACTAACCATGTCGGGCAGGCCGTATAGGTTTAAAAACAAGGCTAATCTGATTCTAAGTATATCCCGAGCCATGGTCAAAGGAGCCAATATTCGATGTACCGTGGAACCGGGGCAATCCTTGGCGGTTACCGCAATTTGAGCAGTCGGCAGCTTAAGTGATTTAATTAGTGCCAGGAGTTCAACATCAAAAGCAAATCCCCGTATGCGCTGACGTGGAAAGATCTGGGCTGCAACCTGCTGATTAAAACCCTTTAAGCCGCACTGGGTGTCTTTGATACCGGGCAAGAGCAGTATTTGTACCAGTAAATTAAAGGCTTTGCCCTGTAAAAAGCGCCCAAGCGACTCACCAGCAACCCGTTTTCCGACCGCACCTTGACGGCAGGCAATAACGGCGGCATCTCCCTGAAGAAGTTTTTTGGCAAGCCTGATGATATGTTCCGGGGTAAATGTTGCATCCGCGTCAGTAAATATCAGATATTCACCGGCCGCGTGGCACATACCGGTGCGAACCGCCGCACCTTTTCCTTGATTGGTTTTATGCTGCAGGTAACGGATAAATGGGTATTGCTGCGTCAATTCCTCAACTATCTCCCGGGTGCGATCCTGGCTGCCGTCATCTACCACGACTATTTCTAAGAGGAAGTGCTCTAAAAGGGCGGGTGCCAATTGGCGCAGCCTTTGTGGCAAACGGTGTTCTTCATTATAGGCGGGAATTATTATGCTGACCATTCCGGGCTGGTAACCGGCGGGTTGGAAAATAGTTCTAGCTTCCCGATTGGCAAAAACCCAGTGGCGATAGGTCAGGAAATTCCAAGTAATGGATAGGATAGCCCCCATTATTTTGGCCCCATTTAAAAACAGATATGGTGACTGGGATATTAAAATAGGCAACGCGGTGATCAGTGCCACCGTACTGCTGTTGATGGCAATACCTATTAAAGAAGCGGTGATGAAACGTGTTATCTGACCTTTTCTATCAGGCGAGGTTGGAAAAGTCCAATTTTGGTTTAAAATAAAACTATTACACATGGCCAGGCTTACGGCCAGGGTATTGATCAACCCGATGCCTAATGGGCTTTGTGCCCCGGTTAGGTATACTAAAAAATTAAATACCCCGAAATCAATCAAGGTGTTTACTAATCCGGTTAGGGCAAATTTAGTAAATTGGGTCAGCAAAATAAAACATCATTCCTTATAAGCAGATAAAAACAGTTTTCCCCAAAAGTCATAAAATAACGGTGTGTTTTTAAAAACAGCCGGGCTAGTTATTCTTTTTGGGGCTTGATTTAAGCATGGAATTAAATTTGCTGGGTGAATTAAAAATGTTTTGATACAATGATGCTTAGGCCAAGTTGATACTCTATATCAGACAAAGTAATGGAGGTAAAAAAAGTGCATAAGAAGTTATTTATTCCCGGTCCGGTAGAGGTTAGACAGGAAGTGCTGGAAAAAATGGCTACCCCTATGATAGGACATCGGAGCAAGAATGCTTCCGATTTGCAGCACCGGATTAGTGATAAAATACGTCAGGTGTTTTACACTCAGGAAGAAATATTACTCTCCACCAGTTCGGGCAGTGGTTTGATGGAAGGAGCGGTGCGTTCCTGTACCCTAAAAAGGGCGGCGGTTTTCTCCGTGGGGGCTTTTGGCAAGCGCTGGTTTGAAATGGCTCAGGCCAACAATGTTCCGGCTGATCTGTTTGAAGTTGACTGGGGTCAGGCCACAACTCCCCAATTGGTGGAGGAAGTGCTTTCCACCGGTAAATATGACCTGATGACCATTACCCATAATGAAACCTCTACCGGTCTGATGAACCCGGTTGAAGAAATCGCGGACGTTGCTAAAAAATACCCCGAGGTGGTCTACTGCCTGGATGCGGTTAGCTCCATGGGCGGGACTAAAATTCAAGTCGACCAACTGGGTGTGGATATTTGCATTACCTCGACCCAGAAAGCCCTGGGTTTGCCGCCGGGACTGGCGATCTGCTCCATGTCAGCCAAGGCCGTAGAAAGAGCCGGGCAAGTTCCAAACCGGGGGTATTATCTAGATCTGCTGGCCCTGTATGATTACATTCAAAAGAAGGATTACCAGTATCCCTCGACCCCTTCCTTATCCCATATGTTTGCCCTGGACTATCAGTTGGATCTGATACTTAAGGAAGGTCTGGATAATCGTTTTCGCAGACATCAGGAAATGGCCGACTATGTACGCGATTGGGGACGCCGCCATTTTGGGCTTTTTGCTGACGAAAGATATCTTTCCAACACCGTGACCACTTTTAACAACAGCCGGGGAATAGATGTCGCTGCCTTGAACCAGGAATTGGGCAGGCGGGGTTTCCAAATATCGAACGGGTATGGCAAATTAAAAGACCAGACCTTCCGTATTGCCCATATGGCAGATTGCACCCTGGAGGAAGTAAAGGAACTGATTGCCCATATCGATGATATTTTAAAACTATAATTAGTGAATGCGTACAGGGGGATATCTCTTGAACGCAGCAGAACCAAGGGACAGGAGGATAAAAAAAGATGGCAATAATCAGACCATTTCGGGCCATCCGGCCCAGACCGGATCTGGCCCGACAGGTTGCGGCTTTGCCTTATGATGTAATGAGCACGCAGGAGGCCCGGGATATGGTTGCGGGTAACCCATACTCTTTTTTACATGTTGACAAGGCAGAAATTGACCTTGATCCCGGGATTGATTTATATGATCCGCAGGTATATCAGAAGGCCAAAGAAAATCTGCAGCAGATGATAGACGAGGGAGTTCTGCAAGAAGACCGCCAGGCTTGTTTATATATTTACCGTCAGACTATGCAGGGCAGGAGCCAGACCGGCATAGTGGCCTGCTGCTCCATAGACGAATACCTACAGAACAAAATAAAAAAACATGAATATACCCGCGCAGATAAAGAACAGGATCGTATCAATCATGTCAATATCTGTGACGCTAATACCGGCCCCATTTTTTTGACTTATCGAGGCCAATTTAAAATCAATCAAATCATTGCTGAATGGACTGAAAAGCTACCGGCCAACCATTTTGAAACAGAAGACGGGATTTTGCATACGGTTTGGTTGATAGATGAGCAGTCTACCCTTTCAAAACTTCAGCAGTTATTCCTTGAGGTTGAAGATCTTTATATCGCGGACGGTCACCACCGCTGTGCGTCAGGAGTAAAAGTAGGCCAGCTGCGGAGGGAAGGAAATCCTGATTATACCGGTGAGGAGGAGTTTAACTTCTTCCTGGCAGTAATTTTCCCGGATGAAGATCTGTATATAATGGATTACAACCGGGTCGTCCAGGATTTGAACGGGCTGACCCAGGAACAGTTTTTAAGTAGGCTAAAGACAGATTTTATTGTTAGCAGGGTTCAAAGCGATAAGCCGTACAGACCTCAGCAAATACATACCTTTGGCATGTATTTGGGTGGGCAGTGGTACAAACTGGAATCGCGAGCAGGCAGTTTTGATCAAAATGATCCCGTTGCCCGCCTGGATGTATCCATATTGCAGAATAACCTGCTTAAGCCCATCCTGGGCATTGATAATCCGCGAACCGACAAACGCATTGATTTTGTAGGAGGAATTCGCGGCCTGGGTGAACTGGAAAGAAGAGTGCAGGAGGGGATGCAGGTAGCCTTTTCCATGTACCCAACGACAATTCAGGAACTGATGGACATTGCCGATGCCGATCAGATCATGCCCCCTAAATCCACCTGGTTTGAGCCCAAATTACGCAGCGGACTGTTTATCCATAAGTTATCTTAGGACTCATAAAAAGACCGTTTAATAACGGCATAAAATATAATATGCCCCCCCACAGGCCGACATCAAAAGATGTTGGTCTGTTGTATTATGACATTTTAAAACTTCATTAGATCGAGCTAATTCTTTCCCGTGCAGATATTAGCGACAATCTAACTGTCCTTACCGGTTGAAAGAAAAAAATGTCGAAAAATGTTGACGCACTTAGTGAAAAAAGGTACAATCAAAACTGTAAAAAGCAGTGCATGGTTTCTGGTCAGACAGTATCGTGTAATTTATTCTCCCCTGTGGAAAATAAATATGAATGAAATAATTTGTGATTATTTTCACAGAATTTAATAAATCACCGGTTGGGAGCCAACCGCAGGAAAAATGCCGAGGAAAAAATAATTTATTAAGTCGGTTGAGGACGAGGAGGTAAAAAAATGTGCAGTTGTGGTGAAGGGATTAAGGATCTGCGATACACGGCCCTGGAAAAAATGTTGGAGAATTATCAGCATTGCCCAGAGAAAATAATTCCTGTTTTACAGGAGACTCAGGGTATTTTCGGATATATCCCGGCAGCGGCAATTCAGCAAATTTCAAACGCTCTGGATATGCCGTCCAGCGAAATTTTCGGAGTGGTTACTTTTTATGGTCAATTCCATCTTCAGGCTCGGGGAAAAAACATTATTCGTATTTGCAGTGGTACTGCCTGCCACGTACGGGGCGGAGGCCAGGTGCTGGACGCTATTGTTAAGGGGTTAGGTTTGATGAATGGCAGGACTACTACCGAAGATTTAATGTTTACGCTGGAACCGGTAGCTTGCCTCGGGGCCTGTGGTATGGCCCCGGTTATTATGATTAATGATGATACCTATGGTCGGATCAGTCCGCAGGAAGTTCCTGCCATATTGGCTCACTATAAAGAAAAAGAGGGTGGCCAGGTATGGGTAGCCTGAGTGAAATCAAAAAACAGTTTCAGGCCGAGCTCAAGGCGTCCCCAAAGCGGATTAAAGTGGTTGTCGGTCTGGGGACATGCGGAATTGCAGCGGGCGGAGAAAAGGTGTTTAAGGCCTTGGATAAATATATAAAGCAAAATGAACTGCAGGCAGATATAATGAGCACCGCCTGTATCGGTATGTGTTATGCGGAGCCTATTATGGAGATTCATATTCCGGACGGCCCCAGGATTATTTATGGCAATATGAAGCCGGAGACGGCAGTTGAGATTTTAAAAAACCATATTTATGAAGGTAAAATCAATGTCGGTTATGCTATTGCTCAGGAAACGCGGGGGAACCAGGTCATTGAGGATATTCCTGAACTAAAAGATATCCCATTTTATAGCAAACAGGTAAAAACAGTCTTGGGTCGCTGCGGTGTTATCGATCCCGAGCGGATTGAACAATATATTGCTGCAGACGGTTATGAGGCCCTGGAAAAAGCCCTGACGACAATGAGCCCGGTTAAACTGATTGAAGAAATTAAAATATCAGGTTTAAGAGGGCGGGGAGGTGGAGGCTTTCCAACCGGCCGTAAATGGGAAGCTGCCTATCAGTCAAACGACAGCAAAAAGTATGTGATCTGCAATGCTGACGAGGGGGATCCGGGGGCCTTTATGGATCGCAGTATACTGGAAGGCGACCCACATGCTTTGCTCGAAGGTATGGCCCTTTGCGGCTATGCGATTGGTGCTGATGAGGGATATATTTATGTGCGGGCGGAGTATCCGTTGGCGATTAGACGTTTGCGCAAAGCGATACAGGATGCAGAAAAAATGGGCCTTCTAGGCCAAAATATAATGGACAGCGGTTTTAATTTTAAAATAAACATTGCTGCCGGGGCGGGCGCATTTGTATGTGGTGAGGAAACCGCTTTGATGCATTCCATTGAAGGGAAACGGGGTATGCCCCGGGTGCGTCCTCCTTATCCAGCCCAATCGGGTTTATGGGGACATCCCAGTAATATTAACAATGTTGAGACATATGCTAATGTACCTGCAATAGTGCGCGCAGGCGGCTCTTGCTTTGCCGAAATTGGAAGCGCTAACAGCAAGGGCACGAAGGTATTTGCCTTGACCGGCAACATAAATCATACCGGGCTGGCTGAAGTTCCAATCGGAATATCGCTGCGGGAAATTGTTTTTGAGATCGGTGGCGGAATCCAAAATAACCATTGCTATAAGGCGGTTCAGATTGGCGGCCCATCGGGAGGCTGTATCCCGGAAGATTTATTGGATACGCCGGTTGATTATGACTCCCTTTTGGAGTTGGGTGCCATGATGGGCTCAGGGGGATTGGTGGTAATGGATGAATCCACCTGTATGGTTGATGTAGCCCGCTATTTTTTACAATTCACCCAGGAGGAATCCTGCGGGAAATGTACTCCTTGCCGGGAAGGTACCCGACAGATGCTTAAGATTTTGGAGCGTATATGTGCCGGGGAAGGAGAACCGGAGGATATCCCGACCCTGGAAAGACTATGTCGGGTGATTAAGGATACTTCCCTGTGTGGGTTAGGTCAGTCGGCCCCGAACCCGGTAATGGCAACTCTGCGTTATTTTCAGTCAGAATATGAAGCCCATATTTATGATAAAAAGTGTCCGGCGGGTGTATGTACCAACCTCCTTAAGTTCTGGATTGATGAAACCAAATGCAAGGGTTGCGCCTTGTGCGAGAATATTTGCCCGGTAAAAGCGATTAGCGGGGAACGTAAGCAAGTGCATTATGTTGATCAGGAAAAATGCATCCAATGTGGCAACTGTATGGCTGCGTGTAAGTTTGATGCAATCGTTAGAGCCTAGAACCGGGAAGGAGAATTCGATTTGGATAAAATAACTCTATCAATAAATGGAAATGCGGTTAGCGTTGCACCAGGTACCAGTATTTTAAGCGCTGCTCAGCAGGCGGGGGTTAATATTCCTACCCTTTGCCATCATCCGGATCAAGAGATCAAAGCCAATTGCCGAATTTGCGTGGTGGAGGTCAAGGGGTATGTCAATCTGTTGCCGGCCTGTGCCACATTGGTAAGCGAGGGCATGGAAGTTAAAACAACTACCGCCCGGGTTTTGGAAGCTCGAAGAACGATTCTGGAGCTAATTTTGGCGCGCCATCCCCAGGATTGCTTGCACTGCATGCGCAATGGCAACTGCGAACTGCAGAATCTGACCAGCGCCTATGATCTGCGCCAGACCGCTTTTTCCAAGGAACCCAGGCGACTGCCCGCTGACTTTTCCAGTCCGGCCATCGTTCGAGATCCTAATAAGTGTATTTTGTGTGGCCGCTGTACGGAGGTTTGCAGTACAACCCAGACAGTTCATGCTTTGGGTATGGCTTATCGTGGTTATGATGCTCTGGTCGTCCCTTCCCTGGGGCAGGATCTGCTGGCTAGCCCCTGTGTAATGTGTGGGCAGTGCATTCATGCCTGCCCTGTAGGCGCGATTGGTGAGCGTGAGCAGATCGGTGAGCTGTTAACGGCACTGGCAGACCCGCAAAAAATTGTGGTTACTCAGATAGCTCCGTCTGTTAGGCTGGCAATAGCGGAGGAATGGGGACGGGAGAGTGGATCTTTGCCCATGGAACAATTGGTAGCCGGCATACGAAACATAGGCTTTGATTACGTTTTAAATACCAATTTTACAGCCGATCTAACCGTAATGGAAGAGAGCCGGGAATTGCTGGAGCGTATCACCACCGGCGGCACTCTGCCCATGTTTACTTCTTGTTGTCCGGCATGGATAAGATTTGCGGAGATATTTTTTCCGCAGCTTTTGGGGCATATCTCAAGCTGTAAATCACCTCAGCAGATGTTTGGCGCTCTGGTGAAAACCTACTGGGCGGAGAAAACGGGTATTGACCCAGCTCAAATCTATTCGGTTGCCATCATGCCCTGTACGGCAAAGAAGTATGAAGCCCTGCGCCCGGAAATGAAGGATAGTGATTATCCGGACGTTGATCTGGTACTGACCACCCGGGAATTGGGGCGGCTCTTTCACATGACGGGAGTTAATCCATTTAACCTGGAGGGCAGCGATTTTGATTCCTGGATGAGCGAATACAGCGGAGCAGGAGTTCTTTTTGGAGCCAGCGGCGGTGTAGCCGAAGCAGCTCTGCGCACTGTCTGCCAAGCCGCTACCGGGCAGGAGCTGCCTCCTCTTGATTTTCAGGAACTAAGAGGGATGCAAGGTGTGAAGACAGCCGAGTTGAATCTAAATGGGGATATAATTAAGGTAGCTGCCGTGCATAGCTTAAGTAATGCCCGGGAATTGGCGGAAGCTGTAAAAGCCGGAGAATCACCCTATCATTTTATTGAGGTTATGGCCTGCCCGGGAGGCTGCATAGGCGGCGGCGGTCAAGCCTTTACGTCCAGTAATCAATTAAGGGCTTGCCGTATAGGTGAGTTATATAACGAAGAGAAAGGCAGGATTCTGCGTAACGCTCATGATAATAACGAAGTGAAGCATCTGTATGAGGACTACTTGCATAATTCCGATGAGTCAGCAGTTCATGAGTTGCTGCACACCCACTATAGCCCCCAACCTAAAGTATTATAAATTAGGCACTCTTTGCTATTACCTCCTGTAAGACAGCCTGGATATCATAACAAGATTACAGGCTGTCTTTTTGGGGTTAATGAGCCTTTAAACATCTGACTAGAGGTCTTTGAGGGATTGGGCTTTGCGAATGATGCGTATCTTGCCGTCTTTTTGTATCAGAACCTCAGCCGGCAAGGGACGGGAATTGTAATTGCTGGCCATGGCAAAGCCATAAGCCCCGGCATCATGAACAATTAAGCCATCACCCTCCCGGCAAACCGGCAACACCCGGTCATGGGCCAGTATATCTCCGCTTTCACAGATGGGACCTACCAGGTATACCGGTTGTTCATACTCCTGGTACTCACGATTTTGAGCCGGAACTACACTGATTTCATGATAACTGTCATACATAGCTGGACGTATCAAGGTATTAAAGCCGATATCACAGCCTACAAAATACGTATTATAATTATTTTTGACCGCGGTTACGGTTCCCAATATGATGCCGCATTCGGCCACTACGTAGCGACCCGGCTCAATGCGCACCATAATAGGCCAGTGCTTTTCAACCCAGGTGGCAATCAAATCATCCAGTTCCTGACCAAGTTTATGCAAATCCAGGCGGGTTTCCTCTTCGTGACGGTAAGGGATTCCCATGCCGCCTCCGAAATCCACAACTTGAACAGTCGGCAGAGTCGCAGCTATGTCTAAAAGCTGTGCCGCGGCCGCAACATAGGCTTCAGTCTCCAGAAAGAGGGAGCCGATGTGCTGATTTAGTCCGGTGATCGTCATGTCATAGCTGTCCGCAATCTTCTGGGCTTTGGGCAGATCTTCAATGGCAATGCCGAATTTGGCTTTTTTACCGCCGGTAACTACTTTCTCATGATGTCCAGCTCCAATAATCGGATTTATGCGCAGACAAACCTGACCGCCCCGGTTTATTTCGCCCAGTAAGGCCAGTTGGGAGAGGGAATCTACGGATATATAAATATTACGATCCACTGCGTATTGTAATTCGTCCCGGGAAACATTATTGCCGATAAACATTATGCGATCCGCTGTAAAACCAGCCTTCATCTCCAGGTACATTTCTCCGGGTGACATGGCGTCTACGTCCAGGCCTTCATCTTTTATGATTTTTAATAATTCCACATTGGTATTGGCCTTGGCAGAATAGTTCACTCTGAAATGGGGATATTTGACCAAAGTGCGCAACTCCCGGCAGCGGTTTCTTAATACTTCTTCATCGTAAACATACAAAGGGCTGCCATATTCCTTTAATAGCTGCAGTACATCTGCCTTGGCGAACGCCTGTTTTTCATACCCCACTTTATCCACTCCTTCTTAATTACGGCCTATCTATAGCTGATTTCTTATTTATATTATAAAATGCCTAAGCTGGCAAGGGGGGTGGAGTTATTTAGACACTGAGCGGCACTCAGATGTTATCGTCTGGTCGTAAAAAGGCTCGATTTTTAGAATACCGGGCGAATTGGTCTTTTAAGTGCGGCTGTTCTTCAAAAAAACTTAGCAGATGACTAATTTTAGTCACTGTTTCTTTGCTTAAACTGTGTTCGATCTTTTCGGTTGCTTCTAAAATTCCTTCTGTAACCCCTAACAGTTTAAGGAATCGTTCGATTGTAGCATGGCGGTACAGCAAATACTCGCCCAGTGTCTTGCCTTTTTCAGTCAGTTTAATCAAACCATATTTCTGGTAATGCACCAAGGAAGCATCTGCTAATCTTTGCACCATCTTACTGGCTGACGGTGGTTGCACATTCAAAGCAGCGGCAAGGTCACTGATACGGGTATAGCCTTTGGTTCCAACCAGACGGCAGATCATCTCTAAATAATCTTCCATGCTGGAAGTTAGTATTTTATCTTCCTGCCCAATCAATTCATAGCCGCGTACGGTATAAAACCTTCCCTGTTCATCCCCCATAATGCTCTCCTATTTTGCTTCTTTACTATTATCTTATGCAGGCAATAAGCGGGGATTGTCATTTAATAGCTGACATATTATGCGGGGCGTTGAATTATTTAAATTGACGATCGGTGGAGATGACACTATAATTTTACTTAACGGTAAGTAAAATACCTTTTTTTTCTATTAGCAAATTATCCTAAATATCGGATCCGGCTATTATTGGGCAGCAAGTGCCTGCCAGCAGTGAGAAATCCAATCTAATTAAAGGGGGGTGGTGTGGCAGGCGTTTAAAGAATTTTAGACGTTACAAGAAAGATCATTAATAAAGCAGGAAATAAAATTGATGTGTTATTTTGCGTGACCTTTAGACAAGGAGGGGAGGAAATGAGAATGAAAAATATACTGATCGCCAACCGGGGGGAGATAGCGATTCGTATTGCCCGGGCCGCAGCTGATCTGGGTCTGGGGGCCGTAGCCGTGTATTCGGCTGATGATGATCGTTCTTTGCACCGGCGGATAGCCGACCGGAGTTATGCTTTAACAGGCAGGGGAGCAGGAGCCTACCTGGATCTGGAACAGATTATAATTGCTGCCAAGGACACAAACTGTGATGCGATTCATCCCGGCTACGGATTCTTAAGTGAAAATGCAACTTTTGCCCGACGCTGTGCAGAAGAAGGATTAACCTTTATCGGACCGAGGCCCGACCTGCTGGAACTGTTTGGAGATAAAACCGCGGCCCGTTCATTTGCTAAGCGGTGTGGGGTACCTTTGCTCCCCGGAAGTGCAGGGCCGGTGAGTCTCGAGGAAGCCAGGGAATTCTTCTTAACGCTTGGCAGAGATGCGTCTGTAATGATTAAAGCCACCCTGGGTGGCGGTGGACGAGGCATGCGGCCGGTCTATAAATTGGCTGATCTTGATGAAGCCTATGCCCGTTGTCAATCGGAAGCCCGTTCGGCATTTGGCCTGGGTGATGTATATATCGAAAAGCTTATTCGCCAACCCAGGCATATTGAAGTTCAGGTTATCGGCGATGGTAAGCAGGTGATACACTTAGGCGAACGCGATTGTACCATGCAGCGGCGTAGTCAGAAAATCATTGAAGTGGCCCCGTCTAAGGCCTTAACGCCGCAGCTCCGGGACAAGATTACCACTGCTGCCCTACGTCTGGCTCAGGAGGCCCATTTCCTCAGCCTGGGCACTATTGAGTTTTTGTTGGAAGGAAACGGCGGGGACGAAGCGTTATTCGCTTTTATGGAAGTCAATCCCCGCCTGCAAGTTGAGCATACTATAACTGAAGAAATAACCGGGATTGATCTGGTTAGAGCGCAGATTGAGATTGCCGCCGGAAAATCACTGGCAGAACTCGGCTTAACAGATGACGTTCCCCGACCTCGCTGTTATGCAATGCAACTGCGTATCAATATGGAAACAATTGATTCAACCGGCCTCGCCAATCCAACGACCGGTACCTTGAATAGCTACGAGATACCCTCGGGACCGGGGATCAGGGTAGATGGATATGGTTACAATGGTTACACCAACAATCCGGCTTTTGATTCGTTGTTGGCTAAATTAATCGTTACTTCACGCTCACCGCATTATCAGGACGTGGTCACGAAGGCCTACCGGGCTCTGCAAGAATTTAAGATTGAAGGTATTGAAACCAATATCCCTTTCCTGCTTAACCTATTACGCAGGCCGGAGATGCTTGAAAATAATTACCATACCCGCTTTATAGAAGAAAATGCCAGTGAACTGGTATCTGCTGACAGGCCGGTCGAGGATTTTTCTGCCTCCAACCCTTCGACAGCTCCTGAGGGGACAGTTGCGCTTAAAGCCCCGGTGTTGGGGCGAATCGTTGATATCGCTGTAAATGTCGGGGATCTGGTGACTGAAGGGCAGATTGTTGTTGTAATGGAAGCGATGAAGATGGAATACGAAGTTCAGGCTGAGCAGAGCGGCTATGTAATGGCAGTCAATGTGGTTCAGGATGATGTGGTCTCCTCCGGTGATCCGCTAATTTTTATTGCGGCGGCGGATAGATTCAGGCATGTAAGCTGAATCCTTCCCGGCTGCTCCCCGGAATACCGGTTTGCGGGGGGCAGCTTAGGGGTGTTTTTTCTGTTCAAGTATCATTTGATAAACTTTAATATATTCTTCAACCATATGTTCCTGGCTGAAGTTTTTTTCTACCCAGCGGCGGCAATCGATGCGTTGGAGCAGGCTGATGCTGGCGAGTCGATTAACGGCTGCGTTAACATCTTCTACCAGGAATCCGCTCATACCGTCCTGAATAACTTCCGGCATGGAGCCGCGGGGGAAAGCTATGACCGGGGTGCCGCAGGCCTGGGCTTCTATAACACTAAGCCCGAAAGGCTCGTTAAAATTTATGGGATGCAGCAAGGCATAGGCTCCTCCCAAGAGCTTATTTCTTTGTTCAGGGCCGACTGATCCCAAATAAACAATTTTATCTTCTTCAAGATGTGGGGCCACAAAATGATTATAGTAGTCCTGATCTTGTATTATCCCGGCTATCAATAAAGGCATGCCGCAGCGGCGGGCTATTTCAATGGCTTCCGCCGTGCCCTTGTCCCGATGGATACGCCCCAAATAGAGCAGATATGAACCGGTCTCAGGCTGAAAGGTGAATTTATCAAGATCTATGCCGTGGTAAACATTGGCTATATAATCAAGTTCGGGATGACGGTCGGCATAACTGATGGACACATAGTGGGTATAACCGTTATATCTGCGATAAACCGGAATGATACGTGGTGAAGAAAAACCATGGATGGTGGTAACGAGCGGGGTTTTAACTAAACGGCTGTATGAAAGCGGCAAAAAATCATAATTGTTATGGATTATATCAAATTTATGCGCACTCTCAAAAAGATGCGCAATATGCAGGCACTCCCATACTTTAGGATCCAAATCCCGATCTTCTTCATAGGCATGCGGACAGACCCATTCCAAATGGCCGCTGGTGTAGGAATCGCCGGTTGCAAAAAGGGTAACCTGAAGCCCCTTTTGGGTTAAACCTTCCGCCAGCATGGATACAATCGTTTCCCAGGGCCCGTAATGCAGGGGTGGGGTTCGCCAGGCGATGGGGGAGAGAAGTGCTATTTTCATCTATCAATTATTCCTTTCCTGATAATCCCCGGCTTGCCCAAACGTTATGGGATACTAACCCCAGGTGTTGTCTATACTTTTGCCAAAAAACAGTTTTTCTATACCGAGCGATTATTGGGTGTATTAAAGGTTGGAAGGTATGGATGCCTGCTTTTCGGGTTCTGCCTTGACCATTGCTGCAAATACATAGCCTCCCTCTACCTTTAACATTAGTTTAATAGGAAAGTCTTGATTGTTTCGGAATTTAAAATCAGCACTGCCCCAGGAGATGGTAGCATCCCGCCCCGGAGGTGCATATGCCACCCGCATGGAATGGGGATAGCGTTCCAGAACCTGCAGGCCCGCTTCCAGGACTGCATTATAGATGGTGCTGGAGGTCTGGCATATGCCTCCCCCTATACCTGTGACCACTTTTTGACCGGCAAATATTTTGGCATCCCGGTAGCCGCTTTGAGCAGTGCGAGGCCCAACGGTTTGGTTAAAGGAGAACACCCCACCCGGAGGCAACACCGTATTGTTTATTTTGGATGATGATAACAAAACATTTGTTGTTCTTCCGGGCGATTTATCAATCAGACGGGTAAAATAACCCGTTATGACAGATTCTCCTTTCCATAATTCAGTCAATCCAGGTACGGTAAGTATATTTCCCCAGGTGGGCAAAGAATTATAATCAACCGTAACGGCTGGTTGGGCAGGGATTGGCTGCCCCGGGGCCAGCGGCTCATAACCGGGACTGTTAAGATACACACAGCGTCCGGCTTCATCATATATCACTGTGTAATCCAGGATTTCTGCAAGCGAGCGCAGGGGCAAAAACAGGGTGCCGTCCGCAGCTGTAAAAGGAGCTATTTCAAGCTCCTGAGGTAAGGAGTTGACCAGCATGATATCTTGAGCGGGGAAAAGCTGGATACGCTTTCCTTCGCATATCAAAACGAGTTCGCCTGCCGTTCCCCATTCACTCTGGCAGGGGAAGATGGTCTGCGCGGTTGGCAGGGAAATAACGGCACGACCCGAGACTAATTGGAGAGTGTTTTCTTCTGGATTAGCCTCTGCTCCATCAACAATCAGTCGGATAGGAGGGTGGCTGTTCAAGGCATCAATGCCATTGGCAACGTCCTGCCCATAGGCAGATGAATTTGAGAACCCAAGCAGGCATACCATTAAAATTAAAGAAACTAAAAAAGTTAAAATACGCACGATTATCTACTCCACTCCTTAGCTTGAAATTGCAGCCAACCCTGCAAGACAGATGGAGACAATCAGCCACAAAGACTGGATCTTTTCGGGTCAGCTGCTGCTATATTCATATGCCCGGAGATAGGAATTGATTACTGATAAGGTAGAAATAAAAACGCCAGCAGCCTGCATAGATGGAAATATCTTATAGGAAACGCTAAACTAATAATAGTAACAGGGTATCGGAACCGGAATCAGCTGGATCGTACATTCAAATCGTATTTTTATTTTCTGCCCGGTATTTTAATAAGCAGCGGCTTTTTTAAAAGGAGGAATTACTTTGGCCAGAACATACCATCAAGAGTATCAGGAAAAACTGATTAGTGCTGAAAAGGCAGCGGGATTAGTTAATAGCGGGGACAAGCTTCTTTATGCGGTTTTTTTAGGACGGCCGGTCGATTTTGATCTGGCTCTGGCTCAACGCAAAGAGGAACTCTGGGATGTACAGATAACGCAGTCGGCGGGCAATGTTCCCGGCAGCAGTAATAGTCCCTGGGTTGATCCCAGTAAGGAGCATTTTATCTCCAATAGTTGGTTTTTCGATGGAATCGACCGCAAATTACACGATCAGAACCTAATGTATTATAATCCGGTTCAATTCGGGCAACTGCAGGATATAATCGCCAGTGATCTGTTTCCCTACGATATTTATGTTCAAAAGGTCAGTCCCATGGATGAACATGGATTTTTTTCATTTGGTCTGGCCAATGTGAACAGTCTGGAATCCTGTCTGGGTGCGAATACGGTTATATTGGAAGTGAATGAGAATATGCCCCGGGTGCCGGGCGGATCGGAGGATTCCATACATATATCCATGGTAGATTATATAATAGAAAGCAGCCATACGCCTTTGTCGGTTTTGCCGCCTGCGCGTGAAGCCTCGGCAGCTGATAAAGCGATAGCCGAGTTACTGCTGCCGGAAATTCCAGACCGGGCCTGCCTGCAGCTAGGTATTGGGGCTCTGCCTAACCTACTGGGAGACCTGCTCTGTGAATCAGATCTTAAGGATCTGGGTATTCATACCGAAATATTCGTTGATTCAATGGTAAAACTATTTGAAACCGGGATTGTCACCAACAAATATAAAACAACGGATCGCTGCAAAATGGCCTTCACCTTTTCCCTAGGTTCGCGGGAGATGTATGATTTTATGCATGAAAATCCATTGATGGCTAGTCACTGCGGCCGTTATACTAATAATTCCCGTATAATTGCCTTAAATGATAATTTTATTTCCATCAATAATACCGTAATGGTAGATCTTTTCAGCCAGGCCTGTTCGGAAAGCAATGGTCCCCGCCAAATATCGGGTACCGGAGGACAACTCGATTTTATTAACGGTGCTTGGCATTCCCGGGGCGGCAAGAGTTTTCTGTGCCTGAACAGCTGCTATACCGACAAAGAGGGCCGGATTAAATCTCGAATCGTGCCGACCCTACCGCCCGGAAGTATCGTTACCACTGCCCGTACCTTCATTGACTATCTGGCTACAGAGTACGGCAAGGTACAGCTGAAAGGCAAATCGACCTGGCAGAGGGCAGAACTGTTAATAAGCATTGCCCATCCACAGTTCAGAGATGAATTGGTCCAAGCAGCAGCGGCTATGAAAATATGGCGCAGAAGCAATAAAATTGAATAAATAAGCCCTTATATTTTATATTGCTTTTTTGGAACTCAAAAGAAGCTGATTTTATAAACGAGATTAAATCAACCGGCACTTAACTTGCATAATGATCATGAGTACAATATATAATCTACTGATTGGAAATGTTAATTAACCGCAAGCATCGCAACTATATGGTATAATTATTAGAATTGCGTTAATGCGGTAATAAGGATTTAAACCGTGGCTTAAATCTCTGCTTATTTATTCGTCCACCGGGCAATGAGAACTCATCTACCGCCATTTTAATATATAGTTACGCTCAATCAAAGGAGGAAAACATTTTTGCATACCCATACATTCAATAGCATGGGACTTAAGCCCAGATTGCTGCAAACGATAGCAACCAAAGGATTTGAAAAACCGACTCCAATACAGATTCTGTCTATTCCCTCGGCACTGGCCGGACGGGATGTTATGGGACAGGCGCAGACCGGTACGGGTAAGACGGCCGCATTTGGGATACCGATGTTGAACAATATGGTTCCAGGTGGTGGATTACAGGGATTGGTAGTCTGTCCTACCCGGGAATTGGCTGTGCAGGTGGCCGGGGAAATAAACTCCCTGGGCAGAGGCATGAATCTAAAGGCTATGGCTGTTTATGGCGGGCAATCCATGGAACTGCAAATCAGGGCTTTAAGCCGAAAGCCGGAAATGATAGTCGGGACTCCGGGACGACTGATGGATCATATGGAGCGTGGTAATATAAATCTTGCCCAACTTTCTTTTGTGGTTCTGGATGAGGCAGACGAAATGCTGGACATGGGATTTTTGCCTGATATAGAAAAAATCCTGGAGCAATGTCCTAAGGAGCGCCAAACCTTTCTTTTTTCTGCGACTTTGGACGAAGATATTCAAATACTGGGCAGAAAATTCATGGTTGATCCTGAACTTATAGTGGTAGAATCACCGGAGCTGACCGTACCTCTAACCGAGCAATATTATTATGAGGTCAGCCCTCGCCATAAAATTGAAACCATATGTCGTATCATCGATGTAGATCGTCCTTCGGTTAGCTTGATATTCTGCCGAACCAAAAAGGGTGTAGATCAATTGGCCGGGGCTCTTAACCATCGGGGCTATGCTGCGGATGCCCTGCACGGTGATATGTCTCAGCGCGAACGGGACAGCGTAATGGAACGTTTCCGCAAAGGACATATCTCCATACTGGTAGCAACCGACCTGGCCGCCCGGGGGCTCGATATTGATATGGTAACCCATGTGTTTAATTTTGATATCCCCGAGGATCCGGACAGCTATGTGCATAGAATTGGCAGAACCGGAAGGGCTGGTCGGGACGGGGTTGCCATCACAATGGTGGAGCCCCGGCAGATCAAACAACTAAGGGTTATCGAGCATCACATCGGTAAAAAAATCTGCCGCCGCTCCCTCCCCTCCCTGAAGGATGCCATGGCAAGCAGACAGAGATTGCTTACCACCCGGCTAATGGAAGCAAGTCACGGGGATTTGAGTATCTATCAAAGTATTGCCGGTGAATTGATTCAACAAAACGATCCGCATACTATGTTGGCAGCTGCACTAAAACTGCTGGCGGATGGGGAGCCGGCCTTGGAATTGGCTGAGGTTGAAATCATTAATGCCGACACGGCTCATGTAGAATTACCGGTAGGAAAAATGCAGGGCATGCATCCACGGCGGCTGGTAGAATTCCTGACCGCAAATACTTCGCTGACCCCCAGGCAGGTAGGGGATATCGAGATTCAGAGTAATACCACTTATGTGGAAGTGCCTGTGACAAAGATAGATGAGGTTTACGAAGCATTCAAAAAATATGAGAGTAAACGTAAAAACAACCGTTCCCGCTTAGGCCTGCCCAAAACCGATCGTAATAAAAGGGCCAACTAAGTTCGGTTAATGAAAAATAGACACAGATAAATGCGGCAGCCTAAATTTTGCCCCGACAATTTGCAGGGAAGGCCTTTGCAGCTCCGATGCAGCGGAAGCTATAGCTTCCGGTGGGAAACTAAAGCTTCCCCATTTGCCAGCACGTAACCATTTTCATGTGTGTTTGTACCCTGCGGGCATGAGGGGTTGGTAGTATAATGAAATTAAGATATTGCATAATTCAAAAAACAACAAAAGATGCTTTGGAAAGCACAATATATAGCTCTCTCATATTCCTGAGGCTACTATATATTGATCGTCTTTTTGGAAAGAGTTAATTATGCAAAACTCTCAAATACAAATTTAAACAAGTGCTTATGGCACTTGTTTATTAATTCTGGGTTCTAAAAACCCGCCGGGCCAGAGAGGTTATGAAAACATCATTTTTTTAAAAAATTGGGATAATAATAAAATGCTCCCATAGGTAAATAAAGAGAAAGGGGAGAGGAATATGCAGTTACTAATGGAATTCAAGGATCTCACCCGTCGTTTCGAGCGGGACGATTATTTTTTGCAGGCATCAGGTTCACTGTCAGAGAATGAGACCCTGGCTGTACGGGGGCCTTCCGGTTCGGGAAAGTCCACCCTTTTAAAAATTCTGGCGCGCTTGCTGGCTCCAGATACCGGAAATATGTTCTATAAAGGAGAAGCCTATCGACAAATACCCCCGCAAAAATGGCGTCGGGAGATTCAGTATTTATCCCAAAAACCAGTCGTTTTTGCCGGGAGTGTACAGGATAATTTACGATTGCCCTTTAACCTAAACTGCAGCCCTCCCCAAATTAATTATTCTCAGGATCAAGCCTCAAGTTACCTGGAAGCGGTAGGATTATCCACAGCAATCTTACCACAATCGGCCTCAACTTTGTCTGGAGGAGAAGCTGCCCGCATCGCCCTGATCAGATCCCTCTTGGTACAGCCTAACATCCTGCTTTTGGACGAACCTACGGCTTACCTTGATGATTCTAGCGCCGGGCAGGTAATTAATTTACTTAAAACCTGGCTGGTGGAAAAAGACCAGCGGGCCTTGGTGATCGTATCCCATAAACAGGAGGATATTAAAGGGTTTAACCAGGTAAAGTTTTTGGATTTATAAAACAAGGGGTGTTAAGATGGATTATTCATATATTCAAATATCCAATACCCAGCTAATTTTCAGTGTCATTCTGGTGTTGATAACCGGCGGGATCGCCACACTTTTGAAACTGGGATTGCTGAAATCTTTATTATGGGGAACTATACGGGCTTTTCTGCAGCTTACGATAATCGGTTACGCCCTTACCTTTATTTTTGCCGTCAATAAGCTGTATATCATAATACCCATTTTGCTCTTGCAATGTTATATAGCTGCCCGTGAGTCCACCAGAAGGATTCACAAAGCCCCGGATAACCCCATGCTGTTGTCATTTTTAGCCTTAACCGCCTCGACCTTTATCGTAGGTCTGATTGTGGTGATGCTGATTATAAGTCCTCAACCTTTATATTCAGCTCAGGTTATGATCCCTATTTTTGGCATGATACTCGGTAATTCTATGAACGGTATTGCTCTTTCTTTAGATCGTATGCTGGCAGAAATCAATGGGCATATAGATCAGGTGGAACAGCTATTATGTCTGGGGGCTTCACCTTGGGAAGCAATAAAAACCGATATGCAAACGGCTGTTAAAGCAGGTATGACACCAACTATTAATGCTTTGATGGTGGTAGGGCTGGTAAGCCTTCCGGGAATGATGACCGGACAAATATTGGCGGGAATGAACCCCCATAGTGCGGTGCGCTATCAATTTGTGGTCATGGTTATGATGACCGCTGCCGTAGCTATAGGCTGTCTGCTCATGGTCGGTTTGTATTATAAAAAAATCTTTACAGACGATATGGCGATCGTGGAACAGATGCGCAAAAATTAAGCCGGAGCTTTTATTAAAGCCCCGGCTCGTTCATAGCCAGGCGTTATTGGCCTACCTGTGATTTAACAGTCTGTATGTCAGAATGGTCGGCCTGGGCAGCAGGCTTATAAAAGCCCTTTTGTTCGGCTAGCTGAAAAAGTTGATATTGGAACTGTTCATCGGAATTTCTGATCTGTTGAATAGTTGAACGCAACTGCGGATTTGCCGTTTCACCAATAAAGTTTGCATAGGTGGTCAGGCTGCTTTTGGTCATGGAGAGTATATCATTAACCATTTCTTTATCCTGCATAATCTGTGGCAAAATTATTCACTCCTTACGTTAAAAATGACATCAGTTTGTTGCGGGTATTAACGGCTGATTGGGCGCCCTGCTCAAACATCTGTTTTATTTGGGCATCCTGGCATTGCTGAGCATAAAAACGGAGTTTCTTTTCGGCATTAGCATGACTGCCGATTAAATGTCTGAGGTTCTGCAGTTCCATTTGGTTAACCGTCACTATCATTAACTCCTTTCCTGGTTTTAAACTTCATTTTTAGGATGAACTAAATAATAGAAAATATGATCGGAAAATTTATCCAGGCAAGGAGTTATAATAGCGCAGATTTTAATATTATTAACACAGCAACATAAATAGCTCCCCGGCACTTTGTGTTTAGTGGCGGGGAGCATCGGCAGTACCCGAAGGGTGACGCAGACTATCCCCGATAATAAAAACAATTTAAAAGCAAAATCAGCGTAAATTCGTTATCTGCGTCTATAATATTTAAACTGTGAAATAGGCAATGGCTACATTTAATTCATCAATTATTTCGGTCATTTTTTCCACGGAAGCTGCTACTTCCTGCATCTTCGCCATCTGCTCGGTCGCTACTGACTTAACGTTTTGAGCGTCAGCAGCATTCTGATCGGCAGCCGTATAGGTTTGCTGAATCGAATACAGGGCAGTTTCAGCACTGGCTGCCATTTCCTGACTGGCGGCCGACATCTCTTGCACCTGCTGATTGACTGTGCTGAAGGCTTGAATAATCTGTTCAAAGGCATCACCAGTACTGGCAACAATCTTAGTGCCATGACTGACCTCTCTGGTTCCATCCTGCATAGCCGATACGGCTCGGTTGGCTTCGTATTGTACTTCATTAATCAAAATGGCAATACGTTTGGCGGCCTCACCTGATTCTTCGGCCAGCTTGCGTACTTCCTCAGCCACCACCGCAAAACCACGTCCCTGTTCTCCGGCTCGGGCTGCTTCAATGGCGGCGTTTAAGGCCAACAAATTAGTTTGGTCGGCGATACTGGTAATGAGATCTACAATCTGGCCGACTTCCTGAGATTTATTGCCCAAATCTGCAACGATACCGGCGGTAGTATTAACCGTCTGGTTGATAACCCCAATCTGTTCAATGGCATCACCGACCTGTCGCTGGCCATTCTCGGCTTTGTTGTGAGCAGTCAAAGCTGACGAAGCAACTTCCTGCGCATTTTGAGCCAGTTGTTGAACTGCGGCTGACATTTCATTAATAGCCTGGCGGGATTGATTGGTCATATCAGCCTGGTTGCCAGCATTGGCACTCATGATACCGGAAAGATCTGTCATATTCTGCATCATGGCAGAACAGTTTTGGGAGTTATTTAACAAGAGCGTATTGGACTGTACTATCGTGGATATTAAATGCTGGGTCTTGCCAATTAGTTCCGCCATTTTGGCCATCATCTTATTTACGCGGTTAGCCAGCCTGCCTAATTCATCATCGCTCTTTTGAGGAATCATAATGCTAAGATCACCTTCGCTGGCCCGCTCGATTCCTTGGTTAATCCTTCTAAGCGGTGCATGGACTGTATATGCAATCAGAACCGCCGCTAGAAATCCAACTAATATGCCAACTCCAGAGTAACCAATCATACTCCAACGAAAATGGTTAACCATATCATCATAGGGTGTAGACGGTACTCCCACAAACCAGATACCGATAATATTACCGGCCGCATCTTTTATAGGCTCATAGGCAGTTTCATTCCATACCCCTACGACATCAGCCCGGCCTATATAAGTTTGTCCCTGTTTTAAGACGGTTTGCACGACCTGGGCGGAAGCCTGGGTGCCAACCTGACGCTGCCCATTTTTAGTAACGTTGGTAGCTACGCGGGTATCCCCACAAAATATCGTAACATTATCACCGGTGCTCTTGCCGATTAAATCAATAATCTGGTAATTATTTTCAATCAGGGTCGAGCCTTTATATAGCTTACCATTTTGTATATGCCAGTCTCCGGGGTACTGCTCGTTAATAATCTCTTTACCCAGAGCTAGGTCAGATTTTAATTTCTGATGAGATGCTGTCAAGATCTTCTGGGACATAATCGATGTGGCGTAAATACCCATGACTCCAGTAACTAACATCAATATCAGGGTAAACGCAATGATCAAACGAAACTTTACATTGATACGGCGAGCCAGTAGTTCAAACTTATTCAGAAAATTCAATTAATTTATCCCCTCTCCCTATACAAACATCTGCCTGTTCCCCTAATGATTCTAGTTTTATATTATATATAGTAGTCCTTAATTTTCTAGATAATTACTTATTTTCGATTATACCAGAATTTATTAACATGGCAACATTTACTGCTTAAGAGGAAATATGGTTAATTTTTAGTCGAGATTAAATATTCAATTAATAATGGCAATTAATCATGAAAGGTATGGTTTAGAGAGGTATTAGTAGTAATTTTAAAATAAAACAACTTTATAAAAATGCTGCAGGTTACCCAACAGGAATCCCTGATGTGTTATAAAGGGCACGGTTTTTGAGGACGTTATCATGAGAACAAAAGTATTACCCCCACCATGGAAAAATAACCAATAATAACTGTCGATATAGAAACCAGCATGGTTTGAATAAACTCTTTTTTAGTAAAACCTGTAAACATAATCCCACCGCTTTCCGAAATTTTAGAACACAAGTTCTAAAAACATAGTATAATAGGAACACCTGTTCTGTCAAGATGTTTGAAGAACATTATTTGAATTTCTGCAGCGATAACGACCCAAAATGTAAATCGGGTCTATAATTTTTATTTAGCCGTTTGGGGAATATTATTGTCTAAGGCATCAAACATGATATGAGGTGAAAAGATGGAAAATACAACAGTGTCTAACAGATTGGCAAATGAAAAATCCCCCTACCTTCTACAGCATGCCAAAAATCCGGTAAACTGGTATCCCTGGAACGAGGAAGCTTTTAAAGCGGCTCAAGAAGAGGAAAAACCCATTTTTTTAAGCATCGGCTATTCGACTTGTCACTGGTGCCATGTTATGGCTCAGGAGTCTTTTGAGGATGAAGAGGTAGCCGAACTGCTGAACCGGCACTTTATTTCCATAAAGGTGGATCGGGAGGAACGGCCTGACATAGATAATATATATATGACGGTCTGCCAGGCCTTAACCGGCAGCGGGGGGTGGCCACTTACGGTTATTATGGATGCCGACAAAAGGCCTTTTTATGCAGCTACCTATCTGCCGCGCAACCAGCGGGCCGGGCTACCGGGGTTGTTGCAATTATTGCCTCGGGTTGCCGAACTCTGGGAAAATGAACGTAATTCTCTACTGGATTCAGCTAAACAGATCAGCCTGTCCCTTAAGGAAACCGACCGTAAAGTTAAGGGTTCCCCACTTACCCAGGGGGTGCTTGACCAGGCGTTTGAATACTACTGCCGTATATTTGACGATCAGTGGGGAGGCTTTGGGTCGGCGCCTAAGTTTCCTTCACCGCATACCCTGTTGTTTCTCATGCGCTACTATTATTTTCAACAAGAAGATAAAGCACTGGACATGGTAAAAATAACCCTGCAGAAGATGTACCGAGGGGGAATTTATGACCATATCGGTTTTGGCTTTGCCCGTTATTCAACTGATCGCAGGTGGTTGGTGCCTCATTTTGAAAAAATGCTGTATGACAACGCTCTTTTGGCTATGGCTTATTTGGAGGCCTATCAGCTCAGTGGGGAAGAATTCTACGCCCGGGTGGCGCGGGAGATTTTTATTTATGTTCTAAGAGACATGACCGACCCGCAAGGAGGCTTCTATTCGGCGGAAGATGCTGATTCCGAAGGGGAAGAAGGCAAGTTTTACCTGTGGACCCGGGAGGAAATAGAAAAAGTACTGGGTGATGAATCGGCACAACGCTATTTTAAAGCTTATGATATCAGCCGCGATGGCAATTTTGAAAACAAGAATATCCCTAATCTAACCCATACCACTGACTTCCTTAATAAAGGAACTGAATTTAAAGAAGCTCGCCGGAAACTATTTGACCAGCGCGAAAAAAGAATCAAACCTCTAAAGGATGACAAGATATTAACCGGCTGGAATGGGTTGATGGTAGCAGCGCTGGCCATGGGCGCACGCATCCTGAAAGATGATACCTATCTGAGCGCGGCACAAAATGCGGTTGATTTTATTCTTGCTAATCTGCGCCGTACGGATGGCAGGCTGTTGGCCAGTTATCGCGCTGGAAGGGCTGAATATCCGGCTTACGCAGCGGATTATACTTACCTTATCTGGGGACTGATTGAGCTCTACCTAGCCGGATTTAATAATAAAAACCTTTTGGCGGCGTTGGCTCTAAACGATGAGCTTATAAAATATTTCTGGGATGAGCAAAGTGCGGGCTTGTTTTTCTATGGTTTAGACGGAGAGCAGCTGTTAAGCCGTCCCAAGGAACATTACGATGGTGCACTGCCTTCAGACAATGCGGTGGCAGCATTTAACTTTTTAAGGCTGGCTCGGCTAAGCGGCAACGTTGATCTGGAGGATAAGGCACAAAAAACCCTGGATTATTTTACCGGCAGCATCCTGGAAAATCCCGTGGCGCATTCCTTTTGGCTGGTCGCAGTTTCTTACCAGATTTTTCCCGGACGTGAAGTGGTGGTCGCCGGTAATTCAGACAACGCCGATACCGTGGATATTTTAAATTACCTAAATTCACGCTTTGATCCCAATACCCTGATCGTCTTAAAGGACGAAAAGATTAACCAGGAGTGGGGGGGGAAGGCTCAGTATCTGCAGCCCATGCACAGCGTAAATGGCCTGACAACTACTTATATTTGTGAAAATTATTCCTGCCGCGAGCCGTTGGTGGGGTTTGACAAGTTGTTAGAATATGACCAACGATCTGACCGGGCAGAGCGTGTGCTATAATAATGGTAACGTCAGAGATTTCCCATTGGCTAGCTACAGGCGTTGATGAGGCACGTACCAACTTAAACTGCAAGGAAATAGGGAGGTAATAGAATGGAAACGAGGGATTGTATTAAAAGCCGCCGAAGTATCCGGCGTTTTACCGGGCAACCCGTAACAAACGAGATGATTAGTGAGCTGCTGGAAGCGGTTCGCTGGTCACCTTCCTGGGCCAATACCCAATGCTGGGAAGTCGTTGTGGTGAAGGAAACCCCGGTTAAGGAAAGCCTGGTCAAACTGCTTTCTGATAATAATCCGGGTGCCAAAGGAATTATGGAGGCCCCGGTAGTAATGGTTTTATGCGGTAAAAAAGGGATATCCGGGGCCAAAAAAGGGGTAATGCAGACCGACAAAGGTGACTGGTTTATGTTTGATCTGGGAATTGCCTGTCAAAATCTTTGTCTGGCTGCACACGACCTGGGGCTGGGAACCGTACATATTGGCAGTTTCAATCACCAGGGGGTTGACCGGCTATTGGAACTGCCCGAGGATATTGGTTCAGTTGAGATAATCCCGGTAGGATTTCCGGCCAAAGAAGTAAACGCTCCTCCCAGAAAAGATCTGGAGAGCTTCGTGCATGCGGAAAAATATGGACAGAAGCCGGACTTCATATAGAAGTCGGCGAGGCATGAAGTGTTTAAAACTTCGCCTTGTCTTGTACAAATAAAGTGGCCAACCTGAAAAACCATAAATGCTTTTTGAATTTTTGGGGAAAATATGTACTGACAGATTAGAAGAATTCTCAAAAAACATGAGGAGGTAGATCTGTGGTACGTAAACCCTTAATTATTATTATTGTCAGTATCTGTTTTTTTCTTCTGGTTTCAAACCAAATCGAAGCGCGGTCTGAATCAAACCAGCCATCGACCCCACCCATTCGGGTTGATAATACCGATTATCCGGTTCTGTACGTAGGGGAGCCTTGCCTGGAAGGTGAGGCTGTTTGGATGGTGCAGGCGCGGTTAAGGGATCTTGGCTATGAAATAGTACCGAATGGCAGGTATGACTTGAAAACGAGTGAAGTGGTAAGGCTTTTCCAGTTGGCCCATCATCTAAAGACGAATGGCGTTGTATCTAAATCGGAATGGGAATGTTTGATGTATGATGAACCGGACACATCCTGCTTAACCGAAGCAACGAAAAACCAACCGAAAGTTATGATAGAAATAGATATTGGAAAACATAATTTAAAGGTATTCCATGATCGGGAATTGATCAAAGAATATCCGGTTGGAGTAGGTAAATGGAAAACCCCGTCTCCCCTGGGAGAATGGAAAGTTGTAAATAAGGGAATGGGATGGGGCAATGGTTTTGGAACCCGGTGGATGGGGCTTAACGTTCCCTGGGGAATCTACGGTATCCACGGAACCGACAAACCGTATTCGATAGGTGCCTCCATGTCACACGGCTGTATCCGTATGCGCAACCGGGATGTCGAGGATCTCTATCCCCGTATACCGGTGGGCACAACGGTTAAGATTGTGGAGAACGGTCAGATCTTTCCCAAGAACTTCAACGGACGTCCGTTGAAAAAGAAGCAGAGCGGGCAAAATGTTGTCTACCTGCAAAGCCGACTGAAGGAAGTAGGTATTATTTTTGACAGGGCCGATGGACGCTTTGGTAGCATGACTGAATTGGCGGTAAAATATTACCAGATCTGGCATGGCTTAGAACCGACCGGCATAGCCGATGAAGCTACCTACCGGTCTTTAGGAATGATTAAATAAGCCGAAGAAAAGTCTAAACGTTTTAAAAATATCGAGAATAATCAAGCAGGCCCGAACCATGCAGCGGTTACAGGCCTGCTTTTTTAATTAGAGTTTTGGTAGCTTTTAGAGCAACTACGTCGAACTACATCTTACCAGGTATCAACATAGGCATGTTTAGCATTGGCCTCATCACGAGCCGCTGCTGATTTCAGACCTCGCAGAATCCAGCGGCGGGTGTCCGCAGGATCGATAACGGAGTCTATTTCCAGATAAGAAGCCATGTTGACCGCTTTACCTCTAGCATATAATTGATCTACCAGTTTATTATACAGGGCTTCACGTTCCTGAGGATCTTCAACCGCGTTAAGCTCCTTTCGGTAACCGCTCTTAACCGCGCCTTCCAGCCCCATGGCTCCGAATTCACCTGTTGGCCAGGCCGCCGTAAAGAAGGATTCATGAAAACCGCCTCTGGCCATAGCCATTGCTCCCAGACCATAGCCGCGCCGTAACGCAACGGAGAAATATGGGACAGTAAGATGGGAGCCTATTACGAACATACGGCATACATGGCGTACCTGAGCACGTTCTTCTATATCAGGGCCGACCATGAACCCCGGGGTGTCGATAAGGGAAAGAACCGGCAAACCATGCGCTTCACAAATCTGCATCAAACGAGCCGCTTTGTCAGCCCCCTCAGCTTCTATAGCTCCGCCCATGTGCATACAGTTATTGGCAATTAAACCAAAAGGCTTGCCTTCGATACGAATGAAACCTGTAATCATACCGCAGCCAAAATCACGTCTTAATTCCAGGAAAGAACCTTCATCTGCCAAGGTTTCAATTACTTTGCGGACGTTATAGACCCGGCGCCGGTTTTCCGGGATCAAATTACGTAATGCCTTTTGATCCTTGACCTGCCATTCAGTTGTAGACCCTTGAAAATACGATAGGTATTGGCGGGCAACGGCTACCGCCTCGGCATCATCTTCAACGAGAATATCCACTACGCCGTTTTTAGTCTGCACATCCATAGGGCCGACTTCTTCCGGGGTAAATGAACCCAGACCTCCGCCTTCGATCATTACCGGTCCGCCCATGCCGATATTGGAGTTTTTAGTGGCGATAATCACATCGCAGCAACCCATTAAAGCAGCATTGCCCGCAAAGCATACGCCTGACAAGATACCTACCATGGGAACTTTGCCGCTAAGACCACCGAATAACCCAAAAGTGGACAAGTCCAGGCCAGAGATCATAACTCCGGTAGCATCAACATCCCCCGGTCTTCCTCCGCCGCCCTCGCCGAAGAAAACCAGAGGCAGGTGTTGTTCGTGGGCCAGTTTCAGCATGCGATCCATTTTTTTGTGGTTAAAAAATCCCTGGGTGCCGGCTAAAACTGTGTAATCATATGCCATCACAAAACAACGGGCTTTCTCTTCCCCAAATTGGTTACTGTTGATTGTGCCCACGCCAGTAATCAAACCATCAGCTGGGGTTCTTTCAATAAGGTCATCGACAGAACGCCGCTGACGTTGTGCGGCGATAGTTAATGCCCCGTATTCGATAAAACTGTCATCATCACATAGATCATAAATATTGGTGCGGGCAGTACGCTGGTTGCTTTTCTCTCGCTTGGCTACTGCGTCAGGGCGGTTTTCATCCAGACCATAGGAGTGACGTTTAATAACTTCGGCCAGCTCGGGGCGAAGTTTTTCGGTACCTGGTTCAGAATTGGTTTCATTAGTTTGGTTGGGGTTTACCACAGAATCACCTTCCTATATTTTTTGTTCGTTAAGGATAAAAAAGGAGTTACAGGTATTAAACGTAGCTGTAACCATTGTTTGCTGGAAAAACATACCACCTGCTTTCATTAACCATAATTAAATCATGAACGGATTATTTGAGCAAATCCGAAGCCAACCGTAAAAAGTATATTGACAAAAAACGATATTTTACTTAACGTTAAGTATACAGGTAGTGAAGTTTCCTTGCAAGTGATATAAAGGATATAAAACAGTATTATTGCTATTTAAAACCATTATGGGGCATACTTGCTGGTAATATTGCCAACGGACAAAATCAAAATACATTATGGAAAGGCGGTGAATTTATGTCATTGCCATTGCTAGTATTACTATCAGGAATTACCGGAGTATTTCTAGTTATGATTTTCTTACAGCTTATGGTCACCTTAAGCTCCAAGCTGGCCATTTTCCTGGAGAACAAGGCTCAGTCGAAAACGGATCAGTAATTTAGAAAAAAATATTATACAGATATCACCCTAAAGCCAGGTTAATAAGTCAACTATCCTTCGCAGCAACGCAAAAAATAAGCAAAATTATACCTAAGGGGGTAATAGAAGAATATGGAGTTTTTAACCAATATGTGGTCAACCATGGGCATTGGGAGCCTTTACTGGGGCAACGTTGTAATGTGGCTCATTGCTTTTCTATTTATCTACCTGGCTATTAAAAAGGAGTATGAACCTTTATTATTATTGCCTATTGCTTTCGGTATTCTCTTGGTAAATCTTCCCTCGGAGATTATGACCCCTGGGGAAGGACTGCTTTGGCGTTTTTACCACTATGGAGAAGAATGGGCAGTAATACCTCCCTTGATTTTTCTGGGTATTGGGGCCATGACTGATTTTGGACCGGTTATAGCTAATCCCAAGACATTGTTGTTGGGTGCCGGAGCCCAGGGAGGAGTATATATTGCCTTTCTTGGCGCACTGGCACTGGGCTTTTCCGTATCCCAGGCAGCGGTTGTCGGAATTATCGGCGGTGCTGACGGGCCCACCACGATCTTTCTAGCTTCCAAGCTGGCCCCTGAGATGATGGGGGTGTGTGCAGTTGCAGCCTATTCGTATATGGCCTTGGTACCTGTGATACAGCCGCCTGTCATGAAACTGCTTACTACCGAAGAAGAACGCAAGATCCGCATGAAGTCTCTGCGCAAGGTATCCAAGCTGGAGAAAATATTTTTTCCCATCATTACCGCTATCATTGTAATTCTTATTGTGCCGGATGCTGCGTCTTTGATGGGTATGTTTTGTTTAGGCAACCTGTTAAGGGAATCGGGAGTAGCAGATCGCTTGAGCAATGCTGCCCAAAACGAGTTAATGAACATCGTTACCATTTTCCTGGGGGTATCAGTCGGGGCCACTATGTCGGCCGAGGTATTCTTAACACCCAAGGTTATCTTCGTATTTATTTTAGGTATTGTAGCTTTTGCTTGTGCCACTGCCTGCGGGGTATTGCTGGCCAAGTTTATGAACCTTTTCTTAAAGGAAAAAATCAATCCTTTAATTGGGGCAGCGGGGGTGTCGGCCGTGCCTATGGCAGCCAGGGTTGCCCATAAAGTCGGTTCGGAAGCTGACAAAAAGAACTATTTGCTAATGCATGCTATGGGGCCTAACGTAGCAGGTGTTATTGGCACTGCAGTTGCAGCCGGAATGTTTTTAAGTGTGTTAAAATAGGTCATTATAACAGGCCTGATTAAAATTATAATAGACTAATAGACTAAAGGAGGAAACGATCATGGCAGCTTTGGAAAGCCCGATGGCAGGAAAGGTATTGGAGATTCTGGTACAAGAAGGACAGAAGGTAGCTGAAGATGATGAAGTTATCATTCTGGAAGCAATGAAAATGGAGAATCCAGTGTTTGCACCTGCGGATGGAGTTGTAAAGGAAATCAAGGTTAAAGTAGGTCAGCAGATAGCAGAATCGGAAGTTATTCTGGTTCTCGAATAAGACAACCTATCGGTTGGATTAAGCAGATACTATTTGGATTGGCTTTGATTAAGCTAAGCTGTTTTACCTCAACCGCATTTTAAGTTCCGTATTTAAATGAAACTGGGCGAAAAACCGCTTGGAAGTTGAAGATCAGATTCAGCTTTTAAGCGGTTTTTTATGACAATGTAAATTTCGCAATCTGTAAAAGCGGGGAAAAAACACGCCAAGCGGCTTTTCAAAGCGCAGCTTTTTAATATGTGATTATTTATTTGAGATTATCGGTGCAGTATTTTAAACTTAAGAGTATCATCACACTGTCTGGTGGGAAAGGCGGAAGTAAATTGAGGATTCTGGTGTTAGGGCTGGGCGCATTGGGGACGGTTTATTCCTGTTTATTAAAAAACAGAGGGCATGAGATTATTGGTCTGGATCTGGAGCCGGTTATCGCAGCTATAAACGAGCAGGGCGTAAAGGTTGAAGGTATATGGGGCGAACATGAGGCCCGTCTGGATCTGCTGGTGACCAATGCGGCCGAGTTGCAGGACGAGCAGTTTGATATGGTCATTCTGACTGTAAAATCATACGAAACCGGTGAGATATGCAGGCAGATCCAAGATCTTATCGGGCCGAATACCTATCTGCTGTTGGCCCAAAACGGATACGGCAACTATGAAGCCGCCTCCGAATATATTGCTGCCGACAGGATTGTTCTGGGCAGGGTTATATTTGGCGCCGAAACAGTTAAGTGGGGTCATTCCCGGGTGACGGTTATTGCTGATGATGTGTTGCTGGGTTCCCCCGACCAATTAATCGACCTGCGCATCCTGGAGGATTTAGCCCAGGTGTTTAATGCAGCCGGCATTCCTACCCGAGCATCTGCGCAAGTAATGCAATACGTTTGGGCTAAGATCATATATAATTCAGCCTTGAATCCCTTGGGGGCCATCCTGGAAGTACCCTATGGTCAACTGGCGGCCAATTATGATTCCAAGTCCTTAATGGATGAGATTATCAAAGAGATATTTGCGGTTTTAGAGGCCAGGGGACAAAAAACTCCCTGGGCGGATGCCCAGGAGTATATAGAGGCGTTTTATAGTCAAATGATACCTCCCACCGTTCTGCACCATGCTTCCATGCTGCAGGATATTCAAAGGGGACGCCGCACTGAAATTGATGCTTTAAACGGCGCAGTAATTAATTTGGGGAGAGCCTGCGGAGTACCAACTCCGGTTAACGAGGTGATTGTTTCCCTGCTTAAGGCGAAAGAAGCCTTAAGAGCCAAAGCCATGCGGGGTTAGTGAGAGAATAGACACAGATAACCCGATTAAAACGATTTAAAAGATATAGCCGATTTATGAAAAACTACTAAACACCGCAGCGGATGCTTTACTTCCGCTGGTAAACGAAGGTTTTGTTTCACCCCTTGCCCCTTACATTTTGTGGTTGTGATCTGTGGCCATGGGGGGATAATACATTTAAAGGAGTTGATTAACGAATGAAAAAAGTTGTCGATGCGCGGGGATTAAGCTGTCCCCAACCGGTGGTTCTGACTAAAAAAGCCCTGGATAGCCATGAAATAAACGAGATTTTAACAATCGTGGACAACCCCACCGCCCTGGAGAACGTGGTGCGGATGGTTAAAACTTTAAATCTTGAAAGCATGGTCGATGAAAAAGAGGGCCAGTATTATATCAGAATTTATAAAGAGGAAGGGCTGGCTGAAAAAGATGATGATAAGGAAATATTAGAGGGAAATACGGTTATCCTTATAGGCAGCAATGTTTTAGGGAACGGTGATGACAAGCTGGGGTCACTTTTAATGAAAAGTTTTCTATACACCCTGACCCAAATGGAAGGGGAAATACAATGCGTGATCTTTATGAACAGCGGCGTACTTTTAAATACGGCCGGTTCGGAGCTAGCAGACCATATCCAGGTGTTAAGCAACAATGGAATTGAAGTCCTGTCTTGCGGTACCTGTCTGGATTATTATAATGTCAGGGATAAATTAATGGTGGGATCTGTTTCCAATATGTATACGATTACGGAAAAAATCCTGCATGCCTGCAAAGTGATTACGTTATAACCTAAGTCCGGCTAGGTATCCTAACAAGGGTCTGGGGGTGTTCCCTTTAGTACTCTATTAATGACCCGGCAAATATCTTCAACCAGGAAAGGTTGGGGAAGAACCTCCAGAAATCCCTAGTTTTTATAATTGGCCATGATCGGATCATTGGAATCGATTGACAGCTAGTGTAAGTTCGTTCCATTATTTAACCTTGGCTGCATAAATAGCCACATTTGTAACCTCGTAACGATACTTAAATAATCTAGGTATATATGGGAAAAGTATTAAATGAATATGACAAATGGAGGGTTGGATTATGAAGTGGAAAAATCAAGGCAGTAGCTGGGCCGAAGAGATTGAGATAGCAGTTGAAGGACTTGCTGAACGTGTAAAGGAACTTATCCAGGAGGGTAATGTCAGGCGTCTGATTATCCGCAAGATGAATGGTGATTTATTGTTAGAAATTCCTCTTACCGCAGGAGTAGCAGTGGGTGCGGTTCTAACCTACCTATTGCCGCTATTGGTTGGATTGGTGGCTGTCACCGGTTTGCTGACCAGAGTAAAAATACAGGTAATACGCGATGATGGGTAATAAAGCAAAGCAGCCCATCTTTTCAAGACCGGACGATAACACTATTTGCAAAAGTGAGAGGTAAGGGGTGAGGCGGAACCTGCGGGGACTACAGATGCTCCCTAACGGTCGCTATTAAGGTGGCACCTTCAGGCACTACTGATGCTCCCTAACGGTCGCTATTAAGGTGGCACCTTCAGGCACTACTGATGCTCCCTAGCGGTCGCTATTAAGGTGGCACCTTAATTTTGCCGGAAGGGTCAGTTTTATTTGTGCCTACTAAAACTGCGTCAGCTTTCTTACTAATCTTTCCGTCTGCACTTTCCGCAGTAGCCGTAAACCTCAAAGTAATGTTCCAGGGGTTCAAAATCGTGGCTTTGAGCCAGGTTTCCTATGTCTTGGGCCATCGGACAGGCAGTCAGGTTTTCAATATCCTGGCAATTAATGCAGACCAAGTGGTGGTGATGCCCTATTGTGGCCGACTCATAACGGGCTTTGCCGTCTGCGAAGCTGTTTCTATATATGCTGCCCAATTCAGTCAGTATCTCCAGGTTACGATAAACAGTGCCCAGGCTGATTCTAGGCTGCGTTATTTTTACGGCCTGGTAAATTTCTTCGGCTGATAGATGTGATTGTTGCTTGGTCAATATATCCAAAATAGCTTGCCGTTGTTTCGTGGAGCGGACAATTTTTCCATTTGCTGTTTTGGGTTTATGATCACCTGGCACATAAATTGCTCCTTTTAGTTAAATTTTGCGTATCCCCACAGGGTTAAAACATAAAACAAGCTGGCACACAGCACGATGGTAGCACCGGTAGCCGTACCCCAGTAATAGGATAGGATTAAACCGGTTAATCCAGAGATGATGGCAATCAATACCGCTATTACATGATACTGGCGCATATTGCCGGCAATATTGCGGGCTGCAGCAGCAGGCAATATTAACAGGGAATTGATAATCAAGATACCAACCCATTGTATGGATATGGTTACGACTATGGCCATAATGACGCTGAAGATTATCTCTATATACAGTACCTTTATTCCCCGGCTGCCGGCCAGGGAAGGATTGACGCTTACTAAAAGCAGTTGATTGAAGAATCTGGCCCAAAAAAGCAAAACGATGATTAAAACGATTAAGAGCATTAAAATCTCTTGTACGGTAATGCTTAACAGATCACCTATTAGGAAATTGGAATATCTGGCAAATCCGCCTCCCCGTGACAGGATAACGATTCCCAGGGCAACCGCGGTAGAGGAAAATACCCCTATTACGGTATCAGGCGAAGATTTGCCGTGGGCTTTCACCAGAGAAATACCAATCGCCAGCAATACCGAAAATGCTAACATGGCAGCTAAGGGATCCCGCATTCCCAGCAATACTCCGATGGCAATCCCAGTCAGAGCAGAATGGCCGATGGCATCAGAGAAAAAGGCCATTTTATTATTGACTACCATAGTACCCAGTATACCAAAGAGCGGACTTACCAGGAAAACCGCCAGGAGTGCGTTTAACATAAAAGAATATTGAGCCCATTGGAAAGGAAGCAGGTTTTGTGCCCAAGCATAGTATGCGGCCATGGTCAGTCTCCTTTCCCGGAGTGGTCGACATCTAGGGGACATAGCTCTATTTTGCCAAATTCCTTAATTACCTGATCATTATTAAATACCTCCGCCGGTGTACCGCTACAGATTACGGTTTTATTTAGATAGACAATACGATCCGCATAACGAGCCATGAGGTTTAAATCATGGGATACCAGAATTATGGAAAGATCGTAGCGGTGGCGCAGATCGGAAACCATTTCATAGAAGATTTCCATACCGCGTTGATCAACCCCTGATACCGGTTCGTCCAGAAGCAGCAGGTCAGGAATGGGGGTTAGAGCCAGTGCCAACAATACCCGCTGCAGTTCGCCTCCCGAAAGTTTGCCCAGGCGTCTGTCCAGGAGATGGCTGGCTTGTACACGCTTAAGGGCCGTCTGACAATTTAACCGCTGAGCCTGACGATGTGACCAGCATACGGGCCAGCGGGAGGTGCTGGCTCCGAATAGATCCATTACACTAATCGGTGCACCGGGATCAAAATCCAAATGTTGAGGAACATAACCAACCAGCGGTGCAGATGTACTGCGATTGGCGGCATCCAGAAATCTTAATTCACCCTGGTGCGGTATTTCTCCCAGGATAGCTTTTAACAAAGTACTTTTGCCAGCCCCATTGGGGCCAATTATAGCTGTTAATTCCCCGCAGTGGATGTGTAGATTGACATCCTGCAGGATAACGGTATCGGCCAAATTTACTGCAAAGTTATTAATTTTCGTGCAACATAAACCACAGGCAGGGTTCTCAGTTGCTTTACAGGAGTTCGGGGCAGCCATTAGCGAAGTGCCTCAGTCAAGGTTTTTAGATTCTTACGCATAATCTGCAAATAAGCATCCGGATCATCGGGCCCGTTTACGGCTGGATCGAGTATATAGATTTTAGCCCCTGTATCCCGGGCGATTGCCTGCGCTGCTCCGGTTGGGTATTGGGGTTCGGTAAACAGAGCCTTTGCCTGGGATTTGCGTACCAGTTGAATCGTTTCAGCCAGTTCGGCGGGACTGGGATCAGAACCAGGCTCGCGCTGTACCACGGCCACAACATTAAGGTTAAATTCCTTAGCAAAATAGGGAAAGGCTTCATGGAAGGTCACAATGTTACGATTATCAATCCCATCTAGTTCACGGTGCATATCCTGCTGCAGATTCTCCAGTTTGGCGGTATAGACCGCAGCATTTTTGCGGTATTGAGCAGCCCGATCCGGATCCAGATCAGCTAATTGGGTGGCTATATTATTTACTTCTTTAATAGCACCGTCTATGCTGACCCAAACGTGAGGATTGCCCATTTCTTCGCCGTGTCCATGTTCATGTTCATGTTCATGGCTCTCCATAAGCTGGATACCTTGGCTGGCCGTTATTATTTTAAGCTGCGGCTGTTGTTGGATAGTTTTATCCAAAAAGCTCTCCGCCCCGGCTCCATTAACGATAAAAAAATCCGCTTTTTGCAGGGTTTTTACGTTATTCGGGGTTAATTGATAATCATGCAAACATCCGGTCTGGGGGCCGGTCAGATTGACTAACTCAATTTCGGGGATACCGGCGGTTATGTTCAAAGCCATGATATACATCGGGTAAAAAGAGGTTACGATGGTCTTTTTGTCCTTCTGAGGAGCATTAGCTGAGTTGGGGCTGGATTTAAGGTTGCAGCCGCTAAAAAGCAACAGACAGAAAATAATTAAGAGTGCCCAACAGCGTTGGAGGGGATGTTTTGAAATTAGATTCAAGGTAGTGCCTCCCTTTTTTATCAGTAATCATTCCTATTAACGCTTATTTTTATACATTCATTTATTAATGTCAAGCAAATTCCGATTTCAGTAGAAAAAGAAGCTGCCCCTTTTGGGGACAGCTTCTTTTTCTACTGAATGAAGTATGGGTAATAAAATTATATAGTAGTATTAATAATAAGCGGGTGTTATTAAACTCCCTTATTCCTTCACTTCCTCCAGAGTATTAAACCATTTTTCGTTATGGTGGGCACTGATTTCAGCATCAATATACCCATCGATCATCATGGAAGCAAATTCAACCCTGGATTTGGGGTGAATGGCGGCCAGGAAGAAATGACCGCACACAGCCAGTATTAAAATAGCTGCTACCCAGAAATGAACACTGTAGCAAAAGGCCAGGAAAGCAGGTGGAACTACAGCCCGCCAAAGCCACATGGGAAATCCGGTCAGGATAAGCAGGAGACAGCCAATTATAATAATGAGGCCCAGCATTTTCTGGCCGGCATTGTATTTATCCTGAGGAGGAACTTCACCTTTCAAAAAAGGAATATAGCCTCCCATGGTTTTCAGCCAGCCGATATCGTCCTTGGTAATGGTGGTAATAGTATCAACGAAACGGGCAAAGCGTTCGAAGTTTAACAGGATATATAATGCCGGACCGACAACGAATACGACTCCCGCCCAACGATGAACCATGGAGGCATTAGCGCCCCCGCCGAACATATTGTTAATAAACCCGATATTAAAATAGAAACCTATCCCGGTCAGGGCCAGAATGATAAATGCTACCAGGTGCACCCAGTGCATGGTGCGCGTTTGTTCGCCGTGTTTTAGAACTTTCCCTCTTACTTCGCTCATATAAATCCCTCCTACGCGGCGTCATGCTGGTGAGCATGCAGTTCTTTGATCAATTCAGGAATGTCCTGGCCGTATTTGGTGTGCAGGAGATGATGAGCTTTTTCACTTACAGGCTTAACTTCTCCCGGAGACAGAAAATCCTTGTAAATTTGCAGTATTTCTGGATTCTGATGAGATTTTCTGATCGCCATTTTTTCATCCAGGGTATAAAGACCACTGATACGTTTTTCTATGTATGCATCGCTGGCTGCCCAGGCATCGTAACCAAATTTAGCGAAAACGCCGCTTATTACGATGGTTGCTGCCAGCATGCCCGAGCCTTTGAAAAACTGCCTGCGGGTGAAGGTGCCTTTTTCTCTAAAAATACTCATTTACATCCCCCTCTCTTAATACATATCGCGGCGTATAGGCTGCCCGCCGCCATTTATGCAACCGCCCGGACAGTTCATCACTTCGATAAAGTGGTATGAGCTACGTCCGGCCAGAACATCCTCAATTACCCGTCCTACATATTTGGTTCCGGTAACGACACATACTTTTACCGGTAACGTAGTTCCCAGATCTTTAATAGGGATCTCTACAGTTGCTTCGCGAATAGGTTTTTGGCCGCGTACGGATTTGAATTCGACTTTCCCCAGTGATTGGCCGCTGAGCAGTTCATAGGCCGTCCGCAAAGCAGCTTCCATGACCCCGCCGGTTACCCCAAAGATAGTGGCAGCACCGGTAGAAGCTCCCACCAGGCGATCGGCTTCTTCATTGGGGAGACTGTTAAAGTCTATGCCCTTTTCTTTGATCATATCTGCCAGTTCGCGGGTAGTTATTACATAATCAACATCCTGATATCCGCTGGCTATCATTTCCGGCCGGTTACATTCGTATTTTTTAGCCGTACAGGGCATAACCGAAACTGAAACCATATCTGCCGGTTTGACTCCCAGCTTTTCAGCCACATAGGTCTTGGCTACAGCGCCAAACATCTGCTGCGGGGATTTAGCTGATGATAGATTGGGTAGAATAGCCGGATAGTGATCTTCTGCGTATTTTATCCAGGCCGGGCAGCAGGATGTAAATTGGGGCAGAGGGCCGCTGGATTCGTAACCGGGAGCGCCAACCGCCTTAAAAACCCGGTGGATTAATTCAGTGCCTTCCTCCATAATTGTCAGGTCGGCAGCAAATTCCGTATCGTAGACTTTATCAAACCCCAGCTTGCGTAAAGAAGCGTACATTTTTCCCTTCACATTGGTGCCGGGATCCATGCCAAATTCTTCCCCTAAAGCCACTCTGACTGCCGGGGCTTCCTGAACCACAACATATTTGCTGGGGTCTGCCAGGGCCTTTTTGACCTCTTTTACCATGCTGGTGTCAGTTATCGCCCCGAACGGGCAATTAATCAAACATTGTCCGCAATTAATACATAGTTTGGGATCGATATGATGTTTTTGTCCCAGCTTCCCATGAATAGCACCGGTTGGGCAAATAGACGTACAATGATCACAGGACTTACACTTTTTAGTTACCTGTATTATCCCTGTATTTGCCAATGTAGCTGTGCTCAAACCATTTCCCTCCTCCATATACTTCCTAAGAAAAACCATTCCCATTTAAAATAATCCCAATTGATTGCTAAGAGTAGCGTCCGCATTTTCACCTCCTCACATTTGCCTTAAGCGCACCCTTAAAAATATCCGGACAGGCTATCAAAAGGCTTCTGCAGCGGCATTTTATAAAAAAATGACCGGCAAAGAAATGCCGGCCATTAATTTACAATACTTGCAACCTAGCTACGCTAAGCAGTGTATCCATATGAGCATCCCCTTTTCACCCTGGAAGGCCCGCAAGTTTCCTGTCGAACCCTAATGGCCAGAAAATCATAACGTTATACGCCTTAGATTAACCGGCTCGGAGCATAGTATATGCTGTTGTCTGCCCCCTGTATCCTTCATGGATAAATTAGCGGATAGCCCGTCTGCATCTACGCAGGCTATAATAAGGTATGGCTGTATTTGATTTATAAAAGCAATTCCTACTGATTTTCAGGTGTTATAAAGGTGGATACTGGCCCATATTAAAAGATTAATTATTTGATGTTAGTTTATCATCAAATATATATGCTGACAAGCAGTTGCCAACAAATGCTGATAGTATTATTCTGAACGTAGAACCCATCCAAAAACAAAACAGGTAAAAACTACACCAGGCTATACGGTTGGCAAAAAGAATGGAGGGGATGATTTGAGGATCGCGGTGGTTGATGGACAGGGGGGAGGGATCGGACGACTTATCGTTGAAAAGCTGCGTCAGGAAATGGGAACAGGCATTCAGATAATCGGCTTGGGAACCAATGCGGTAGCTAGTTCGGTTATGTTAAAAGCGGGGGCCAATGAGGGGGCCAGCGGTGAAAATGCCGTCATTTTTAACGCAGGTAAGGTGGACTGTATAACCGGCTCAGTATCCATAATTGCGGCCAACTCTTTTGCCGGGGAGCTTACCGCCCGAATGGCAGAAGCTATTGCTACGGCAGATGCGGTTAAGGTCTTGATCCCTTTAAACCGCTCAGGGATACAGATAACCGGGACAATAGGCGAATCTTTGCCTATACAGGTTGATCATCTGGTGCAAAAAGTACGTGAACTGCTGGAAACGTATAATGAAATTTAATTGACTATAGTGAAACTCCAAGAATGTACAAGAAGGGTGGTAATTGTTTTGTGCAAGAATATGCCGCCATTGGAAATGGCTATTCAATTTCACGGTCATATATGCCCGGGTTTATTGATGGGCGTAAGGGTGGCCGAATTTGCCCAAGAAAAATTAGGAATTAGCCAGGCTGCTGATGAGGAATTGCTGGCTGTGGTAGAAACGGATTCCTGCGGAGTCGATGCCATACAGGCGATACTAAGCTGTACGTTCGGCAAAGGAAATCTGATATTTAAAGATTACGGCAAGAATGTATACACTATTGCCAGCCGGGAAAAACAACGCGCGCTGCGCATTGCTCAGAGATACAATAATCAAAAAAGCCCTGAATCCATGCGCTATCGTGAGCTTGCTCAAAAGGAGTATCTGACTGATGCTGAGACAGCGGAAAAAGAGAACCTGATTGGAATTATATTTGAGAAAATCATGAGTACGCCTTTTGAAGAAATATTCAGCTGGCAGGAAATTGATTTCGATTTCCCCCCCCGGGCTCAGATACGTGCTACGCTGCAGTGCGCGGTTTGCGGGGAAGGGGTTATGGATAGCAGGGCTACCGAAACCCCCCACGGTTTTATTTGCCCGACCTGCTTGTCTTAAAGAAGGAGGTAGAGCTTAATGTGTGAATCTAATGTCTATATAGACCGGGAAGGTAAGGAAGAACTCCTTTTGGAGAGTGTGGATCGGATCATCCCGGGCGAAGATGGCACTATATTTCTGGAGAGTATTTTCGGGGAACGCAAGGTGGTAAAAGCCCGTATTCGGGAAATGGAACTGGTGCATCATCGTATCATTCTCGAAGAAGTTCGAAATCCAGTTTTAAGTGATTATAGCCAGGAAATTTGGCTGGAACCAATGACCGACCATGGTCATTTTCACGGCGGTGAGGAAGTAAGGTTAGAGCTTTTTAAAGGCTACAATATGAAACCTGACTGCAAAGCATCCTTTGATGAACTCAAGGCCTTTGTGGCCAACGATGGATTAGTCAGTGAGGTGCAAATTAAAGAGCATCATGAAAACCTGGAAATTAATCTGGGTCAGGAAGCCGATGGACTTTTGCAGATTTATGTTAAGGAAAGCGGCGCGAAAGAACTTTATGCCAAGGTAGTAATGGAGATCGGGCACCATCATCATCATGGCCTTAAGCCGCTGGGGTTGCCGCTGGAAATAATACCTGTAGATTACAGCCATGCCCGTATGGGAGAAAACTATGAAATCCAGGTTCTAAAGGATGGTCAGCCTCTGCCGGGAGCTAATGTGAAAGTAACTTATGCCAGCACCAAGAACCGAGAATATCCACATCGCTTAACCACGAACGAAGACGGTCGCGCCAAGATTTTTCTGACCGCCCGAGGAAATTACCTTTTTACAGTTCAAGAAAACAATATCAGCAGTACTTATACACTCGTTAAGAGTTTTTAAAAACCGGTGCGGAAATTTAATGAGAAAAATTATATTACGGGGATTAATTATAACCAAAAAACAACTATTTTTATAATTTTAAGCAGGAAAAACAGAGTAACTGTTGAATATTTCGTTTAATTAGCACCATGAAGGCGCAACGTTGGATTTATTCCCTATTTACCGAATGTCAGATTAATTTATATACAATATATAACGTGTACCATGAAGGTATTAACCCGTCATAGATAGGTTGAGCTTTTCATGGTTTTTTATTTTCGGTTGAGGGAAGTGTTTTGTGCTGTTGCGGCAGGTTTGTTTACAAAAAAGGGGGAGGTATTTAGATGCATATTCCGGATGGTTATTTAAGTCCACAGACAGCTATTCCTTTTGTTGCGCTTATGATCCCGGTTTGGGGTATAGCGGTCAAAAAGGTGCAAAAAACGCTGAAAAAAAAGGAAGTGCCCGTATTAGCTATCGGGGCAGCTTTTTCATTTACGATTATGATGTTTAATCTGCCGATACCTGGCGGCAGTTCCGCACATGCGGTGGGGGCGGTATTACTGGCAATTCTGTTAGGGCCTTGGGCCGCCTGCATAGGTGTGTCCGTGGCCCTTATAATACAAGCCCTGATTTTTGGGGACGGCGGGGTACTGGCTATCGGAGCCAATTGCTTTAACATGGGATTTGTTATGCCTATGGTCGGTTATTATGTATACCGGCTTATAAAAGGCCAGGCCGAATCCCTGTCAACCCGTTCCCTGATAGCTGCTTTCATGGCTGGATATCTAGGCTTAAATGCTGCGGCGTTAATAACGGCAGTAGAATTCGGCTCCCAATACCACTTATTCCAGGCAGCCAATGGCATGCCGCTATATTTCCCGGTTCCTCTTAAGGTGGCAGTAGCCGCTATGATGAGTGAACACTTGATCCTGGCCGGGCCGGTTGAAGGTCTGGTAACAGCCCTGGGGGTATGGTTTGTGGGGAAAAACTATCCGGCTATTATGGCGGAACGTATGGAAATTGGCGGCAGGTTAGATGATTGGGGGGTTGGCAAGCATGTTTAAGAGTTTTCGCAAGTTGTGGCTGGTACTGGGTGTATTAATTGTTCTCTCACCACTGGGATTGATTGCAACCGGAACTGCATTTGGGGAATGGGGTTTGGATGAGTTGATGGAAGAGGTGGGTTTTATCCCGGCCGGACTAGAGAAACTAGCTGACTTTTGGACCAGAAGTCCCCTGCCGGATTATGCCATACCTGGTCTGGATGCCACTTTGGTTCAATCTGCGGGCGGCTACATATTATCGGCTGTAGTAGGAGCGGCTTTGGTTATAGCAATTCTGAGCCTGCTCGCCAAAATCGTTAAGGACTAGGGAAAAGAAAGAAAGGGAAGAAATACATGCTGCTTCCTGAGTGGATGATTGACGAATATGACATCGATCCTCCCGTAACCTTGGCTAAAGGCCGCTCCAGCAATTATCTAACTAAGAGTATTCGCAATATGCGCTCAGTAATATGTGAGGATTTGCAAACCGAGCGTTTTGCCAGACAGGCTGGATTGTTGCAACGGCTTAAACCTGGTATAAAACTGCTGGCAATGATCCTGCTAATACTGGCGGCCAGTTTGTGCCGACAGATATCTTTTTTGCTGCTACTTTGGCTGGTCACTTTAGTATTTATGCGAATGTCTCGTTTACCGGTATGGGTTCTGCAAAAACGTATCTGGGGCTTTATTCCCTTGATTACCTTGCTTTTTACCTTGCCCATGACCCTCAACGTATTCGTTGATGGCACCCCTTTGGTAACGCTTTATCAATCAGCCCGGGCCGATAACTGGCTGGGTATTACCTGGCCAACCGTACTGTTTGTCAGTCAAGAGGGAGTCCTGGCCGTAACCTTCCTTTTTTTAAGAGTGGGGAATTCTTTATCCCTGGGGGTCATACTGGTTATGACTACACCGGTGGCAGATATTTTTAATTCCTTGCGTTTGCTGCGAATACCACCGCTATTTATAATGATTATTGAAATGACTTATAGGTATATAATCGTGCTCTTATCTGTTTCGATGGAAATGTTTGAGGCTCGCAGGCTGCGTACTGTAGGAGATATACCGGCCAAATGGCAACGAGCGCAAATAGGTTCCTCCATCGCCTCCCTTTTTGCCCGTAGCATGACGCTTGCCGAGGAGGTCTATCAGGCGATGTGTGCCCGGGGTTATACGGGTGAAATAACTGCAAACCAGCCGTGTGAATTTCCCCGTCTGGATCTGATGGCGCAAATATGATAAGCTGTGTTAATAATATCAGCTTGCTATCGGGGGGCTTATTCTGGCCGGTACAATCTTAGAGTTGGATTGCGTATCATTTAGTTATGACGGTTACGAATACTTGTTTGACGATTTTAGCCTGAAGATATCATCCGGGGAGAGTGTTTGTATCCTAGGGGCCAATGGTTCAGGCAAATCTACGCTGTTAAAAATACTCTGCGGTTTGGCTTATCCGTCTAAAGGTAGTTTTTGGGCTTTTGGTCAGAAAATTACGGAAGATTTGCTGGAAGATAATCGCATTGCGCAAAAATTTCACCGCCGTATAGGATTTATTTTTCAAAACTCTGATGCCCAGTTATTTAATTCCCGGGTATGGGATGAAATAGCCTTTGGCCCGTACCAGCTCGGCTTAAGTAAAGAAGAAGTCAGGGCCAGGGTCGAGGATGTATTGACGATGCTTAATCTAAAAAACCTCGCCGACCGTTCCCCCTATCGCCTGAGCGGAGGAGAGAAAAAAAAAGTCGCCGTTGCTTCTGCTCTGATTCTTAATCCAGAGGTTTTAATTCTGGATGAGCCTACCAACGGGTTAGATCCCAAAACCCAACGCTGGCTGATTGAGTTGTTGCTGGAGTTAAATAAACGCGGTCGTACGATTATTACGTCTACCCACAATCTGGATCTGGCGCATGCCATCTCAAAACGGGCTCTGGTATTGTCGGAAGACCATCGGCTGGTATACGATGGCCCCTGCCACCAAGCTCTGGCAGACAGTCAATTGCTAATGTCGGTAAACCTGATTGACGAATACCATCATGTGCATGATGCTAAAGAACATAGACATCGTTATACACATGGTTAAGATTTGTAAATGCGCAGATTGCGGAGAGAATTACCTTGGATATTTCTAAATCCCCGTTATGTTTACTTTTTCTAAATCATATAATTGAAAATGGCTTTTTAATTACTACATCTTGCTATGAGGGGCATTATGTAATAAAAAAAATATAATATTTTTCTGCAGGATTTTAGCTATTCCGCATAGAATGTAAACTTTGATATTGCCCAAAAAAGCTCCTGTTCTATTCTCCGAGCCTGCGATTCTATCGGCAATGAATGCTATGATGACCAGGTCTAAGGGTTCATTGGGAAACGAATGAGCCTTCCATTGTGAAAAGGAGATGCTTGAGGTTAGGCAACGAATAAGCGTATCTATGAAAGATACAGGCTTATCAATGTGCGCATTGCTGCCCAGCATTTCTAGGCTGGGCTTTTTTTATGGATGGGATAAGACATATTACATATGTATAAAGATAAAAATCTTCGAGTTTGATAGTCTACGGCGATGAACGCTATGATGATCAGGCCTAAGGGTTCATTGGGAAACGAATGAGCCTTCCATTGTGAAAAGAAGATGTTGAGGTCGGACACGGCATAAGTGTATCCAGGAAGGATACTTATTGCATGTTTTTGAAAACCCAGCATTTCTTGGCTGGGTTTTTTGGCCTTTAGGTATTTGAAAATAACCGGATTTTTCAAAAAGGATGTTTTGGATGCATGAGTTATCTCTAATGGAAGGCGTTATGGAAATAGTAAAAGATAGTGCCGCCCAGAACAATATCAAACGGGTTAAACATTTAAAGTTGGTAGTGGGCAAATTTTCCATGGCCCTGCCCGACAGTCTGCGATTTGCCTTTGATGCTTTGGCGGGAGTTGAGGAACTATTTCAAGGGGCGGTTTTGGAAATCGAAGAAAAAGATATAATATGTCTCTGCCAGCAATGCCAGCAGAGAACTACCATTGAAGATGGTTTCCATTTTGTTTGTTCCAGTTGCGGATCAATCCGGTTGGAAATAGTCCAGGGTCGGGAACTGTATTTGGATTACTATGAAGGGGACGAAAACTGATGGTACAAGTTCGTTTGGAAAGCAATCTATTAGGAGCCAATGAAATGCTGGCCAGGAAAAACCGGGGTGTTTTTCAGAGTCAGGGTTTGCTGGTAATTAACCTGATGAGTTCTCCGGGTTCTGGTAAAACAACGCTTTTAGAGAAAACCATTGAATATTTGGGTGACCGGCTGAAAATTGGGGTTATTGAAGGAGACCTTTATACCGATCAGGATGCCCGGCGGATCGAACAAAAAGGGGTGCGGGTAATCCAGATTAATACGGAAGGTGCCTGCCACCTGGATGCAGGGATGGTAGGCAAGGCTTTTGCAGAGCTTCCCGGTGATGATTTGGATTTGCTATTTATTGAGAATGTCGGCAACCTGGTATGTCCGGCTGAATTCGATCTGGGGGAGGATTTCAAGGCAGTCGTCATCAGTACTACCGAAGGCAATGATAAACCATTAAAATACCCGCTAATTTTCCGTGAGGCCCGGGTCATTTTGCTGAACAAAATAGACCTTTTACCTTATACAGATTTTAGTTTGGAAAGGTTCAGAGAAGATCTGGCCCAGATTAATCCAACGGCTCCCGTATTTTTAGTTTCCGGTCGTACCGGCCAGGGAATCAAAGAATGGAATGAGTGGTTATTAGGGGAGGTGAGGACGAGAGGGATTAAGGATTGAAAAGGGGTTTGAAGAAGCAGAATTAATTTTAAACGTTAAATCCCGAGGGTAGTAAATTCTTATTAATTTTATTGGGGGGGAATGTTTTAAATGCCTACCAAACTAAGTCGACGCGACTTTGTTAAGCTCTGCGCTGGGTCAGCGGCAGCTATATCCATGTCCGGATTGCTGGCACCGTATTTGGCTCAAGCGGTCGAGGCGGGAGCTCCGCCGGTTATCTGGATTCAGGGGGCTAGCTGTACAGGATGTTCAATTTCTCTATTAAACACTGTTCACCCGGATATCAAGGAAGTATTGCTTAATACTATCAGTGTTCGTTATCATCCTAATCTTTCTGCAGCCTCCGGGGATCTGGCTGTTAACGAAGGTATATTTAAGACCGCCCGGGACAATCCCAAAAAGTATTTCCTGGTGGTTGAAGGTGCTGTTCCTACCGGTGCTGACGGAATGTATTGTATGGTAGGAGAACGCAACGGCCAGCATATTACCTTCCTGGATATGGTAAAGGAGCTGGGCAGCCAGGCCGCAGCTATTTTGAATTTCGGAACCTGTTCGGCCTATGGCGGACTGCCGGCTACCCCACCTAACCCAACCGGATGCAAGGCGGTGGGTGATGTCGTCAAAAACGTTCCGATCGTTAACGTGCCCGGATGTCCTCCGCATCCCGACTGGATGGTGGGAACGATTGCCCACGTACTCCTTTATAAGGACATACCTGAGTTGGACAGCTTTGGGCGTCCGAAGATGTTTTTCAGCCACATAATTCATGATAATTGTGAAAGACGCCAGTATTTCGATAATGCTATTTTTGCCAAAAACTTCGGCGAACCGGGTTGCCTGCTGGAATTAGGCTGCAAAGGCCCCATGGCTTTTTGCGACTCCAGTACCCGTCCTTGGAACGGTGGGGTGAATTGGTGCATACGTGCCGGGGCACCCTGCTTAGCCTGCACAGAACCGCAATTTCCTGGTTGGCCTATTTATGAAAGAATGCCTGAGATGCCTATAGGTCCTGCTATGACTGCTACTGTTGACCAAATCGGCGGCGTATTAGGAGCGGCTGCAGTGCTGGGTATCGGCGGACATCTGGCTGGCAACGTAATGACCGGCCGCATAGGTGGCAAAAATAATGAGAAAGAAGGTGACAACTAATGGCTGAAAGAGTCGTCATCGATCCTGTAACAAGAATAGAAGGTCATCTTAAGGTTGAAGTCCAAGTTGAAGCTGGCTCAGTAGTTGACGCCCACGCCAGCGGTATGCTCTTTAGAGGATTGGAACTGATTATGCGTGGTCGTGACCCTCGCGACGCCATGCAGATCATGCAGCGCGTCTGCGGCGTTTGACCGGTAGGACATGCCAGCGCGGGATCGCTGGCCTTGGACAACGCTTTTGGTATCGAACCGCCTCCCAATGGTCGGATTATTAGAAACCTGATTTTAGGCTCCAATTATATCCAGTCGCACGTTTTACATTTCTTCCATCTGGCTGCCCTTGATTATGTCATGGGTCCGGATGTACCTCCTTTCGTACCCCGTTACCAGGGGGATTATCGTCTGCCCGATGATATTAATAAACAAGCGGTAGACAACTATTTGCTGGCTCTTAACATACGCCGCAAGGCCCATGAAATGACAGCTTTGTGGGGCGGGAAAATGCCGCATCAGCAAGCTATTGTACCGGGTGGGGTAACTGAGGTGCCTAATACCCAGAAGATTTTCGAGTTTGTTGATCGCTTGAATGAGGTAATTGATTTTATTGACAACGTTTATATTCCCACTGTCAAGGCTGTGGCGGGAGCATACCCGGATTATTTTGACATTGGCCGCGGCAGCATGAATATGCTGGCGTATGGTGCTTTTCCCCTGGAGGAGGGGATGGATCACCTGAAGAAGAAAAAATTCTTTCCGGCTGGTGTATATCTGCGTGGGCAATACATGGAACTGCAGCCTGACAAGATTACTGAGCAGGTGAAATACTCCTGGTTTAAGGATGGCATTGCTGCCACGCCTGAGCAGGCCAGAGTCGAGCCGGATGTCCACAAGAAAGATGCCTATTCTTTCCTGAAGGCTCCCAGGTACAATGGCGAAGTAATGGAAGTAGGGCCGCTAGCCCGAGCCATAGTAGCCAAGCAAAAGGACGTAGTCGCACTAGGTGATAAAGCTTTCTCAGTAATGGGTCGTCATTTTGCCCGGGCTGTGGAGGCTTCACAAGTGGCTCATGCCATGAAAGACTGGGTTTTAAAACTGGAAGCAGGCAAACCGGTTGCCACCCCTCATAAGATACCTTCCTCAGCCCAGGGGATAGGTTTGACAGAAGCTGCCCGGGGTGCCTTGGGGCACTGGAATCATATCGAACACGGGCGAACCGCTGTTTATAACGCTATAGTACCAAGTACCTGGAATATGTCTCCTCGCGATGACCGAAGCCAATTGGGTACCATGGAACAAGCATTGATCGGAACACCGGTGAAAGACACAAAGAATCCTTTAGAAGTGGTTCGGGTTATTAGATCCTTTGACCCATGTCTGGCATGTGCCATTCATATTATGACCCCCGATAAAAAGGTGATCAGTCAATTCCAGATTAATTAGGGGGTGAGAAAGTGGTTAAAGAGATGGAAGTTAGACATTCTATCTGGATAAGGTTCTTTCACTGGACCAATATGATAGCCATTACCTTGTTGATGCTGACCGGATACTATATCCACAGTCCGCATGGTTTCAAGATTTTTAGCAATATGGATACTCCCCGGATGCTCCATTTTGCTATGGCCTATTTGTTGTGCTTTGGAGTAGTAGGCAGGGTATATTATGCTATTGTAGCTGATGATGCCAAAAATATAGTTTATAACATAAAAGAAGATACACTTAAATTCCCGAGTATGATCAAATACTACCTGTTTATGTCAGATACCCATCCCTATTACGGCAAGTACAATCCCGGGCAAAAAATGATGTATACCGGTTGGCTGTTTTTAGCCTTGATTCAGATTATTACCGGATTTATACTCTACAAACCGGTTACCTTTGCCTGGCTAGGCGGTGTTTTGGGCGGGATGATTGCTATCCGGGTTGTTCACTATGTGGTGACCTGGTTGTTCTTGTTATCCGTTCTGGCCCATGTCTACCTGGATATTTCCGAAGGAATTCCGGTATTAAAATCGATGTTTACCGGTAAACTGCCGGCTGATTTTGACCATGGGGTTCATGAAGAAATTCCTGCTGACGAAGGTGTCAGTGCCTAAACTAACAAGGGGGATAAGCCTTGAAGAACAAAATAATGGTTGTAGGAATCGGTAACTATATTTTGCAAGATGAAGGCGTTGGAGTTCATGCCGTCAACCGTTTGATGGAAATGAACCTACCGGATTGGGTCGAACTCGTTGACGGGGGAACCCATAGCTACGATCTGGTTGACTTTTTCTGTCAGGCAGATAACCTTATTATTATCGATGCCATCCAGGCCGGGGGAGAGCCGGGTACCATGTACCGGGCTCCCCTGGAGGAAATGGGCTTAAGGCCCGAAGAAAACTGTACCTCCTTGCACCAGATGCACTTTATTGAAGCAGTCAGAATGGTAAATCTTCTGGGCTACTACCCTAACGTTATAGTTTTTGGAGTAGAACCAGAGGTGATTGACTGGGGTATGGAATTGAGTCCTAGAGTGGCGGAAAAGCTGCCGCGCTTAACTGAACTTGTTGTGCAGGAAATAAATACTCTTATGGCCGTATAACAACTCCATGCAAATAGCTTAATTGTGTTACGGACTGAAGGGGCCGGGCTTCCGCTCAAAAAACCAGGTTTTAAAGTATATGCGATGATGCGGCGATAGCGTATTGCTTAAAAACTAAAATTTCCCTACGGGGACTATTGATATGAACTTCGTTCATAATTAAGGGGTCTGCGTCTATTTAAAATTTATTTTCTAGTTAACCTATTTAAAAGCAGGGGTAAAATGCAAACAAAATATGGCAGCTATCAGATCAGGATAAATGGCATCGTACAGGGAGTTGGCTTCAGACCTTTCGTCTATCGTCTGGCCAGCGAATATGATCTTAAAGGGTGGGTTTTAAACTCATCTGCGGGTGTGCTCATCCGGGTAGAGGGGCCTGACGAGCAAATTAACACGTTTGCCCGCCGACTGGTGGAAGAACCGCCGCCCTTGGCATTGATCCGCAGCTGGGATATTAATGCCCAGGATTGGTCTGGCTTCACTGATTTTAAAATTAAAGCCAGTGATGACCATGAGCAGAAGGTGGCAATGATATCGCCCGATATAGCTGTTTGTGCGGAATGCAGAAGTGAAGTGTTAAACAGGGAGGATCGGCGTTATCATTACCCATTCATCAACTGTACCAACTGTGGCCCGCGCTTTACAATCATCAAAGATTTGCCTTATGACCGGTCTATGACTACTATGGCATCTTTTCCGATGTGTCCGGAATGTCAGCGGGAATACGAAAACCCCAACCATCGCCGTTTCCATGCCCAACCCAATGCCTGTCCGGTCTGTGGCCCGCATATCTCCCTTTTAAACCGACAGGGTCAGGAGATTAACCAGGATGTCCGGGAATTGTTTAAGGCGGGATATATTGTGGCTGTAAAAGGACTGGGCGGTTTCCACTTAGCCGTTAACGCACGTGATGCGAAAGCAGTAGCCCGTCTGCGTAAGAGTAAACAGCGGGATGCCAAACCTTTTGCGGTTATGGTCAAGGATGTAGAAACAGCCCATAAATACTGTCTCATAAGCCCCCCAGAGGAGAGATGGCTGCTGGCTCCGCAGGCACCGATTGTGGTATTAAAATGTCGGGAGGGAAACCAGCTTAATTCGGATATTATCCATCCCGGACTTAATACCCTGGGGGTAATGCTGCCCTATACGCCTTTGCATTACTTGTTATTTGATCAGGATCTGGAAATATTGATTATGACAAGTGCCAATATCAGCGATGAGCCATTGATTATTGACAATCAGGAAGCAATCGGCAAGCTAGGCCAGATTGCTGATTATTTTCTGGTACATAATCGGGATATCTATAACCCCTGTGACGATTCCGTTCTGCGGGTTACTTCTTTGGATACTCCCCTTTTCTTTAGACGGGCCCGCGGTTTTGTTCCCCGGGGTATCAAGATAGACGATGGAACCAAGCCGATTCTAGCCGTGGGGGGGGAGATGAAAAATACTTTTTGCCTTACCAGAAATGGGGAGGCTTTTTTGAGCCAGCATTGGGGTGATTTAAATCATTTTAACAACTATATGAACTTTCAAAGGGGTATCGAACGCTTTAAGCGGATGCTCTATGTGGAACCGGAAATAATAGCCCATGATCTGCATCCTAACTACCAGACCAGTCGCTGGGCTAAAATGCAGCCGGGGGTAAAATTGATCGAAGTGCAGCACCACTTTGCTCATCTAGCCAGCGTTATGGCTGAGCATAACCTGCAGGGTGAAGTCCTGGGGCTGATCTGTGACGGAACTGGCTGGGGAACGGATGGGGCCGTATGGGGGGGAGAGATCCTCCGGGCTGATTATACGGGTTTTACCCGTTTGGCTCAGCATAAATACGTGCCTTTTCCAGGCGGAGACCAAAATGCGAAAAAGCCTTACCGCATGGCTTTAATTTACCTATATGCGGCATTTGGAGAAGAAGTTTTCGATTTAGCAGAGCAGTTTTTACCTCAGCTGGCGACAGAAGAAAAAAACATTATGCTGACCTGCCTGATGAATAATGCTCACGTTCTGCGAACTTCTTCGTGCGGACGATTGTTCGATGCGGCAGGAGCCATCCTGGGAATCTGTAGTATAAATCAATATGAAGGTCAGGCTGCTGCTGAATTGGAAGCCTGGGCAGATCCCTTCGAAAAAGGTCATTACGGTTTTGATTTATATGCGGAGCAGGGAATCTGGCAAATGGATGTGCTGCCGATGTGGCCTGAAATGCTGGCTGAGATAAAAAGAAATTATCTGCCCGGACGTATCGCCCAGAAATTCCATTTAACCCTCGTGAAAATGTGGACTAAGACTCTCTGTAAACTTAGGGATGAAACCGGTTTGAACCGGGTTGTCTTAAGCGGGGGAGTATTTTGTAATCAGATTCTTAGCAATGGATTGTATAAGTCATTGACGGAGGAGGGATTTAAGGTTTATCTGCATCAGCAGGTACCGCCTGGGGACGGTGGTATCTCGCTGGGGCAAGCCATAATAGCAAGCGAGGTGTATAGGGGATGTGTTTAGGGGTACCGGGAAAAATAATAGATTTAAAGGAAAACTACATGGCGGTAGTTGATGTGAATGGTAACCAGACTGAAATCAGTATACGCTTGACCCCGGAGGCGGAGCTGGGCCAGTATGTACTGATTCATGCCGGTTTTGCCATGGAGGTTGTGGATGAGACGATAGCTCTGGAAACCATGCAATACCTGGAGGAGATGCTGCAGTATGAATAACGGGAAAAAATATCAGCAGGATCTCTTAGAGGGAATTTTATCTGCAGATGAAAACATTTCTTTAATGGAGGTTTGCGGTACTCATACCATGGCGATTGCCAAAAGCGGCCTGCGGCAGATCCTGCCTCCCCATATCAAACTATTGTCCGGCCCGGGCTGTCCGGTGTGTGTAACTTCTCAGGGGGATATAGATGCGATCATTGAATTGGTGCAGAATGAGGATATCATCCTGGTTACCTTTGGTGATATGATGCGGGTTCCGGGTACCCGGAGCAGTTTGCAGGAAGAACGCAGCCAAGGGTCGGATGTAAGGGTAGCTTATTCACCTTTGGACGCCTTACGCATAGCCCGCGAGAATCCACAAAAAGAAGTGATTTTTCTGGGGATCGGCTTTGAAACCACTACCCCGGCGGTAGGCCTTACCGTGCAGCAAGCTCGGGAAGAAGGAGTAAAAAACTTTTCGGTTTTCTCGGTTCACAAAATGGTTCCGCCTGCCTTGGAGCTTATTTTTTCCGATCCGGAAATACAGGTTGACGGTTTGATTTGTCCCGGACATGTTTCGGCCGTTATCGGTGTAGAACCCTATGAAATTCTGGCTCAGAAATACAACCGGCCCTGTGTAATAACTGGTTTTGAAACCCTGGACATTTTGGAAGGGATATATATGCTTATTAAACAAAAACAAAAACGACAAGCCCGAGCAGAAATACAATATCGCCGCGTAGTGAAACCGGAAGGCAATCCGGTTGCCCGGGAAGTTATCGCTAGATTTTTTGAGGCAGTACCAGCCCGTTGGCGGGGTTTGGGAGTTATTCCCGACAGCGGTCTAAAATTGCGGGATGAATATGCTGACCTGGATGCCCGCAAGAAATTTAATATTACCGAGATGGAGGAAGTTCCCATTAAAGGCTGTGCCTGTGGTGAGGTGCTGATGGGCAAGATCATGCCTGCAGAATGCCCGCTTTTTGGCCGGGGGTGCACACCTTTGCAGCCGGTGGGCCCCTGCATGGTATCCCATGAAGGCTCCTGTGCAGCCTATTATCGTTTTACACCAGCGAAAGGAAGAAGCTAAATGAAACACGACCGCATATTATTGGCACACGGCAGCGGCGGCCTAATGAGCCAGCGTCTGATAGACGAAATATTTAAAAAGGCTTTTAATAACGATATTATGGAACCAATGCTGGATGGGGCAATCCTGGATTTGCCGGCCGGGAAACTGGCTATGTCAACCGATTCCTTTGTAATCACACCACTGTTTTTCCCAGGGGGCGATATCGGCAAACTTTCCATCTGCGGAACGGTTAATGATCTTTTGGCCTGTGGTGCTCAACCGCTTTATCTGTCGACCGCCTTTATCATCGAGGAAGGCTTGCCCATATCGGATCTTAGGTCAATCGTTGCCTCCATGGCGGAAACCGCTCGGCAAGTTGGTGTCAAACTGGTGACCGGGGATACCAAAGTAGTGGAAAAAGGCAGTGCCGATGGTGTTTTCATTAATACTACCGGGATTGGAATTATCCCCGCCGGGATCGATTATCTTCCTCAACGTATAAATTCGGGAGATAAGGTAATTGTCACAGGCAACATCGGGGATCATGGCCTGGCCATTTTGGCGCAAAGGGAAGGGTTAAGCTTTAGTACCCCTGTTCTAAGTGATTGTGCTCCTCTCTACCAGCTAAAAGATATGATAGATAAATATCAAGATGCGATTAGATGTATGCGTGATCCGACCCGGGGTGGGCTGGCGACCGTATTAAATGAAATTGCAGTTCAGGCCGGGGTTGGAATCAGGGTTAAGGAAGCAGATATTCCGGTTTCGGTTGCAGTACAAGGGGCCTGTGATATGCTGGGTATGGATCCTCTCTATATGGCTAACGAGGGGAAAATGGTGATTTTCGTAGCCGCGGAGGCGGCCGAAGATTTTTTAAACGATTTGCATAAAATGTCCCAGACAGAAAATGCGGCGCTTATTGGCAGGGTTAGCCCAGAACCAGCTGGAATGGTACTGGTGGAAACCGAACTGGGTGCCGAACGCATCCTAGGAGTACTGGAAGGTGAACATATCCCCCGCATATGTTAAAGCGGATAAAATAGACACAGATAACACAGATTTAATGGAATCACACAGATTATCCCATTAAAGTATAGGTAAGATTAGAAACTAATCTTACCTATACTTTAATAAAAATAATCTGTGTGATTCTGTATCTATTACCTTACTTCCACCTCGGCCTGCGGATTAAAAGGGTTGGTGCGCACACCTAGTGAAAACAGATAGGGGTAGTTGGCTTTTAAATGCTGCATATAATCTAGCCATTGGTTGGCCAGACTCAGATATACGCGCTTTACATCTTCCCGCAAATGAGCGTAATCACTATTGGAAAGTGAAGCCAAATCATTTCTTTGACCAAGTTCATCGCTGAGGTGAAATACGGCCCAGAGCAGGTTGGTAAAGCTTTCATGTTCCAGTAAATTAGGGTTTTCTAAAAGACGCAACAAAAAATCTCGTTTAGCGATTAAAAAGCTGTTCATATCCTGTAAAGAGGCGGGGTCAATCTGACTAAGATGGGAATTTTTAAGTAGGTTTTTCGCGTTAGCAAAGTCTGCTTGCTCCCAGGAGTCACTTAAAAGCAATTGTTGCCCGAAGGTTTCTGGTGTGAAATAATGGCAAGTCAAAGTTTTTAACAACTCGGTGCCCACCTCACTGAAAAATGCTCCGATAACCATATTCATTTTTATTAAGCGTTCATTTTTGGCCCGGTTAGTCATCAAACTATTAAATACGATTGTTACCAGCAATACATTAATAGGCAGAAATCCTAGTTGAGCAATAAAATAACGGAAAATGAAAGGAGCGTCACTGAAGATGGCATAATGAATGGAGTATATAGTTAATGACAAAACTATAAATAATGCCCCCAATTTAGTAAGAAAGCCAAGTTTCTTCATTATTAATCCCCCCTTTTTTTAAATATTACTACCATTACTCCCAGGATACATCAATTTATACAGGTTTAACCAGCAAATTATTCCAAACGGTATCGACTCAGGCTACGGACAAAATATTTAATGCTATAATATTAACTTAGAGAATACAAACATACGGATAATGACTTAAAAAAACGTTTGGCATAAGGAGATGATTAACCGTGAGCTTTCAGCAGGAGTACCGTCAAAAGCTGGTTTCGCCTCGTGAGGCTGTTAAATTGGTAAAATCGGGCGACCGGATTCAATTTAACTCATATAATGGGGTTCCCCCGGCTCTGGACAGAGCCTTGGCAGCCCGGCGGGATGAACTGGAAGGGGTTATTGTAAGCAGCAGTGTCACCATGTATCCTTTATATACTATTTCCAGTGATCCTGAAGGCAAACATTTTATTTATAACAACTGGCATGCTTCAGGCTACGATCGCAAACTAGCCCCACAAGGCAATTATTATTATGTCCCGGCCCTTTATTATGAATTTCCCAGGATATTGGCTAGAAACAGTTTGGATGTGGTCATGCTGCAGGTAGGGGAGATGGATGACAAGGGGAACATGAATTTTGGCCCTAGTGCGGCACATGCCCGGATACTGGTTGAAGCCGGCCGGAAAGTAATAGTTGAAGTAAACCGTAATATGCCGGTTGCTTATGGCGGTAGTGACGAATCGGTGCATATCAGTGAAATAGACCTGGTGGTGGAAGGAGATCACGACCCGCTATTTACGCTGCCGGTACTTAAGGCTAATAAGATCGATCGTAAGATAGCTGACCTGTTAATGAACGAGATTGAGGATGGAGCCTGTATACAACTTGGCATCGGAGCTATGCCCAATACGGTCGGCGAGCTTATCGCTGATTCAGATCTTCAAGATCTGGGGGTACATACGGAAATGCTGGCCGATGCTCACGTAAAAATGTATCAGTCCGGCCGGATAAGCGGAAAAAACAAGGGTCGGGACAAAGGCAAAATGGTGTATGGATTTGCCATGGGTTCCCAGGAATTATATCGGTTTATTCATCGCAATCCGGCTTGCGCCACCTATTCCATAAAGCATATAAACACACCCCACATTATTGCCATGAATCCCAAAGTAATAGCCATCAACAGTGCGATTGAAGTGGATCTGTACTCCCAGATCAATTCCGAGTCTTCAGGTTTTCGTCATATATCCGGCACCGGGGGTCAGGTGGATTTTATGCTAGGCTCCTATATGTCGGAAGGCGGTAAAGGTTTTATTTGTATGTCCTCAACCTTTACCGACAAGGAGGGCAAGCTAAGCTCCCGTATCCTTCCTACCTTAAGCCCAGGATCCATAGTAACCGTACCCCGCACTATCGCTCAATATATAGTGACCGAATACGGGATCGCCAATGTAAAAGGCAAGTCCACTTGGGAACGAGCGGAAGAATTAATTAAAATAGCCCATCCCCGCTTCCAGGATGAGCTGGTTAAGTCAGCCGCGGAAATGAACATCTGGAGGAGGAGCAACAAGCTGTAGACAGCGTAAATCAGCCATTTTTCTGTCCTTTTCAATTTGTCTTGTCCCTGCTATTTCTGCCATAAAAAAGCTGTAGGTTAAGCCCAATAGATGAACTATACTGGTTAGGGTTCGTTTTTTCATCAATTTTATGGCAAGTGAAAGGTTTGCATGTCAATTTTTGTAGTTAAATTAACGTTGCAGCCAGAAAAGATTAATTAATCGGCAGATCTTTTCTTGAAAGGGGGGGGACAAGCTGAAAAAAAGGAGACAATCATTTTTCTTAATATGCTTATTATTAGGTATTCTACTACTAAATCCCACTTCGTCTTTATCAAACGGCAGTATAAAAAAACAATCGTCTGTTAAACCAGTGGCGGCTCAAAATTCAGCCCCACCGGTTTATAAGGTCGATACTGGCGGTCGCAAACTGGTAGCTTTAACATTTGATGATGGCCCGGATCCCCTTTATACGAAGCAAATCTTGGATGTGCTTAGTAAGTACCATGTCAAGGCCACTTTTTTCGTGATTGGGCGTAATGCCCGGCTGCATCCTGAGCTACTATTTAGCGAAATTGCGCAGGGCCATAAAGTTGAAAATCATACCACTACCCATCCCGATCTGCCCCAATGCAGTCGGGAAGAGGTTGCCAGGGAAATTACGGAAACGGATAAAATTATTAGGGATCTGACCCACCGTCCGCCCCATTACTTTCGGCCGCCTAAAAAACTGTTTAATCAGGCAATACTAGATGTTGCAGCCCACAACGGATATAAAACAGTTCTATGGTCGGTATGTGTTGAAAACCGAAGCTGTAAAACCCCTGAAGAAATGGCCTTAAGGGTAATTAACCGAGCCGAGCCAGGAATAATTATCCTCGCTCACGATGGTAACCTGGATCGCAGTAAAACTGTGGCGGCACTGCCGATTATAATTAACGCTTACCAAGAAGCAGGTTATACTTTCGTTACCTTGGATGAACTATTGGCCGCGGGTCAATAGTTCATCGTTATGGATTAGATAAATCCAGCTACAAATCAATTATAGCCATGGTACAGCGGGATATGCAGATGAGGTTTTCCCCTTCGTCGTAAATGCGGATATCCCACACGATTGTCCGGCGGCCTACATGAATGGGCGTGCCAACTGCATGGACTATTCCATCGCTTTTACTGCGGATATGGTTGGCGTTAATCTCCAGACCCACAGCCCGTTGCTTTTGGGCATCAATAAACTGGTAACTGCCGACTGAAGCCACAGTTTCAGCAATTACTACGGAAACGCCGCCATGCATAACGCCAAAAGGCTGATGGGTTTTAGGGGTAACGGGCATGGTAGCCACTACTTTTTCTTTGGTAAATTCAGTTAATTCTATTCCTAGTGTTCCTAAGACAGTTTGGTCGATATCAAATCCTAAAGCATCAAACACGTTACATCATGCCTTCTTTCTTGTATATTATCCTAAAACCTGTTTAGATTACGAACTTATGATAACATATTAACAAATGCAGGGCACATGTAATTTGCTCCCCCCCAAAGACCTTTTGGTTTGCAGGCAAGTGGGCTTTTAGGTGATGTCATATTTTGTGAAAGAAAAGGGTAACGTGGTGAAACGATGGTAATACTTCAAGCGCAAAAAATTAATGTGTCCTTTGGGGAGCAGGAAGTTCTCCGGGATATCAGTTTAAGTATACAGGCAGGTGAACGGGTGGGTTTGGTCGGAGCCAACGGGGTGGGCAAGACTACTCTGTTAAAGTGCCTGGACGGTCAGATGACCCCCGACAGCGGCGAATTAAGCTATGCAGCAACAGCTGCCAGAGGATACCTGGAACAATTGGCCGACTTTAAAGAAGAATCAACGGTCTGGGAGGTAGTGCTGGAGGGCTATAAGGGAGTGTTGGAGAAGCGTCGATTACTGCATGAGCTGGAATCGGCTATGAGCCAAGGCGGTCCGGAACTGACCCGAATTATGGACGATTATGCCCGGGTTAGCGAAGCATATGAACGAGCTGATGGTTACGCCTGTGAAAACAAGGCCCGGCGTATTTTGATCGGACTGGGTTTCAGTCCGAATGATTTTGACAGCCGGGCCGGCACCCTGAGCGGAGGTCAGAAAACCCGGTTGAACCTGGGACGTTTGCTGGCCAAATCGCCGGAACTGCTTTTTTTGGATGAGCCAACCAATCATCTGGATATGAATTCAGTGGAATGGCTGGAGGACTTTTTTATAACCTATCCGGGCACAATCTTGGTAGTATCACATGACCGTCGTTTTTTGGACAAGGTTGCCACCCGTATTCTGGATCTGCGCCCGGGTGAGTTGCATTCCTATGCAGGCAACTACAGTCAATTCCTGGAAAAAAGAGCCGCCGAGGATCTGGCCTGGCAGCGGGCATACCGAAAACAGCAGGAATACATTCGTCAGACCGAAGCTTATATCCGTCGCTTTAAGGCCGGTATTAAATCCAAACAGGCGCGCGGGCGTCAATCCCAATTGGAACGTTTGGAACGTATAGCGGCACCTGTCCAAGAAAAGGTGCTAGGCCAGCATTCCCTGGCGATTAAACAGGAAAGCGGTCAGGATGTACTGACCGTTAAGAATATATCCAAATCCTTTGGGGAAAAGCAGATCCTGAAACGTTTGCACCTGCAAATCAAAAAAGGCGAAAAAGTGGCTCTGATTGGTCCTAACGGATGCGGCAAAACTACTTTTTTAAAAATTATTAGCCAGCGCCTGGATGCTGATGAAGGTGAAGTAAAAATTGGCAGCCGGGTTAGTATCGGTTATTTCGGGCAGGAATATGATGATCTTGAACCTTCCAACACCGTATTGGAAGAGCTTCTCAACCATTTTGAAATAAAGGTGGAGGAAGCCCGGACTGCTTTGGGAACCATGCTTTTCAGCGGCGACGATGTATTTAAGCTGGTGGGTGACTTAAGCGGCGGGGAAAAAGGAAGGTTGGCTTTTTTAAAACTGCTGTTGGCGGGCGATAACTTTTTGGTTTTGGATGAACCCACCAATCATCTGGATATAGAAAGCCGTCAGGTGGTGGAGCAGATGCTAAAGGATTATGAAGGAACGTTGCTTATGGTTTCCCATGATCGCTATTTTGTTGATCAGGTGGCCGAGCGGATCTTAACTATAGAAAACGGTAATATGGAATGTTACGACGGCAATTACAGCTATTATCTGGAGAAAAAGCAGGCCCAAAAGCAGCTTGTGCAATCCGATAAAAAGGCAGACAGGCAGCAGGTTCTGCGTTCGGAATGGCAAGCCCGCGAGGAAGAAAAGGAACAGCGGCGCAAAAAACGCTGGCAGCAAAAACAACTGGAAGAGCTGGAAATGCGTATTACGGAACTGGAAGGGCAAAAAACGGATCTGGAAACATCTCTGGCAGACCCAGCAACTTATAGTGATGATGAAAATGCCCGCGCTGTTACGACTGCCTACCGACAGCTAGAACAAGACCTGGAATCTGCGTATTGCGATTGGGAAAAGCTAAACGTGGAACTGGAAGCAAGCGAGACTAAGACTGCTGGTTTAAATCCCCGATAAAAAACAAGAGGAGCATTAATGAGTGAACGATAATAAACCAGAAAAAGCGATATTGGTAGGAGTGGAACTTAAAAGCGATGCCGGATTTAACTTTCAGGCATCCCTGCAGGAGCTACAGGCTTTGACTGAAGCTGCGGGGGGTGAGGTTGCCGCTGTCCTGGTGCAGTCGCGGGAAAGGGTTCATGGGGCGACCTACATAGGCAAGGGCAAACTAGAGGAGCTTAAGCATCTGGCTGCCGAACTGGAACCGGATCTGATCATTTTTGACAACGAATTGTCCCCGGTGCAATTGCGTAATTTGGAAGAGGCTTTAAATATTAAAATTATTGACCGTACCATGCTGATCTTGGATATTTTCAGCCAGCGAGCCAAGTCTAATGAAGGAATTTTGCAGGTGGAACTGGCTCGGCTGCAATACCAGCTGCCCCGTTTAACCGGTCAAGGAGTCACCTTGAGCCGTCTGGGAGCCGGCATAGGTACCCGTGGCAGCGGTGAACAGAAACTGGAATTGGACAGGCGGTATATCCGCCAAAGGATTCAGGATATAAAAAAACGCATGCAAAAGGTGGAAAATACCCGCAAACTGCACCGGGTGCAACGCCAGCGATCCGGAATGAAGCAGGTTTCCCTGGTGGGTTATACCAATGCCGGCAAATCATCTTTATTTAATACCCTATGTCAAACCGGGCACCGCAGCAAAACAGCTCAGGTAAAAGCCGACCAGCAGCTTTTCCGAACCTTGGATACCACGATCAGAAAAATACGCTGGGCAGATCAGAAAGAAATCTTGCTGACCGATACGGTTGGATTTATTCAGAATCTGCCCCACCACCTGGTAGCTGCATTCAAATCCACCCTGGAGGAAGTAATTGAAGCTGACCTGCTTTTGCACGTGGTGGATATTTCCGATCCTGATGCAGCCGATAAGATCGAAGTAGTGGAAAAGGTTCTGTGGGAACTCGGAGCTGATTCGGACAGAATAGTTACGGTTTTTAATAAATCAGATCTGCTGCAGGATCCACCGGATAACAGCGGGCCGGCAATTTACGTGTCGGCCCGAACCGGACAGGGGATCGATGATTTACTTAAACGCCTGGAAATAATATTGTTTTGATTAATGTTTTCGGTTTTAAAAATGTGGCATAAAATAGCTATTCATAGCTAAGATGGGATACGGCTTTAGTAGGCGGTGCAATTATAATATACCGCTTACTTTGTGGGGGAAATACCATATATAACGGTTTATTGGCGGATTTATAACTAAATATATCCATGGACAGCAGGTGCCGGCGAGAGTAAAATTAACATTATTGTTGTAATCCTGAAATTATTTTGATTGCTTTTACGTAGAAATAATGAAAAGCGTTTTATACTGTTGTCGGCAAAATGCCCTTAATAATAAAAAATCATACTTTAAGGGCAAAATTTTTGGATTTGCTTTTATCAATGTGGGGATGGGAGAATTAAAAACGAATGATGCGCAAAAAAGGAACCATATCCATTCTAATTCTGGTGTTTTTAGGTACATTTGCCATTGGAGCACTATTGGGCGGTCAATTTAAAGGTTTGTTTAAGGACACCATTGCCGAGAAAAATGAAAAGGGCGAGACCATAAACGTACTTTTTATGGGCATAGATGCCCGCGATGGTGAAAAAAATTCCCGCAGTGATACCATGATCTTGGCTTCTATTGATTCCCAAAACAACAAAGTTGCCATGGTATCCATACCCCGTGATACCAGGATTAAAAACACCTTTGGGCGTGATGAAAAAATAAACAGTGTAAACTATACCAAAGGACCGGAGGCTGCCTGCAAAGAAGTTGGCAAACTGCTTGATGTCCGGGTTGAACATTATGTTATTACTAACTTTGATGGTTTCGGGGAAATTGTTGATACTTTGGGCGGGGTAGATATTGATGTGGAGACTAATATGGTGCACCGGGACGTCAGCTATAGTATAAATCTATCCAAAGGTCATCAACATCTCAACGGGGATCAAGCCCTGCAATATGTGCGCTACCGGGGCGGTCCTACAGCTGACATCGGTAGAACCCAAAGGCAGCAGAAATTCATTAAAGCTTTGGCGGAGCAGATGTTTCAAACTAATACCATCACCAAACTTCCCAAATTGCTGCCCCAGATCGTAAAATATGTGGATACTAATATATCCATGCAGGATATGTTACACTTGGCCCAAATCGCCAGAAAAATTGATATCCAAAATATAACCACCCAGACCTTGCCGGGTTATCCTTATACCGATCCCTCCAGCGGAGCCAGTTACTGGGAGGCTGATAAAACCAAGGCAAAGATTTTGGTCAGTTCTCTTCTGCAGGGGAAGACGTTTCCCGTGGTCGGTGATCCACCCAGTTGGATAAGCAAGAATCAGAACAAATATAAACCGGTTGATTTACCGTTGCCGGATACCTTGAAAAAAAATGAACCGGAGCCGAAACCGGATGTAAAAGAGCCTGATACTATCGATGTTCCGGTACCATCCCCGGGAACACCGGGGGACGGCAATACCAATAATCCTGAACCCGATCCCAACAACCCGGGAGAGGAGCCGGTTAATCCAGATCCAGGAACTCCCTTGCCTCCTGAAGGGAATCCCGGGGGTAACATAAATAGCTCCTTTAAGCCACATACAATTAATCCTTAAAATAAAAAAAGGGGGGCCTGCTTTTATCGGGCCCCCCTTTTTTTGCCCGGCACTCAGCCTAAGCCGAGCCGGATCAGTTGTATACTGCTCCTGCTGAGTGCCAGGCTCTGTTATTCGCGTCTACTTCTTAACCTATTGGTCAATTGAATAGCAGGCGGTGATTTCTCCGAAATACAGGACGTGATAGTCATCATTGCCATAAAACTTGGCGCGAATCTCGGAATTTAAATGCTCGGGATCCATAAGCTGCTTAAACAGGATTTGACATTCAAAAACCAGTCCGCATTCGCCAATAACCGGACTGGAAATAGTGCGGGCATTTTGAGCGGTTAACCGACATTCGCTGAATTTATCGATGTCACGGCCCGATTTTGTACCGGCAATGGCCAGGTCGGATTTTAACTCACCCTGAACCGGCAGGCTAACTGAAAAATCGGAAGATGCTTCCATCAATTGATAGGTATAGCGGGTTTGCCGAACCATTACCATTATAACGGGCCTTTGCCATATGTGGCCAATACTGCCCCAGCCGATAGTCATGGTGTTTAATCTGCCCTGGTCTTTTACGGTCAGGAATGCACCGCGGGGCAACTGGGTAAGAAACTGGGATGCATATTGTTCGTAGGAAATTTCATTTGACATGATTAATAGTCTCCTTTCCAGAAATTATTGAACTGTATTCTTCAAAGCCAACCAGATGGGGATCAGATTTGAGGCTGCTTGCCCAATATCTGCGGGAAGGCTTGGTTAGTTTAATTAAGTATATATCAAACCGGACGTATTTATAATATAAATGGGCAAATCCCACAATACTTTCTATTCGTATATGTATTGTATGTTTAATAATAGGTTTCTGTACTGCCCAAGGATCTTTAAAAATTAGGCATATTGATCTATACAGCTCTTGTAAACCATATAAAAAACTGGGTAAAATAATGTGATTTTTAATATATAAAAATATATTATTGACCGGACGCCTTGGGCCAAATAAAAAGAGACAAGATTGTAAGGTCAAAACTTAAATCTTAAACTGAAAAAAGTGTAACAATTGTGTATAGGAGTATGCTATTTTTATTTTATGTGCTATTATTTCGAAAGTAGTATAATGTCAAGTAATGTGTGGTAATGGCAAAAGTTATACAATATTTTACCTGAAATACATTTTTTAGCTCCATTAACGGTAAAAGGAGGCAGACGCTATTGTTGGGAGACTATGCTACTATAGGGATTTTTCTACTGTTGACCATCTTGTTTCCACTGGCAGCTTTAGGACTGGCGTGGGTGGTACGCCCTAAACCATTGCCGGATGAGGAAAAACTGACAACCTATGAATGTGGCGTGGATACCCAGGGACGGACTTGGGTTCGTTTTCGGGTTAACTATTTTCTATACGCCCTGGTTTTCCTGGCATTTGACATAGAAACTATTTTCCTGTTTCCTTGGGCAGTCAGATTTAAAGCCTTAGGCCTTTTTGCCTTTGTAGAAATGCTGGTATTTATCGCTATTCTGCTGACAGGGCTGTGGTATGCCTGGAAGGAAGGTGCTTTGGAATGGTATTAAAATCAATTGAGGAAAATGATGTAGAGGTATTGGAAAAGCACAATATAATTGTTACCACCTTGGAAAAGGTATGGAACTGGGGACGCGCCCGTTCATTCTGGCCGCTATCTTATGGCTGCAACTGTTGCCCGATAGAATTGATGGCTGCCGGTGCAGGCCGCTTTGATATTGCCCGCTATGGTTACGAGGTTTTTAGAGCTTCGCCGCGCCAGGCTGATCTATTGATCGTGGCTGGGCCGATAACGTTAAAGATGAAACCGGCGGTAGAAAGGGTATATGCCCAGATGCCCGAACCTAAATGGGTGCTGGCCATGGGGAACTGTGCCACCAGCGGCGGCCCTTTTCGGGATGGTTACAGTGTTTTGCCGGGGGCAGACTCCCTGTTTAAAGTCGATGTCTTTGTCCCGGGGTGCCCGCCGCGGCCGGAAGCCCTGTTCCACGGACTGTTGGAACTAAAAAAGAAAGTCGAAAGCAGCTAATATGACGATATTTTCCCCAGCCGTAACACCCAACCATCCTTATTGCTGGTTGGGTACCTCGGTTATGGGGATCATTAATAATAGAGTGCCTAGTACGGCTTTTGTTTTAATGTCACAGAATTCAGGGGGTTTAATATGGGCGATTACAACCTAGATAAAATGCTTGCAGAATTGCAAAACCTAATGGGGGATAAGCTGGAGTTAAGTGAGGATGCCTTTTTCAATTGGATTCATATCAGCCCGGATCAATTGCTGGTGCTGATGGATAAGTTAAAAAACGAATATGGCTTTAATTATTTGGCGAATTTAACTGCTGTGGACTACGGGGAATATTTTGAAATAGTCTACCACCTGTACTCCATTCCCGCCAACAATAAAACAGGGGTAAAAACCCGGGTTTCCAGAAATCAGGCCCAGGTTGATTCAGTATGCCTAATCTGGCCCACAGCCGACTGGCAGGAACGGGAAGTCTACGATTTAATGGGAATTGATTTTAAGGGGCATCCTAACCTGGTGCGGGTATTGCTGCCGGATGATTTTACCGGTCATCCCCTGCGTAAAGATTTTGAAATGGAGAGGTGAACATTTTGCTAAGGACGGAACAATTTACCATTAATATTGGCCCTCAGCATCCCAGCACCCATGGGGGATTGCATGTGGAGGCGGTTATGGACGGAGAGTTTATAGTTGATGCCATTGTTCATCTGGGCTATGTGCACCGTTCAGTGGAAAAGATTGCCGAGAGCCGTACCTATCCACAATATGTTCCCTACACTTCACGTCTGGATTATCTGGCCAGCCATCTGCCTACCCTGGGCTATTGCCAGGCGGTAGAGAAAATGCTCGGGGTTGCAGTACCGGAGCGGGCTGAATATATACGCATAATCATGGCGGAATTCTCCCGGATAGCATCCCATTTGCTTTTTATCGGCAGTTGCGCCATCGACCTGGGGGCTACTACTGGCCTGATTTATTGTCTACGGGACAGGGAACGCATCATGGATATGTTTGAAATGACGAGCGGGCAGAGATTAATTGCTTCGTATATGCGAATCGGCGGAGTCAGCGAGGACTTACCGGATACATTTATACCGGCGGCACGCAGTTTTATAGCTGATTTTCCCGAGATGATCGCCGAATATGATGGTCTGATTATCGGCAATGAGATACTGCAGGCCCGCTTAAAGGGTGTGGGCAGATTAAATGCCGATGATGCCATTGCTTATGGGGTAAGCGGCCCTAACCTTAGGGCCTGCGGCATTGACTACGATATCCGCAAAGCTGAGCCCTATGGCATCTACGACCGTTTTGATTTTACTGTCCCTTTAGCCGAAAATGGGGACAGCTGGGATCGACTGCTGGTGCGCATGGAGGAAATGCAACAAAGTATTCACATCATTGAGCAGGCTTTAAATCAGCTTCCCGAAGGTGAAGTCAAGGCCAAAGTCCCGCGGATTATTAAACCGGCAGAAGGAATCGAGGTTTATCACCGGATCGAATCATCCAAAGGGGAATTAGGTTACTATATTGTAGCTGATGGCGGCGAAAAGCCTTATCGCCTGCATGTGCGAGCCCCTTCTTTTATTAATTTGATGGTCTTGCCCATGATCTCCAAAGGCGGCAAGCTGCAGGATATTATAGCTAACATCGCTACCCTGGATCCGGTGTTGGGCGAATCAGACCGATAGAGGAGCGGATAGGTATGGAACATTTTTTTCTAAACATTGCTCATAGCCTTATTGTCTGGCTGATGGGACTGGGGCTGTCGTCTAAAGGAGCCGACTTGGTTCTTTTGATAGTACAATGGATCTGCATCGTGGCGATCGTTACCATCAACGTTATCGTCCTGATCTGGCTGGAGCGCAAGGTAGCCGGATTTATGCAGCAGCGTCTAGGGCCTAACCGCTTGGGCCCGGCCGGTATGTTTCAGACCATTGCCGATGCGATCAAGCTGTTGACTAAGGAAGATATTATCCCCAGCGCGGCTGACCGCATTATATTTCGCACTGCGCCCATCTTTTTTATCATCATAGCGGTGATGCTTTATGTAGTGCTGCCAATGGGAGACGGCATGCAGATTGTGGATCTTAACGTAGGGGTTTTCTATTTTATTTCAGTGGCTTCATTAAGCACCATCTGTCTTTTAATGGCTGGCTGGGGTTCTAATAACAAGTGGTCCTTGCTAGGGGCAATGCGTTCGGTTGCCCAAATGATAAGCTATGAAATTCCCTTGGCTTTCTCCTTGCTGGGAGTAATTATGATAGCCGGGTCGCTGAGTTTATCAGATATCGTGGCGGCTCAGAACAATATCTGGTTTATCATTTTGCAACCGGTGGCTTTTATAACTTTTTTTATCGCTGCGACCGCCGAACTAAACCGGGGGCCGTTTGATATGCCTGAAGCCGAGCAGGAACTGACGGCGGGTGCTTATACGGAATATACCGGTATGCGCTGGGCCTTATTTTTCCTGGCTGAGTATACTAACCTGGTAGCTGTGTCCGCACTGGCCTCCACCATGTTTTTGGGCGGCTGGCACGGGCCATGGCTGCCTTCCTGGATATGGATAATTATAAAAACCTATCTGGTCATGCTGATCTTTATGTGGATGAAATGGACCTTTCCCCGTATTCGCATGGATCACCTGATGTCGTTTAGCTGGAAGGTGCTCATTCCGGTAACATTAGCCAATATTTTGGTGACCGGTGCTGGAATCCAGTTCTTGGCGGGAATGGGGTGGTAAGAGGATGAAAGGTCAAGGATTATTAAAGGGATTATATATCACGCTTAAACGCGCGGTGGGAAAGGATATTACGATTCAGTATCCGGAACAGATGCCTTATTTACAGGATAGATTCCGGGGTTGTCTGCATTTTGATTACACCAAATGTATAGTCTGTGGTCTTTGCACCAAGGCCTGCCCCAACAACGTTTTAAGCTATGAAAGCCGACAGGTTGAGGGCAGCAAGAAAAAAGAACTGGTTAGTTATACTATTGATCTGCAATATTGCCTGTTTTGTAATCTATGTGTAGAGGCCTGTCCTACCAACACCCTCTACTTTACACACGATTTTGAACTTTCCCGCTATCAGCGGGATCAAATCAAGATCGTCTACGAAATACCAAAAGAGGAGCCGTCAGCCGTAAAGGTTGATCTTAAAGGGGACGCGCCAGAACCGGATGAGACTAAAAAGGAAAAACAATTGGCGGCTATGACGGCTGCCTTGCAAAAAAATCCGCAAAAAACGGTGCGCAAAATGGTGGAAAATGATGAGGATGCCGAAATACTGGCCGGGATTTTGTTGGAAGATGAGCAAAAATTAAGCCGTATGGCTGCTTTGATGATTGCTGACCGGGAAAAAGCTAAAAAAGTAGCCGTGGCTTTTGTGAATAAAGAAAAAAAAGACCGCTTAAAGGGAGGAGGAGCAGAAGATGAGTCTAAATGATGCCGTGTTTTTCTTGCTGGCGGTGATAACGGCGGGTTCGGCCCTGGGGGTCATAACTTCCAGGAATATTGTATATAGTGCGCTTTTGCTGGTAGTAACCTTCTTGGGTGTGGCGGGCTTATATTTTCAAATGAATGCCGGGTTTATAGGCCTGGTGCAAATCCTGATTTACGGGGGTGCAATTTCGGTTCTGATTATATTTGCGATAATGTTGGTAATGGACGTTGAACCTCATCGGACTAACCCGCCTAGCCCCAGACTACCAAGGCGTTTGGGCGGAATATATCTAAGCATCCTTTTAGTCATAACTATGGGGGCCGCGATCTGGTTTACTCATTGGCCTTTGGCCGTTGGCACCACCGGTGCGGATGAGATGGCGGTACTGGCAGATTTGATGCTGGGCAAATACGTAGTTGCTTTTGAGATAGCAGCCGTTTTACTCCTGGTAGCCATAGTAGGCGCTATTATTTTGGCCAAAGGAGCTGATGATAAATGATTGGTTTCACGCATTATTTAATCCTGAGTACGATTTTATTTGGGATAGGGATGTATGGAGTACTGTCCAAACGTAACGCGGTCGCGGTATTGATGTCGGTTGAAATAATGCTAAATGCGGTTAACATTAATTTTGTAGCCATCAGCAGATTCATTAATTCTGAGCCAGGGGTGGGCCAGCTCTTTGCAATTTTCGTGATAGTAGTTGCAGCCGCGGAGGTTGCTGTAGGACTGGCTTTGATCATTACGATATACAAACAAAAAAAATCAGTTAATCTGGATGATTTCGATTTACTAAAATGGTAGGCAGGTGAGATAAGATGCAAAATGTTTTGAGTTTATCCTGGGTGATCCCCTTCCTGCCGTTTTTGGCCTTTGCTTTGATCGGTCTGTTTTTGCACCGCTGGCCGAAAATATCAGCGGCGCTATCTATTCTGTCGATTGGGGTCGGTCTAATCCTCTCCATACTGATAAGTATGATTGTTTTTGCAGGGGAGGCAGGTTTTACTTATGAAGTTGCGGTTCGCTGGCTGAACATGCCAGGTCTGTCAGTCGATATGGGGCTTTTAATTGACCCTTTGACTGCTGTTATGCTGTTGGTAGTAACGATTGTAGCGTTATTGGTACAGGTATATTCACTCGGCTATATGCATGATGATCCTGGTTTTGCCAGTTATTATGCGTATCAGAGTATTTTTGCCGGATCGATGCTGGGTTTGGTAGTTGCCAATAATTTCGGGCAAATCTTTGTTTTTTGGGAATTGGTGGGACTGTCCTCCTACCTGTTGATCGGTTTTTGGTTTGGCCGTAATTCCGCCAAAGATGCCGCCAAGAAGGCTTTTATAACGAACCGGATAGGGGACTTCGGCTTTTTGCTCGGCATCCTCTTCCTGCAGATAATATTTGGAACCTTAAACTATAGCGAATTAGCGGGTGCGGTAGCAGGTTACGGCAATACCGCCATTTTGATTACAGTATCATTGCTGCTCTTTGCCGGACCGGTCGGCAAGTCAGCGCAGTTTCCTTTACACGTCTGGTTGCCGGATGCTATGGAAGGCCCGACTCCGGTCAGTGCTTTAATTCATGCCGCGACCATGGTAGCAGCCGGTGTCTACCTAATTGCCCGAGCCTTCTTCATTTTTAACGCTTCTCCTGAAACCATGTTGGTGATCGCCATAATAGGCGGATTCACCGCTCTTTTTGCGGCAAGTATCGCCCTGGTGCAAAATGACATCAAACGTATCCTGGCCTACTCTACCCTTTCACAGTTGGGATACATGGTCATGGCTATGGGTGTAGGAGCCATGGCAGCCGGTATGTTTCATCTGATGACCCATGCTTTCTTTAAGAGTTTGCTCTTCCTGGCCGCCGGATCGGTTATTCATGCCCTGGCTAATGAACAGGACATCTGGAAAATGGGCAATCTGCATAAAAAGATGCCTATTACTACCTGGACCTTTGTTATTGGAGCTTTGGCTTTAAGCGGTATTCCGCCTCTGTCCGGGTTTTGGAGCAAGGATGAAATACTCCTTTCCGCCTTGGCCTCCGGTCATACCGCATTGTATATTTTGGGTTCACTGGTAGCTTTTATGACGGCTTTCTATATGTTTAGGCTGATCTTTGTAGCTTTCTTTGGGGACAATAAAGGGGGCGAACAGGCTCATGAATCGCCCGCTGTGATGACCGTACCCTTGATCATATTGGCCGTATTGGCAGTCGTAGCTGGTTTAGTCGGCTCACCTCTGATGAACAATGCCTTTGACCACTATATTACTTATCCGGGAGCATTTCATCCTGCCCCCAATCACAGTATTATGATTATTTCGTCTCTGCTGGCAATAGCGGGAATATTTCTGGCGTGGGCGATCTATCAAAAAAAGTGGGTGGATTTCGAGCGTATCAAGATCAAGATGGGCGGCCTGTATCAGTTGCTCTACCACAAATATTATATAGATGAGATCTATGCCTGGCTAATCAAGCATTTTGTTGATGGCACTGCCAGGCTTATGGAATGGTTCGATCTTAAAGTAATCAATGGCGCGGTAAACGGCATTGCTTGGTTAACCGGCCATCTGGGTATTACCCTGCGCTATACGGAAGATGGTCAGGTGCAAAGCTATGCACTCTATATGTACGCGGGTATTATTATTCTATTAATTGCAGCGTTGTGTGCCGTATTTACGGTGCTGGCTTAAGGAGGTGGGAAAATGAATCATTTGCCGATATTATCAATTACACTGTTCATCCCCATCCTGGGAGCCATCTTAATCATGTGCCTGTCGGCGAACAGGCAAAAGGCAATTAAGTACATCGCTGCGGCGGCAACTTTTGTAAGTCTCATTTTGTCACTGCTGGTGTTCCTGAATTATGACCGCGCTGTGGGAGGAATGCAGTTTATCGAGCATATACCCTGGATTGCCGATCTGGGCGTCAGCTATGCTCTGGGGGTTGACGGCATCAGCATCCCTCTGCTGCTGTTGACCAATTTAATAGGTTTTAGTGCCGTATATGCTTCCTGGAATATAAAAGAGCGGGTCAAAGAGTTTTTCGTCCTGTTGCTGATTTTAATTACCGGGGTTATGGGAACATTTGTTACCACGGATCTATTTATTTTCTTCCTTTTCTATGAAGTGGTGGTCATTCCTATTTATTTGCTGGTCATTATGTTTGGTTCCTCCAAACGGGTAACCAAGGAATATGCCGGTATGAAACTGACTATCTATCTGCTCATTGGAAGTGCTTTCCTTCTGGTCGGATTAATAGCCCTTTTTGTAAAATCCAAAGCTTTGCTGGGATTCCCCAGTATGGATATTATGACTCTGGCTAAAATCAACTATCCGTTGGCTTTCCAGATATTTGCCTATGCGTTAATGGCTGTCGGTTTTGGCACCTTGCTATCGATGTTTCCCTTTCATGCCTGGTCACCGGATGGTTATGCCGGAGCCCCTACGGCGGTAAGTATGATCCATGCCGGGGTATTGAAGAAAATCGGCGGCTACGGCTTGATTAGGATCGGTCTTTTTATCCTGCCTGCGGGAGCCAAATATATTGCCCCGCTTATAGCGGTGCTGGCGATTTTTAACGTGGTATATGCAGCCTTTATCTGTCTAAGTCAAAAAGACCTTAAATATATCGTGGGTTATTCCAGTGTCAGTCACATGGGCTACGTTTTAATCGGTATTGCGGCATTAAATGTAATCAGTCTTAACGGTGCCGTTATGATGATGTTTGCCCATGGGGTTATGGCAGCTCTCTTCTTTGCCATGATCGGCAATCTTTATGAGAAAAGCCATACCCGCAATGTTAGTGACTTTGGCGGTCTGGCCCATCAGATGCCCCGCCTGGCAACAGGTTTTATGCTGGCCGGGTTGGCTTCATTGGGTCTGCCCGGTACGGTTAACTTTATAGGTGAGTTTACCATCTTTGTGGGCGCCTTCAGTGTCTATCGGGTAATCAGTATCATTGCTATTACCGGGATTATTCTAACCGCGGTATATATTTTGCGAACCCTGGGGGATGTCCTGTTTGGACCCCGCCGCGAGGAATGGGATCATTTGGAGGATCTGCAAGGGCCGGAAATGGTTCCTCTCATAGTCCTGGGAACGGCTATATTGATCGGCGGAATCCTGCCCTTTACAGTAATGGATTTGATTAACAGCGGGGTAGGACAGATCATAGCTCATATTGGAACAATCCAGATAGGGGGGATATTCTAATGAATTACAGCTTGCTTGCCCCGGAAATCCTCGCTACTGCAGTAGGTATGCTGGTTTTAATACTGGGACTGATCTTTAAGGATAGAGCCCGTCAAAGCGTGGGCATAATTTCACTTTTGTCTTTAGTGGCAGTACTAATTTTGGTTATACTGCGTTTCACTGACACTCAGGTTTTCTTTAACGGTATATACCAGGTGGATACTTATGCTAATTTTTTCAAAGCACTTTTCGCGTTGGCAGCCGTTTTAGTTATACTTAACTCCAGTCAATACATGGAACGCTTCGGGAATAAAAAGAGTGAGTTTTACGCCCTGATGATGTTTGCCACCGTGGGTATGATGGTAATGGCCTCGGCTGGGGATCTTTTAACCATCTATATCGGACTGGAACTAATGACGGTTAGCTTCTATATTCTGACCGCTTATTTGCTCGAAGATGAAACCTCATCTGAAGCCGGTCTGAAGTATTTGATATTAGGAGCCATATCTTCGGCAGTTCTACTCTTTGGCATGAGTCTCGTTTTTGCCTTAAGCGGTACTACAGTAATTACCCAGATAGCAGGTCAGATCAGTCGCGAACCGGCCTTGATTGCCGGGGTTATCCTCATAGCAGCCGGGTTTGCTTTTAAGATTGCGGCCGTGCCTTTCCACATGTGGGCTCCGGATATCTATCAGGGCGCGCCCACGCCGATCACCACATATTTGGCGGTAGGATCCAAGGCAGCGGGTTTTGCGGCTTTGTTAAGAATATTTATTTTTGCCATCCCTTTAACCCAATTCAATTGGTCTCTGGTTCTGGCAATACTGGCGGCATTGACGATGGTAGTTGGCAACCTGATTGCACTTACTCAGACCAACGTCAAACGTATGCTGGCTTATTCAAGCATTGCCCAGGCTGGTTACATCCTGGCCGGTTTGGCGGCAGCCAATCAATATGGTTTAAAAGGTGTGCTGTTCTATGCCATGTTGTATGTATTCTCCAATACCGGGGCCTTCGCGGTAGCCACTGCCGTAGAAGTAAATACCGGCAGCACCGACCGGGATGCCTTCAATGCGCTGGGTCAACGCTCACCCATGCTGGCTGCGGTTATGACAATTTGCTTGCTGTCCCTGGCGGGTATCCCGCCTATGGCTGGATTTGCGGGTAAATTTTATCTGTTTTCCGGGGCCATTCAGGCCGGTTACCTGTGGCTGGCCTTTATAGGTTTGCTTATGAGCATGATATCAGTATATTACTACCTATTGGTAGCCAAAGCCATGTATATAGGATCCAACCCCCAGACAGGAGCGATGACTGTCAAAGCTCCCGCCCGCTTGGCTCTCTGGGTCTGCCTCTTGGCTACAATATTGATCGGTGTTTATCCCGCACTCTTGTCAAATTGGGCCCAAACCGCCATTTCTATTTTCATGTAAACCATTGCAAGTTACACCGGGACTATTTTTGTAACCCTGTTACGAAGATAGTTTCCCGGTTTGTTTTTTATTGTAAAAATATAACTATTATGGAACAAAATATACTATAATACTTGTAACTAAATATAAAGGGGAGGGGAATTTATGTCAGCGAACTTTATCAACAGCACCCGAGACCATAAGTTTATCCTTAAAGAATGGCTGAATTTAGAGCAAGTCTTAGCTACGCCGCGATTTAAAGGCGGCTATAGTGTGGATGATATCGACTTTATCCTGGACAATGCCCTCAAAGGTGCCAGAGAAGTCGTGGCACCAACCTGCGAAGAAGCTGACCAAATTGGGTCGCGATTTGAAAACGGCCACGCCTTTATGCCTTCGGCATGCAAGGAAGCCTACCATTTTATCCAGCAAAATGGTTTTTGCAGCAGCAATAAAAACAAGAATGATCCCTCGGCTGTACCGTTAAGCGTTATGTGGTCCATGATGGAGTATATGATCGGAGCCAATCCTCATCTGGGAACCATTCTAGCAGGACCGGCAGCGGCCGGGGAAGTGCTGGAGGAATTCGGCAGCGATTATTTGCAGAGGACGTATGTTGATAAAATGTTTAGTGGTGAATGGACGGCTACTATGTGTCTGACCGAGCCGGGCGCCGGATCGGATGTGGGTGATTTGCTTACCCGCGCTTATCCAACCGGTGAACCCGGGGTCTACAACATAAAAGGAACCAAGTGTTTTATCAGCCATGCCGAAAACGGTATTTGCGACAATACCATTCACCTGGTGTTGGCCCGCATCGAGGGAGCTGCCCCCGGCACCAAAGGCCTTTCGCTATTTGTAATACCTCAGTTTTTTAGTGATGAAGATGGCCATATAACAGAACCTAATGATGTAAGTGTCAGCGGAATAGAACATAAGTTAGGGCTCAAGGGCAATGCCACCTGTGTTTTGAATTTCGGCGAAGAAGGTAAATGCAAGGGCTGGTTGGTGGGTGATCCTCCCGGAGAAGACGGGGTTGGCGCCGGAATGAAGCAGATGTTTAAAGTCATGAATGAGGAGCGTCTGATGACCGGACATGCAGCCCTTTCCTTGGCGGCGGTTGCATATCACAACGCAGTTGCCTACAGCCAGGAACGTATCCAAGGCCGCCCTCTGACCGATCCCAAAGGGGAACGGGTTCCGATTCTGCAACATGAAGACGTAAGGCGTATGCTATTGTTTCAAAAGTCTCACATCGAAGTATTCCGGGCAATGATTATTAATAACTTTTATTTACTGGATTTAGCCTATAATAGCCCTGATAAGAATTTAGCCAGGTATTGCGCTAACCTGGCAGAAGTTAACATACCTATTATTAAGGCTTACTGCAGTGATATGGCAATCGAGTGTATCTCTACTGCCATGCAATGTTATGGCGGTTATGGGTTTTCTGAGGAATATCCGATTGCCGAATTATATCGGGATTGCAGGATCTATCCCATCTGGGAAGGAACTAATTACATTCAGGCCATGGATCTGGTAGGCCGGAAATTTACCCTGGGCAAGGGCCAGGTGTTTGCCGACTGGTTAAAGGAGATTACCGATTTTGTAAATAAAAATGAGGGGACAAATGGATTTGAGCGGGAATTCGCCCTTATGGCTGAGGCATTGCAAAATTATCAGGGTATTCTGGCTACCCTGGGAAATTATATCGGTGAAAATAAAATTAGCATGATGCCTTTATTTGCTACCCGGATTCTGCATGCTACCGGGAAACTGTTGGGCGGAAAACTTATCCTGGATCAGGCCTTGCTGGCGCAAAGCAAAATCAACCAGCTAGGCAGTGAACACTTTGATTATGCGTTTTACAATGGCAAAATTGCCGCCGCTCGTTTTTACGTTCGCAACATTGTTCCGGAGATAGGAACCACACTTAGTATTTTCAAGGATGGGGATACCAGTGCCTTGGATATTATGGAAGAAGCATTTTTAGTTTAACCTGTTTTTGGCTCGGCACTCAGCTCGGCCCGGTAGTGGGTTAGTGGTAAATGGATTCTGCTGAGTGCCGGGTAGCTTCGGAATCAAATAGCTCCAATAATTCATGTTTATCTTCATATCCGACCAGCAAAAACAAAATATCTTTATTTCTTATCGTTGTATCACCGCGCGGGGTAATTATATCATCTTTGCGCACGATGGCAATAATAAGGCTGTCCTTGGGCAGAGGGAGATCCTGCAGCTGTTTGTCGACCAGATAGGAATCCTTCTCCACGTAATACTCCAACAGTTCAGCTCGGGTTTGCTCCAATGATATTAATTCCAAGGAATGAGGTGAAGTGCGCTTCTTCTTTACCAACAAATCCAGTTTTCCAGCAAAAAAGTCAATCGTTGAGCCCTGGACCAAAGCAGATATCAGCACTACAAAGAATACGATATTAAAGTAGTAGTTACCCTCCGGCAAACCGGCTGCGGCAGGATAAGTAGCCAGGACTATAGGAACCGCTCCCCTAATACCCCCCCAGCATAGAAAAACCCTCTCCTTTAAGGAATAATCCCAAAATAACGTGGACAAGAATACCGCCAAGGGGCGGGCGACTAAGATCAGTATCAGGGCAACAACTACACCTTGTTTCCAGAAAGTCAGGATTTCGGACGGAAAAACCAACAGGCCCAGCATTAAAAACAGCCAGACATTGCTAAACGTAGAAAGTCCTTCTAAAAAGCGGGAAATACCTTGTTTATAAACGAACTCAGCGTTGCCCACATAAAAGCCGGCAATATATACCGCTAAAAAACCATTGGTTTTTAGTTGATCGGCTAATCCAAAACTCAAAAAGCATACACCTAGAATTAAAACGTAGTAAAAACCCCCATTATCCAATCTGGCCCGGTTGAATAGATGGGGGCTGAGTTTACCGATGAGATAGCCAATGGCTAAGCCAGCGGTTATCTGCCAGGCCAGATTAAGCAGAAAAAGAAATGGGTTTGATAATGTCCCCAGCATATAGTCGATGATCAGGATGGTCAAAATAATCGCCATCGGGTCATTGGAGGCAGATTCTATTTCTAAAGTCGCGGCTGTTTTAGGCTGGATACTTTTATTGCGAAACAAGGCAAAAACAGCTGCGGCATCGGTGGAAGAAATAATCGCGCCGATTAGTATGGAAGATTCAAGGCTCAAACCGATAACCAAATGAAAAAGAATACCGGCTGAGGCAGCCGTAATGATAATACCCACCGTTGCTAGAGAAAATGCCGGCTTAAAGGCTACTTTCAACAGCTCTTTTTTGGTATTAAAGCCACCCTCAAATAAAATAATGATCAAAAAGGCGGTAGCCACCTTTTGGGCCAGCACAGGATTATCAAAATATATCAGGTTTAAACCATCACTGCCAAAAATCATGCCTAATACCAGGAAAACAATCATGCCTGGTATCCCTAAACGATCCGCCAGTTTGGTGGAAAAGGTTGCCAGTAATAACAGCAACGCTAATAACAGTATCATTTTAATCTCCTCAGTTTTTTATTCTAACATAGAAAGGCTGGTTAATGGTACGGAGTTTCCCGACTTATGCCTCATGTATTATAAGCATTATATTTTCCAAGAAATCGCAGGCAGTAACACGAAATCAGGAAGAGGGACGCTTTTAGGGTATTTTTCGCTAATTGTGGAAATATTGTACTTACTAATTATAATGTTTATAATTTTAGCCAGTAATATGCTGCGCAAGCCAAAAGCGATTATTTATCCTAAATAATAAAGGAGTTGATTAATTGATACCTCATAATTGCAGTTACGACGAGGTGCTGAAACAATTTCAGGTTAATTCTGATAGCGGTTTAAGTGCTGAAGATGCCTCTAACCGTTTGGCCCAATATGGTCTTAACAAGCTGGAGGAGGGCAAAAGGAAATCCAACCTGCAACGTTTTGGCGAACAGTTTGCAGATGTTATGATTATAATCTTGCTTATTGCGGCAGCAATTTCGTTTACTGTTGCCTGGTATGAAGGAAAAGGGTTTTTTGAACCTTTTTTAATACTGCTGGTAGTGGTGCTTAATGCCATTATAGGCGTAGTACAAGAGGGCAAGGCCGAAAAGGCCCTGGATGCTTTAAAAGATCTATCCGCTCCCCATGCCCGGGTAATCCGCGATGGGAAGGAAATGGTTATCGAGGCTTTTAGTCTGGTACCGGGTGATATTATCAGCCTTAATGCCGGTGATTACGTACCGGCTGACGCCAGAATCATCCGCTCAGCCAGCTTAAAATCCGAAGAGTCAGCCTTAACCGGCGAATCAGTCCCCAGTGAAAAGGATGGTGAAGCCCTGAGCGATGCAAGTGCATCTTTGGGTGACCGCATAAACATGGTATACTCCGGATGCAGTATCACTTCCGGAACGGCCCGCGCAGTAGTCGTAAGTACGGGGATGAATACGGAGATGGGCAAAATCGCCCGGCTTCTGGATGCTGAGGGTGATACCCGAACCCCGCTGCAGCACAAACTGGCGGAAATGGGTAAATATATAGGTTTTATGGCTGTAGGCATTTGTGTCATTATTTTCATTATTGGTCTGGTTTACGGCATGAATGTCATGGAAATATTTATGATTGCGGTAGCGTTAGCTGTATCTGCTATTCCCGAAGGCCTGCCGGCGATTGTAACGATTGTCCTGGCTGTGGGAGTACAGCGCATGGTCAAAAAAAATGCTATTATCAGGAAGTTGCCGGCGGTTGAAACCCTGGGCAGCGCCTCAGTGATATGTTCTGATAAGACCGGAACCTTGACCCAAAACCAGATGACTCTGGTCAAAGCCTTCGATGCGGCCAGCGAAACTATTGAGGATATCAGCACTGCTAATTCGCCGGTTATAAAAAAGCTCCTTAAGTATGCAACCCTTTGCTCGGACGGTACGGTAGAATTTGAGGACGGCAGGGAGTGTCATATTGGTGATCCTACCGAGACTTCCATCGTAATGGCCGCCTATAAAAACGGTTTGACCAAAGCAGATTTAAACCGTCTATATCCGCGCCAGGCGGAACTGCCTTTTGACTCCGAACGGAAGCTGATGAGCACTGTGAATATAATTGACGGTAAAAACATCGTCATCGTCAAGGGGGCGATCGATGTTCTGGCGGGCAGATGCATCGCCGGTAACGTGGAAGCCGGACGTAAACACGCTGAGGAGTTAAGTCGGCAAGCCCTGCGCATACTGGCAGTAGCCTGGAAAGAAATCGATACCATACCGGCCATTCTTACCAGTGAAGAACTGGAGAACGGGCTTACCTTTATGGGACTGGTCGGCATGATTGATCCGCCCCGCCCTGAAGCCCGGGAGGCCGTGGCGGTGTGTCGGAAGGCGGGCATTAAGCCGGTTATGATAACCGGTGATCATGTGGTAACTGCTGCGGCTATTGCTAAAGATCTGGGCATCTTGCTGGACGGTGACGATGCTATTAACGGTACTGAATTGTTGGACATGACTGATGCCGAACTAAAAGCACGGGTACCAAGTGTTTCAGTATATGCGCGGGTTTCGCCGGAAGATAAAATACGTATTGTGCGGGCCTGGCAGGGTCATGGTGCAGTCGTATCCATGACCGGGGATGGTGTTAATGATGCGCCGGCACTGAAAGCAGCCGATATTGGGTGTGCCATGGGTATTACCGGAACTGACGTGGCCAAAGGTGCTTCTGATATGATCCTGACCGATGATAATTTCGCCACTATCGTTGATGCGGTTCACCAGGGGCGTGGTATTTATGATAATATCAAAAAGACGGTCGGGTTCCTGTTGGGAACCAATATAGGCGAAGTGCTGACGGTTTTTGTGGCTATGCTGGTCTGGCAGGCTTCCCCTTTGCTGGCCGTGCATCTGCTGTGGATAAATCTGGTAACCGACAGTTTGCCTGCGATTGCCCTGGGAATGGAGCCGGTGGAAAAGGATGTGATGGAGCGCAAACCCCGTCCCAAAGGAGAAAATATCTTTGCCCACGGATATGGAATCCGCATCCTGTTACAAGGAACCATGTTTGCGATGTTGACATTAACCGGTTTTTTAATAGCGTGGCAAAGTACCGGAGATATAACGTCCGGCCGTACCATGGCCTTTATCGTTCTAGCCGTTTCCCAGGTAATTCACGCTTTTAATATGCGCTCTGACCATTCTTTGTTTGCAACCGGAATTTTTACCAACCCGTATTTAAATGGAGCAGCTCTAATATCATTTAGTTTAATTTCAATTATAGTCTTAGTCCCTTCGGTAACCAATGCCTTTAGTTTAACGCAGCTGCCTGTCCCCATGTATATCTTGGCATTGGGCCTGGCGCTGGTTCCCGTAGTGGTATTGGAATTATCCAAGGCCTTTGGGCTGGTCAGGCATCAACATCAATAAACCAATGACAAGGGATGTTGACAAACCACCTGTCTATTTAGAAAGGGCCGGAGAGCTTTTATTTTCTGACTTAAGTGGTTAGAATAATTTATAAACGGTAATTACGTTAGTGTTAGATGAAGGATAGGGGGTTTTACACTTTGGCTGAACATAAAAGCAAGAAACGTGAACAGATCGACAATAAATACAAATGGAACCTAAAAGCTATATACCCTGATGAAAATATCTGGGAAGAGGATTATAAAACTGTTAAAAACCTGGCCGGTCAACTGGTTGCGTTGCAGGGAAGCATGGGTCAGTCAGCCGATGCTTTGCTCCAGGTATTGCAGTTGTCAGATGAACTGGGACGCAAAACTGAAAAGCTGTACGTTTATGCCCGCATGCGGCGCGATGAAGATAATGCTGTCAATCTCTATCAAGCCTTGTTCGATCGCGCTGAATCACTAGGTGTGGAGGTAAATAGTGCGGGTGCTTTCATAGTTCCAGAAATATTAACTATACCAGAAGAAAAGCTCTCGGTTTTTTTGAAGGAAAACCAGGAACTGGCAGTGTACCAACATTTTATTGATGAAATTTTGCGGCAGAAGGCTCATATCCTTTCGGCGCAGGAAGAGCGTTTATTGGCAATGGCGGCAGATCTCTCCATGGCCTCACATAATATTTTCACCATGCTTAATAATGCCGATATTAAATTTCCGATTATCCGTGATGAGGAAGGCCATGAGGTTGAACTGACCAAAGGGCGTTATGGCAGTTTTATGGAGAGTTCCAACCGTCAGGTACGCCATGATGCCTTTAAGGGCCTCTACGGCTCTTACCGTAAACTGATCAATACCCTGGGGGCCAGCCTTGGCTCCAGTGTGAAAAAGGATATTTTTTATGCCCGGGCCCGAAATTATCCGTCGGCGCTGGAGGCCTCCCTGGATGGGGATAATGTTCCTTTGCAGGTATATAACCACCTGATTGAGGCAGTTCATGCCCATATGGAGCCCATGCACCGTTATATGAGGGTTCGCCGGGAGTTGTTGGGCGTTGACGAGTTGCATATGTACGATATATATACTCCCCTGGTGCAAGAATATAAAGTAAAAGTGCCTTATGAAGAAGCCCAACAGAAGATACTGGAGGCATTAAGCCCTTTAGGCCCTGAATATGCCAAACTCCTGCAGGAAGGTTTTCAAGGCGGCTGGATTGATGTTTATGAAAATGAAGGCAAAACCAGCGGGGCATACTCCTGGGGAACGTATGATACTAATCCTTATGTTTTAATGAACTATGATGAGAAACTGGATGATATGTTCACCTTGGCTCATGAGATGGGGCATTCCCTGCATAGTTATTATTCCAATCACCACCAGCCCTATGTAAATGCTCAGTATTCAATATTTGTAGCCGAAGTGGCCTCTACGGTTAATGAGTCGTTATTGATTGACTATCTGCTGGAACACAGCCAGGATAAAAAAGAAAAGATCTATCTGCTCAATCATTATCTGGAACAGTTCCGAGGTACGGTTTATCGTCAAACCATGTTTGCGGAGTTTGAGAAAATTGTGCATGAAAAGGCTGAACTGGGGGAAGCGCTGACTCCGGAATTGTTTAACAAGATTTACCGGGACTTAAATAAAATCTACTATGGACCGGATGTTTGCCTGGACGAGGAAATTGATCTGGAATGGGCACGTATCCCCCATTTTTATTCAGCCTTCTATGTTTACAAATACGCCACCGGTTTTTCTGCGGCCACAGCAATCAAAGAAGCCATCTTGCAGGAAGGTCAGCCGGCGGTAGCAAGATACCTGGAGTTTTTAAAATCGGGCGGTTCGGACTATCCCATCAATCAGCTTAAGAGAGCCGGGGTTGATCTGACTACCTCCCGACCGGTGGAAAACGCCCTGCAATACTTTGAAAAACTTTTGGCAGAATTCGAAGAACTCGTGAAGTAAGAGACGCGGATAGCGCGGCTACCTTAACTATGAAAGAAAGAAGTTCATATCAGCAGTACCTGTAGGGTGATGGCGCGGATTTACGCGGTCATTTTTGGCGCTGATTAACACTGGTTTGTGTACTCGGCGTCTAAAAAGAACCGCGTTTTTCTATTAACCCTGCCTGGCCGAAGGCTCAACCTTAATAGTCACCGCAAAGTAAAATATGTAGTAGGGTGCAGTCACCTTTAAATAATAGCTGTGTTAGTTCGGGATTAGAAAGCTTCGTTTCCTTGCATAACCGGATCATATTAAAAACCCTGCTGCTAGGGCATCTGTTGCTCCTATAACGGTTGCTATTATGGAAGAAGCGTTATCTGCGTCTATTATCCCTTCTTTTGGTTATCGCATAATATATTAAAGCAAAATTGCGCATAACTATATAGAGATTATTGCGCTAAGGAGGTTCTTCGTAATTGGATGAGATAAACCGCGCCGGCATCTTTGACGAAAAAATGAAGGAAATACTAGACGGACTGGATGATTACAAAGATTACGACCTGGTAATTGGCATTCCTTTCTATAATGAGAAACATGATTTACCTGAAGTATTAAGGTCTATAGATGAAGTCCTGCAAAACTGGATAGGAAGAAGGCAGCTGATAGTATGCGTGGGGGATGCAGGCGGGACAGAGACCTTGCAAGCCATAGAAGGTTTATCCCTTAAACACCCGCACTTGGAATTCCTATTGCCCCAGGAGGCCGGTGGGCGGGGTATGAGGATTCGAGCTTTAATTGAGATTGCCCAAAAAATGCAAGTCGATCTTATAATTTTTAAATCGCAAATGGAAGGCACTTCGGGGCTGGGGATAGATGCCAACTGGCTGGAAAGCCTGTTAACACCTATTCAAGGTCAGTACGATATGGTATTGGGAAGTTTAAGGCAGCATTGCGGGATTGATAGTATTGCCTATATGCTGGCAGCTCCCATCCTCGAATCGTTTTATGGCAGCAGGCTCAGTGATCCCCTGGGGGGGATATACGCTATCGCGCATGATCTGGTTGAGGAGTTGGCCAGTGAAGCCAAGTTTTGGACGGATAGCATTAGGGGAGCCGGTATTGATTTCTGGATAATGACCAGGGCCTTGTGTTGGAACAAGGAAATCTGTGAGGTTAGTATGGGGGGAACGATTAAAGCCCCCACCTTGGAAAACAGGAATAGGGTTTTCCGCGAAATGGCCCAGACCATATTTGAATGCCTGCGCCGGGACAGCGCAGTATGGCTCAAAGACCGACTTATTATCAAGGTTACTGACATCCTGGCCCGCAACCGGGTGGAAAAAGCCGATGTGCCGGAATACTCTTCGGCCGAACTTTGGCAGGGATTTAAGATGTATTATGATAAATCTGCACAGGTGTTGGAGGAATTCTTGCCTGCAGAGACAGTAAACGAACTGCTCAATGCAATGGAGTCAAATTACGAGACATTCCACTTGCGTGATGAGATATGGGTCGACAGTATTTATACTTTTTTGATGCAATATGTCTATGGAGAAGAAGCTCGCCAAACTGAATTATTGGATGCGTTAACCGCCTTGTATAACGGCAAAATAGCCAGTCACGCTAATAAAATGCATAGTTTTTACGACCAGATACAAAACCTGGGGCTGATAGAACGGGATGAATTAATGGTTCAAAAAATGGAATCCATTCGCCAGCATCTGACCGAGGAATTTTGGAGAAAAAAACCGTATTTGAGCAATGCTTGGGCTGCTCGGGCGGAACAGAACAAACCCCCGCTCGTACCACTGGCTTATATGGAATATATACCTAACCGCCCCATTGTCGTTCCAAAGAAGATCAGTGGAAAAGACAAACGGATCGTCCAGACCGATGATGTTTTTAAACAACTGCGCAAGCGTTATGAAGAGCGTTTTAACCGTTTTATAAGTGAGGGACTGGGGTTAAGCACTGAGGCTAAATCAGAGGAGATCATTGCGGCGGTAGAGAATTTCATGGGCGAGGCTGAACAGGCTATTGATGAGCTCCTGCCCGGCAACCTATATGAAATGGAAGGTCTAAAACAGTTTGTGGACGCACTTTTTAAACTGGTGCCCCATCAGCGCATGTTTACCGTGCAGGGCGAACTTTTAAGAGAAATGCTAATTAGGTTTCCGCCCAGCAATCTGATGATACCTCTGGGTTATTACCGGCCGGCCGACTTGATTAAGGAAATGGATGTTCGTGATGCAGTAACTTATGCCAACCTGGTGGAAAGCTGGAGCTATACGGATCGAGACCTGGCCTGGCTGGCTGAACAGCTCAAGCCGGAAAGTTTTGAGTGGGTCGATATCAAACCGATTATATTTGATCAGGCTTCTGCGGCGGGTATCTGGTCCCATAACAAAATGACCAATTTAAACCGCGTTACTGCCCGTATCACTATAAAAGCCTTGGAAAATCAAAGGGGGGGAAAATATCCCAAACTCAGATATTTTACTTCGATTATACGTAGACTTTGTTTGGCCGAGTCGTATTCCAAATTGTTCCAGCAGAATGTGAAGGAAAGGAAAAATATTGGGCAAAAGGCTCGCAATACCTTGACATCTATTGAAAAAGGCGATGATTTCTCAGTACTTAAGATATTTGAGAACTATGTGCAAAGAGCGTTGGTTGAAAAAATAAGAATCGTTGCCAATAACCTGATTGCCCAGGGACACCCTGAACAGGCTCGGATTTTTCAGTTGATGGCAGACAGTTACGGATTAAGCCAGGTATTGGAAAACGGAACTTTTCTTAGCTGCACTGTATGGAGTTGGGCGAGTTATAGTTTTAAAGGCGGTTTAAAAATCCCAACACCCTTAACTACCAGTATTGAAGGACGTTGGTTTAACCATGAATTCCTGGAGGTTCTTTATAAAGAACTGGGCTATGATGATAAAGAGATAATGCAAACCGTATTCCGTTCCATCCAGGCCGGAAGGAGCGGTATGAGTTTATTGGACTCCTTGCTGCCGCATCGGCCCAAAGACGTAACTGTGGTGGTCCAGGAGACTACCAATGAACCGAGTAAGAACCTGCATCGTTTTATCGGCAACCCTTTGTTAGAACCGATCAGCGAGCACGATTGGGAGTCAAAATACGTGTTAAACCCAGGTGCATTGCGTATAGACGACAAGGTTTACCTGTTCTATCGCGCCGTAGGCAAGGATAACGTATCATATATAGGTTTAGCCATCACCGATGGCTATCGTGTTTTGGAAAGGCTTCCAGAGCCGGTGTTTTCCCCGATTATTCCTGAAGAAATAATGGGCTGTGAAGATCCCCGTTTAATAATTATTGAGGATCGTATCTGGATGCTATATACGGCCTATGACGGAAATATTGCCCAGATTGCCGCAGCTTCTATCGATATTCAGGATTTCCTGGAGCGGAAATACGACCAATGGCAAAGGGAAGGGTTGGCTTTTAAAAATATCTGGGATAAGGATGCTATTTTGTTTCCGGAAAGAATCAAAGGTAAATATATCCTTTATCACCGTATTGAGCCCAGTATGTGGATCACTTATATGCAGGAACTGACTTTTCCCTGCTGGGAAAAACACGCCATAATAATTGGTCCCCGCCCTGGCCGGATGTGGGATTCATTGAAAATCGGGGCAGGTGCTCAGCCGATCAAGACCCGCTATGGATGGCTTTTAATCTATCATGGCGTGGATTATAACTATGTTTATCGTCTGGGGGTTATCCTGGTGGATCTGGAAAACCCGCAAAAGGTAATCTACCGTTCTCCCAATCCCATTTTAGAACCAGTGGAGGATTATGAATTGGGTCTATCCGGAGGTTGGGTTCCCAATGTGGTATTTACCTGCGGCGCGGTTGCCAGTTCTGACAAGGAAATCTTGGAAGATGATGATGAAATCCTGGTATATTACGGCGCGGCCGATACCAGTATAGGCTTGGCCAGCGCAACCTTGGCCGAACTCATTCCTGAGAAATTCCGGCAGATCTAGTGTCCGGCATTTAACAAGCTGGATAGCAGGGAACGTCACTGGGGAAAACCAATTTCGCTTTCGCGTATTCCTTCTTCCATTATTAAGTGTCGGTTTTTTTCGAATACAGATATATACCAAACATGATATTCCAATAACATCTTAACTACCATGCCCGCAAGGGTGCAACCTTAATCGTTACCGCAGGTAACATCGGTGGTGCCCGTAAGGGTGCAACCTTAGTAGTTACCGCAGGTAACATCAGTGGTGCCCGTAAGGGTGCAACCTTAGTAGTTACCGCAGGTAACATCAGTGGTGCCCGTAAGGGTGCAACCTTAGTAGTTACCGCAGGTAACACCAGTGGTGCCCGTAAGGGTACAAAATTAACAGGATTAATGTATCGGCAGCGGTAGTGAAATAATATCTAAAAAATGCGTGAATCTGCATAAATCCGAGTATATCCGAGCCTATTATCTCATTGACTATTCTTAATTAATAAAATAGGTAAAGATTTTAAAGAAATATTAATTTTCAAGGAGGAATAAAAAGAAACATGGAGAAAATTACCATAATAAACTTTTAAATGTAAGATAACCAATCGGGAGGGATCGTGATGCAATTGATTTTCGATGATATCGAAACTATAGATAACAAATATTATCCGGTTCTTAAAACCAAACAGAACAGGCAGTTTGAAGATCGATATCGCCTGATCGCAGATCATGCTTCAGATATGATTGTTATTATCAAGCCTGAGAGCCTGGAGCTTTGTTACGTTAGCCCTTCCTTTGAAAAGGTGATGGGATATTATGAAGCAGAGATATTGGGGCATAAATGCCTGCACTTTATTTTTCCCGCTGACCGAGCCGCCGCACTTAAAGGTATAAGAGAAGGGATTGAGATGGGGTTTGGGATGTCTCGTTTCCGGATGATAAAAAAAGACCAAACCTCCTTATGGGTTGAAGCCTTGGGAAAAAACATCAATAGTGAAGTAAATAAAAACGAGATCCTAATCGTTATTCGCGATATATCACAGCAAAAACTAACCGAGAAGGCACTTAAAGAAAGCGAATTGCGTCTGCGCAGAATCACCGACAATATGCTGGACGGTGTCTGCACACTGAGTGAATCCGGTATTTTTGATTATGTAAGCCCTTCTCATCAGTCCATAATGGGATTTACCCCGGATGAACTGGTCGGCAAACATAATTTTAACCTGCTGCATCCGGATGACCGCGGCCGTTTAAAAAAGTTTTTTACTACTTTGATAAACACCGATTCCGGCGGTACGATCGAATATCGGGCATTGCACAAAAAAGGGTATTATGTCTGGTTGGAATCGGTGGGGCGGGTATTTATTAATGAGAGTAACGGCAGCAAACAATGTGTGGTTGCCAGCAGAGATATTACCACGCGCAAACAGGCTGAGTCAGAGTTGCGCCAGCGGGAAGAGGATCTGCGCTATAAAGTGGAATACCTGAATACCTTGATTAATAACATGAATGAGCTTTGCTATACATACGATAAAGACTTTTTAATATCCTTTGTCAATCAGAAAACATTGGATGTAACCGGTTATAGCCAGGAGGATCTGCTGGGAAAATCGTTCGTTCACTTTATCCCTGAATCCGACCAGGAAAAAGTCATGCAGCAGGTCAGAAAAAGATTTAGTTCCGGCAATACCAGCGTTCATGAACATCGCATAATCAGCAAGGATGGGCGTGAACTGCTGCTTAAGGTCAAGAGTTCCGCCGTATTTGAACAAGGCGGAATTACCTGTGGACTGGTGCTGGCTGAAGATATTACCCAACAGCGCAAAATCGAAAAAGAGATGGCTAGGTTAGGACAGTTGAATACTGTGGGAGAAATGGCCGCTAGTATTGGCCATGAAATCAGAAATCCAATGACTACGGTACAGGGTTTCCTGCAGATGATGAGCCAGAACGAAAATCTTAAGGAACAACGCCCTTATTTTGATTTGATGTTGGAAGAACTATCCCGGGCCAATTCCATAATTACTGAGTTTCTTTCCTTAGCCAAGGATAAAATGGTATATCTTAAAAAATATAACCTTAATAGGATTGTGCAGGCTTTGGCGCCTTTATTGGTCGCCGATGCCATAAAAGAAGATAAAGGTATCATGTTCCAGTTAGATGATATTCCAGAAGTGCTTTTGGATGAAAAGGAAATCCGGCAGCTTATATTAAACCTGGTACGCAATGGGCTGGAAGCCATGCCGGCCGGGGGAAAGATCACAATTAAAACTTCCCAGGAAGAAAATGAAGTAATTTTATCTATACAAGATCAAGGAACAGGAATCGCTCCAGAGATAAAAGATCAATTAGGAACCCCCTTTCTGAGCAGTAAAGAAAATGGTATCGGTCTGGGACTGGCGGTTTGCTACAGTATCGTGGCCCGTCATAATGCCAACATGGATTTTGAAACCTGCCCAGAAGGTACAATTTTCAGGGTTAAATTTAAACAACCTAAAGAGTAGAGACGGTCTCATAGCAAAACCAAACAGAATATAATTATTTTCGTTGTAGGTAGCGTCAATCAGGCGGTGCCCAATTTTTTATCGTAACCCCCTGAACCCCCGGGCTCTTTATTGAAATAAAAAGGAAAGTAAGGTAAATTATTAGTAATAAGGAATAAATTATAATACGGAATAAAATTAACCAATCATGCCATACCATTAATCGCCTTTACAAGTTTGGGATACTCGGTTTGCTGATTACATGCAAGGGCAGTAAAGGAGATAAAAGTATTGGATTATTCAACTATATGTAAGAAACATATACATAGGGAACTGAATAAAATTAAACCCCATGATCATGGCTGTATTATATATGAAACCGAAGCAGAATGGCAGCAGATGGTAATTCCATTTATTGTGCAGGGCATACAGAACGGTGATAAATGCATATATGTGCTCAGTAAACGCAAAAGGAATTATATTAGGAATTGCCTGCGCCAGGAGGGTGTCGATGTAAATGAAATAACTGGTTCGGGTCAGCTGCTATTTATTCGCCCAGCGGATATTTTTAAAGGAAATAACATAAATAGTATTGAGCAGGTTACCAAAATATATATGAGGTGGCTGGACTTATTTTTACATGAGGGGTACCGTACCATTCGAGTTATCAGCGAAGAGATGTTTCGGCTTTTTGATTCCAAACAGAATGAATTTTTGGAATTGCAATTATGGCTGAATGAAGAGATATTCACCGGCTACCCCTTGATTTCACTGTGCCAGTACCACCGCCATCATGAAAACCCTATGGTGCTGCGGGATGCCATTATCTCCTGCAAATGGTTGGTAAGAAACGGCCAGGTTAATCGCAATCCCTTCTGCCTGTCGGCAGAATTATATTATAGACACAAGGATACAGCCTGGGAAGCCGAATATATGCTGCAAGCTCAGGATACCCTGGCCGAATCCGAAGAAAAGTATCGCTTGATGGTTGAACATTCACTCGATTTAATTTTGATTATTGAGGCGAAAACCTTTGAAATACTATTTGTAAGTCCATCTCAATATTCAATATTAGGATATTATGAAGATGAATTGATTGGACGAAATGCAATTAGTTTCGTGCATCCCCTGTATCGAGAGACTTCGGTTTCACTATTACAAAAAGGTTTTCACAGGGGATCAGGAGAAGGTATTTATCCGGTCAGGAAAAAAACGGGTCGTATATATGGATGGAAACTAAGGGAACCGTATTGCGCCACGAGAGCCAAAACGACAAAATAATTTTGTTCAGCCGTGATATCCACGAGAAGATGCTGGCAAAAAAAGAACTGCAGGAAAGCCAGCAGAAATATAAATACCAGGTGGATTACCTAAATACGCTGATAAATACCATGAACGAATTCTGTATTACATATGATAAAAAAACCCGGATAACCTTTGTGAATAAGAGATTGCTGGAAGCCCTGGGATATACGGAAGAAGAAATGTTGGGAAAAAGCGTCCTTCATTTCGTTTCCAAAGATTATATCGAACCCGCCCTTAATCAGATAAATAATCGCCTCTACTTTGGTGAGGTGAGCAGCCATGAGAATGCTATTGTCTGCAAAGACGGAAGCGTTTTATTGGTAAGACTTAAGGGTTCACCGATAATAAAAAACGATGAAATCGTTGGCGGTCTGGTGCTGGCTGAAGATATAACCCAGGAACGCAGAATCGAAAAGGAAATGGCAAGGCTGGTACAGTTAAATACGGTAGGTGAAATAGCCGCTAGTATTGGGCATGAGATCCGCAATCCCATGACGACCGTGCAAGGATTTTTACAGATTATGAGCCAAAATGAGAAGTTGAGTGATTTTCGCGATCATTTTGAACTTATGCTGGAAGAACTTAACCGGGCCAACTCCATTATCACTGAATTCTTAGCCCTGGCCAAGGACAAGGTGGTGGATTTGCAATGCTGGAATTTAAATAAAATCATCGCCGCTATCGCGCCATTATTGAAGGCTGATGCCATGAAAGAAGACAAAAATATCTGTTTTGAATTAGGAGATATTCCTGATTTGTTATTAGACGAGAAGGAAATCCGCCAACTGCTGTTAAATCTGGTGCGTAATGGCCTTGAAGCCATGCAGGAGGGAGGAACGGTTACTGTCCGCACCTGCCTGGAAGAAGAAAAGGTAATGCTGGTAGTAGTAGATGAAGGTGAAGGTATTCCAAGCGAGATCCTGGACAAAATAGGCACTCCATTTTTAAGTACCAAGGAAAAAGGTACGGGGTTGGGATTGGCTGTGTGCCATAGTATCGTAACCCGGCACAACGGAGTAATAAATGTAAGTACCAGCAGTCAAGGCAGTAAGTTTGTTATCTGTTTTACCCCTTCCTTTTAAGCGCTAGATATATAATCAATGATATTTAAGAAGATTTTTCCGTTGGCAAGCGAACTATAATCCTGCCTTGGAGCAAGTGGGTACTCAGCAACCAAGACAGAACAGCTTCGGCTCCTTGATTTAGATTTACCCCCTCCCGGGTGAGGGCATCATAGCAACCGCCCGTCTCCTGGTTAAATAAGACCAGGCCATTTATGTTTTTCCCCCAGTACCACTCATGAGCCAAAAAAGCCAGGTTCTGATACTCCTTTAAGCCAATAGCCTGATAGGCTTCCCAACAAGCAAAAACAACGGATGCCGCATCAACAGGTTGCTGATCCCAAAGCGGCAGTTTGCAACCACGCGTATACCAGCCTTCATTCCCCACAATACTAAGATAACCTCGGGAGAATAAGCTGTCATTTAGAAAACCCAAAGATTCATGGGCAACTTTCAAGCATTTTTTATCACCGTTGAAAGCATAAGCGGCAAAAAGAGCCTGGGGGATCACCCCGTTACAGTAAGTCATTGAATCCTCAAACCATTTCCAGTCCCGGCTTTGATTTGAGTTAAACAAATTTATCAGCCTGGCCGCCAACAGATTTACGAGTTCGCATAAAGCTGTCTCCGACAGAAATGGAAAGCGCCCCTTGCACAGACCAATTAAACTGTAGGCAATACCCCGGGGAGAAGTAAAATCAATGATGCGGAGTAAGGCGTTTTGCAGCATGACCGTACAATTAGCGGCAATATCAGGCCACTCGCACATAGTGGCCGCACTGCAGGCTAAAAATGCTCTGCCGATACTGTCTTCGGAATCATACCTATGAATAAACCGATCGTTTAGATAGAGGTTGCACCAGCTGCCATTCGGGCCTTGAAGTTTGCTTAATAGTTGGCTGTAGAGGCGCGCATAAGGATAGCCATCCTCTCCCATAAAAAGGGCTACCAACAAGGCCCGGGCATTATCGTCCAATGTGTAACCGCTTTGGGGATCAGGCTGGTCCAGTTTAGAAAACTGTAAAAGACCGGTTGTGTCGGTCATATTGATTAAATGTTTATAGTTTAGCATAATTTAACTGTTTTTCCTCCTGATGATTTGTTTCCTGGACAATCTGTCTGAAGAAATCGGTATATTCCTTGCCGATGCTGCCCCAGGTCCAGGTCTGACCGAGTTTATAGGCCTGGGCTTGCAAATTTTCCGATAATTCCCGGTTGGACAGAATTTGACAAAGCAATGCGCTAAGGTTTTTTGGATCCGGCTTTTCGGCTAAAAGACCACGGCCGCCACGCAGGACTTCATTGGCATAAGCATAGTCGGTTGACACTATAGCCCGCCCGCAGCCTACCGCGAAAGCCAACGTTCCGCTTACGGCCTGATCCATATTGGGATAGGGACTGATATATATATCGGTCATATATAAATAATCACCTAATTCTTCATTGGTCAGGTACTTATTTACAAAAATCACATGGGCTTGTAAATCCAGCTCCGTTACCAAATTATTAAGCATCTGTCGATATTTCTCGCCCTCGTAACGCTGCAGCATGGGATGGGTCTGCCCTAGAATCAAATAGGTTACATCGGGATAATCAACAACCACGTTTGCAACTGCGCGAATTCCTAATTCCAGTCCCTTGCCCGGACCTATCAAACCAAAGGTGCTAATCAAGCGCCGCCCTTGAAAACCGTATTGGCGTTTTAAATCCTGAGATGACTTCTTTGGAAAATCCGGCACCCCATGAGCAATAACTCTGACCAGTTCGGGAGGCGCTTCGTATAGATTAACCAACAGTTGCTTGGAACGCTGGGTCATACATACTATTCCGGCTGCCCGGTGGCAAAGTTCATTTAGGATCTGTTTTTGACGTTTGGTAGGGCGAGGCAGCACGGTATGGGTGATCAGCACAAAGGGTTTATGCAAAAGTTTAGTCAATTCCAGGACATACTCTCCATCTATGCCGCCAAAGATGCCATATTCATGCTGCAGAACCACCAATTCGATCTGGGAGGAGCCGTTAATATAAGCCGCTGCTTTAATATAGTCTTGTTTAAGGTTTTGCTGGAGATTGAAACTTACCTCTTCTGGATAATGGTAATTAAAACTATCGTCAGACAGGGCCATAATCGAAACAGCGTTATCTGCTGCGAATAAACTGTTGCGCAGATCCATGGAAAAAGTCGCAATACCGCATTGTTTGGGTGGATAAGTGCCAATATTAATGATGTTCATTGCCTGTGCTCCTTTCTTTTTATTGGCTTGTCTGGTATTCTCCCTGATTTTGCCGCAGGTTATACCTGAGGGTATAAAGAGAATCATGGCTGGGAAGGGAACTGCATTTCTTGGTAATAAAGTCGTAATATTTGAGTTTTAAACCTGATCTCCGGCCTTAAGGCCAAGAGAGTTAAGATAATCCAGCATAGTCTTTTTGATTTCTTCCAGCGATGCAGGCGAATCGCCTTCACAGCGGAAAATAATCTCCGGGCCGGTATTTGATGCTCTTACCAGAGCCCAACCATGGGGAAATATAATGCGCGCGCCATCTATATCAATGACTTCATGATCTTTTTTAAAGTGAGCCAGCACTTGGTTCACCATATCAAACTTTTCTTCTTCAGTACTGGAGATTCTGATTTCTGGGGTAATATAATATTTGGAGATGTCCGCAAGCATCTCCTCTATACTTTGATTACTATGAGACAAGATCCTTAGCAAGCGAGCGGCAGCATATAAAGCATCATCAAAGCCATAGTATTCGTCCGCAAAAAACATATGTCCGGACATTTCCCCGGTGAATACGGCGTCTATTTCCTTCATTTTTGCTTTAATTAAAGAATGACCGGTCTTATAAATAAAAGGGTTTCCGCCTAACTTTTCAATTTCATCTATTAAGCTCTGCGAACACTTTACCTCCACAAGACAGGTGCTGCCCGGATAATGGGGCAGAATCTCCCGCCAGAAAAGGATCATCAGTAAATCGCCCCAGATCATATTGCCTTTTTGGTCAACCACCCCTAAGCGATCGCCGTCACCATCAATGCCGATACCGATATCCGCTTGCGTTTCCTTCACCTTTAAAATCAAATCATGCATATTTTCAGGATTGACCGGATCGGGATGGTGATTTGGAAAGCTGGAATCTGATTCGCAGTATAATTCGATGACTTCACAGCCCAGACGTCTGAATAATTCCGGAGCAAAAACGGAAGCAGTGCCATTGGCACAGTCAACCACTACTTTAGGAATATTGGGGCCCAATTTAATTTTGGACTCTATCATTTGCATATAGGGCTCTTGGATGTCAGCCAAGGTTAGCAAACCTCTTGATCTTACGGGGAAACACCCCTCTTCTGCCAGACGCTTGATTTCCAGTATCTGTTCGCCATAGATGGTGGAATCGCCCAAGAGAAGTTTACAACCGTTATATTCCGGGGGGTTGTGGCTGGCGGTAATCATGATGCCGGCATGAAGATCAAGATGACGGGATGCAAAATAAAACATCGGTGTGACTACGACTCCCAGGTCGGTTATATCACATCCCGCCGTCAAAAGGGCATCCGCCAGTATATTCCTGAAGCGCAGTGAAGAACTGCGGTTATCCCTGCCCAGTAGTAGATGGGTATAGCCGTATTCACGGGCATAAAGAGCAAAAGCACTGCCAATATCATGCATCACTTCATCGCTTAACTCCTTATCAACAATACCCCGGATGTCATATTGCCGAAATATATGAGAAATAACCCTCGCCTCCTAAAATAATAGACCCAGATAACCCAGCAACTCTATTAGGGATTAAAGCTATCGCGTTATCCGCATCCTTTCCTTTTATTACAGCAAATCGTAACGTTCCATTTTATCCAGCCTGGCAACCAGTTCGCGTATATCCTGGGAGCGGTGACGATCGGCAACCAGAATAACATCGGCAGTTTCTACCACTATTAAGTCTTCTACCCCAAACAGCACTACGGATTTGCCGTTTTGTTTAACTAAGCAATTCTTGCTGTCCAGAATCAAAATATCGTTTCCCAAACAAGAATTTTGCTGTTCATCATAAGGAAACAATTCGGCCAAAGCATTCCAACTGCCTATATCGCACCAGCCAAACCGGCCCGGAACGACAGCCATACGCCTGCTTTTTTCCGCAACTCCATAGTCCAGACTGATATTGGGCAAAGTGGCATAATTTTGCAAATAGTATTTATATCCTTTTATCAAAGGTTGATAAATATCAGGCAGGTGGCGGGCAAATTCATCCAGCAGGGTTTTTATTTTGCCTATATATATACCGGAATTCCATAAAAAGCGGCCGGATTTTAGATATGATTTAGCCGTATCCAAATCAGGTTTTTCACAAAATGACTGAACCTGAAAAACGTCTTCCAGGCTGCCGATTTCCCAGAAGGTTTTTTCAATGTAACCATAACCCGTTTCGGGACGATCTGCTTCTATGCCAATAGTTACTATATGATCCTGTTCAGCTGTCTGAATCGCTTTATTGATACTAAAACAGAATGAATCAATATCCACAACGTAATGATCGGCCGGAAATATACCCATAATTGAATCCGGTTGACTGGAATGAAAACTTGCCAGGGCCAGACCTACTGCCGGAGCTGTATTTTTACCGTCAGGTTCACTTAGTATCTCGATTTTATCAGCATCCGGACGGTTATTTACAATGTTTTTGATATCGGCCAATAGTTCATCATTGGTAATTATAAGCATTTGCTGAAATCCCGCTTTTGCCAAACGATCCAGCGTATGATCCAACATCGATTTATTATTTAAAAACTTGCATAGTTGTTTGGGATGTTTGCGTCTGCTTTCAGGCCACAGACGTAAACCGCGCCCTCCTGCCAGAACTACAGCGACCATATTTTTACCTCCAAGTGTCTCACCACTTATATTATGCAGTTAACCTCCAAGAATATTCCTTGCCAATGAAAGAGCCAGGAATAATACCGACAAAAATGAACGAGTACTATTCTTAAGCTATCCACTTTAAATATTGTGACCATTTTGCTCGAATATATAAGTAAGATTGTTGGTTTACGTATTATGGATAAAAAAATAGACGCATGATCTGCGTCTATTAAAAATTATTTTCCCGTTAAACGTTGAGGCAAATTACGAAACTCGGTTTTTATTTTTACTGCCGCTGGCTTTATCCCGTTCACCTTTATCCAGAATCAATTTTCTGAGCCGCAGGGTCTTAGGGGTAACCTCCAGCAGTTCATCATCATCGATAAACTCCAAACATTTTTCTAATGACATTTCTACCGGAGTGACCAGGCGCAAAGCATCATCGGCTCCGGATGCCCGGGTATTAGTAAGATGCTTTTTTTTGCACACATTTACCGTAATATCAACACTGCGGGCATTTTCTCCGACAATCATGCCGGCATAGACTTCGGCACCCGCGTCTATAAACAGAGTGCCTCTCTCCTGGGCATTGTGCAGTCCGTAGGTTACAGCCGTACCGGAATCAGAAGCCACCAGCGAACCGCGGCTGCGGGTTCTTAACTCACCTTTAAAAGGCTGATAGTTCTCATATATATGGTTCAAAATGCCGTTGCCTTTAGTATCAGTCAGGAATTCACTCCGGTAACCGATTAAACCCCTGGCCGGTATCAAAAACTCCAGCTTCATGAGCGTACCGGCTCCATTTGCCATATTCAACAACTCGCCTTTGCGTCTGCCGACCCCTTCAATTACCGTACCCACAAACTCATCAGGCACTTCCACAAACAGCCTTTCCATCGGCTCGCAAACCTGACCGTCAATGTTTTTCAAAATAACTTCCGGTCTGGTAACCGCAAATTCATAACCTTCTCGGCGCATGGTTTCAATCAAAATGGAAAGATGCAGCTCGCCGCGACCCGATACCTTGAAACAATCAGGCGTTATTTCTTCCACCCGTAGGGAAACATTGGCCAACAATTCCCGCATAAGGCGATCTCGTAAATGACGGCTGGTAACATAGCTGCCTTCCAATCCGGCCATTGGACTATTGTTAACCACAAAATTCATCGAAATGGTAGGTTCATCTATACTAACGAAAGGAACAGGGTTTACAGACTCCAGACTGCAGATGGTATCGCCAATGGCAATATCCTCAATACCGGATACAACGACTATTTCTCCCGCAGCACAGTTTTGCATTTCCACCTTTTTCAATCCTTCAAAAGCAGAGAGGGTACTTATTTTAACGCGTTGCTGTTTACCGGAAATATTGCACAGGATAGCTTCCTGATTCCTGCTGATAGTACCATTAAGTATTTTACCTGTTCCTATGCGGCCGAGATAACTGTCATAGTCAATAGAAGATATAAATAGCTGCAGGGGAGAATCCACATCACCCTCTGGTGCGGGGATTTCCCTGATTATTAAATCCAGCAACGGACGCATATCATCAGACGCATCCTGCAGATTAATCTTGGCAAAGCCGGCTTTAGCTGAAGCAAAAGCCACCGGAAAATCCAGTTGGGATTCATCTGCTCCCAGGTCAATAAACAGATCCAAGATTTCATCTAATACCTCGTGGGGACGACAATCCGGACGGTCAATTTTATTAACAACTACCAGCGGCTTCAAACCTGCGTCCAAAGCTTTTTTTAATACGAAACGGGTTTGGGGCATAGGGCCTTCAAAAGCATCCACCAAAAGTAAAACGCCATCAACCATATTTACAATGCGTTCAACCTCACCCCCGAAATCAGCATGACCTGGAGTATCAACGATGTTAATTTTGGTGTTTTGGTAGGTGATACTGGTATTTTTAGAAAGGATGGTGATACCACGTTCTCTTTCCAGATCGTTATTATCCATAACCCGTTCCGGAACGAACTGGCGTTCACGAAAAGAGCCGCTCTGTTTTAGAAATTTGTCGACCAGGGTGGTTTTGCCATGATCAACATGTGCTACAATGGCGATATTTCTTAGTGATTGCTGAGTCATTACTATTCCCTTTCCTTCTTTTAGTGTATCCGTTGTCGATATGGAAGCAGACACAGATTACACAGATTATTACTTGCAAGATACCGGTAGCTTAAAAAAAATAAATATTTAGTTATTTGTTAAAAACCGGATACGACACTTCATTATATCAAGGTGTAATTAGGCTTTCAAACATATATTGGAACTGGTGATTCCGCTGATTATTAGTTGGGCAGTGAGAGGATAAAAAAGGTTTAACGAAAAATGGGTTAATAAGGTATTTTTATTTATACCGGGGGGCGATTTCGGGATAAACCAATTTAAAAAAATAAAAAACCTTTAACCACTTTAAAATTATAGAGCAAACAAACGAGAAAATACAGCCTTAGAATAAGGATAACATGAATACCTACATAGACACGCAACCTAGTGTACTAATTTAAAAAAAGGCATAAATAGCGTTGACAGTTGTCGAATAGGATGATAATATAACTCTTGCGCGGCAGGCGAGAGTCGAAGCGCGAGATCTTGATAAAACAGAACAAAGAGAACAAGAAGTGCGAAAAAAAGGTTTTCTTAAATAGAAAGAAGACCAAGGTCCAGCGAAAAGAGTTTTAAAAAAAGCCAATCAAAACGCTGATAAAAGAAAAAGGTACGGGCAGCCTTAAAAAAGGGAAGCCTGTAGCAATATTTTATTGGAGAGTTTGATCCTGGCTCAGGACGAACGCTGGCGGCGTGCCTAACACATGCAAGTCGAACGGACTAATGTTTGACACTGAGTGTTTTAAGAAGGATCAAGAAGAGTCAAGACCCGAA
>NZ_CGIH01000014.1:0-1050 GCF_000983115.1 Syntrophomonas zehnderi OL-4
AAGGCTGCTTTGTTTCCGCTGGTGTTGTAGTAGTCGAGGATCATGCTGTACATGTATACGAGGTTTTCGTAGCGTAGGTATGTTCCTAGGCTGGTTTTGTAGGCGAAGTCTGGTGTTTTTCCGCTGGTGTCCATGTAGTTTTTGATGTCGTTGGCTATTTTAAGGTATTCTGTTTTGTAGATGTTTCCGGCTACTATGTTTTCTAGGGGGCTTGTGGGTGCGGTGAAGTTTTTTAGTGTTACGGGGTTGTTGTTTCCGTTGTTGATTTGTATGGTGGTAGTGGCTAGTAGTTCTAAGAATTGAGGCATAGTAACGTTGGTCGTGCCAATGAGTACAGTTGTTGGTAACAACCGGGTTGTTTCTATGGTATTCCTGACTGAGGTTGCTGCTTGTTTAATTTGGTCTATGGTAAATGTTGCGAGGACTGGTTGAGATACAACGCTCCATGGTTTCATTGCGGCGAAGGCTGCTTTGTTTCCGCTGGTGTTGTAGTAGTCGAGGATCATGCTGTACATGTAAACCAAATTTTCATATCGAAGTTGATTTCCTATACTAGTTGGACTAACATAGTTTGGTGTTTTTCCAGTGGAGTCCATGTAGTTTTTAACGGCATTTGCTATTTTAAGGTATTCTGTTTTGTAGATGTTTCCGGCTACTATGTTTTCCAAGGGGTTTGTGGGTGCGGTGAATGTTCTTAGTGGTATGGGTTTGTTGTTTCCGTTGTTGATTCTTATTGTGGTTGTGGTTAGTAGTTCTAGGAATTGTGGCATGGTAACTTCTGTGCTGCCTATAAGGATTGTATTGGGTAGTTTTTGATTATTCTCAATGTAATCTCTGACTGTGGTTGCTGCTTGTTTGATTTGGTCTATGGTGAATGTGTTAAGTACGGGGAGGTTGACTATGGTTATTGGTTTCATTGCGGCGAAGGCTGCTTTGTTTCCGCTGGTGTTGTAGTAGTCGAGGATCATGCTGTACATGTATACGAGGTTTTCGTAGCGTAGGTATGTTCCTAGGCTGGTTTTGTAGGCGAAGTCTGGTGTTTTTCCGCTG
>NZ_CGIH01000014.1:1060-1765 GCF_000983115.1 Syntrophomonas zehnderi OL-4
GGTTGCTGCTTGTTTAATTTGGTCTATGGTAAATGTTGCGAGGACTGGTTGAGATACAACGCTCCATGGTTTCATTGCGGCGAAGGCTGCTTTGTTTCCGCTGGTGTTGTAGTAGTCGAGGATCATGCTGTACATGTATATGAGGTTTTCGTAGCGTAGGTATGTTCCTAGGCTGGTTTTGTAGGCGAAGTCTGGTGTTTTTCCGCTGGTGTCCATGTAGTTTTTGATGTCGTTGGCTATTTTGAGGTATTCTGTTTTGGGAATGTTTCCGTAAGTGATTGATTCTAGTGGATTGATTGGTGCAGTGTAATCTCTTAGAGGGATTAATTTATTGCTTCCCTCATTGATTCTTAGGGTGGTTGTTACTAGTAGTTCTAGGAATTGTGGCATGGTGATGTTGTTGGTGCCGATTTGTACGTTATTGGGTAGTTTTTGGTTGGTTTCGATGTATTTTCTTACGGTGGTTGCTGCTTGTTTAATTTGGTCTATGGTAAATGTTCCTAAAACAGGATTAGAGACAACAACCCATGGTTTCATTATTGCGAAGGCTGCTTTGTTTCCGCTGGTGTTGTAGTAGTCGAGGATCATGCTGTACATGTATATGAGGTTTTCGTAGCGTAGGTATGTTCCTAGGCTGGTTTTGTAGGCGAAGTCTGGTGTTTTTCCGCTGGTGTCCATGTAGTTTTTGATGTCGTTGGCTATTTT
>NZ_CGIH01000015.1 GCF_000983115.1 Syntrophomonas zehnderi OL-4
GTAAACGGTACTGTTATCGGCACAGTGGATGTCTCCAATGGCCTAGCAACCATTAACTGGACCATCCCCACTACGTGGATTGGTGGCGTTTACAGTATTATTGCAGAGTATTCTGGCAGCGCCAATTACTTAGCATCTAACAACACCACAAACCTAACAGTAAACCCAACACCAACCAATGTTACCTTGGATCCGGTTAGTGGTTTTGCTGGTCAGACGGTGACAATAAACACTCACGTAACGGACTCCAACAACAATCCAGTCAAAGACGGGAAAGTAACATACAAAGTAAACGGCACTCTTATTGGCACAGTGGATGTTTCTAATGGTTTAGCGACTATCACATGGACCATCCCCACAACCTGGACCACCGGTACCTACAATATAATTGCAGAATACTCTGGTAGCAGTAATTATTTGGCTTCTACCAATGGTACAAGTTTAACATTGCAACCATCTGCCTATCTGTACATGAATGTTACAAACTCCAAAAACAATCCTGCCATAGGCGAAAAATTCGTTTTAACCTATAAACTCAGTAATAGTGGCCCAGATGATGCTGCTAATGTTGTGGTGTCATTCCAGATACCGGAAGGTTTGGAATTTGTAACAGCCAGTGTTGACAGCGGAACATACACCTACAACCCCACAAACAGAACAATAACATGGACACTCAACAACGTAAAAGTAGGAGACCCCTACCTATACCTCACACTACAAGCATTAACAAGCGGAAAATACACCATCATACCCACAATAGACTCACAAACACGCAACAGAAACACAGACACAATAAAACCATTCAACATTAACATAGAAACACCAAACAACAACGACAACAACCCTACAACAAGCCCTACAACAGCAAACGCAGCAAGCAACACCATAACAATGCAAAAAACAGGAACACCAACAACAAGCCTCATACTAGCCATACTCGCCATACTCGGAGGAATACTAACACCAAAGAAAAAATAAACCAACCCATTCAACCCCTTTTTTCCTTTTTTAAAGAAGTTAATAAAATCCATTAAATACACGTGATTAGACTTTTAATTCATTTGATGACTAATTTACTAGTTTTAAATTCCTTACTAAAACTAAAAGGACTTAATTCTGTATTATGATCATTTCTGTTT
>NZ_CGIH01000016.1 GCF_000983115.1 Syntrophomonas zehnderi OL-4
GCGGATAGGTAAGCTATTAACAATCAGCGTAAATACTCCAGAGTTATATGAATACAGCCAAAGAGCTAAAACTCCGGAATTCATTCAAGAATTCCGCAAGCGAGCTAAAATCGAACCCAAGAATGCAGAACTAAAACGATTCCACGGACTAGACCGAGCCAAAGGCTATGGTCTACGAAGCATCCGCATTCAGGCCAAACTAACAGCCCTGGCGGTAAACTTAAAGCGGATAGCTAAACTGGTATCCGCTTCAAAAGGGTTATCTTCGTTTATTTTGAGGTTTTTATTCTGTCGGTTACAGATTAACCTACCTGATGGGCTGTGGGTAGCCGCCAGGGCGGTTTAAAAGGGTTGCTTTTTCAGTGGTCTTAAACGGTTCTTTTGCCTGTAAATCAAGCATCTTTGCTGTCTGAAAGCAATTGTCTTTGAAGCTTTTTACTCAAAGAATTAAACACCAGGTCATATGACATATCTATCATCTGTTTCAAGACCGCATCCGGAACGTCACCATCCAGATAAACCGAGTTCCAATGCTCTTTGTTCATATAATATCCTGCAACTATGTGCTTATATTCTTTACGCAGCGTCTCCCCGAAAGGCGGAATACATTTCAAAGTAATAATCGGTTTTTCGTATTTGTCACCACCTTGCAGGGCAAACATTTTACCGCCTATGAGGTACCTAATTGCATTCCATTCTATTTTGAAGTCCTTTTCCGCGCCATGTTTAGCCAGGCAGTATTCGTCAATCCATCCATATTTCATAACAACACCTTCCCCAATAAAATGTTATGGTGATTATAAGTTTCTACAGCTTTTACAAAAAGAAAACCGGCTCTTTTCGATTTTGACATGTTTGACTCAGACGTTTGGCAACATCCTTAACTATACCAGGTTTCACCGTTAGGGCTTTTTCAGGGCAACTCTTAACGCAGGCACAACACAGGATGCATTTTTCCTTTTCAATCAAGGTGCTATTTTCCAAATCGATGGCATCAACAGGACACACCGTTGCACAAACTCCACATTGCGAACAGTTGTTATTGATTTCTATAAAATCAAGAACCCATGGCTTAAATTCCCGATAGGGATAGTTGCCGGGTACAGCAATATCGGAAATATGATCGACCGATTCGATAGGAAGTAGTTTTTCTTTTATTCTTTTTCCCAATAACTCTGCGAGATTTACATCACTTACATCAGGACGGGCCACGGCGATGGGCGTTTCCGAGCTGGAAAAGGAGTGTTCCCCAACAAATGCAGCACAGGCAACCGGCACACATCCGTGCTTTACCATGGTGTCTTTAAGTTCGAGTAGTGCATCGTCATACGCACGATTGCCATAAACGACAACGCATACGGCAGGAGTACTACGAGCTTGGAGCGTATATAGCCAGTCAATGGCAATAGCCGGGACCCTACCGACATAAACAGGCACCCCGATAACAAGTAAATCATTTTCCGATGTTTGCAATTGTTGTTTTCTTAATTCGGGTTTTGAAATATCTATCGTTTCCACAGAACTTTGATTGAATCCGCGTGCAATTCCTTCAATAATCGTTTTTGTTGTACCTGAAGGCGAAAAATAAACGAGTTTCAGTGACTGTATTTTCATTAGTCTCCTCCGATTAAGAGTAACAACCAGATAAATTTGTTGGGTGTTAGTAATTAATGGTACATTAACTTTAATAAGGGTATATGTCAAGAGCACGAATTGATGTAGAAGATACGGACTTCAAAATGGATTGCATCCGAATACGTTCTAAACGGAAAATGCATTCCCACTATTTATGCCCCCCTGCCTCCAATGTTAGGCATGTCCTCAAAAGTTATCCTAGTAATAACCATTGTAAACCAGAAAACAGTATAATATTACTAATTCCAATGCCAGATAGGCAAAGGCTTCTGATTGTTATATCTGGATTCAGGTGATTATGAAGTGAAAATCGATAGGCTAATTTCCATTATCATAGTCTTGCTCAGGCGCGAACGGGTTCAAGCCAAAGAACTGGCGGAAATGTTTGACGTTTCCGTGCGTACTATCCTGCGTGACATTGATGCCATCAACCTGGCCGGGATCCCTGTCGTTACTTACCAGGGTGTCCACGGCGGTATCAGTATTGCCGAAGGTTACCGGCTGGATAAAAGCATACTAAGTGTTGGTGATATGGCAACCATCGTATCTACCCTGAAGGGGGTTGCTGCCAGCGCGCCTGATAGTCGTTATGACGTATTGGTGGAGAAGTTGAAAATACCGCTATCAACGTCACAGCTTGAGCTGCTTGAGCTGAAGAGCAGACAAATGATAATCGACCTGTCTCCCTGGGGAATCAATGGGCAGATCCAAGGAAGAATATCGCTGCTGCGCCAGGCTATTGAGAACCGCAGAGAGATCGAAGTCATTTATGTAGATGCCGCCGGTACGAAAACCATGCGCCAGTTGGAACCCTATTCGCTGCTCCTCAAAGGACAATCGTGGTACCTTTATGCCTGGTGCTTGCTCAGGCAAGATTTCCGTTTCTTCAAGCTGGTGCGAATTAAAGATGTACAGCTTACGGACAGGGTTTACCAGAGCAGAGAAATACCTGCAGCAGAACAAGGTTACTTTGAAAGACAGTGGAAGGAGAGAAACAGCCTGGTGGAACTGGAGCTGCTTTTTGACAAAGAAATGGAAAGTGTAGTGGAAGAGTGTTTTGGCGAGGGTGCATTCTGGCAAGATGACGGAAGGATTATGGTTAAAGCCTATCTGCCGGAGAATAATTGGTTATATGGCTATCTATTGAGTTTTGGCAGTGGAATGGAGGTAATTAATCCTCCGCATATTCGCAAAATTTTAGCTGCTATTGCCGAAAAAATTCATAAAACCTATTCCTCTTAAACCTGCCACATAGTTGTCATGTTTGACATGCTATAATCGAGAAAAATGATTGTGGAGGCCATAAATATGCAATATCAATTTGTTGTGGAAGAAAAGGAAGCTCAACCCACTATATCCATCCGTACCCGGACAGCAGTTGGGAGTTTGCCCCAGATATTGGGGAAAGCCTATGGGGCCATTATGAGCTACCTGATGGAAATTGGTGTCCAGCCTGCAGGTGCACCTTATGTGGGCTACTTTAATATGGATATGCAGAACCTGGATTTGGAATGTGGCTTGCCGGTGGCACAGCCGGTTGCTGGCAATGATGAACTCAAACCCAGTGAAATCCCGGCCGGGAAACAGGTATCCTGCCTGTATACCGGGCCTTATAATCAAATCGAGCCTGCTTACAATGCTATTATGGACTGGATACCCGCCAATGGGTACACACCAACCGGTGTCTGTTACGAATTTTATCTTAACGATCCCGCAGAAACGCTGGAAAATGAACTGTTAACCCAGATTGTCTTTCTGCTCAAGTCATGACGGCAAGGAGTATAACTTAATGGTAGAAAAGGATCTGATTCTGGATGACGTTTATGTGCTGGCCTACGAGGAATGATATTATTGATGGTCAAACCAATTTATGTTTTGTGGAGGTGTCTTAAATGCTAAGTCCATGTGGAGTAAGCTGTGGCGAATGTAAAGATTTTGAAAAATCTTGTGCGGGGTGCAGGGCTATTTCGGGCAAAGTCTACTGGGCGGAATTTGTTGGTACAGATATTTGCCCAATGTATGACTGCTGCATTAATGAAAAAGGGTTTGAACATTGCGGCCACTGTAACAAGCTCCCTTGTCAGATTTATTATGCTACTCAAGACCCCTCCACCACCAAAGAGGAGCATCTGGAGGGCATAAATCAGCGCGTGAAACTTTTAAAAGAGATAATGTCCGTATATTGAGTCGGGTGACACTATGTGCCTTTCAGATTGGATAGGAATTTGCTTTTTTCAGATCAGTATAGCACAAGATAGAAAATAATGGTTATACATACTTGATCCAAGAAATTGGGTCGAAATTTCATGATATTGCGGAATGTGCAGCCGGTAAGGGAAGGTTATCTTGCCGTGATAATAATCAACATAGCATCAACCTGATTTACCTAAAGCTCAGCCGGTATAACCCGATTCCTAAACTCTTTGAACCTGGCGGCACGCAAATTCTATGTCCGGGAAAGAAATGGTCGGCGGATCACGGTTTTTCGTCACCCACAGATTCAGATGCACTAGTATCTTCTTGATGACAGCTTGGTCTTCGATAATGGATATGATACGCATTCGCCCACAGCATTTTGGACAAAGCAAAGGATCACCCTGCGGGCACTACTGATGTTCCCTTTGGTCACCTTAATGTCGCGGTATAATAAACCTTTTGAATCAAACGAGCCCAAATCCTGCGTAGTTCCTTTTTTGTAATATCGGAATCAACCGGCACCGGCGTTTTAATATCAATATCAGTTTTTGTGCGCATTCCCCGTGACTTGTTGGAATAGTATCCGTAATACCTGACTATCTGTTCCCCTTTATTGGGAATATGGGTGACAAGTC
>NZ_CGIH01000017.1 GCF_000983115.1 Syntrophomonas zehnderi OL-4
AAACTTTAAATTTTAATAATACTGAACGTTTTATATATCCTGCGGAAAAGGACTATATTTTTATTTCTTATTACAATGACATAATGACTGGTGAGCGTGATATCACAGCCCAAAAACTTGATAAAGATGGTAAACAAATATGGAAAAAAACGTATAACCTTAAAGGTGATGATACCCTTAAATTATTACATATGTTGAAAGATGGTTTTGTGATGGCGGTTAGCAGTCAGGCAGCAGAACAAAATGTACTTCGATTGCTTACGATAGACAATAGCGGAAAAATAGCGTGGCAGAAGGATTTACCCTTAAAAATCGTAAATTCCATTGCCAGTACAAATGATGGCGGGTTGATAGTAGCAGGTGCCACAGGCGAAGATAATCAGAATATCCGAATTATTAAGCTAGATAAGACAGGTAACTGGAAGTCGGCGGACCAAAACCCGTCCCGATGGGAAAAAACGTATATTAATAGCGGGAATCAGCAGGTCCATCAAATTATACAGATGTTAGATAAAGATGATTATAATGATGGCTACATTTTTACCGGTTCTACAGATTATAAGTCTAACGGCAAACGGGATTTGTATTTGGTTCGCTTGGACGCATATGGTGAGGTTAACTGGAGTAGAAATTATGGTGGTCAAAATGATGAACAGGGAATCACAGTTGGAGTAATGGTAAATAGTAATGAAGAACATATGGGTTATTTAGTGGCTGGCAATTCTAAAACTACCAGCGGCGAGGAAAAAATATTTCTTATTTATGTCGATAAAAATGGTTGGAATCAAAGCTGGCCAGGGTACCAAATAGCGATTGATGGAGCGAAAGAGCGTTATTTCGGAGATGTATCAGGTTTAATGTCAATGGCGATTGTTCCAGTCCCAGATGCATTTAAGAATAACCGCAAATTGCAAGGTGAAAATATAAAAGGAGATGGCGGAGTACTTTTAATTGGATATTTTTTAGATAATAAAAATATATTAGCTATTAGAATTAATGAATTTGGTCATGTGCTATGGCAAAAAAAGTTAGCAGTTCCCGGAGATAACTTAATTATGGGTACCTTAAGCAAAGGAGATAACGAAAAACAAGTCATAGCTTATAGTGCAACCTACCCTAATCAGGGAAGGGATATGGCAATATATACATTGACTCTGTACCTGGAGGGAGTTCTTAAACAGGATAAGACTATACCTAAGGAAGAACAGCTAGAAACTAATTACGAAAGTATTGCTTGGGAGAAGCATAGTTTAAAATATGAAGCTATGCGTGATGTAAGTAAAGAAATCAAAGACCTTTTACTTAAGCAGCAGCATATTCCTTTGACGGCTGGTAATAGAATTAAGGGAGAAATTGAATGGCCAGATTTTAGCTATTATCTGGGCAACTTAGTAATTGGTAAAGCTGATGGGGAAGGAACGCTCTTTTTTACTAACGGGGTCTGGTATAAAGGCAGCTGGAAAAATAATATGTTCTACGGTTATGGTTATTTACGGTTTCCAACCGGGGAGTATTACGAAGGTGAATTTGCAGAGCATATGATGCATGGGAGCGGAGTATTTAAATGGCCAACTGGAGAAAAATATGCAGGCCAGTTTCTAAACAATCAACGGGATGGTCAAGGTAAATTTACTTGGGCAAATGGGACTTATTACGAAGGTGGATTTAAGGAAAACGAAGCCTCGGGGATGGGGGCAATCAATTGGCCTAATGGTGAAAGGTATGAAGGTCAAATGGTGCAAGGTAAAGCAACCGGACAGGGGAGTTATTATTTTCCTAATGGTGAAAGGTATAGGGGAGAATTTAAAAACCTAATTTTTGAAGGGGTCGGAGTCTATTATTGGCCGGATAGTTCATACTATGTAGGTGAATTTAAGCAGGATCGTTTAAATGGTGAAGGTTACTATGTTTGGCCAAATGGTGTAATACAACATGGATACTGGAAAGATGACCGCTATATGGGGACTAATCCTAATGCGGAAAAAACCAGGAAAAATTGGTAGGAAATTTTACGAAAAGAGGGGAGTATACCCCTCTTTTGTATTCAACTATGCATTATTATTGGATATGGTTTTTAATCTCATTCCAGCGGGATGATTCCCAACCTGAGTTAGCCGGGTTAGGAAAATGGGGCGGCGAATCATAGAGGAAACGAGGATCATGAGTGTAGTGTTTTTTATAACCGCCACTTAAAATTATGCCGCTAATTCCCAGAGGCCCCCGGTATTTCTGAGCAATTGAACCAACTAAATTAGCATTATCCTTACTTATAATGATACTTGCATCGTGGGCTTCAAAACCGAAAGATTCATTTTGGGAATAGATAGCGGCGTGAAGATTAATATTCTTAGGAGCATTATCAACAGGTAGAGAGTTAATATTCATAAATGTCCAGCAGTAATCTTTATATGCGAACAAAGAGCCGATAGAGCCGCGAAAACGCACATCTTTATCATGCTGGGATAACCAGTTAAAATGAAGTACATTTACAAAATTAGAGGCAACTAACCCTAACATATCATCACCATTTCCCGTTATTTCGGTATAAAGCCATTCATTATCTTCAAAAACCTGATTAAAGCCAGTATTTTGATAAGTTACGCCTGGGGTATTATCATACCAGCTGCTATTCCATTCAGGTCTGCTCCAATCACAAGGATTGTGGCCAGTAATATAAATATCATTAGCAGCTGCAATAGTAAGGCGTCCATTTAATTTCCCTGATACAAATACATTACCTAATCCAGCATGATACTTATTTACGCCGTTAGTGTCATTAGTACCAGTTCTTCCATCTACATAAATAACTCCATTTGCCGGAAGTTCCATAGATGCAACTGTTGCGGCAAAAGCAGCAAAGGAATGGAAATTTTCGGTGCGGCTATTGTCTATACTACCGTCACTATTGCGAAATATCTTTTGAAACATAACATCTGAAGATTTATCAGCTTTTTCAGCAGCAATTTCCCTATCCCACCAAAGGTTGGTTTGCAATAAATCAGGAGGATTGCCATCTTTCGTTGGTCTAAAACGATATTCGGCATCATTGTAATACCAGCGTACCTGATTAGGGTCATTATTCCATGCACACCTGCGGATATTATATCTGCCATTTTCTAATAAGTGAATACAGGCACGCCCTCCATTATAATATTGTCCTTCAATGCGGGCATAAGCCTTAAGGCTGCTTAGGCTGCTGCTAAAAGCTAATGTTTCAGCTACCTGGGAGTTGCCTTTACGAAAAATTGCGGGATTATAAAGGTTTTCAGCGGGGGTAATGTTAATTCCTTTTACATAAGTTACTGGCCCGTAAAAAGTCGGATAGCCCTTAACATATAAGGTATGGTTAGTATGTAAAGGCCCATATACCGCTTCATCTGAAAGCCAATAGATAGGATTCCCGGAGTTATCTTCTTCCTTGTCATTTGCCATTACAAATTGGGTAAAAGTCTTTTTATATACTTCCACTTCTATTGTACGCAACCGCTCGGGATGACTCTTATCCCAACCTGTTGAGCGTATAATCCTGAGGTTATTATCTTCAACCTTATCAGTTTGTCCTTCTATTTCTACAAGTGGGACTAGGACATTTATACGGTAGTTAGAGCCAGGTTTTAGTTCATAGAGGTTATACTCTTTATTTCCATATTGTATTGGATCAGGATTATCATCTTCGATAACTAAAAAATTATCTTTCTCATTATTAAATCGCCATAATGTGCGGTTGTAACCTTGCTCAGCAGCGTAAAGGGCTTTTTCGCTAGTGGAAGCGATAGCTATAATTCCAGTATTACCTTGACTCATTTGGTAAGCTGCTACTGATAAAATAAACATAAGTATCATAAGGATAAGCACCATAGGAAGTGCTGCCCCTTGTTGGTTTTTTAATGTATTGGCGAATTTTTTAAATCTCATTATTATTCCCCCCCTACAACCATTTATTTATGTTTATTTTACAAGTAGCTTTGGCTTCACCGGTATTAGCAGTTGCTGTAATCGTAACATTAGGCGGTATTAACCCTATAAACTCCCAATAATTCCAATCACTTTCTTTTTTCATTAGTTTTATAGTTGCCAACGAAGTATCATTACTCGGTTCTACTTTTACCCAATCGGGATGGCTTGATTGCCATCTTACTGATTTATCAGTAGCATTGGCCGGCCAAATTTGAGTTATATTAAGTGATAGTTCATGTGTATTTGTTTTGGTGATTACCATTCTGGCAAATGTCGGACTAACTATAATTTTATGGACTGGAATTACCTCTGGTTCTGTTTCGTCTAATACTGGTGCCCCAATTATTGCTCCAATTTCTCTGCTCCTAATCATATAATTAGAAGCGAGGTCAAAAGGAGTAAAACGTTTATTTATTTGGCTGGTGTCACTTATCTGAATATTGACCTCTACCATGCTAGAATCTTCTGGACGGTTAAAAGGTTTACTGGTAACCCCTTCGGCTAAAGTATGCCAGACAGAATCATCTTCATCAGGGATAACAAGACTTAAAACTGCAGCTGGGTCGGGATCAGATAAGATTACTTTTTTTAAGTAGTTATCAGCAGTTACTTGATAAATAATTTTCTCCCATGTAGTCTCAGCTTCGTTGTAATGATATATTACCAGGCGTTGTCCTGCATCTTCCACAAGGACAGGATCAACTGTTCTGGCGGGGCTTGCTGCTCTACGGATTTCCTTGCTGATTAAGAGCATAGATGTATTAGCTTCGGCTATGCGTGGATTAATAGCTTCTGAATGAGACCATATACGGTTGGTAGCGGTTATAGCGTTGATAGCGGGGGTTAATATAAATAAGAGTAAAACAAGAACGACTAAAACTTCTATCAAAGTCATGCCGCGATCATTCATTTTTACTTTTAAAAAAAATGATGACATATAATTCCCCCTTATTTGCCTGAAATTTTTAAAGTAAGATTATGGGCAGGCTTTGAAAATTGAATACTGTTAGTACTATAAGAACAATAAATATTAAAATTGCGGAAAAAGAAAGTATTAATAGCAGGACTACTGTCAAAACGGAATTTAAATTTTTTTGAAAAATAATTATTATTAAGCACAAGTTCTGTATCTGTTTGATCATAAACTGTAAGTGTTATCTTGTGGTCATCAGTTTCTTCTTTAATTACTTTATTATCTGCATCTATTAAGGCCCATTTCCCATCTTTTTTACTGATTTTAATATATGGTGTCCAGTCATTAGGATCATCACTATCTAAATTAGCATTTTCCTTACCTATATAAACTAAGATAAAATCCTCAGATAATGAGGTATATTCTGATAAGCCTAATTCATTAAAATAAACTTTAAGTTGAGCAGTAATACCAGAAGCAGGTTTATATCGGGTTAAATCTATTATTTCAAAATCATTGGTATCATTTAATAAAGCTAGCCTATGCATAGTATCAGGATGAATATCATACTTTGCTGCCGATGCTTCCCATGCTGGGCCGATACCTTTATAATTGCTTTCAAAATCCCACATGTTTAATAAAGGAGGTTTATCTTCGAAATATTCATCAGCGGGATGTTTCAGTCCATTTTCAGATAATAGTTGGTTAAGCTGGGCAGGGTATACTAAAAGGGGATCTATGGAAAGAGTGTAGTTACCCTCACCACAGAATCGGCCAGGGTTATCTGGATCTATACCTGATGGCCAAAGATTATTAAATGTTATGCTGTTTTGATGGGCAGCTATATTTTCTACCCTAGATTCCCCGTTACCCCCCAGAGTAATATTAAAATCTTTCTTGCTAGGTTCAAAACTAACAGTAAGTGTTGCTGGTTCTTCCATTTCAATCTGTTTATAATTTGTAACATAAGGTTGGGCTTTTATATCTATAGTAGGTTGATTAGGACGGTTAATCATCCCTAGGCGTTCAGTTTTTACTTCATAAGAATATTCAGTATTATCATTAGGAAATTCTATAGGAATTAAAGCTTGCCCGTCCATATTAGTCACCGCAACATGGCTCGGCCCCGTACCATCTAGGCTTACATTAACACCCTCAATGGGAATACGGCCGCCATTCTCGTCAGTCCAGCCCCTGACTACTTCAATAATTACCCCAGTAATAGGCGAAGTGCTCCCTTCCCGAGCAACAAAAGTTTTAAAATCGGCCTTTTTAACTACTTTGCCCGTAAATTGTGAAGGACAAGAAACTTCTATTGTTAGTACTTTATAATCAAAGGGATTTTTATCATCAGGACGTTTACCATCGGCAGGATCATCTATCCATTGTACTATTTTACGGGCTTTAAAAAGGGAGTAGCGTGAATTTGGATCAGGGGCAGTGCTATATTTACCGTTATTTAATAGAGGTTTGCCGTTATCGTCAAAATAATATTCAAAAACTCCAGTTTTCAGTGGTGCTAACCTGATATCATCTGCTTCACTAATATAGTTAGTCGCATTTACTTGTGCTAAGGTTCGTTCTAACTCACTTTTGGCTAATTCATTAGCAATCGTACGAGCCCGATTTTCACTAGTAATTTTAGCAGCTAAAGTAAAGAGGGGAAAACAAGCAGTTACTACTAATAAAAGTATAACTAGGGCTACTAATATTTCTACTAAGGTTAAACCATTTTTATTAAGAAAATTAAATGATTTATAGTATTTACGCATGAAAATCCCCCTTAACCAAAAATAAAGATTTACCCAACTTACAAATCGGGAACAAGATCGTAATTATTGATTCTTTAAAAAAGAAATTTAGGAAAGCCGGTATTTGCAAATGCTTAAAAACTGCGATGGTATGCTGGTATTTGCAACTCTATATAAACTCCATTGTAGGGGCGGAAAATATACAGGTTATTATTTATTATATTTAATTTTCAAGTAAATATATACAATATTCTGAACTGACTGGCGAGTGTCAGGGGGACGGTTCGAGATCACTGAAAAAGTCCATTTAAAGCACAAAAAGCATACCCTCCTGTGGTATAATTTGGTTAGCGAAAACAAAATTAACTAAGGGAGGTATGCTTTTTATGTTAGTTAATAACGTCTTTAGACAAAACAGCTTCTATACCGCATTATACCAAATGATCCCGGATAATCACATACTTAAACAAATAGATTCCGCCATAGATCTTAGCTTTGTTAATGATTTATTAGCAGATAGATATTGTAAAAACTTTGGCAGACCAGCAAAAGAGCCAGAGATGATGCTAAGAATACAAATATTAAAATATCTATACAACCTGTCTGATGAACAGTTAATACAGGATTTGAGCGTAAATCTGGCTTATAAATGGTTTGTAGGACTT
>NZ_CGIH01000018.1 GCF_000983115.1 Syntrophomonas zehnderi OL-4
CAAATATACCTCAGATGGGGATCATAAGTAAGCCGTTCAACCAGTTGGGTAAAAGTATTCATATTCTCTAGCCGCATAGCAATCAAGGCATTTAACATAGCGCAGGTTGGGTATGGCTTAGGTCCACGTTTATTACCATCAGGTTGATGTAATTTGGCAATAACTGGTTTGAAATCAAGGGTATCAATTATTTTCTCGATCCTGGATTTTGGTTGCATTTTCATTGCATCTTCAAAGGAGAAAATGCATCTCTGTCGAATATTCATAAGTGACTTCGCCTCCTTCGGATGATTTGTTTGGTCACTTATTTATTCGACAAAATGGGGGGTGAAGTCCTTTTTCTGTATGAATAAAATCCTAATATTTTCGGGCTTACCTAATATGCAAAAGTCTCAATTCATTCGCTTCACTCGTTTCAACGTCTTTCAAGGTCTTGCCTTCAGCAGTTTTCCAAGCAGTGTATCCGTTGGAACTTGCGCCCGTTACAAACATCGAAGCGGCAGATGGTGAGGAAAAAAGCACATCTTCCAAAAGCATATTATTTTCATCAACCTTGGTTCTCTCCCGGGCCTTTTTAGCTACTCCTGAGCATGTTTTTTCATTAGTTTTAGAATTGATAATGCTTCCTTGTAAAACAATATATCCTTCACTTGAGCGTTTGCATTTTGCTTTTACTGTCATTCCACTGTTCTGCATTTTTTGCTCCATAGAAAACTCGATGTAGTCATCGCCCACTTTGCACTCTGTGTTTTGGATTATTCGATTTTGAACTAGGGGCTCGAATACCAAATGTCCGAGAACACCCATTACAATTTTGGCATAGTCCACATATTCCTCAAGTTCACTCTCTTTTTCTTCTGTGACATTTCCGGCATTTGGTTCATTTCCGTTCTTAGCTTCGTAACGATTGGCATTTACAGCAAGTGCAAAGAAGCGATTTTCAAGCCAGCTAATCTCGGTTGCACCAAAAATATTATTAGAAGTGGTAAACGCTATCGCCTCATACCAATCTTCAAGACCTTGTTTCGGGGAGGCGTGGTGTTCTTTTAAACGGTTCAAAATACCTTCTCCATTTTTTCGAGTCCCAGATTGGCCGACATAAACTAAGGGTTTGTCGCCATCACCTTTACTGAAAAGGAAATATACCCCACTCTGTTTAAGGTAGTCAATGTTCTTACAGTCCACAAGTTTTACCCGTGGAGTTTTATAGGCGACACCTGTCCAATTAGCAAGCGTGCACTTGATGCGTCCGTTTGGGGTGCTGTCCATCAGAAAATAATTCATATTTTTGCCTGCCATGGCGTTTGCCTCCTTAAAATTTATCCTCTGGTTTTAATCCACAAATAAGTCGGGGTTATTGATGCTCATATTCTCAACCTCAGAAATCACACTAAAGTTACCGCAGTTAAGGATGTCTTTTTTTATTTTGACTGGTCTGCTATCGTCTAATCCGATCACATACTTGCTCCGGTTCTTCCGTATAAACAGAGCTGTCTCGCGAGAAAACCCGTTCCGCTGGAGGAATATGGTCAGTTTGTTTGTTGTGCCGTATTCGACGAATTCATACCAATCGTTGCTCATGTCATCCTCAATGCCGTGAATCCGCTTGTACGCTTCTGAAAACCTCAAAAAGTAGTTTGCAAAGCTGAACAGAACGACGCTCTCAATCGCTTGAAGTGTTTCCGACATGACGATGTTTCTGTGCATCATTGATTGATGATTATAAGGAATTAATTGACCGCCAATGCGGACTTTGTAGTTGGGGCTATTTTGTGCATAGGTAAGCGATTTGTCGATAATCATTCCGAGCCCATTGCCACTAACCCAATGACGTAGAATGACGGCATACCAACTAAGGCGTTTTTTATTACCGATAGTTTCGGAACTTTCACATTTACCCCAACCAAAAATATCATATAACTTCTCAAGGAAAGCTTGTGGCTCACCATGCTCTGTGCGTCCATCTCCATCAATAGTGGGATACTCTAACCCCCACGCAATGTTGGCAGATAAGCTTTTAGTTTGATCAACAGATGTATTGATATCGTCATCCGGTTTTATCTCATCTCTTTCAAATATCGCCTTGATTTTGCTTTCATCTTCCGGTGTTAAGAATTCGCTGAACTCTCGTCTTACAATGCTGTTTCTGCCCTTCATTATGTCTCTGAGCAAAATTAGGCAAAACTTTCTTGTCAAATCAAAAGAGTCCTGCGATTGCCCTTGGTCTTTTACCAAGTTGGTGTGTCCTTGCAACAGGCATGTGACAATTTGCTTTTTTTGCTTGGGTTTTAGTTCAGTGACAAGAGAGAGTTTCTGTTCCGGTACTTTCTTTTCAAGTAGCTCAACAAAATCTTTGACCTGAAGATTCTCCTCAAGTCGAACCAAGAACACATTGCCATATAGGTTGTAATTGATGCGTCCGACTCTTCCGACAAGATTTCTAAAATCAACGGCAGTCATTTTTGTTTGTCCACGGCCTTTTCTGTAAGTAGTGATAAACAAATTATCAGCAGGCAGATTAACTCCTTCAACGAGTGTACTGGTACAAAACATTGCCACGATTTTTCTGTCACGAAACAGCTTTTCTATTTTCATGCGAATAGAAGCTGGTAGATAGCCAATGTGGTAAGCAATACCTTTTTTAATTAATTTTGCGAGAAAATAATCCTTGTGGACTTGATTCGCGATCTCCCTGGCAACAGCATCGAGTTCACTGTCATTTTTATCCTGTTCGTATTTTGCATAATCAATTGCTGCTTGAATAGCTTTGTCTTTTGAGTTGAAGTATATAATAGTCTGAACACCCTTACCTAAGTGGGAGACAATATTGCTGAACGGCACTTTTATTGCAGCTTTGCTGATTTCCATTAGTTGACTACTACGGTCATTAAACAGATGTATGCCTCCATCAACACAGTCAATTAGGTATTTTACTTGGCTTACAGGTGAAAAACTTGTAGCCAGTTTATTGCAATCCAGATCGGTAGCTTCAAACGCTTCAGGAACTAACTTGAGATAGACCTCAGGATTTGGAATATTAGGTGAAGCAAAAATGATGTGAGGTTTTCGTTCTCGCTGAGCGAGCATATCTATGTTTTTATAATAGAAGGTGCTACGCTTGTCCTTGGATGTGATTTTGTGTGCTTCATCGATAAACAAATAGTCAATATCTTTATCCTTGTGGCGAATCAGAAGATAAAGCAGTCGCTCAGGTGTGAGAACATAGATGAAGTTATGTTCTTCCTCTAGTGCCAATGCTCCGGCAGATGTAACGACACGATAATTCATTTCTTTAAGGAGTGCGCCGAGGTCGCTAATAATTTTACTCGACACTTCATTAATAAGTGCTTTGGTAGGTACAATCAAAGCGTAATTGAACTTCATACCGTCCTGTACTTGCTTCTTTATAAACATCCTCATAATAAAGGACTTGCCCATAGAGGTGGGACCCGAATAGCTGAAATATGGCTCTGTCAGACGGTCATAGATTTGTCGTTGTGGTCGAAAAAACAACTTATCAGGCTCAGCAGGAATGGACACGAGTTCTTTACTGTATTCTTCATGAAAACGTTCAAGCAGATTACGGCGAACGGATATCGGGGCAACTTTTTTATTCTCAGCTGTTTCAAGCCCCTGATAATTACCTGTATTTGAAAGTACCGAATTAAGGTATATATCTATTTCCGGATTATTAGGCTCTATCTCCTTTAATAGTGCGACCATTTCTTGTGCCCAAGTCATATGGCTGTCAGCAGGCGATTTTGACAATATGTCGGCAAAACGTAGAGCATCAGAAATATTTACAGGCTTGTTTTCACTCTTAATTTGAAAGAGGCGCAACGAATAGTTGTATAAGATATTCTCATACAACTCATTAAGATAGGGATTCTTGTCAATATCATCAAATATGACATCACCTAATGAAACAATGTTCCTATCCGCCACTTTGCACCCCTCCCTTAAATCCAAGAAGGGACTTCATAATCTCTTGCTTGTCTTCATCCGCTTCATTGAATGGCAAAAAATAAAAGTAAAACGAATAATGCTCCATCCCCGCAGTTTTAATCTTATCTATGATATAGGAGACATGAGCTTGAATATCCTTTCGCATTTTTTTTGCTACTAGTTCGCGAAATTCTGCTGAGGGGCGGTTTTTTTCTATTCCCAACGAGTAACCGAGAAACACGCCAAACGCAGTATCATGGGCAATAGTTTGTCCTTTGCTTGGTATGATGATGTTCTTTAATTGTTTGGCAACTTCCGGTGTAAACTCCTTGTCAAACGCTGTGCTTTCTACAAGTCGGATTTCCCGTGAAGTGTCATTCTTTATCGCTTCAAGTGTGATAAAGGCATCGTCGATTGCATCCCTTGGGTCTCCTGCGATGCGAGACTTGCCAAACACCATCTGAAAAGATGGCATTCCCGCGCTGGTCTGCAGTAAATGAACGCAGCTGGTGCCGGTCGTCAACAACTCATCGGACGGGGTGTCAAATTTGCTGAACACTTTTGGAGCATCAAGTATCTGTTCCAAAAACACATACAGCATCAGGTCACCCAGTTCGTCACCAAGCCAAGTTAAATCGCCGTTGCAACGGTCGTGCAACAATTCGACTGCTTTCAGACCAATGAGCGTTATCTCATCATCATTCATAAACTTCTTTATGCGTTCCCGCGAGTAAATGTATTGACCTATGTTTTTCAATAGAAACTTCTTAAGGGCATCGAAAGAGAACGCATTGTCAACCACGCTCAGTTGAAACAAGCGCAACTGGTAAGGGTTTATTAAACCCAGCTTTTCGTCATGTGACACTTCTGTGAAAACACCGTCAAAACCGGCATCCTTAAGCGTCTTTTTCAACACACTCGATGAAGCATCGTGAGTTTGCTCCCTTAAATGCGATTCCTTAGAAACAGACTTGGTTGTGATAAAACTAATGATTGCATCTATAGTGTTTTCTGGTTGCATATTGTTAGTGTCACGTATAACTTTCAGAAAATCACCGATCATCAGGAGAATTTCGCTTACGCGCTTTATCTCTGCTGTAATGCTATCAATACTTTCTGCCGGCAAGCTCTTAATCTGTTCTTCAAGTGTTGCTTTTTTGTCATTCCAATATCGTATGTAACGTTCGTGATTTGCTACAGTGTAGACATTCAGATCGGCATTTCCAAGCACAACATACATAGTGCGGGCTTTCCAATTAACATCCTTGTATAACTGACAGGCCTCATACATGCAATTGATAGATTTCAAATACTCATCTGAAATGAGAAGTACAGCGTACTCAGCTTGGCGAATACGGTTCATGAATTCCTCAATACTACCCCACGGAGCAATGTCATTTGTATCGCGCAGGATAGGACAAACTGTGCGGACAGAGGACTCTATCTTATCTGCAAAGTCTTTTTGTTCTCTATTGTACGAGATAAATAATGACATCGTCTTACTCCTTTGAATTTATTGAGATGACCAAACATCTGCCAGGTTTTCCGCTTGCTTCATCACGAGCTCTATTGCGGCTGGCTGCTTATCGGGTGGATAACCATATTTGTTCAGTATTCTGCGAACTATGACCATAATACGTGCACGGGCTGTCTCCTTAATAGCAAAGTCGATGGTCGCGTTCTTTCTGACCTTATCGGCTATCTCCCGTGCAATTGCCCTTAATTGGTCGTCTCCCAGAACCTTTACCGCACTGTCATTGGTTTCAAGTGCATCATAAAAAGCAAGCTCATCCTCAGAAAGACCCATGTCTTGTCCGCGCTTATCAGCCGCGTTAATCTCACGAGCGATACGAATAAGTTCTTCGATAATTTCGGCAGTTGTCAAGAGGTTGTTCTGATACCTCTTTATTGCGCCATCCAGCATTTCCATTAATGTTTTTGATTTGGCTAGGTTGTGTTTGGAGCGTATTTTTATCTCATCAGATAACAGCTTTTTTAGGAGTTCGATGGCAACATTCTTATATTTCATTCCTTCGATTTCTTTCAAGAATTCTTCCGATAGAATGGATAGTTCAGGTTTTTCAAGTCCCGCCGCACCAAAGATGTCCACGACTTGGTCAGAAGAAATAGCAGAGTTTACGATATTCCGTATAACTGAATCATAACTCTCGCCTTTTCCGTTGCCACCCGTTTCAAATTTTGTTAGTCGTGCTTTGACTGCTTGGAAAAATGCAATCTCTTCAGCATTTTCAAAAGTGGCAGGATCAGGCTTAGCAAGAGCGTATGCCTGCCCTAACAACGAGACTTCACGGATAAAACGATTCTTGCCATCGTCCAAACCAAGAATGAAGTCCTCCGCTTGCAATATCAGCGACAGCTTATCCTTAACAGCACTGGAGAAGAAAGCCGAGTAATCAAAACCATAGAGTATGCAGCGCACAACCTCCAGCTTTTCAAGCATTATCTCAACAGCCTTCTGGTGTGTTTCAGCCGGAACACCTTTGCCACCGCTTTCTGCGTAAAAACCAAGAGCCTTTTTTAAGTTTGTGGCAATGCCTATGTAATCTACAATTAGACCGCCAGGCTTGTCCTTAAACACGCGGTTTACACGTGCGATAGCCTGCATCAGGTTATGGTCTTTCATCGGTTTATCAATATACATTGTATTAAGACACGGAGCATCAAAGCCGGTGAGCCACATATCGCGTACGATGACAATTTTCAGCGGATCGTTCTCATCCTTCAAGCGGAGGGCAAGAGCTTTTCTCTGTGCTTTAGTCGTATGGTGCTTCTGGATTGCGGCACCGTCTGAGCTACTGGAAGTCATAACGACCTTGATAGATCCTTTGTCTAGGTCGTCACTGTGCCATTCGGGACGCAATTTAACAATCGCATCATAAATTTCTACCGCAATACGGCGGCTCATGGCTACTATGAGAGCTTTTCCCTCAAAGACCTTCTGTCGTTCTTCAAAATGCGTCACAATGTCATTGGCGAGAATACGGATTCTATCCTCGTTTCCGACAATTGCTTCCAATTTCGCCCACTTGATTTTCGCTTTAGTCGCTTCGTCAGCTTCGCCAACCTCATCAAGTTCTGCATCGAATTGCTCGATTAAGCGCTTTCCTTCCTCAGTAAGATTGACTTTCGCGAGTCGACTTTCGTAGTAAATCCTTACAGTAACCTTATCCTCAACTGCTTGAGCGATGTCATAAATATCAATATAGTTACCAAAGACAGCAGGTGTGTTCGCATCCTGCTTCTCAACAGGCGTTCCTGTGAACCCAATAAATGTGGCGTTTGGAAGCGCGTCACGGATATACTTAGCGAAACCGTAAGCAATCCGCTGACCAACTACCTCGCCGTTTTCTTTAATGTCACGGAGCTTAGCGTTAAATCCATACTGGGTACGATGTGCTTCGTCAGCAATAACCACGATGTTGTCACGGTCAGACAACAGTTCATAAACCGATTCGTTGTTATCTGGAATAAACTTCTGTATGGTCGTGAAGACGATGCCCCCAGACGCAACTTTCAATAGTGTTTTTAGTTCCTCACAGGAGTTCGCTTGTGTAGGTGGTTGACGCAAGAGTTGACTATTGCCTGCGAAGGTGTCAAACAGCTGATCGTCAAGATCATTACGGTCAGTGATGACAACTATGGTTGGATTATTTAAGGCTCGGACGATTTTACCGGTGTAAAAAACCATCGAAAGCGATTTGCCAGAGCCTTGTGTATGCCAGATAACGCCTGCCTTACGGTCACCCTTTGGCTGATCGGAAGCGGAGGGTAACCCGTAGCTTGCAGGGTCTTCCCGAACCATATTGGTAGAATTATTTGAATAACCACTGGCACGGATTGTCTGCTCCAATGCTTTATTAACGGCATAATACTGATGATAGGCAGCGATTTTTTTGACCGTCTCCACCTTTACTATATGTGTGACCTTGTCCTCAGTTTGGGTCTTTTCATAGGTCACGAAGTTTTGGATATAGTCAATCAACGTTGCAGGATTGCACAACCCATGAATTAGTGTTGAAAGTTCGTTGTCAAATTTAGCGGCTTCTTTGATACCGTCTTTGGTTTTCCATGTACTGAAACGGGAATATGGCGCGGTAAGGGATCCAGCCTTTGCTTCTAAACCATCGGAAATAATACAAATTTCGTTATATGTAAACAAACCCGGTATCGCTAACTTATACGCCTGCAGCTGTTCATATGCCTTATTGCAGGTGGCGTTCTCGTCAGCAGGGTTTTTTAATTCAAATATAACAAGCGGAATACCGTTAACAAACAGGAGCACATCAGGCCGCTTGTTATTGTTGTTCTGAACAACAGTATATTGGTTGACAACGAGGAACTCATTGTTAAGAGGGCAATCAAAGTCTACTATTCGAACAGAGTCGCCTTTGATGTCGCTGCCTTTCCGATACTCCACAGAAACGCCATCCACAAGCATTTTATGGAACTCCTCATTATCAGCGAGTAAGTTTGAGGTGGCTATCCGCGACAGTTTGCGAACCGCACCTTGAATAGCATCAGCGGGGATGGTGGGGTTCAGCTTGTGCACCGCTGTCTGAAGCCGCCCCATAAGCAACACATCCCCGTAACTGCTACGTTCGGGATTCAGAGCGTCCGGAGCGAGGTCAACTCCGGATATGTAGGTATAGCCGAGGCTCTGCAACTCCTCAATAACCATTTCTTCTATTGCAGATTCGCATAGTTTAGCCATTTTCACGCCTCCTTATTGTTTCACCCTTACTTCGCCACTGATTAGCTTCGGTAGAAGCGTGTCGCGTAGTTTTTGTAGAGTGATTATCTGTTGTTGGTTCTTTTTTACTCGCTCCATCATCGGTGTGCAGATTTCATTAAATAATATCAGTTTGTCATTATCAGGCTCAGGCGTCTCAACCTCAAGAATATACTCTGGTCGAATACGTTGATGGCTTCCACTTGTGCCAGTTGCACTCATTGCAAAGCTGGAAACAACATCATCCGACTTCATCAAGAAATATAGGAACAGATAATGTTTTATATCATACGGCTTTAGCACTTGGAATTCCGTGGAGCAGACGCTGTTCGGCATAACGTTTTCATCAATGCGCCAGATACGAGGGGTTATGGGATTTAACTTGGAAACCAATATTGAATTTGGCTGTACTGTAAACTTATTGCTGAGAATTGTATTGCCTAATTCAACTACTGGTGTCTGGGCGTTGTCGTAAGCTGGTATACTATAGTGATGAAATGGTTCTAATGGCTGACGCTTCGGACTTACACTATTATTCTCAAGTTTTGCAATTTCCGAGACCATAATCGTGTCGTTGTCATTCTCTTCTAAAAACCACCTTCTAAAATACGTCTGTGCAAAATCTTCCAGCGTGTTGTTTTGCCTTGTCAAAAAATCGATTTTATCGTCAAGCGAGGATAAAACCTCCGCTATGGCTTTTTGTTCGTGAAGAGGAGGGAGAATCCAAAGGGTATCTTTTAAGTAATCCCAGCTGGCTCTTGGCATTCGGCTTCCTTCATCAGTGTTCGCTGTATCTATAAAATCCTGATTAGCTAAAAAATAAAATAAAAATTTTTGATCGCAGCATGACTTTGCTTTACATACCCATATGTCGGTAGAACAAATTCCATCAAAAGGTGCATAAATGACTTTGCGAAAATATGGACGCAGCTTTCCAAAAAGTACATCCCCTTTATTAAAGAAAAACTTATTACTTTCTACCGTTGATGAAGCACCCACTCCTGATAATCTTAGCGAGCCTTGTTCTATATGCTCAAGACCAATATAATTTAATTGACTGTTATTATCAGGTTTGAATTGCTTTTTTGAAGTTTCCATTATTTCAGAAAGCTTATATTCTCTCCACTCAGTCATAGCTCAAGCCCTACTTTCGCCAGATTTTCCTTTATCCTATTATCTATCTTCACACTTTCCTCCATCTGAGCTTTTAGTTCTACCGTCAACTTTTGGACACGCTCTTCAAAGTCAAAGTCGTCCTCTTCATCAGGCAAACCCACATAGCGACCCGGTGTTAGAACGTAATCCAATGCGGCAACTTCTGAAACAAGCGCAGATTTACAAAAGCCGGGTATATCCTCATATCCTTCGCCTGTCTTCCAATTGTGATATGTATCGGCAATTGTGCTGATATCCTCATCGGTAAGTTCACGCGTGCGGCGATTTATCAGCTCGCCCATGTTTCTTGCGTCAATGAACAATATTTTGTCACGACGGGGGTGGTTGGGATCACTTTCCTTTGCACGGGAGAGAAACCACAGACAAGCCGGTATCGGTGTATTCAAAAATAACTTTGCCGGCAGATTAACGATGCAATCTACCAGACCTGCTTCAATAAGTGCTTTGCGAATTTTGTCTTCACCGTTAGTCTTTGAGGATAATGAACCTTTCGCCAACACAAAACCAGCTGTACCCTTCGGATTCAGGTGATAAAGAAAGTGTTGAATCCAGGCATAGTTTGCATTATTCGGAGGTGGCGGTGTTTCACGGCTATACTGCCAACGTCCGTCAGTGCGGAGTAACTCACCAGACCAGTCACTGTCATTAAACGGAGGGTTCGCAATAACAAAGTCAGCCCTAAGATCCGGATGCGCATCATTAAGGAATGATCCTTCATTGTTCCACTTTACGTTAGAGCTGTCGATGCCACGTAAAGCAAGGTTCATCTTACACAGCCGCCAAGTAGTCTGGTTGCTTTCCTGCCCGTAAATTGACACGACACTTTCAAACAGCTTATCGATTTCCTTTGCTTTGCCATTATAGTGATCGGCATGAGCTTCGATAAACTTTTCGCTCTGTACAAACATACCGCCGGAACCACAGCATGGGTCAAAAACACGGCCTTCGTATGGTTCAAGCATTTCAACAAGCAACTGAACTACACAGCGGGGCGTATAGAACTGACCGCCCTTTTTACCCTCTGCCAGGGCAAACTGACCGAGGAAATATTCGTAAACCCTGCCCAACACGTCATTAGAACGGGACACACTATCCCCGAGAGCGATAGTGCTAACAAGGTCTATCAACCCACCCAGCGATTGCTTATCTAGTTTCTCTTTAGCATATTCCTTCGGTAAAACACCCTTAAGGGATGGGTTGTCTTTTTCGATGGCGTCCATTGCGTCGTCTATGTCCTTACCGATTGTCGGCAGTTTCGCGCGGCTCTGAAGATAATCCCAGCGCGCCTGCGGCGGAACGTAAAATACATTTTCCGCGCGATATTCATAAGGGTCATTTGGATCGGCTCCGGTATAGTCACCTTCACCTGCTTCGAGTTTGTGATACAACTCATAAAAGTTGTCCGATATGTATTTTAAGAATATAAGCCCAAGAACAATATGCTTATATTCCGCAGCATCCATATTCTTACGCAGCTTGTCCGCAGCAGCCCAAAGCACCTGCTCGACAGGCTGTTCTTTTACTTCTTTTTTTGCTTTCGCCATTGTTTTCTCCTCATTTCTTAATCTTTAGATCTATTTTCTGGCAATGCCCCAGTTCAATAATAATCTATCGAGTGTCCTATAAATCGGACTTAATCAGAATCCATTGAGTCGGAATTATCTGCAGCGCCACCCGAACGTATCCAGTCGTCAACCTCGGACAGCTTAAATTTCCAGAGCCTGCCTACTTTATAGGCGGGCATATTTCTTTTTGCAATCCACTGCAAAACAGTTTCCCTCCCAACACCAAGATACTCTTGTACTTCCTTTAAGGTCGACCATTTTTCTATATTTTTCTCGCTCACACTAATAACCTCCATGTATCTTGTGTTAATCTGCTTTGAATTTTATATTTATTGAAATGTTAAATTTCCTCATGTCATTAGGAAAGCAGTTTTCACCATCACTGTCTTGCATCTCCCAAACACAATCGAATTTCCCTTCAGAACCACGGGCATCAAAGCCTGTGGTTATTTTTATATCCTTACCGGGCGGTGTATCCGGTATATCAATGCTGTTTATATCAGCTCTTGGCCGCACTTCATTGCAGTTTGCAAAAACAAGTTTGCGACCACGCCATGTCTGACTTCCGTTGTTACGAATCACCCACATATGCTGGAATTTATCGTAGCAATGAACCATATAAGAGCGCTGCGGCTTACATTCAAGAACCCAAGCACTATCTCCCGGATAAAGCGGAGTCAGCCGCTTCACAGGCTGCGTGTCTGGTTCTAACAGCAATTGTTGGTATTTTAAAGCGACGATATCATCAACATCATTGCTTTCGCTCTGAATAAGCAGCTGGAACTGAGATGCCAGTGATTTTGATAGTAATAACCTGTCCGACTCGGCAGAAACGGGTATTGCAAAAGCTGTCATGACATCGCGAAGTCTATCTTCTCTTATATTATCGGCAAAAAACTCAGATAAAGAATCCAACGGAAACGGATCAGGAAAGCTCGCCTTCATGTCAGTTGTTATTTGCCTACCACCTTTATAAAGCATCCGCTGATATTCAAGGTTGTCGCTCGTTTGCTTTGTCTTGAGCTTTGGTAGCGTAAACACTGTGCTACCGGCTGCAATGAAGCAATTCGTAACAAACACGCCTTGATTTTTTTGATTATTTAAGTAGGGATAGACCTTCTTAAAGAACTCAGATGCGTTTATACGAACCACCTCGCTTTTTTTGTACCGGATTTTGTACCAGATGTACCGTCCCAGAGTAATTTCTTGTACCTTCGTGTCTAGATATCCTTATCTCAGATGGCGGGAACGGATATCGAGATTGCTCTAAGGTAAAATATAACATTTTTATTGTACTGCAAAGCAGGTCGAAAATCAATGCATTTACACAAAAATATTTAAAAAACGTTATTAATACACTTAAAGCAATTCGTGTAGACGTTCTTAACATCAATAAATAAATCTCAAAGCCTGAGATGCGCATTAAGGCGGCGGGATACATAGGAAGTTCCAAGCACGGTAAATGCCGTGTTCGGAGCCTCAGATGTACCCACCGTGCCTTGTCATGCCCATTTTCAGGCGTAACGGTCGGTGTACATCGAAGCACCGGCTTTTATGTGTCCTTGCCGCCCTCATCCGCACACAGGCGGAAAGGACACAACGCATGAAAATTCAATGGAAATTTGCAGACGGAACCACATCAGAAGTTGAAGTCAACGAGGAAATCGGTAACTACATAACAGCATCACGACGCGAGGAAAGCAATCTTGCCAGAAAGGAACGTTACCACTGTTATTCGCTCGACGCTATCGATTTTGAGGGTTTGGAGTATGCGGCAAAAACCACACCCGAAATCGAACTTACACGCAAAGAAGATGCCACTCAAATCAAAAGCGCATTGGACAAGCTGTCGGAAACGCAGAAACGCCGTTTGTTAATGCTTGCCGATGGCTTGTCAATCAATGAGATTGCCCGTATTGAAAACATTGCTCCAAACGCTGCATGGAAATCAATCGAAGGTGCCAAGAAAAAATTCAAAAAGCATTTTGAATTGGGTGTATAAAACACCCGCCTTTTCTCCGTATACCGAGGGACACAACCACACCGTCCCTCGGAAAGGACGGAGATCAAAATGAAGCACGATTTGAAAATCAGCGTTTCAAGGAAGCCCATCGAGGGCGGTGTTGTCAGGTGTCGGCGCATAACAATGCGAGAACGGCTTCTTCGCCATTTTTTCGGTGAAAAGCGCCATGTGATGGTGATCGTACCGGGCGACAGCGTCGAGTGCGTATCCATTACGGAACTGCCCAGCGGAGGTGATGAAGCCGATGAACAATGACAACGCTCCGCTGCTGCCAATGCCTATTAGAGTAAAGCCCTATAAACATCAAATCACCGCATTTAATTTCGTCTGCAAGAAACTTGGACTATTGCCGGGGCTCACGTATTCACCGACAGGTTACGGCGCTGCGCTTCTGATGGAGATGGGAACGGGCAAAACTCTCACGACTATAGCTGTCGAAGGTGCTCTGTATAATTCCGGGCGTATCCGCAGGGTACTGGTAGTATCGCCACTATCAGTTACGGGGGTATGGAAAGATGAACACGATGCGTATGCAGATTTTGATTACACGCTCGCTGTACTCAAAGGAAGTGGCGAAAAAAAGATCGATACTCTCCGGCATATGGCTGGCCAGCCTCTTCAAGTAGTCGTTGTGAACTACGAATCGGCATGGCGGCTGGAACGTGAACTCGCGGTATGGAAACCTGACCTCATCGTCGCAGACGAAGGACACAAAATCAAGACGCATAATATCGCCGCTTCAAAAGCGATGCATCGGTTAGGCGCGGTGGCTAAATACCGGTTGCTCTTAACAGGAACACCTGTGACGAACAAGGCAATCGACATTTTCAGTCAGTACAAGTTTGTCGATCCGCGTATCTTCGGGCAGAGCTTTTACAGCTTCAGAAACCACTACTTTTTCATGACCGGCTATGGCAATCACACGCCAGTTTTGAAAAAGAGCATGGAAGAAGAGCTGACCCGTCGTATGCATTTCATTGCGTTTCGTGCGACAAAAAAGGATTGCCTTGACCTACCGGAAACAACCGATATTATCCGAAAAGTCGAACTGGAGCCGAAGGCGATGAAGCTGTATCAGAGTCTTGTCAAGGAAAGCTATGCTGAGCTGTCTAACGGCGAGGTCACTATTACCAATATACTGACAAAACTCCTGCGCCTGTCCCAGCTTACGGGAGGCTTCATCGGCAGCGACGAAAGCAGCGCCACTGAGCAGGTAAGCACGGCGAAGCTGGAAGTACTGGAAGATATCATCGACTCAACCTTGGAAGAAGGAAGAAAGCTGGTTATCATCGCCCGCTTTGTACCTGAGCTGGACGCCATCTGTCGGCTTCTTGAAAAGAAGCGCATCAACTACTCGCTTATCAAGGGCGGCATCAAAGACCGCGACGAGCAGGTCGCAAGATTTCAGAATGACCCCGATGTACCTATATTTGTCGGGCAGGTAGCGACAGCAGGGCTGGGCATCACACTCACGGCGGCAAGCACGATGGTGTTTTATTCTCTGGATTACTCAATGTCGAATTTCGAGCAATGCAAAGCCCGCATCCATCGCGCCGGTCAGCATATGCCATGCACTTACATCTACCTCACTGCGCAAGGCACCGTCGATGAAAAGGTGCTTAAAGCATTGAAAAGCAAAGCAAACCTAGCGAAAACGCTGGTTGATGATTATCGCTATGGCAACAACCCATTTATTTAATGAAGGAGCTTTTACTATGGACAATTCAGAAAAAATGTTTGAACTCGCAGATAGGCTTAAAGCCCTGCACGTTCAAAAAAAGGAAGTCGAACAAAACCTCAAGGACATCAACGCTGAGCTGGAAGAAGTTGATGCTGCACTGGCACAACTCATGACTGATACTGAGACGCAGAATTTTACCCGCTCTGGCACCTTGTTCTGCCTTACCAGTACCATCCGTGCATCAGCGATGGCTGACCGTAAAGAGGAACTGTTTGAAGCTCTTCGTGCCGAAGGGCATGGCGGGCTGATTTACGAAACCGTTAACGCCAACAGCCTGTCAGCTTTTGTCAGAGAACAGATATCAGAAAACGATGACGTTTTACCCGAATGGCTTAACGGCCTGGTCAATGTGTTTGAAAAAACCACTGTGGGTGTCCGCAAAGCAACCCGCAAGTAATGAAAGGATGAAAATATCATGAAAAACAACGAGAACAAAGCCCTTGCCACCAAGAACAGTGCGTTTATGGCACTGAAAGACTTTAACCTGAACGACGCGCTTACCGAAGAACTATCCGGCTTGTCCGGCAGCTTTGAGCGCATTAGAATTCCCGCCGCTGGTATGACAGTGTTTGAAATCCCCGGTGAAAATCCCGACAGTCCTGAAACCGTCAAGGAATTTTCAGCGGTTATCCTGCATCACCACCCGCTGTATGCCTACTATACGGACAAATACACCGGAGGATCTAATCCCCCTGATTGCGGCAGCTTTGATGGCATCACCGGTGTAGGCAATCCCGGCGGAGATTGCTCCAAGTGTCCGTTTAACAAATTCGGCTCCGGAGAGAACGGAGCAAAAGCTTGTAAAAACCGCCGCCGCATTTATCTGCTCCGAGAGGGCGAGATTTTTCCGATGATCCTCTCCCTTCCAACCGGATCGCTTAAGGACTTTACCCGTTACATTATGCGTCTGCTCTCAAAAGGCAAAAAATCCAACGCGGTAGTTACGAAATTCACCCTAAAAAAGGCTACCAACAACAGCGGTATCGCATATTCCCAAGCACAATTCTCAGTCGACCGTGATTTAACCAATGAGGAATTTGCGCTTATTTCAGGGCTCACCGAGCAGGTCAAAGCATTCTCCGTTCGTGTCGGCTACGATAACGAATCTTCAGTTGATGTAGCTGCAAATATTGACCCCGAAACCGGCGAGATTATTGAGCCTTTGGCCTAAAGCAATAAAGCCGCAGGTCGGGTGGTCATGCACTACCCGACCCCATGCGGCAGATTGGAGCTGTTTATGGATTATAACATTATTTATGCAACCAAAGAAATACACGCTTATATCGGCGATGCGGGCATCGTGGCATTTGACTTTGAGACAGCGCCGGACGATAAATGGCGCGACGAGCCGAAGGCGGCATTGGATGCGCACAAGGCACACATTGTTGGTATCAGCCTTTCGGTCAAAGAAGGCAGCGCCGTTTACATACCCCTCTCACATAAGGTTGGAGTTAATGCCATTGACCACGCTGGTGTGCTGGAATACCTGAGAGAAGCCGTATTTGAGAATCCAAGGGTGGTCAAGGTGGCGCACAATCTTTCCTTTGAGGCGATGTTTCTTTATGCACTGGGTATCGTCGTTTGTGAGCCTTGTTATGATACCATCGCCGCAGCGCAACTGACACTTAAGAGCAAATTTGAGTTCCGTAACCTGTCAGACAGCGGATTAAAGCTGCTTTCGACTTCATTATTCGGTGCAGAGATGCCGGATTTTGCAGCTGTGACGGCAGGTCGCCTTTTTGATGAGATGGATCCTGCGGATAAAGAAACTCTTCGTTATGCTTGTGCTGACAGCGATTACACCTTGCGGCTATACCACAAATTCAATGACTGGTTTGCCAAAAACCTGCCCCATCACAGAGAAATCGTGGAGCGCATTGAATCGCCGACGTCGGTCTATTGCGGCATGATGAAATATAACGGTGTGCCCATGAATTTAGCGGCAATGTGTGAAAGGCAAAAAGAAGCTGAGAAAAAGCTCATAACCATCCGTGTCGAAATTGACAAGATTACCGGTGGAGTAGACATCGGAGCAAATGCCTCAACATCGGCATTCAAAAAGTACCTCTTTAGTGACCTTGGTCTTCCGGTACTTAAAACGACAGAAAAGCATCAGGCAGCGACGGATGATGCGACAATGATAATGCTCGCTGAATACTGCCGAGTTAAGCGCCCGGAGCTTGTCCGCCTGTTTGAACTGGTACAGGAGTATCGCAAGTGGGGCAAGCTCAAAAGCACATACATCGACGGATATATGACACATATCAATTCTGCTACTGGGCGCATCCACCCCGACCTCATGCCTCTCGGTACTGAAACTGGGCGTTTTGCCTCGCGTAACCCCAACCTGCAAAACTGCCCACGCAAAGATAATGACCCGGTTGGCGTACGCAATTTCATTGCAGCACCGGAGGGCAGCTTGATTGTCTCATTGGATTTTTCCCAGATAGAATTACGTGTTGGTGCTTTCTATTGTCGCGACGAAAAAATGCTTGATGTTTATCGCAGAGGCGGAGATATCCACGCCCAGACCACAACGGTCATCTACGGCATCCCTTTTTCGGAGGCAATAGATAAAAATGCACCTCATTATAAGGAGCGTCGAACCATTGCAAAGAACTGCAACTTCGGTGTGTTTTATGGGCTATATGCCGCAGGACTACAAAAAACACTGCGATTTAAGGCAGGGCTGGACATTTCAAAACAGGACTGCGAAAAAATTATTGATAGTTTGAAAGCAGGATACCCCGGCTTGACGCGCTGGCAGGACGAAACAAAAAAGCGAGCCGCAACAACGTTATATGCGGAGACATGGCTTGGCCGCCGAAGATACATCGTCGGCATCCTCTCGACCGACTGGGGCAAGCGCTCTTTTGCCGAACGCTGCGCAATGAATACCCCGATTCAAGGCACTGCCGCCGATATCATCAAGCTGGCAATGGCACGTATCGTCCAAGGTATCAAGGAACGTCCGTGGCTCCAGCCTTTTCTGCAAATTCACGATGAGCTGGTATTTGAAATCCCTGCAAACAAGCTTGATGAAGCAGTTTCCTTTGTTAAAGATTGCATGGAAGAGGTGCCCTTTTCGGAATTTGACGTGCCGATCATTGCTGAGGCAGCATACGGCACGAATTTCGGTGATCTGATTGAAGTGGAGGGTGCGTGATGTGGATAGATAAATACAATTCTGAGGGTTATTACGACCCAACAACATATGAAGCCATGCGTGAGATTCTACGCGAGGAGCTGAACCGCCGTTATGGAACAGGTTATCGCCCTCTCGTATTCATTTGTTCGCCATTTGCAGGAAATTTAGAAGCGAATACCGAGCGGGCTAAGCACTACTGCCGCTTCGCTGTAGGGCAAAATGCAATCCCAATCGCACCGCATCTGCTTTACCCGCAGTTTATGGATGAGCATGACCCTGACAGCCGGAAACTGGGTCTTTTCTTCGGGCGCGTCCTGCTCGGAAAATGCCAGGAATTGTGGGTATTTGGTGATACCGTATCAGAAGGTATGAGCTACGAAATACGCAAGGCACAGAAGCGAAACATTCCGATACGGTATTTCACGGAAGATTGTGAGGTGAAAGCGATATGACCTACCCAAAAGAGTTAACGGATCGAAAACAATGGGTCAACTGGCGACTCATCCCCGATAAGGTTGGCGGCAAGGACAAGAAAATGCCGTATAACCCTGTGACAGGCAAAAATGCTGCATCCAACAACCCGGCAACTTGGACGGATTATGCAACAGCCGCAGATGCGGTTGAGCGTTATGGTTTTTCGGGCGTGGGCTTTATGTTCTCCAAGGACGACGATTTTGTAGGTGTGGACATTGACCATTGCTACGACCCCAAAACAAAGACCTTCAACGATACTGCCAAGGCTATCATCGCAAGGCAGCCGACGTACATGGAGTTTTCGCCCTCCGGAACCGGCGTTCATCTTTTCTTCAAAGGTAAAATGCCAGGCAACGGCAACAAGAATACCAAGACCGGCGTGGAAATGTATGAGCATACCCGCTACTTCACTATGACAGGTAATAAGCTCGACGGAGCAACCGAAACCATCGCCGTGGATAATGGTACACTCAAGTGGATTCACGAAACATATATCCGCTCACCCAAGAAGCAAAAGAAAAAGGCAAAAAAGAACGCAGCAGTGCAGCTTTCCGATGACGACCTTCTTGAGCTAGCGAAAAATGCAGAAAATGGAGAGGCTTTTGAAAAGCTGTGGTATGGCAATTGGCAGGATGATTACGCAAGTCAGTCGGAAGCGGATATGGCGCTTTGTTGCAAGCTGGCATTCTGGGCAGGTAAAAACAAGGAGCAGATGGATAGGCTCTTCCGGCAAAGCGGACTATTTCGTGAAAAATGGGATGTACGGCATCATGCCAGCGGAGCAACCTATGGCGAGGAAACACTGGCAAAGGCCTGCGACATCACCGAAGATGTATACACTCCCGGCGGTGATACTCCTGTATTTGAGTACAAGGGACAATATTTCCGCAGGAAAAACGATAACACGTATTTGCTTACAAATTTTGTGTTTGTGCCGGTAGAAATGATTGTTGCCGATGAGGAAACACAGCTGACTGCCGACCTTGTGACGGTGCGCGGCGAGACATACCGATTGACCTTCATGACAACGGATTTTGCTAATCAACAGAAATTTAAAAATGCGCTCAACAAGCGCACTATCGCTCTTAGCTACACGGGATCTGACGGCGACTTGGAACTTCTCAAAGCATATATCTCCGAATTAGACTGGTCTGTGAAAAAAGGCGTTAAGGCTATGGGCATCTACGAGCATGAAAAAGGAATGGTATTTGTTTCTATGGACGGTACGGTTGACGCGAACGGTACAGCTGTCGATGACATCATTCAATTGGAAAAGTACCGCAGCATTGACAGTACTATTCTGTCTGCAAAGCCCTTAACGGCACCCCAGCTTCAGAAATTAGGCGAAAAATTGATGTCCTACAACGAACCTGCAAAAACGGTTTCCATATTATCATGGATATGTGGTTGCTTCATAAAAGAACATCTCCGGAAAAGGAACGTGAAGTTCCCTCATCTCATGCTCATCGGCGAAGCAGGCAGCGGCAAAAGCAATACGCTGGAGCGGGTCATTATGCCGGTGTTTTCAAGGGCAAAAATCATTGCAGCCGGCCAAACAACAGCTTTTACCCTTATGAAAGACGCGGCATCCTCTAATGTCATTCCAATGGCACTGGATGAATTCAAGCCGTCAAAGATTGACAAATACCGACTTGATGCGCTGCTAAACCATTTTCGTAACAGCTATGATGGTCAAGAAGGTATTCGTGGACGCGCCGACCAGAGTATTGTAAGCTACGAGCTTCTCGCCCCGCTTGTAGTTGCCGGTGAGGAGTCGGCTGATGAAGCTGCAATCAGGGAGCGCAGCATCGAGCTTCTGTTCTCCAAGAAAGACCTGAGGCCGATAGGTTACCGCGCGGCTTTTCAAGAGTTATGCAGGAGCGCCGATTTACTCGGCGGCTTCGGTCATAGCTTATTGAATATCGCACTGAAAACAAACGTAAGCGAATGCTATTCGTGGTATGAGGAAGCGCTTGGATGCTTCAGCAAGGAGTTTCCGTCGCGTATCGTTAACAACCTCGCCTGTATGGTCACCGGCCTGCGGCTGCTTGAAAAGCTATGCAAGTCGCTTGGACTGACCTGGCATGAGGCATTTCCGTTTAGCCTTGAACACTGTACAAAGTACATTGAGTATGCGGCAAAAGAATATTTGCTTGATGGCGGATTGAGCAATAAAAGCGTGGTTGAGCAGACGCTTGAAATCATGTCACGTATGGGGCTTGATCCCAAAAGCGAATTCACGATCTGCGATGGTGGTACGGTGCTGGCGCTGCGGCTCAATCCTATATACGACAAATACACTAAATACCGCAAGGATTATGCCGTTGTCGGTGAAACACTGACCTACGCACAATTCAAAAAGCAGCTAACTCATTCGGATTATTTTCTTGAAAGCAATGTGCAAAAACGCATCGGATCAGAAAATCGGCGTGTTTGGACGCTCAATTATGAGTTGCTTAAAGCTCGGTGCGATGTGTCCGGCTTTGAGATCACAGAGATAGAACCGCTATGAACAATGCAAATTGTAACCTCACAGGACAAAACGCAACTTCCCGAAGAGCAAAAGCTACAAGAAAAGTTACGCCCAAAAACCACTATATACAAGCACAATTTGAGTTTTCTTATCTTTTGTAACTTTGTAACTTCTAAAATTAAGGATATACACGCGAGAGCAACAACTCCCATGACGCGAGCGCGTGTGTGCGTGTAAATATATGCACACCTATATATTTTATGGTTACGAGGTTACAAGCTGCAAATAAGTTACAAGGAGGATCCCATGTCTGAAAAAGAAATTGCATCTAAAATCCTTCGTTATTTAAAAACCGTTCCGAAGTGCTTCGCTTGGAAGGAGCATGGCGGAATTTATGGTACAGCAGGCATCCCGGATATCATTGCCTGCATCGGCGGCAGGTTTTACGCCTTTGAAGTAAAAACACCCGAAGGCAAAACAACAAAACTGCAAGAAGCAACTATTCGCAAAATCCTCGCCTGTGGCGGCATCGTTTTAGTCGTCCATTCGGTTGATGAGGTGCGAGCTGTTATAAACAGCTCCCTGCAATGATACCCCAAACAATGCATCCGTGCTTTACATATACATCGCTGACATTGCGGCACTGCTTCTTAAAAATTAAAATTAAGGAGCGTGTTCCATAATGATTGACAATTATAATAATCTGGCTAACGCCATCATTCTTCAGGCGGTCAAGGATTACCGCAAGGCGCTGCGCACCATTTCTCATTATCCCAATAACCGCTCGGCGCAGTATGAGCGCAGGCGTATTGAGCAGTTTTTCCGTTCCAGATGGTTTGGCGTGCTAACAAGCATCGATCCGGAAATGCTTATCACCAAGCTAAAAGCGGAGGTGATTGCATGACTGTCAAAGCATATCTCGGGCTGGCATACAGGCTTGACCAGCGTATCAATTCTAAGCTCGAGCAAATCGCTTCACTAAATGAATTGGCTACAAAATGCACCTACACCCTAACGGGCATGCCTCGCAATCCAAATCGTAGTACATCAACGATGGCCGATGCTGTGGCAAAGATTATCGACCTGCAAGCGGAAATCAACCGTGATATCAATCGGCTCGTTGACCTGAAGCGCGAGATAGTCAGGCTCATAAAAACTGTGGATAACACAGAGCATCAGACGCTTCTGGAGCTGCGCTACCTCTGCTTTAAAACTTGGGAGCAGATAGCTGTTGACATGGGCTATAATGTACGCCACGTATACCGACTTCACGATGAAGCAGTAGAAAACATTACAGTTCCGCAAACTCAGCAGTAAATGTCACTGTTTGTCAGGTAGCCATTTGTGATAGTATATACTTAGGAAACCAGAATTCAGTAAAGCCCCGTTGGGAAAAGTCCACGGGGCTTTTGTTATGCCCAAGGAGGTGACCCTATGCCAAAGAAACCAAAGCGGCCGTGTCGACACCCCAGTTGTCCTAAACTGACGGATGATTTGTATTGTGTGGAGCATCAGCGGCAGGCCACGCGCCACTATAATCATTTCCAGCGCGAGCCTGAAACCAATAAAAGATATGGTCGTTCGTGGAAACGCATACGCGACCGTTACATCAAGGCACACCCTCTATGCGAGGAGTGTAAAAAGGCTGATCGCTTAACGCCTGCCGAAGAGGTACACCATATCCTCCCGCTCAGCCGCGGAGGTACAAATGACTTTAGTAATCTCATGACGCTATGTAAGTCGTGTCACTCACGTATTACTGCCGAGAGCGGCGACCGGTGGGGGCGCTAAAATCTCTAGAACTTTTTAAAGCGGACAGCGGCGTGGGGCTTCGTGCGAGAAATCGCAGTTTCAAACGGCTAATATCCCCCCACCGGAAAGGAGTGTGATGAATATGGCAAAGGACGGCACCAACAGAGGCGGTGCAAGAATCGGCTCAGGGCAAAAAAAGAAAGCCCTCTCCGATAAAATCTTGGACGGCAATCCCGGTAATCGAAAGCTGACTGTAATGGACTTTACCGATATGGCGGATCTGACCGGAGAATCAATGCCGCAACCAAGAGGCTACCTTACAGCAAAACAGAAAGACGGTTCCACAACACTGGCGGCGGAGATTTTCAATAATACATGGCAATGGCTTAGGGATCGGGGTTGTGCTCAATTAGTAACCACTCAGCTTATCGAGCAATATGCCCAGAGCGTGGCTCGATGGATCCAGTGCGAGCAGGCAATCAGCGAATTTGGCTTTCTTGCTAAGCACCCCACCACCGGCAATGCTATTCCGTCCCCCTATGTTTCGATGTCTCAAAACTTCATGAAGCAGGCCAACAACATATGGTTCCAGATTTATCAGGTGGTACGAGAAAACTGCACCACAGAATATCGCGGTGCAACGCCCCACGATGATGCAATGGAAAAGTTACTCAGTGCCCGTATAGGCGCACGATAAAACGGAGGAATGTGAAATGACAACTTACAAAACAGCAGAAAGTGTATGTAAAGGTCATCCGGATAAGCTCTGCGATCTGATTGCTGACCATATCTTGGATGCGTGTCTCAGAAGGGACAGAGCTTCTCGCGTGGCATGCGAGGTTATGGCGACTAAGGGCAAAATCATCGTGGCGGGCGAAATCACCTGTAGCAAAAAAGTGGATATTCGTTTTATCGTGCGGAATGTCCTGCGCGAAGTAGGATATAATCCTTGGAAATTTGCTGTGTTCGTATTCGTTCATCGACAGAGCGCTGATATCGCAGCCGGCGTCGATACGGCAATTGAAGCACGAAACGGCGTGCGAGACCCTTATGGTTCTGTCGGCGCGGGTGATCAAGGTACAGTATACGGATACGCGACAAAGGAAACGCGTGAGTATTTGCCTTTACCGTTGGTGCTTTCGCATCGTATTGCCAAGCGCATTGATGAATGCCGCGAAGGAAAGCTCATCAAGGGCATCCTACCGGACGGCAAGTGTCAGGTCACGGTCGAATATGAAGACGGCAAGCCAAAACGTGTGAAAACCGTGGTGATCTCTGTCCAGCATGATGAGAATAAAACACAGGAGCAGCTGCGCACGGATATTATGAATAATGCCTTGTGGCAGTGCTTTGAGGATTTCCCCATTGACGATGATACCGAAATACTCATTAACCCCAGCGGACGATTCGTCGATGGAGGCCCTACTGCTGATACAGGGCTGACAGGCAGAAAAATCATGGTGGATACTTACGGAGGGCTTGCATCTCATGGCGGCGGAGCGCTTAGCGGCAAAGATCCAACGAAGGTTGACCGCAGCGGCGCATATATGGCAAGGTACATCGCGAAGAACATTGTATGGAGCGACTTGGCTGAAAGATGCGAGGTCGCTCTTTCTTATGCAATCGGCAAAGCAAGTCCCGTAGCAGTGGCGGTCACTTCATTTGGAACAAGCAAGCTGACAGACGAGCAGCTCACCATGATTGTGCAGGAGGTCTTTAATCTGCGCCCCGCCGCCATCATCGAAAAGCTGCGTTTGCGAACCGCGATTTATGAAAGCACGGCGGCATATGGTCATTTCAATTCCTGCCTCTTTCCGTGGGAAAATGTAGATTGCCATAAGGAGCTAAGAAAGGCGGCAGAGAAGTATGCTGATTGAAAAGATTCCCGCGGCAAAGCTCAATCCAGCCGCATATAACCCGCGAAAAGACCTGAAGCCAGGTGACAAGGAATACGAAAAACTCAAGCGCTCTATCGCGGAGTTCGGATATGTAGAACCGATCATCTGGAATAAGACAACCGGAAATGTGGTCGGAGGTCACCAGCGGTTGAAAGTGCTACTCGACCTTGGGCAGACGGAAATCGACTGCGTGGTAGTGGAGCTTGATGACAAACGCGAAAAGGCACTTAACCTTGCACTTAATAAAATACAGGGCGATTGGGACGAAGCAAAGCTGGCATCGCTCATGGCAGAGTTTGACGCATCTACCTTTGATGTATCCCTCACAGGCTTCGATGCCGACGAGGTGGATGCGCTCTTAAATAAGTTTTACTCGAAGGATGCCATACAGGATGACTTCGACGTAGACAAAGAAAAGGAAACCATTGAAAGCGCCGGCGAAACTCGGACACATCCAGGAGATATCTGGCTGCTTGGACAACATCGACTTTTATGCGGTGACAGCACCAGCGAGGTGGATTTCGACCGCTTGATGGACGGCGCTCACGCCCAGTGCGCGGTTACCTCTCCTCCATACGGCGTCGGAAAAGAATATGAAAAGGCCGGGATTGAACCGTGGTTTGAAACTATGCGACCCGCTATAAAGAACATCTGTAAAAACGCAGATATCGTCTGTTGGAACATTGGAGACCTGTACGCTACGGGCACCCAGTTTATCGAGCCGACCGAAATGTATAGCATTGGGCTATTTAGTGACAACGGCTTTCGTCCTATCTGGATTCGCATATGGAAAAAGCAGGGCATGAATTTCGGAAATTCGCCCTATCACCTTGTGACGAATAAACCGGTGCAGCAGTACGAATATATCACAGCGCTGGCTGCGCAGGAAACTGAAGAATATAACGACCAAGAGTTTGCTTGGGTTTCGGCATTCGCCGGTCATTCCTATAAGTTTGTGAAGCGGCTCACCAAGGATGAGCGTAAAAAATGGGGCTATGCCGGTATTTGGGAAATATCTACCGTGCGAGCCAACAAAGATCACCCAGCAATGTTTCCTGTCGAGCTGCCGTGGCGATGTATTAAAATGCATTCTGACCGCGGCGGTGTTGTACTGGAGCCTTTCGCGGGTTGTGGAACGACGCTCATCGCCTGTGAACAGACCGAACGCAGGTGTTACGCGATGGAGATTTCTCCGCTCTATTGCGATCTCATCGTAAAACGCTGGGAAACATTCACCGGCGAGGCTGCCGTAAAACTGGAGGCATGATATGGACATTCAAAAATTATCAATAGAAAAGCTGAATCCTGCAGCATACAATCCGCGTAAAGACCTCAAGCCCGGCGATCCTGAATATGAAAAGCTGCGCCGCTCCATCGAGGAATTCGGTTATGTTGAGCCCATCATCTGGAACAAGCGCACGGGCAACATTGTCGGCGGACATCAGCGGTACAAGATGCTGGTGGCACTCGGATATACTGATGTAGACTGCGTGGTACTGGATATCGACGAGCAAAAGGAAAAAGCCTTAAATGTGGCGCTCAACAAGATATCAGGCGAGTTCGACATCCCGCTTTTAACCGATCTCTTAAAGGACATTGGCGCAAGTGGCTTTGATGTATCCCTCACGGGTTTCGATGCCGCCGAGATGGATGCGTTGTTCAGGGATAGTATAGTCGGAGGAATCAAAGAGGACGATTTTGACGAGCCATTACCTGAAACGCCCATTTCTAAGCAGGGAGATATCTGGCTGCTTGGACGGCATCGCCTAATCTGCGGCGATGCTACAAAAGCGGAAACATATAAAAAGCTGCTGGACGGCCAGCAAGCAAATCTCGTGATTACAGATCCGCCATACAACGTGGACTATAAAGGCACTGCGGGAAAACTTAAAAATGACAATATGGAAAGTACCAAGTTCCGCGCATTCCTGCTCTCGGCATATCGGTGTATGTATGATGCGTTGGTAGACGGTGGCGGCATTTATGTTTTCCATGCCGATCGTGAGACCGTCAATTTCAGAACAGCATTTACCGAAGCAGGCTTCTTCTGTCATCAGACTTGTATATGGATAAAGAATACACCAGTCTTGGGGCGCTGCGATTATCAATACAACCATGAGCCTGTTCTCGTGGGCTGGAAGCCAACAGCCGGTCACAACTGGTACGCCGACCGTAAACAGCGCACGACATGGAATTTTGACCGGCCCAGCAAGAGTAAATATCATCCTACTATGAAACCGGTAGCGTTGTGCGCATATCCGATTATGAACAGTTCACTAACAAACAATATCGTGCTTGACCCCTTCGGCGGTAGTGGCAGTACTCTCATTGCATGTGAACAGACGGAGCGCATTTGCTATACGATCGAGTTGGATGAGCGTTATGCCGATGTTATCGTAAAACGGTACATAGAGCAAAAAGGCTCGGATACCGACGTTTACCTAATGCGTGATACACAAAAAACTGCATATAGAGATGTCAAAAAGTCTGTGGAATAACGCTTGCTATTCTACAGACTTTATGGCTCTATATGACCTGCGTAGAACGCAGAAAGGTGGTAAATGCAATGGAACATAACACATTTGAAGTCCGGTATAACGTTACCGGCGACGAGCGCAAGCGTCTCGTTCGGGCAATGGGCGACATTTTGGAAGCTGAGCCTAAATACTTGGGTGCACCGAGTTTCGCTTACGAGATTGGTTATTTCACTGTTGATAAAATCGGTACCGTTGCCTTTGATAGTCGTGCTGACAGCGAGGAAATCGAAAAGCTCATCGAGCGACTGCATGAATTGGGCTTTGAAGCAGAAAAGGTCAGCAGTGACACTAATGATGTTGACGAGCTTGTTATTGAGATGCCGCTGACAGACTTCACTCCTGAAAAACTTGATAACCTTGTTAAACTGGTCGCTGCAAAGGAATCGCTTCTCAAGGCAGCATTAGGTGCTGAAGATTTGCCCATTCAGCAGACAGAAAACACACTTCGATTCCCGTGGTTCAAAGGATGCTTAGACAGCGATTCGGTTCACGCTTATACCACACTCATTTCAAAGCTCTGTGAAACGGCAAAGGAAAAGCAGCGAGTCAGTACCAAGAAGCGTGAGGTTGATAATCCCAAATACGCAATGCGGTGCTGGCTCCTCTCTCTCGGCTTTATTGGTGACGAATACAAGGTTAGCAGAAAAATCCTACTGAAAAACCTCTCCGGCAGCAGCGCATTCAAATCTCCGAAAGGTAGTGCATGTGATGAGAAATAGATTTCCTTCAAGAGAAACCGTCGAACGTATCCGGGCTCAATATCCCGTCGGGTGCCGTGTGGAACTGTTAAAAATGGATGACATACAAGCTCCTCCTATTGGCACTAAAGGTACTGTCACTGGCGTGGATGACATTGGCTCCATAATGGTTTCGTGGGATAACGGCAGCTCGCTTCATGTCGTATATGGCGAGGATTTCTGCAGGAAGCTGGAGGAAACACGCGATGGACAGTAAAGTTAAAGAACAAATTCTCGCCGTCCGAGATACCGGACTAACCAATATGTTCGATACCCGCACCGTTCAGCACATTGCCCACGAAATGGACTTCCTTGAACTGGTTACTTTTCTTGAGGAAAACAAGGACAAATACGTCCGCTTTATCCTCACGGGTGAGGAATAACGCTGTAAACTACACAGTTTCTACAGCAATAACAGCCTAAAAATTCGTGTAGTTTATGACCGTATTTATCGCATAATTGACTGGATATAGTGTGTTTTTAGAGTTAATATGTCACTACCGAAAGGGGAAACACACTAAACGGAGGGCAATAACATGACAAACCAACTTCACCTGAACCAGACGGTTCGCAACCTCGGCATCCTCGCCAAGATCGTCGGCTTCCATGGAGTCACGGGCGACCCGATACTCCGCCCGCTTTGGAACGACGGCACCAAGTGGCTCGTAAGCGCAACCATGTGCGAGCCGGTCGATGAGAATCCCGCCGAGGTCTGGCGGCACAAAAACGGTCTTGTGAACCTCGACTAAGCCGAACCTCAAAAGAAAGGAGAAAAAACATGGACTACCGAAAACTCATCAGCGAGCAGCTTGGCGACGGATACACTTTCGTGAAGGCTTACAACGCTTTTGAAAACGGAGAGTTGCGGATTATCGCCAAGGACGCGCAGGGTTGCGAACACCGCTACATTCTAGTGGACGGCGAACTAACGGAAAAACCCTAACCTAAAATCGAAAACAGCCGAGAACACCCCGAAAGGGGCTGTCTCTCGTACAGACAGTTTTAGAAGGCTTGCCTGTGGCAGGTCATTTTTTATGCCATTTTGAAAGGAGGCGGCTGATATACGAAAACTCAAGAAATACACACCAACTCGTTTTATGGCGAAGGATTCCGTATACTGCAAGGAAGCCGCCGACTATGCTGTCGCTTTCATTCAAGCTTTGCGTCATACCAGCGGCATATGGGACGGTCGGCCTTTTGAACTTATAGATTGGCAGGAACAGATCATTCGAGATGTATTTGGTGTTCTAAAGCCAAACGGATACCGTCAGTTTAATACAGCATATATCGAAATACCAAAAAAGAATGGAAAGTCAGAGCTTGCTGCAGCAGTTGCGCTTTTATTGACTTGTGGCGATGGCGAACAGCGCGCTAAGGTATATAGCTGTGCTTCGGATAAGAACCAAGCAAAGATCGTGTTTGAGGTTGCTGTGGCAATGGTGCGCAAATCACCAGCATTAACAAAGCGGGTTAAGATTACTGAATCGACCAAGACCCTTGTATATATGCCCACGGAGAGTACTTATCAGGTGCTCTCCGCGGACGTGGCGAATAAGCATGGATTCAATACCCACGGTGTTATTTTCGATGAATTGCATACGCAGCCTAATAGAAAGCTCTTTGACGTTATGACCAAAGGCAGCGGAGATGCCCGAATGCAGCCACTATATTTTTTGATTACCACTGCCGGAGACAACACGAACTCCATCTGTTATGAAGTGCATCAAAAAGCACTGGATATACTTTCGGGACGCAAGACGGATCCAACATTTTATCCTGTCATCTTTGGGGCTGCGGAAACGGATGACTGGACGGATCCAAAGGTATGGAAAAAAGCAAACCCTTCCCTTGGTATCACAATAGGGATCGACAAGGTAAAGGCGGCTTGTGAGAGTGCAAAGCAAAATCCGGCCGAGGAGAACAGCTTCCGGCAACTCCGGCTGAACCAGTGGGTAAAACAGTCTGTACGCTGGATGCCAATGGATAAATGGGATAAGTGTGCGTTTAAGGTAGATCCCGAATCGCTCGAAGGCCGCGTCTGCTATGGTGGGCTTGACCTCTCCTCTTCCACTGATATCACAGCCTTCGTGCTGGTCTTTCCACCGGTGGATGAGGATGATAAATACACTGTTTTGCCGTTTTTCTGGATGCCGGAGGACAACATTGATTTACGTGTTCGACGTGATCATGTAAATTATGATTTATGGCAGAAGCAGGGTTTCCTCAAAACTACTGAAGGCAATGTTGTGCATTATGGATTCATCGAAGCCTTTATCGAGGAACTCGGTACAAAATATAACATCCGTGAAATTGCCTTTGACCGCTGGGGTGCTGTGCAGATGGTGCAGAATCTCGAGGGCCTTGGTTTTACAGTTGTGCCCTTCGGTCAGGGCTTTAAGGATATGTCTCCGCCCACAAAAGAATTGATGAAACTGACGCTGGAACAGAAGATTGCTCATGGCGGACATCCTGTTCTTCGGTGGATGATGGACAATATCTTCATCCGCACCGACCCAGCGGGCAATATTAAGGCAGATAAAGAAAAGTCGACTGAAAAAATCGATGGCGCTGTGGCAACGATTATGGCACTCGACCGTGCGATTCGTTGCGGAAACGACAATGGCGAGAGTGTTTATGATAAACGCGGTCTGCTTATTTTTTAGCAAAGGAGAGTGATGACTATGGGAATCTTACAAGGAATATTCAGGGCACGTGACAAACCTAAAAACGCACTTGGCGGCAGCCGCTACAGCTTCTTTTTCGGAAACACAAGTGCTGGAAAGCCGGTTAACGAGCATACAGCAATGCAGATGACAGCCGTCTATTCTTGCGTGAGGATACTGTCTGAAACATTGGCGGGGCTGCCGCTTCATGTGTACAGATATAATGATTCGGGCGGCAAAGAGAAATATTTGAAGCACCCTTTATATAAACTGCTCCATGATGAGCCGAACCCTGAGATGACTTCATTTGCGTTCCGGGAAACGCTGATGAGTCATCTTTTGTTATGGGGCAATGCTTACGCACAGATTATCCGAAATGCCCGTGGTGAGGTTCTCGCCCTCTATCCCCTTATGCCGAACAAAATGACAGTCGACCGCGACAGCAAAGGTCGCTTGTTTTACCTTTACACCCGCACAAGTGAAGATACTCCTACTCTTGGCGATGACAGCCAGGTCTATCTCACGCCGTCCGAAGTTCTGCATATTCCGGGACTGGGCTTTGACGGACTTATTGGCTACTCACCGATAGCTATGGCGAAAAATGCAGTGGGACTTGCCATCGCGACCGAAGAATACGGCGCGAAGTTTTTCGCAAACGGAGCCGCACCGGGCGGTGTGCTTGAACACCCCGGCACCATAAAGGACCCGCAAAAGGTCAAGGATAGCTGGAATGCCGCCTACCAAGGCTCGCAAAATGCGCACCGTGTGGCCGTTCTCGAGGAAGGCATGAAGTATCAGCCTATAGGCATCTCCCCCGAGCAGGCGCAGTTTTTGGAAACGCGGAAATTTCAGATAAACGAAATCGCCCGTATTTTCAGAGTACCGCCCCACATGCTTGCCGATTTGGAGAAATCCTCCTTCAGCAACATCGAGCAGCAGTCGCTTGAGTTTGTAAAGTACACGCTCGACCCGTGGGTAGTGCGCTGGGAGCAATCCATGTGCCGTGCATTGCTTACGGAAAGCGAAAAGCCGACTGTTTTCATTAAGTTTAATGTGGACGGCTTGCTTCGAGGCGACTATGTGTCCCGCATGAATGGATACGCAACTGCAAGGCAGAACGGATGGATGAGCGCAAACGATATCCGTGAGCTTGAAAACCTAAACCGCATTCCGGCGGAACTTGGGGGCGATCTTTACCTCATCAACGGCGCGATGACAAAATTACAGGACGCTGGCGCGTTCGCAAATTCTACAAGATTGGAGGAAACCGAATGAAGAAATTTTGGAACTGGGTGCGGGATGAAGAGTCAGGCACCCGAACGCTATACCTCGACGGCGTGATTGCAGAAGAGTCCTGGTTTGATGATGATATCACCCCTAAGGCTTTCAAAGCTGATTTGGATGCCGGTGAGGGTGATATTGTTATTTGGCTCAACTCTCCCGGAGGTGACTGTGTCGCTGCAAGTCAGATTTATGCAATGCTCATGGACTATAAAGGCAAGGTCACAGTCAAGATCGACGGCATTGCCGCATCAGCGGCGAGTGTCGTGGCGATGGCGGGAACTGAGGTGTTGATGGCTCCTACCGCTCTCATGATGGTGCATAACCCGCTGACAATTGCTATCGGCGACAGCGAGGAAATGCAGAAAGCTATTGCCATGCTCTCGGAAGTCAAGGAAAGCATCATCAATGCCTATGAAATCAAGACCGGGCAGTCCCGCGCTAAGCTCTCCCACCTCATGGATGCCGAAACATGGCTAAATGCCAACAAAGCAATAGAACTCGGCTTTGCAGACGGTATTCTGGAGGATGAGAAAAAGCGGGTGCAAGCAGAAAATGTCACATATGCTTTCAGCCGCCGGGCTGTTACAAACTCCTTGCTGGACAAAGTTAAACCCAAATTGCCGAGACAGAAAACAAACACCCCGACCGCCTCCAAAGCCACTCCTGCGGAATGGCTTGAGAAGCGGCTTTCTTTACTTCAACACTAAATTTTGAGGAGGAATAACACATGAGTAAAATTCTTGAACTGCGCGAAAAGCGCGCAAAAGCGTGGGAAGCCGCTAAGGCTTTTCTTGATGCCAAGCGGGGCGCGGACGGTATGGTATCGGCCGAGGATACCGCTACCTACGACAAAATGGAAGCCGATGTTGTGGCACTCGGCAAGGAAATTGAACGGCTCGAAAAACAAGAAGCCATTGACCGCGAGCTTTCAAAGCCGCTCAACACACCTCTCACAACCAAACCTGCTGTACCCGGTGCAGACGCAAAAACAGGCAGAGCCTCAGATGAGTATAAGAAGGCATTCTGGAATGTAATGCGTTCTAAAAATCCGCATTACGACGTAGTGAACGCTCTGCAGATAGGAAGCGACAGTGAAGGCGGTTATCTTGTACCGGATGAATTTGAACGCACACTCGTACAAGCTTTGGAAGAAGAAAATATCTTCCGTAAGCTGGCGAAGATCATTCAGACATCCAGCGGTGACCGCAAAATACCGGTGGTGACCACACACGGTTCCGCTTCTTGGCTCGACGAAGAAGAACTCTATCCCGAAAGCGATGAGGTTTTCGGTCAGACATCTATCGGAGCATACAAACTCGGTACCTTCATCAAGGTGTCCGATGAGCTGCTCAACGACTCGGTCTTCGACCTGCAGAGCTATATCAGCACCGAATTTGCCCGCCGTATCGGATCTAAGGAAGAGGAAGCCTTCTTTGTGGGCGACGGCTCGGGTAAACCCACGGGTATTTTCGCTGCGGTGGGAGGCGCACAGCTTGGAGTTACGGCAGCAAGTGCAACCGCAATTACTGTGGATGAGGTTCTCGACCTCTTCTATTCCTTGAAATCTCCTTACCGTAAGAAGGCTGTATTCGTGATGAACGACTCCACGGTTAAGGCAATTCGCAAACTAAAGGACGGTCAGGGTCAATACCTGTGGCAGCCTTCGTTGACCGCAGGCACCCCCGACACCATCCTGAACCGCCCCGTCTACACCTCGTCATATGTACCGGCAATTGAAGCGGGCGCTAAGACCATTGCATTTGGAGATTTCGGCTACTATTGGATTGCTGATAGACAGGGACGCTCCTTCAAGCGCTTGAACGAGCTGTTCGCTACCACAGGTCAGGTAGGTTTTATGGCTACCCAGCGTGTAGACGGCAAACTGATTCTGCCGGAGGCTATCAAAGTTCTTCAGCAGAAAGCGTAATGGAGGTGCGACATGAGTTACAACACAAAGAACTACACCGAACAGGGCGGTGAAAAAACCGTTATCGGCGGAACGCTTGAAATTAAGGAGGGAGCCTCGGTAACGGGGCTTACCTCCACCGCCGCGCCCGCTTCTGAAACGGCTCTCGGCGGAGTAAAAGCAGCCCCCGCCGGTGAGGGTGATACCGTCGAAGTAAAAATCGGTGAAAATGGTAAGCTGTATGCCCCGGCATATCCTGCCACTGCTACGGAATCGGCCGCCGGATTGGTGAAAATGGCTGCAAATCAAGCAGACAGTACAGCTGAGGACACAGCCGCACTTGTCACGGATTTCAATGCTCTGCTTGCAAAACTGAAAGCTGCGGGTCTTATGACGGCAGACGAAGAATGATCGAGAGGAGGCGGACGGCATGACAACAGATAATCTTCTCCCAAAAGTAAAAGAAAACTTGATTCTGGCACATGATGCTGACGATGGACTTCTGCTGCATTACATCAAGGCTGCCATCTCTTATGCGGAAAGTTACCAGCATGTTGCTGAGGGCTACTACACTGAAAATATTATGCCGCCCACCACGGAACAGGCAGTGATCATGCTGTCGAGCCATTTCTACGAGAGCAGAGATGGCTCGACAGCTGGCTTCTTTGCAGATAGCGTGCAGGCAGGCCAACAGGTTTGGAACACGGTGAACCTGCTGCTCCGACTCGACCGGAATTGGAAGGTGTAGATTATGAGCTTTGGAAAGATGAACGCCTTTATAGATATTATTGAGAAAGTAACTGTAAAGGATTCAGAAGGATTCAGCACTGAGATTGACAATATTGTTGCTTCTGTCAAAGCATATCGCGAAGGTCGGCACGGCACTGAAATATGGGCGAACAGAGCCGCATTTTCCGAAGCCACTGACCTTTTCCGTTTCCGCTGTATTCCTGGTGTCACCGTTACGACTGCAATGCTGATTGTATGTGAAGACGGTCGGTTTGAGATTACCTCGGTAGAAGATGTCAAAGGCCGAGGAATGTACATTGAAGTACTCGCAAAGGAGGTAAAGCCCAGTGGCTAAAGTAACCATAAAGATGCCGGAGGACTTTCTCCTGAGGGTTTCACGGTTGAATGAAAAAACCGATGAAATAATCCCACGTGTACTTAAGGCTGGCGGTGAGATCGTACTTGACAAAATAAAATCCAATCTGGATTCAGCGGTCGGACGTGACACTAAGTATCCGTCGCGTTCCACCGGCCAGCTTGCAGCATCATTGGGACTTTCACCCGTCCTGCAGGACAGAGATGGCAACCACAACATTAAGATAGGCTTTTCCGAACCGCGCCGTGATGGAGACAGCAATGCTAAAATAGCCAATATCATCGAGTACGGGAGATCGGGTCAACCGGCGAAACCGTTCTTAAAGCCAGCAAAAAGCACCGGCAGGCAACCCTGTATCGAAGCAATGAAGGCAAAGCTGGACGAGGAGGTAAATAAGATATGAGCATACTTTCGGATTTGAACGACGTTCTGGAACCGCTTCATATTCCTATTGAGACCGGTGTGTTCAGCGGTGTGCCCCCTGACGAGTATCTGGTTTTTATCCCTCTCACGGACATATTTGAAGTCTATGCAGATAACCGCCCCGGCTTTGACGTACAGGAAGTGCGGATATCGATTTTTTCAAAAGGAAATTACCAGCAGCGGAAAAGACAGATCACCACGGCTCTGGTGAACGCAGATTTCACTATAACCGAACGACGGTATATCGGACATGAGGACGATACCGGCTATCACCACTACGTCATCGATGTGGCGAAAAATTATGGATTGGAGGAATAACACATGGCAACTATCGGTCTTGACAGGCTATACTATTCAAAAATAACCGAAGATTCCAACGGAGAAGAAACATACGGAACGCCTGCCGTACTCGCCAAGGCTATTTCTGCCGAGCTTTCGGTGGAATTGGTGGAGGCAATATTATATGCGGATGACGGTGCCGCAGAAGTTGTGAAAGACTTTAACAGCGGGACTCTTACCCTCGGTGTAGATGACATCGGCCCGACTGTCGCAGCGGATCTCACCGGAGCATCTACCGATGACAACGGTGTGCTGATCTCCGCCAGCGAGAATGTAGGCTCACCCGTTGCAGTCGGCTTCAGAGCTCAAAAGGCCAATGGCACATACCGGTATTTCTGGCTCTATCGCGTGAAGTTCGGTCTGCCTGCAACTAACCTGCAGACAAAGGCGGATTCCATCACCTTCTCTACGCCGACTATCGAAGGAACAGTCATGCGCAGGAACAAACTGGACGGTATGGGAAAGCACCCATGGAAAGCGGAGGTCACCGAAGGCGATCCGGGTGTATCTTCCGCCACTATAACCGGTTGGTTCACGGAAGTTTATGAGCCGGTCTACACACCGGAACCTTAGGAGGACTGAGCTATGGATAACGTCATTTTTGCAAATGCCGCCGAAAGAAGCGCCGCAATCAATATCGGCGGCAAGGAGTATGAACTGGTTCTGACCACACGTGCGACAAAAGCGATTGCCGGTCGTTACGGTGGCCTTGAAAACCTCGGGGAAAAACTGATGAAATCCGAGAACTTCGAGATGGCTCTGGATGAGATTGTTTGGTTAATCACGCTGCTTGCAAATCAGTCAATTTTGATTCGAAACCTTAAGAATAAGAACGCACCGGAGGAACTTCTCACCGAGGAAGAAGTTGAACTTCTCACTTCACCGCTTGACTTGGCGGCATATAAAAACGCTATTACTGAGGCGATGTTTAAAGGCACAAAGCGCGATGTGGAGAGCGAGGAAGAAACCCCAAAAAACGCGGAAGTCGGGTAACGGACGCAGAAGTCTTTACCCGGCTTCTTTATTATGGAACAGTTCAGATGGGCATGGACGCAGAGGAATTCTGGCTTATGCCTATCGGACTGTTTTTTGATTTATGGGCTTGCCACAAGCAATGGCACGGCATTGAAAAGCCGAAGAAAATCCGGACCATCGACGATATTATCCCGCCAGGTATTTAGGAGGAGGTGAAGGCATGGCAGACAATTTTGGCCTAAAAATAGGCATTGAGGGCGAGCGCGAGTTCAAGAACGCCCTGCGAGATATCAATCAGTCCTTTAAAGTACTGGGCAGTGAAATGACCCTTGTGACCAGTCAGTTCGATAAGAACGATAAATCCATACAGTCGGTCACTGCTCGGAATGCGGTTCTAAATAAAGAAATTGACGCTCAGAAGGATAAAATTTCTACCCTTAAGGCTGCTCTTGACAATGCCTCCTCCTCATTTGGTGAAAATGACCGCCGTACTCAGAATTGGCAGATTCAGTTAAACAAGGCTCAAGCTGAACTCAACGAGATGGAGCGGGAACTTGAACAGTCCACAATCGAAGCTGATAAACTCGGTGATGAATTAGACGATTCCGGCAAAAGTGCAGAAGATGCCGGTGGTAGGTTTGAGAAACTTGGCGGTGTGCTTAAAGGCATTGGTGTTGCGATGGGTGCTGTTGCCGTTGCTGCCGGGGTTGCCGCTATCAAATTGGGCAAAGAGGTTGTACAGCAATTTGGTGAGCTTGAACAGAACCTTGGTGGCTCTGAGGCTGTGTTCGGTGCTTACGCGGCATCGATTCAAAAAACCGGTGAAGAAGCCTATAAAAACCTTGGTGTATCTCAAAGCGAGTATCTTGCGACTGCCAATAAAATGGGGGCACTGTTCCAAGGCTCCGGCATCGAACAGCGAAAAAGCCTCGAGCTAACAGAAAAAGCCATGCAACGTGCTGCTGATATGGCATCCGTTATGGGTATAGATATGTCCACTGCTATGGAAGCAGTCACGGGTGCGGCAAAAGGCAACTTCACCATGATGGATAACCTCGGTGTTGCCATGAACGCGACAAACATTCAAGCTTATGCCCTTGCAAAGGGGTTGGATTTCACTTGGAACACCGCTACACAAGCTGAAAAAGCCGAAGTCGCAATGCAAATGTTTTTTGAGAACACTGAGCAATATGCCGGAAACTTTGCGAGGGAGTCAACTCAGACAATTACCGGTTCCATTGGATTGCTACAAGCAGCGCTTGGCTCTTTCACAGCCGGACTTGGCAATGCTAATGCTGACATGACAAACCTCACGGAGAATCTTGTAGATGCTTTCCAATCGGTTGTCACTAATATCGTACCGGTCTTAGAGAATATCGTAGCGGCATTACCAACAGCAACAGGCGCAATTTTAGAAGCAGTAGCTGACTTGCTTCCCTTGTTACTTGAAACTGTCACAAGCATATTCACACAGGTATTGGAAACCATTTTGAACCTCTTGCCTGAACTTATACCGGCGGCAGTTAGTGCTCTAATGACGATTGTCGGGGCATTGATTGATAATCTTCCATTACTAATAAATGCCGCAATAGAACTGGTCACAGCGCTTGTGGAGGGTATTGGCATAGCTTTACCGCAGCTCATACCCGCAGCGGTTTCGGCTGTCACGAAGATTGTCCAAGGGTTGATTGAGAATCTGCCAATGCTGCTGGATGCGGCTTTGCAGTTGATTATAGGATTAGCACAGGGATTGGTTGATGCAATACCTCAGCTTGTTTCTGCCCTGCCTGCCATCATCAAAGCCGTGGTGGATTTTCTTATTGAATCCATTCCAGAGATTATCGATGCGGGTATTCAATTACTGACCTCACTGGTGACAGCATTGCCTGCCATTATTACGGCAGTTGTGGAAGCAATTCCGCAGATCATTGACAGCATTATCAGTGCAGTCATTGGGTCGATTCCCTTGATTATTGATGCAGGCATCCGGCTTTTGATATCGCTAATTCAGGCACTTCCTCAGATTATTACTACTGTTGTAGCCGCGATTCCGAAGATCATAACATCGCTGGTGAATGCCATTATTGGTAACATCGACAAAATCATTTTAGCCGGTGTTCAGCTGCTTGTGGCCTTGATTGCAAACCTGCCAAGGATAATCGTGGAGGTTGTTAAGGCAGTTCCGCAGATCATCTCTGGTCTGATAAGAGCCTTTACTGGTTATATCGGTCAAATGGCTCAAGTGGGCGGTAATCTTATTAAAGGTTTGTGGAATGGTATTTCAGACGCAGGTGCATGGCTATGGAATAAGATATCGGGTTTCTTTAGTAATGTGGTATCAAAGATTAAGAACTTTTTCGGCATCAACTCTCCCTCAACTCTGTTTGCCGGAATTGGCCAAAACATGGGTGAAGGCATCGGTGTGGGTTTTGAAGATGCAATGGCAGCAGTTTCAAGAGATATGCAAAATGCGATACCCACAAACTTTGATTTGAATTACAGAGGTTTGTCGAGACAAGGCAGTGCCGCCAGTACAAACATTACTCAAAATCTCTCTGTGGTTACGCCAAAAGCTCTATCCGAAAAAGAACTGGCTCGGGAGTTCAAAAACCTCTCCCGCAAGCTGGCACTTGAGTATTAAAAGGGGGTCTGACAGTGCAACTTACTTATATTAACGCGGATGGCCGGAGCATCACGCTCAAACAAAGCCGCCCGTATTTTCTAACCAAGATAGATGGAACAGGCAACATACGTCAGACCGTTAACACCTTCAAGGCACCGGATCAGGACGGTGCTTTTTATATATCCTCCACACTTGATATGCGCAACATCATATTGGAGGGCAAGGTCTTAGCAAACACACCTGACGAGGCCTATGCTTGGAGGCAACGCTTCATTCAGATATTTAGCCCTAAACTGAATGGAACGCTCATCTACCGTAATAGGCAAATTGCCTGCGTTGTAGAAGAAGCGGGTTTTACCGTTTCCACCAGGCAGAGGATACCCAACTTTTTCGTCAGCCTCCTTTGCCCGTCTCCCTTTTTCGAGACGCTGGATGAAGTGCGTGAGGAGCTGGCCTCTTGGATACCGCTGTTTGAATTTGAACTGGAGATACCGGAAAGCGGCATGGAGTTTGGAATGCGCCAACCCAGTCAGATCATCACGGTAGACAACATCGGCGATGTTTCCTGCGGCTGTGAGATTGTGTTCCAAGCGCTGGGGACGGTGACCAATCCGGAACTACTAAACATTGATACCGGTGAATACATCCGACTTCTTACAACGATGAATGCCGGGGATGAACTTCGTGTATATACCCATTTTGCCGGTAAACGGGTGGTTAGCGTTAACGGCTCTGTGGTAACGAATGCTTTTTCCTTACTGGACACCGACTCGGTATTTTTCCAGCTTGCAGCAGGCATTAACACTTTGCGCTACGATGCTTCAGTCAATATGGAACTGCTGGAAGTAAGCATTTATTATCGACCACAATTTTTGGGGGTGTGAGTATGCAGCTATATATTTACAATTCAAACCGGGAGCTTATGGGTATTGTTGAATCTTTCGAATACCTGCGTTGGACTCGGCGTTACTCCCAGTGTGGTTCATTTGAGTTAAAGGCCATAGCAACACCGGAGAACACTGCACTCTTAAAAGAAGGAAATATCATTTGGAAGAACGATGACGAAGAGGCCGGTATTATTGAACATTTAAAACTTTCTCAGACGGAGCAGGAATTTATCACGGCGAGTGGTCGCTTTGCAACATCCTTTCTCTCCCGCCGCATTTTATGGCAAACTGAGAAGTTATCCGGTGATCTTTCTGCCTGTGTTCTGCAGCTTATAAATAATAATCTCATCAGCCCTACCGATGCAGCACGGAAGATTAACGGAATAGCCTTCTCGTCTCCAAACTTAGGTGTACCCGTTAGTACCCAGATATCATACCGAAATCTGATGGATGCGGTGACGGAACTTTGTACCACTTCAGATATTGGCATTAAGACTGTGTTCACTCCGGCTACAGGTATCTTTACGGTGACTCTGTATAACGGGGGCAATTCACAGGCGGTGTTCTCCAAGGAGTACGAAAATCTGACTGAACAGATATACACAGAGAGTGCAGCGGATTATGCCAATACCGCACTCATTGGCGGTGAAGGTGAAGGCGCAGACCGTACATTTGTTGCCATCACAAGCGGCTCCGGAGAGACACGCCGTGAAATCTTCGTCGATGCTAAAGACCTAAGAGCTGAGGATTTCGGAACAGATTACATCGATACTTTGACTTTTAGAGGTCAGAGCAAGCTAAATGAGCAGGCAATACGATATTCGTTCGACACATCGGTCAACCCTCACGGCAATTTGACATACAAAATAGACTTCGATCTTGGGCAGACAGTCAAAGTCATCTCCAAAGAATGGGGTGTTTCCATGACTACGCGAATCACTGAGATCGAAGAAAACTATGATGCGGACGGTCAGAGCATTAGTGTAGTGTTCGGTAAGTCTGAGCTCACAATAGCTCAGAAAATCCGCTCCGACATGAGCGAGGTTAAAACAGCACTATCAGCCCCAACCGGCATATCCGAAGTGACGGAAGCCCTGGGAGTCGTGGAAGGAACGCTGAGTGATGTGGAGGGAACCTTAGGTGAAGTAGAAGGAACACTTAGTACTGTAGAGGAAACCTTGGGCGACTTGATGGTTGTAAACCCTCAAATCAAAGGTGATGATTTTGCGGATACCATTAACAACCTGTTTGGAAAGATCCCTAAACTTGAAATAATCGTAGGCGCAGGCACCATATCGGTCGGTCAATATGCCCTGCATAATATGGTACCGGGAGATGCCTTTTACTTTACCTCTTGGAGCGGTAACAAGTTCAGTGACCAACCCAGTGATGATGGGCATGTTTTTCTGATTAAGCACAGTGGGGACAACACAGGTAACGGCTATCAGCGAGCGATGGGTTTCTTTATATCCCGCAATACCATGACGTTTTATGTAATTTCCGTTTTCGTATTTAATAATCCGTCCGGTCAGGCGAACTGGCTAAGCTTTCCACTCGGTGCACTCACAGACATAGCCGCCGCGGTTCGAGGAAGTACCTTTGCGGCCAGTATTAACAATGTCTATAACGCACCGGTATCGGGGACGAGGATTGCTAATGGTGCTGTCACTACTGCAAAGATGGCTCAGGAAGCTGACACCTCGCTTACTTACTCTCTTGGTAGCGGAGTGACCATGGGCTTTAATATGTCATTTGTGAATAAGGGTGTTGTCTCGATCGGTATGCAGATCAATGTTGGTGCTTCGGGAGTTCCCTCCGGTGAAACGATTCTAACAATAACAAACCCGAACTTTTACCCCTACTCGACTGTACGTTCTGTGGCGACTACGGTCGGTGGAAGCGGTACCAGTATGCCGATTACGATCAACGCAAGCGGTGTGGTGGCAAACGCCGCCGCTTCCACACTGCCTACGGGGTTTTACCTTATATCTTGCTCTTATGCGAGAGCTTAACGGGAGGAAATCAGTATGGAGAAAAGCGGTTTTTTCAACTCAACTGACGGAGATAGAGTCTATAACGCAGCGGACTTTGCAGCATATTTCGGAAGCCTCGTCTCCAACGGTGTTTTTTATATGACAGCAACAAATTTGCAGGTGACGCCGGCAAATGGATTGGCTGTGAGCGTGGCAGCAGGAAGCGCATGGATTAACGGGTACCGATACGAGAATACGGATGACCTGAATATTCCGCTGACAACGGCAAACGGAAGCAATCCTCGTATTGATCGGATTGTTGTCCGATTAAGTCAGATCAGCCGAAGCATTCAGATTGCTGTTGTCGACGGGATACCCGCTGCAACACCTGTTGCTCCGGCCTTGACAAGAACCAGCGATATCTATGAACTCGGAATCGCTGACGTGCTTGTACCGACAGCAGCCACATCGATAGTTTCAAATAACATTACTGATACTCGCATGAATACCAACCTTTGCGGTTTGGTAAACTCGCTGGTTTCGGCGGTATATGAATAGGAGGTGAATCACCGTGGCGGATATTAATGGTGTAACTCTACAAGCAGGCACCGCTCCTACTGTTATCTACACTATTACCTATACCAAGAGTCGCCCGAACAATAACCAGATGACCTATAACTTCACCATTTCCGCTGCCTTAGGTTCATCGGGCTCCTTCATTCATAATGGTTATGCTCTGCTATGTACAATGACTGTAAACGGGTATTCATCTCAAGTTCGCATCAAGGCGGTAGACGGAGATAACTGGGACGGAACAACACCTAGACTTAGATATGTTTCTGTGACCTGTCCTTCCACTACAGGAAACACTGAGCAAGGCGTACGCTTTCGTGTCGTATCGGACGGCAGACTAACCCTCACTTCCGGGGTCATCGACACCTCAAGCTATACGGTCTTAAGCTCACCACTCTTGACAACAGCCTGTGGTGCTCCAACTTCTTGTTCGGTAAGTCCCGTACTCGCAGAGGGTGGGGTTACTCTTTCGTGGAGCGGGGCATCCGGCGGTATAAGTAACACGATTTCCAGCTATGAGATTCAATACAGTGAATCCACCGATAACTTCACATGGGGAGCATGGATGCCTCTGGCTACAGTTTCAACCACAGCAACAAGTGGTAGCGTGGCTACATCACCTCCATCAACAAGAGGAAATTACCGTAGGTTTCAAGTACGGACTCGTGGCACAGCAGGTGCAAGTTATTATTCCGGCTGGAAAGTATCAACGAACTCCGTCAGAAGAAATACAGCGCCGAAGGCACCAACGACGGCTGTTTCATCCCCTGCAGCATATAGCGATGAAACCATTACACTGACTTGGAGTGGAGCGTCGGGCGGCACCAGTCCGGTCAAAGGCTACCAGATTGCCAGACGCACATCAACGGATAACAGCACATGGACTGCATGGAATGTACTGACCACGCTGGAATTGGCGGCAAGCGGAGGCAGTTACAATCCAAACGTATCAAGGGTTCCGGGAACATATACTCAATTTGGCATTTGGACGATAGATACATTTGACGTTTATTCGGTGGAGAAGATCAGTAACAGTATCTATTGCGATATCACTGCTTGTGGTGCACCGACCGTTTGCACAGTAAGCGCAACGTTATCCGAAGGAAATGTTACTCTCTCTTGGAGCGGAGCATCCGGCGGTGCAGGAAATGCTATCACATCCTATGAAATCCAGTATTGTGATTCAACAGATAACAGCAACTGGGGTGATTGGATAGCACTGACTACAGTAAGCACCTCTGCAACAAGTAGCATCTTAAGTGTCAGCCCACCGTCAACACGAGGGAATTATCGCCGTTTCCGGATAAAAACTCGGGGTGCAGCCGGTGAAAATTTCTACTCTGACTGGACTGTTTCAAGCAACACTGTCCGCAGAAATACACTGCCTACACCTCCTACCTCTTTTACCGCTACTCCTGCCATCTACGAATCTGCCACTGTTACTCTTTCATGGAGCGGAACGATACCCGGAACCAGCGCTATCAAGCAGTATGTCATTCAGCGATCAACTTCAACGGACGGGATTAACTGGTCAGCATACGAAGCTCTGACAATCGTCGTTTCAAGTGCCACCTCTGGGACATATACAACGAGTGCTTCTCAGATAGCAGGAACATATACCCGCTACCGCATCAGCGTAACCGATACGCTGGATGCAGTCTCTGGTTATGTAGTAAGCGGCACTGTAAAGAAAAACAGTCCGCCGACTGCTCCGGTAATTGTATGCCCGGTATCCGGCAGTTCCGGTTACAATACCACTCCACGGTTTATGATAACTACGGGAATTGAACCGGACGGTCAGACACAGATTGTGGAAGTTAAAATCGATACGGGGGCTTGGGTTAACAGCGTAGACAATCCTGAGATGTTTTCCGTAAGCGGTTATCTGGGCAATGGTGTCAATACGGTGTATCAAGCGACAACATTGAGTGCAGGAAGCCATACTGTGACCGTCCGCTGCCTTGATAGCGATATCGGGTCATCGAGTCCGGAGGTTGTGCGGAGCTTTACTGTAATACTGCCTCCATTTGAGACGATCACAGCGAACGACACACATGTGAAGGCAACACATATTCAAACGCTCCGAATCGCTGTAAATACGATACGCAGCTATTACAACCTGTCACCGGTAGCTTGGAGTGAGGATATTATTGCCGGAAAAACCGCGGTTAAGAACTGGCCGTTCCATATCATGGAGCTTCGAAAAGCCATCGAATCTGTTATTACAACAATCAACAGCTTTGATTCCTCGACGACCTTTGATATCCCGCCCATAACATGGCTACCCATTGGAACAGGACGGCCAAGAGCGGACGTGATGCAACAGATTCAGAACTTAATCTTAATGCTTTAGACAAAATTCATCTATGGCGCTCTCGTATTATGCGGGAGCGCTTTTTATTGCTCAGATAATTTTAATTGGCTGAGCAATTATACACCAAAATTCATGAAACGGAGGTATTTCAAATGAAAGAGATATGGAATTGGATACAGATAGCCATTGCCGCTGTCGGTGCTTTTCTTGGGTGGTTTCTCGGTGGGTTGGATGGATTCCTTTATGCGCTCATAGCCTTTGTGGCCATAGATTACGTGACCGGAGTGCTCTGTGCCATTGTAGATAAAAAGCTATCCAGTGAAATCGGTGCAAAAGGCATCTTCAAAAAGGTACTTATTTTTGCAATGGTGGGTGTAGCCCATATCCTTGATACGCAGATACTGGGTAGTGCTGGAGACAATGGTGGCGTACTTCGGACTGCAGTAATCTTCTTCTACTTGAGCAATGAGGGTGTTTCCATTTTGGAGAATGCAAGCCATATCGGGCTTCCCATACCCGAAAAATTCAAGGAGGTTCTAAAACAGCTGCATGGCCGTGATGATGAACCTCGTAAGCCGGGTGATGAAAATGATTGATTTAACTAAAGCATCAACAGTGTTTATCGGCAGACGCGGCGAACACAACTTTCGTAATCTTGAGTTTGATGTTTCGAGCTTGCTGGATGGCACATACCCCGGAGCCGCCTTAACTGCTATATACTTTGCGATCTGAAGTTTACCTACCATCTATATCCCACTTCTCTTACAACAGACATAAACACTTGAATTGTGAGGTGATCATAATGAATTTGCACAAGTTAATACTTACAAATAACGCCTGCTACAAAGCAGGTAAAACGATAATCCCTAAAGGAATTATGGTGCATTCCACTGGAGCAAATAATCCGTGGCTGAAACGTTATGTCGGCCCGGATGACGGTTTGCTTGGTAAGAATCAGTACAATAACCATTGGAATCAGGATAAGCCCGGAGGACGGCAGGTCTGTGTTCATGCCTTCATCGGAAAGCTGGCGAACGGAACAGTCGCCACATATCAGACCTTGCCGTGGAATTATCGAGGCTGGCATGGCGGCTCCGGTTCAAAAGGCTCAGTCAACGATACTCATATCAGTTTTGAAATTTGTGAAGATGGCTTGACTGATGCTGCTTACTTCAATGCTGTATATAAAGAAGCAGCTGAATTATGCGCCTATCTCTGCAAAGAGTACAAGCTCGATCCAATGGCAGATGGCGTGATCATTGGGCATTACGAAGGGCACAAGCGTGGTATCGCCAGTAACCATGCCGACCCCGGGCACTGGTTTCCTAAACACAGGAAGTCAATGGATACTTTCCGTGCCGAAGTTAAAAAGTTGCTATCGGTAACAGAAGTGACTACCACCACCGATCCAAAGAAACTGTACCGAGTTCAAGTCGGTGCATACTCTGTCAAAGCAAATGCTGACGCCATGCTCAAGAAGGTTAAGGCGGCAGGATTTAAGGATGCTTTCATTAAATATTCGTGATAACTATTATCAAGCCCGCGGAGTGTAAAAACTCTGCGGGCTTTTTTTATTTATAGGTGTATAAAACGCTCCACTTTTCTCCGTATAGCGAGGAGGTGGTTTCTCATGTTCAATGAACAGAAACTTGAGTTAATGCGTTGCCCTATTGGCGAAGGGCTGAAAATCGATGGTGAAGTGAACGCTACTCCGCATGAGCAAATGCAGCGCGAAGTTGATTATGTGAGAGCACAGCAAATACTCACTTCTATGCTTGAGAAAGATTTAATTACCTTGTCGGAATTCAACAAGATAACCGAATTAAATCGCAAAACTTTCTCGCCGCTATTAGCCGAGATTATGCCTTGAAATCGTTGATATAACTTCGTTTCAGAGGTAATATGTCACACTGACTAAGGAGGTGAGAATTTGAAAAAGGTAACGAAAATTGCTCAAAACAAGACCAATTTAACCGAACAGACTAAGTTGCGGGTTGCGGCCTACTGCCGTGTATCTACCGACAGTGATGAACAACTCGAAAGTCTGGATGCTCAAATAAAGCATTACGAATCCTACGTCAATGCAAATCCTGAGTGGGAGTTCGCCGGGCTCTATTATGATGAGGGCATCTCCGGAACAAAAAAGGAAAAGCGGCCTGAATTGCTTCGAATGATTGCAGACTGTGAAGACAGAAAAATAGACCTCATTGTAACGAAGTCTATCAGCAGATTTGCTCGAAATACAACCGATTGTCTTGAACTGGTCAGAAAGCTACTTGACCTTGATGTTTTCATTTTTTTTGAGAAAGAAAATATTAACACCGGGTCAATGGAAAGCGAACTCATGCTGTCAATCCTGTCTGGACTGGCCGAAAGCGAATCGGTCTCCATCTCCGAGAACAACAAATGGTCGATTAAGCGCAGATTCCAAAATGGTACATATAAAATATCTTATCCGCCTTACGGCTACGACAATGTGGATGGAGAAATGGTTATCAATAAGTCTCAAGCTAAAATTGTCCGCTTCATCTTTGCCGAGATTTTGTCCGGCAAGGGTACCCACAAAATTGCTAATGAGTTGAACAGACGAAAGGTACCGACCAAAAAAGGCGGTCGTTGGACATCAACGACTATACGCGGGATGGTTAGTAATGAAAAGTACACAGGTGATGTCATTTTTCAAAAGACCTATACTGATGAGTACTTCAACCGCCATAACAACAATGGAGAAAAAGACCAATATCTAATTCGAAATCATCACGAGCCGATTATCAGTCATGAGGATTTTGAGACCGCACAGGATATTATTGATCAGCGTGCTAAGGAAAAAGGGCTGGAAAAGCAAAACACAAAGTATCAGAACCGTTATTCCTTTTCAGGCAAAATCACCTGTGGCCAGTGCGGTGGCACATTTAAACGCAGAAGTCACTCAAGCGGAAGACATCGAATCGCTTGGTGCTGCTCCACTCATATCGCAAACATCAAGAAATGCTCTATGAAGTATGTGCCGGAGTCTGCTATTGAATATGCGTTTGTTACCATGATGAACAAGCTCATTTTCGGACATGCAGTTGTTCTAAAACCATTGTTAGTCAGTCTGCGTGGGATGAGTTCCGATGAAACACTGGAAAACATACGTGCGCTTGACAAGAAGCTTGAAGAAAACACAGAACAGCGAAATGTCCTGGTTGGGCTGATGACCAAAGGCTATCTTGAGCCTGCCGTTTACAATAAGAGCAATAACGAATTGTTGCAAGAGGCAGAACGGCTACGCCGCCAAAAAGAATCCATAACGCGATTCCTGAATAATGACTTTCAAAACCTAAGTGAGGTCAGCGCTTTGCTGCAGTATGCTACCAAAGCATCAATGCTAACGGGTTTTGACGGTGAACTGTTTAAACGTTATGTGGAGAAAGTTCTTGTTTATTCTCGTGAAGAAATCGGATTCGAACTAAAATGCGGAATTACTCTAAAAGAAAGGCTGGTGAGGTAAATGAGTCATACACCATTCGGCTACCGTATTGAAAACGGAAAAGCCGTAATTGATAAAGAGGCTGCAGAACAGCTTAAGACCTTGTTTGATTCTTATTTGTCCGGTGATTCGTTAGCTACGGCCGCAAAAAAAGCGGGTATTAAAGCTTTCCATTCCGGTATCGGCAGGATGCTACGAAATACCCGATACTTCGGTGATGAGTTTTATCCGCCGATTATTGACAAAGACACTTTCAACACTGCCGAGGCGGAACGAATTATGCGGGCGGAAAGACTCGGCCGTACCAAAAAGTTTAAACAAGAAAAAGAGGTCGTCTATCCTACCATCTTTCGCATGAAAGAAGGAACAGAGAAACTCGACGACCCCTTCGGGCAGGCGGAATACGCCTACAGTTTAATTGAAATGGAGGTGAACAAGAATGGCAGTCAGTAAAAATGTCACCGTGATTCCGGCAAGAAAGCATACTCGCAAGAGCAAGGACGAGGAAAAACCGAAACTCCGCGTTGCTGCTTACTGCCGTGTTTCCACAGACAGCGATGAACAGGCTACCAGTTACGAAACGCAGATTGAACATTACACCGCCTACATACAAGGGCATCCTGACTGGGTGCTGGCGGGAATATTTGCGGACGACGGCATCTCGGGCACCAACACCAAAAAGCGTGAGGAATTCAACCGGATGATTGACGAGTGTATGGCTGGTAATATCGATATGATTATTACAAAGTCCATCAGCCGATTTGCCCGAAACACACTGGACTGTTTGAAATATATCCGTCAGCTCAAGGAGAAAAACATTCCCGTATATTTTGAAAAAGAAAATATAAACACCATGGATTCCAAGGGCGAAGTTCTGCTCACGATTATGGCATCCCTCGCCCAACAGGAAAGTCAGTCATTGAGCCAGAACGTAAAGCTGGGGTTACAATATCGCTACCAACAGGGTGAAATTCAAGTAAACTGCGCTCGGTTTCTCGGCTATACAAAGGATGAAAACAAGCGTCTCGTAGTCGTGCCCGAGGAAGCTGAAATCATCAAGCGCATTTACCGAGAATACCTTGAGGGTGCCAGTATGCTGAAAATCGCTCGCGGTTTGGAAGCAGACGGTATCCTTAACGGTGCGGGCAGGGAACGCTGGCATACAAGCAACATAAATCAGATCCTGCGAAACGAAAAGTACATCGGCGACGCTCTTTTACAGAAAACATATACGGTTGACTTCCTAACAAAAAAGCGGGTCAAGAACAACGGTATCGTTCCGCAGTACTATGTAGAAAATAGCCACGAAGCCATCATCCCGCGTGAAGTTTTCATGCAGGTGCAGGAGGAACTTGTTCGCCGCCGTATCGTCCACACCAGCCCGAACGGAAAGACCAGAACCTTCAGCAGCAATCACTGCTTTGCTCAGATAGTCATCTGCGGCAACTGCGGTGAAGTGTTCCGCAGGGTGCACTGGAACAACCGTGGTAAGAAATCCATCGTCTGGCGCTGTGTCAGCCGATTAGAAAACACCGGCCTTTTCTGCGATGCTCGCACGGTACCGGAAAGCACAATCGAGCAAGTGCTTGTCACCGCTATCAATCAGGCACTTTGCGATAAAGATTCTTTCTTCTCAACTCTACAGGATAACATTGCCACCATCATTACTCGTGAAGGTGACAAAGTCTTGGCAGATATCGATAAGCGGCTGGAAGAACTTCAAACGGAACTTCTGAAGCTTGCCACCTCCAATGCCGATTATGATAAAGTCGGCGATGAGATTCATCGACTACGTGACCAAAAGCAAAAGCTACTTCTTGAAAGCGCTAACCGAGATGAGCTCAAAAAGCGCATAACTGACATGAGCGTATTCCTCAAGAAGCAATCCACCGCCCTCGCCGAATACGACGAGCAGCTTATCCGGCGGCTGATTGAAAAGGTCACCATCTACGAGGACAAATTCACCGTGGAGTTCAAGTCTGGATTAACGGTGGATGTGGAGGGATAAAAGGCCAATAATCAACCTTAATAAATTGTAACGTGGAACGCTAACCTTTACTTTATATTATAAACATAATGGGAAGCTTAACAGCTTTCACGCTGCCTGTTGGAGGATTTCCTTTTGTATGTTCAGATAGTATTTAAGGTCGTCTGCGGTCTTGGCCTTGAAAGACTTTGGACGATTGATTAACTTTACATTGAAGCTGTTGGCCTGTGCCAAACGGATAGTGTAGTCAAAAATATAGTGGATCAGCTCGCTGAGTTGCGATGCTGGTATGTGAAGGTCGATACTCTTGTTCGGATTATGTTTTTCGATTTTCTCGATGGCTCCAATCAAAGCATTAAGCTCCTCTATGGTAAGCTTTCCATCCCGTGCTACATCAAGATAGTCTTGAAGTGCTACTCCGAACTGCTTTTCGAGCTCACGCTGCTTCCGATGGGATACATAGCTGATTGTACCAACTACTGCTCCACCTATAATCAGGACTCCACCAACAACGAACGTTCCTTTCTTATGCTCCCGGATGAAATCAATGGCTTTGCTTGCACCTTCTTTAGCAGCATCAGCAACCGCAGGGATGTGTTTGACAACCCGTTTGTTATTAATATTTTTTGCCATGCCGCAGAGTTCCAATGCTCCTGCCTTGACACCAGCATACGTTTTTTCATCAATATTCAGGTAAATGGGTACAACCGGCATAGTCTCAGCTCCTTTACAGATTATTTGTCTGCTCTTTGAGTTCCTTTACCAGAGCATAACTTTAACATAATGGGAAACCTAAAGGTTTCATTTTCCTTTTCGTTCTTGGAATTGTTTCATCATGCCGACTGAGCGAGCGAATGCATGTTGGTAACACTGGCTAATCTGTTTTTTGTTTATTGAGGTAATGAAACCGATTTCTTTGCACGCATCCAGATCAATTAGTTGACAATCCTGATTTGAAAGTACTCCAAAGTAGGCTGACGGATGGACAGCACTTAAGAGCAGCTTTGGCGAAATCGGATAATAAACTATAGTAGTCGGCTTTATTAGGCCATTGGTAAATGGACGGGCGTTTTTCGTAATACTATTGATGAACATGACCGGGTTATCACTGGTTATGAATTCCATATTTCCTTGTATTCGATAGACAAGAATATCTCGGTTGCAAAGAATTCCAGCATATTTTGCAATTCTCTCCGAATCTAGCGTAACGTCCATAACCGTTCGCTTGAAGTAATATTCATCACTTGCGAATGCCTCAAGCAGCTTATTTTGTTCATTGTTAAGCGACCCAAACAAGGTTTTAGCTTTATCTATAGCTTCCGGCAGATAATCTGCATAAAGCTTTTGCTCATACTCTCGGCTTTGCTTTCCACGAAGTAGCTGTACAACCATAATAACCGCAAGCTGTGCCTTTTCTGAGGGACTTATAACGGTTGCTCCATTTTGTACTAAAATATTTGTTTGAGAAATTAACTTTGTTAAAAGCTTCCCCATAAGTGGCTCTATACCAGAAGCATAGGCGCGTTCCCAGCAATAGGGATCATCAAGTTTTTCCAATGTATAGAAATCATTTTCTACACCTACAGCACGAACTCCAGTCGTAAATATCCGGTGTTCACGCTTGTCCATCACTGCAATACAACCGTGTAAATCACAGAAGTTCCTCAAATACACCTTGGGAACATGATGCTGTCTGGTAGGCTTGTTTTTTCCGATCTTTTTCACCTCAATTCTGCTCCTTTTTACTCACTGTTTATCTATATAAGCGGCGCATGAGGGACAGAATCCGTGCTCAACCGAATCCGCATCTACCAATTCGCCGCAACGTTCACATTTCACCAGTTCATTTTCATATCCACAATAACAGCACCGACTTATAGGTAGGAAAGTTTCATTGATGGATACGCCAAACTTTCCACATTGCTCACATGGAAAGTCAGCGACAAACTGTACTGCACCCTTGTTTTCGTATGCAAGCGCGTCCAACTTTGCTGGATAAGGATTCAAAGACTCAATGGCAGCAAACAATTCATCTCGAAAATCGTCCAGTTCTGAAGTATCATACTCAGAACTATCGGTGGCTACCATAATGCATTCTTCACCTTCACAGCCATCTCCATTATGAAAACGGACTTCTGCCTTACAGACGTCTTCTCCAGTTCCGTTTTTTAGAACTATATAACATGTGCTGTCTTCACCGAGGTCATCATCGATAGAATACTCCGCTATAATTTCAATTCTTGCACTGCCATCCTCCACTGCCGGGCATGATATCGAGAAAACGATCTCCCCCTCAGTGGGTGTGGTGAAATCGGAAATTTCATAACAAACATCTAAATGATACCGTTGAAAGACGGCATCGAAAAGTTCATGCAGAACTTCATCAAACCAGTATTTGATTCCTTTTTCGTCCAGTATATCCATCCCGGTTTCGCTCGCTAGTCGATCACGATAATACTCGCGCTTGTATTCAGCATCTTCATGTTCCACTTCCCATGTTTGAAGTACTTCGTCTGATGTTTCTTCAAGCTCAAACTTAGCATCAGCTGATAAGATGAGGGAGTCAAATACCTTAAAATCCTTAAGAATTATCTGATAGGAACTCCATGACAACACTTTACTATGGGCAATATGATTCCGATCTTCAATGAAGTCGTGGGCTGCCGTTTTGAAGGCAATTGTATCATCAATGTATGGGGCGAAAAGATCATCCCATATTTTTTTATCCACAGTTCTTCGAGCTTTAATGTAATCAGCTATAAAACTACCTGCGACTTTTTGTTTGACTCCCAGCTCCTGAACCTTTGTATAATCCTCTCGGCTCAGAATAACATCCTCCTTGAATATAATACCATCAAATATAACCCCTAACAAAGTTTCAAGCGTCATAGAGAGAAAATCCGTGTTGATGTTGTCAAACTCTGGAACACGCTGGATGAACTTTTCCGTCAGATTCTTTACCGATTCAGCATTTTTTTCTAATCCGGCTTTATTTATCCAGTTAACACCAAGGAAGTGAATAAGTACTTTGCTTGCGAAAGCCCTCAGGTTATTTTCAACTATGAATGCCTTCTCAAAGGCTTCTTTACACAGAATAGCCGATTGCTCATCCTCAAGCCAAGTGCATACTTGCCAATCAACGAGAAGTCGGTTTTTCAGCGCAATTTTAAGATCTTCAAGCTGTTTGTCATAACACTCCGTTTCTGGCGCCGTGATGGTGATTTCCAGACGAGCCACTTCACCGTTATAGGTGTTAATAGCGAAGGAGACATTGTATTCCAAACCAACTGTTGAAGAGAGTGTGAACATCTCATTTGCAATGCGCTCACGAGAGCCAAGGTATTTCTGATTTGCACATTCTGATGGGGTGAGGACTTTAAGCACGTCCGCTACAACGGTCTTGCAGTAAACATCACCATGGTAATTCTCTTCTCGGAATTCTCCAAATTCTTCGGAATGCTTCACCGTCCATGTATACAGATGATTCATATTCTTAATTCCGTCCATTGAAAAACATATACGCATTCTACTGTTCGCCTCTCTTTCCCCCATGCTATTTGTTTATTGATCTTTTGATGCTATTACCTAAAAAACGTTTGACTTTTTCAGACGCATAATTTCGCCAAATTGCTATAACAAAGTAACTGTATCGGATTTCATTTTAACATCCAACCTGACCACACAACCTCAAAAAAAATCCGAAAAAACATCTAAATCGTCCACTCGCGAAGGCTGACATCTAACCTGTACACTCACCGAGCACTGACATCTAACCTGACCACTTAACTATCAAATACTGCCTTTCTGGACTTGTTCCCGCGAAGCGAAAAAATCTCGTTTTCGCTCAATGGGTTTAGTGCCCATATGTTCGAAAAGCCTTGATTTATAAGGCTTTTTCACACCCTCACTCTTTCACCCTTGACATCAAAACTACCGTCTCAACATGGCTCGTTCTCGGAATATATCGACCTTTAACCATCACACCATGAATTCGTTTAGTTAATAATTTCACCTTTGTTTTTAGTTGTTTTTTCACGCCAATTTCGTTGCTCAGTAGTTGTCAGTTTCGTCCACTCTGTTTCTTCACCAATAATTCTTAAAGGTTCTTTCGTTCGATAAGAACGCGTTAAGTTACCAGGGAATTTTTTGTCAGTAACATTGGGATCGTTTTCAAATTCACCTGTTGGTTCTATTATATAAATGCGTTCTCTTCCTTCTCCTTTTGCTAATGCTGCGGCAATTCCCGCACCATTGACATTAGCAGTGAAATAAATATGGTTCATTGTAAGCCCGGGTTTGTAATTTGAAATTCCACCCGCTGTTAGTAAATCACCAACTTTCAAATCTGCCTTTGTCCCATGGTAAAATGGCCCTACATCAGAAGGTGTCCCTTTAGCTGAATTTGACAATTCATAATTTCTTTTTGCATTCTCAGAATCACCCAACTCCTCATAACATTTGGCAACGTTTAAATATAACGTTGGATATGCGCTTTTAACACTAACCTCATTTATCTTTTGTGCACACTGTAGAGATGTTTCCATCCATTTTATTTTTTCTTTTATACTCTTTTGTAGACGAGCTATATGATAAGCTGCAATAAATCTTTCATAATCGTCCGTTGCTTCGTACCATGCTTTATGGAACATCGTGATTGCATCTTCAATGTTTCCGCTGTCCTCCAATCCCATCCCACTCATGCAGAGTTTAATAATAGCGTTATTGGGATCAAATTTTATATCCATCTATTTTTACCTCCATATTACTTGATTGTTGTTTTTATCCGGAAATCGACTTAGCAAAGATCTTCTCAATTGGCTTGCCTTTTGTTGACATGAGGCTTATGATAGATACTTTTTACGTGACCTGCTGGAAAAGTTCCCCAATAATTTAGTTAACCTGCCGCAAATGCAAATAATAGTTCAACGCTTTGGCAGATGAATAAACGAATTAGATAATAATAGAAAAAACGAGCAGCATTCTAAAATCCTGATAAGGTATAATAAATTTCGCAAATTGGGAAACCCGTCGAAATCGACGGGTTTGACACCGCGCAAACTTGTGCGGCTGCTTGTTTTAAAGTGGAGCCGATGGGCGGATTCGAACCGCCGGCCTGCTGATTACGAATCAATAATGGGGGTATAAAAGGCAATAAAAGCAAATCAATAAATACTAATATATCTCCTAAACGTCGGCTTTTGTAAGCAATAATAAATACCCGTCTGTCAAAGCCGAAAAAAGTAAAAAAATAAACCCGGTAGCAATTCGGTAGCAAAATACTAAACCAGCAAACGCCGAATATCAGCATACTGGAAGCTATTTTTGTAGCAAACCACTAATCTTAATAAATTCAATCCTTAATTACTTCTAAAAACTACCTAAACATATCGCGCGACTTTTATCACGCGCGCGTGACATGCGCGTGATATACAATTCTTAACCCTAATCTATTCATAAAGCATCCTACAGGGAAAACATATTTTCCAAAGCACGAATATTGAAACCTCGCAAGTTCCCTCTTTTGAACTATTCGGATTTTCCGAATAGTTGCCAAGTGTTTTAATTGACTGTCATCATATATGTTTTTAACATTTAAAAATTATAAACCCTGATCCGGCTTTCTACTCTTCAATTTCTTTGATTCCTTTGGCATTTTTGGAGGTAACCACTTTCTTGCCGGTCCTTTGTTCGATTTCCCGGCGGGCATTTCCGGCTACAGTTCCGCCTTGCCGGGCTATTTCTTGATTATCTGCAAAGCTCTGCGGCTCTTTTTCTTTTGATATTTCGGTGGTAGTCGCTTCTGCCAGCATATTCAGCACCAATTCCAGATTGGTCATATTGTCGCGCAGGTTTTCCTTCGTTAACGATTTTAAGCGCTTATATTCTCTGGTGTTATGACCAGACCAGGCTTTAGTAATTTCATCGGTCAGGATGGCATATTCCAGGCCCTTTTTTACACCTCTGTTATCCCATTCATCAGTCAGTTCTTTGCGTACCTCGATGCTTTTCAGTCGTTGATTGATCCATGCATTGGAATAACCTTTTTTAAGATAAGTTTCCAAGGCACGGTCAATAGCCAGCTCAGGATCAGCCGTCTCATTGATGCGCTCATTGCCGACCTGGGCCAGCCACATTTTAAACGGTTCAGCATTTGGTGAAGGAATGGATTGAATAAGCCTTAAAATCTGTTCGGTATCAGCCACATCGGTATTACGCATTTTCCCATCTGCGGCAATCATTTTCAAAGCGTGACAATTCGTCACACTTTCATTTCCTTCCTTCTTCAGACGCTCTTTTAGTTTACGCCAATATGCCGATGGATTAATACTTTCGGTCAAAACTGCAATTACATCCACAATTGAAAAAAACCACTTCTCCTGTTCATCATCCCACAAAACGCGAATTCTTCGATCGTTAAATAGTCTGATGGTGTTGTCCTGAGTCATTTCATTCCTCCCCACCTTTCTGTCTCTCCATTTCCCTTTATATAGTAGAAAAGCCCTTCAGAAGAACGGCAGTAATACTTCAATCCCTCAATAATCTAGAAGATGACCATTCAGGAATAAATCACGCAAACTTTCTATTCGGCACTTGGATATGTATCACATTTCTCTCTTCTCCAAGGATTGTCTCTGGAAAAGCATCATTAAATTGCCTTATCTTTTCGCAGAACTCTAAATAAGCAGTATTATAGAAATTCCTTAGAATAAAGCTGATAAAAGTTAATGGAGTTAAAGGCGAACTGACAGGAATGCGACAATTAGCATATTGTCCTAGCGTTAAATGAGAAAGCGGATGATCAAGTTCTACTGTGACTCCCTCTCGGGAATCATAATCAAATCTCAGCGGAAATGGGACAACATTTTTCTTTATGATATCAGCATACATCTCATCATTTTCATATATTTCAGGGTTGTTCTGGTATTCCTCCAAATTGGGCGATGGATAAAATGCTAGTCGGTGGCTACTTAAATCACCATTTATAAAGCGGTACGACATTTGTATCAATGCCCCATCAATCATTTTCAGATTATAAGCTTCAACACGTTCCAATTCATCATATATTTCTTTATAAGGCAAGTTTTTCAACACAATGCTTAAGTCATTATCATGACTGAAACCAATTTCCTTAGTATGACCAGCCGTATCCCTTATTGAAGGGAAGTTTTGGTGGTTACAAAGACTTAAACTAATTAAATCTTCAGTAAGCTGTTGCACTTGGTTACGAATACTCTCAGGTGTAGGCATTATTCGCCCTCCTTATTGAGATATTCGCGAAGCCTTTTCACTTGATCCCGACCCAGGTCCTCAACGAAAATTTTACCAGACTCAAGATCCTCAATAAGCCCTATAAGCTCATGTTTCCCCCTCTTTATTCTACGTTTCTCTTCGTCGGTCATATCCCGATTGATGATATTCATATTTTTCCTTTGCTCACTTGTAGGATAAGTAAATTTTAATTGGAAATTATTTTCTCTAACCTGATTGAACTCTTCCACTAACTTTTCCATTTCATTACCAAAACCTAAAACACGGACCCATGCTTTACTTCGAGTAATTGCCGTAAAAAGCTGATTCCTCACGGTAGCTAAATTACCGAAGGAGGAATAACAATCCTGGGCGTTAATAATATAAACCATTCCTGCCTCATTACCCTTGGCACGATAAATACCTGTAAAAGTCACTGAATCCATTTCAGCATTGGAAAACACATCGGGTGAGGTATCGACTCCAGCTAGATGAGTGTTTATGTTTCTCTCGAAGAGACTAGCCCGAATCGGCCCCACAACTTTTCGAGTAGACAATGGGTCTGGATTTATTACTATAATATCATCCGGAAGAAACTCTTCTTTTTCCAGATTATCAGCAATTGCATTTGCTACCCATTCATCCTGTTCTTGTTGTGAGCCAAAGCAATGAAACTGAATTAAATCATCAATCGAAGAGTGGGCTTCCAGAAAATTGGGGCTGCTCTCTTCCGTTCGTGCTAATGTAACTTCACACCCATCATCCAAGTCCCCATCAATTGCCACATACCCTACATCCAACCAGAGTGACTTTTGATCAAATATCTGTACTAATCCTGTTCCAATTTCAGGATCAGATTTCCGGTATATGCCGAATCCTAATGCATGCGCAGTTGCTAGTACAGGTCGCGAATTTCGATAGCATTTCTCCAGTATTATATCTTGTTTTGGTTTCCCTATTTGCGGAGTTGAGAACCGTACGCGTGGTGTACCATCTGGCTTTTTACCGAACAACTCCTCTGGCGATGGCATCGACTGTGAATTTAAGACCTGTAGTTCATCATATGCATACACTAGCCTTTTCTCATCATTTAAGAGTTCATAACATAACCGTAAAAAAGCCGGCGGAAAATCTTGCGCTTCATCCACAAGTATTGCGTCATAAATTGGAATAGGAGTTTTCATTTCACTCACGGCTTGCTGGCATGCTCCTTCGAATTCCTTGCCCTGTCCAAATTGATTTTTGGCAGAACCATAATCATAGTACTCCAGTCCGTGAATTTGGCAAATGAATAATAAACACCGTTGCGTTGGCCCCCTCCTGGAGCTCCCCAAGCATGAATTATATGTAAATTATCCCAATCAGGCTCTTCGTTGGTTTGTTCAATCGTAAAGGTGTTTATTAATTGCTTGAACTGACCTTTAAGTGAACGAGTATTGAAAGTAATGGCGATCTTCCAATCAGGATGTTGGGCATGTAGATATGCGGCTTTAAGGGCTAATACTATTGTCTTTCCTGAACCGGCCAGACCACGGATACGTTGTACCCCTTCCACTGTCTCGATTACAGCACGTCCCTGTAAGTTATCAAGATTGGCGATGGAATCTTCTAATTGTTTAAGCTTAGCACCTCTCGAATTTTCCTGTTTTATATCTCTTTTCCTGCGATTCTTTCTAATTGTAGAAATCGCCTGAATTACAGCCAATAATTGCTGATACACAGCAGAGTCATCCCATTTTATAGTTTCCAACCATTGTTCTAAATTGGCTTCATTGCATACCTGATACCATTCTTGAGAAAAATTTGTAGCATCATCTCTAGCCGGTGCAAATGTCACAACATTTACTAATGGTATCAGTTTCCTTCCGTTCATGAGGATTTTGTAGCTCCGCAGTTTGGCTTCTAATTTATTAACGCTATCATCCTGAGTTTCACGGACTTCCAATATATCTCGACCTTCAACTATATTGAAGATGACCAGCCCTTTTTCCCTGGATACCCATAGAGCATCTATCGGGAAAGGCCCTTCTGCCGTACCTATGATTGGATAACCAATATATAGATATCCTTCATAATCAGAACGATTAGCAAAAAAATCTGCAAGTCGTTGACTAGCTATGGGTTTCTTATTTGTACCCTGAATTATGTTGATCATACCAAACCCTCCAAACACCACATTAACGTTTTTTTATTAGGTTGAAAAGTCGATAATAAAAAATATCACAAAAAAGCATTTTTATTGTGTAGCAATCATTAGATCGTTTGATCTCTAAGTATATGGATATCATATTATCACAGCAATAAATCTGGTGCCATATTATTGAAATTCAAGTGCAGCTATTCTTCCTAGCTATACACCACCAAATACTCCCCACCCATCCGGTGCTGGTAATCCCATAGTTCCCCATTATACTTACGAGCTACTGCCCTTAAATCTGGCCAGCTGAACCAGCCAAAAATGGCTGAGGGCAGCTGGTTTAAATCGATCTGAGGCGTATGGCGTAATTCTCTGGCCCACAATTGCAGCATGATGGCCGCTTGCTCCTCGTTAATTGTCAGTGGCTTGTTAAGCATCAGCTTTTTATTTGACTCTGTAATCACTTCAAAAAAATGCAATGTATTTATAAATGAGCCTGCCGAACGAGCTACCACATCCCGATCTCCGGCTCCTTCGACCATTTTAAGTTTCAGAAAGGTGAGGTTTATTTCACTGCCCCATTCATACAGTCGGAAAATATGCTCGGCTATCGTAATCAGGGTTTCGGTACTGCCGATAAGATAAAAGAGATAGATCGGCGTCATAAACGCCAGATCATATTGCTCGCTAAGTTCTTTCAACCACAGCTTTTCCCTCACCCGTATCTGATTGGCAGGATCGCGCAGGAAGCAGCGGAATAAAACGGTCCGTACTTTTCTTTTGCCCTCTTTACCGGTCAGTTCACGGGCTATTTCCTCAAAGGGAAGATTTAATTCAGTTAGTTTCTGTCCCGGTTCAGCCAGCAGCAAACTGTCATAGATCCAGCGCGGCCTTATCGGGCGGTCAAATCCGATCATGAGAGTACCTCCACAAATGGTATTACGACTTCTTCAATATGTATTGCACCATGACTGATCCCCAGCTTATCTGCCGGGTTGAACATTTCCCTTCCCGGCGGCAGGATCAGAACTTTCTCTCCCAAAATACGTTGGTTTTGCATTATCACAAGATCATGCTTACGAGCAAATTCTTCCGCCAGCTTCAAATTAGGATAAATCAAGGCCCGCAGCGCTCGCTCCTCAACCAGATACTTATCTGCTTTTACCCCATTGCCGGAGCACCAGATGGAGCCATGATCAGCAGTAAGAAACACCCGATATCCTTCCTTTAACAAAGTTGAAATGGTTAATGCAATCTGGGTTTGTCCATAGAGCTCCTGCAGCTGGTGATGCATATTTTTTTTGCTCCGGGAGAATAAAATGCTCTTGTGTCCAACGTTATCAATAATATCAAAAACAATCCCCAACACATCATAATTTAGATAATCACGATCCCATTTCCCATCGGTATTAACAAATAACCGCTTGGTTTTACTCTTTCCATGGAGAAAGAAATTATCAACCGCCTTATTGAACCCTGATGATTCCGAGCCCATGTTGTCCAGAAATACCTCCCCGCTGAATAACGAATTACGCGACGAGGATGTCAACGTGGGGATAATGGCGAAGGTGGCATTCTCACGAAAATCCCCGCATTGATTAGCCCGCATATATGATTTCAGCCCAACCCATTCGGGAAAACCCATACCATCGAAACACAACAAGGCAATCCGTTCATTTTCCAAGGTGCTGAGATAACGCATGGTTTGGTTAATGGTAACCGGGCCGTTTATATAACTGGCAAAAAATAACTGATCATATTCCTGAATTATATATTCATGAAAGAGCTGGCTGATTTCATGATCCAAAGCAAAATAGCTATCGGCTTCCAGCATTTCAGCCGGGTGGAGGGATTCCAAATCTCCCCAGCTCCGCGCGATAAGCTGCCAATCTTTCTTGTCCTGCTCCAAAAGCTTCCTGATGTCCTTTACCAACCGGGCATAGTTGTATGTTGAGCTGTCTTTATCAAGCACTTCCTCAGTCTTTTTTGGCGTCTTTACATTGGCAATACCAGCATAATCTTTTTCACGAACCAGTACCTTGCCCATGGCAATCCATTCCCTGATCAGAAACAAGGTTTGCTGTTCATCCTGAATACCCAAGGTATCGGCTGACTCTTGATAAGCCTCATATATAGACTGATAGCCGTCCATCTCAAACATTCTCAGTGCTTTACTGTCAAGCCGGGGAAAGATATCCGTCAGGGTCCAGCTGATTAAATCCGCATTTTGCTCGACATCAAAGGGCAGACAAGCAGCCTCCTTTTGCAGCAAAATCAATATTTGCCGGTTCTGGTGCTGGCGTATGAATTGGCGTAACGATAATTCCCCCTGAAAACTGACCACTGCAAAATCCTGTTTCAGCAGGTCAAGCAACAAGGGATCGCTCCCCAACTGATCCGGGTCATTGACAACCATCAATTGACTGTAGGACCGTTTGGCCTTATCAAGTAAAATATCAAACCACTTTTTCATCATACAAACTCCACATAGGCAATTTGTTCGCAATTCAGTGACGGGATCAATTGTCTTCTCCTGCGGGACTGCAATTGAAACCTCCTCATCTCTTCCTGTAATTCATTTAGCCTGGCGTTACGAATGTTGTCAACTGCAATGCGCAGCAATGCTTGTTCGCGGGCCTGGAAATAGGCCTGTCGGCTTTCTTCCTGCTTACGAATCTTATCCTCCAGATTTAAGGTTTCTTCATAGTAAATCGATTCGGCCAGCCGTTCGGCATTGTTCTGCCCTTTCTCCATCAACAGGTCCCAATCCAGCCCAGGTTCAATTTTAATTAGATCCCGTACCCGCTCCGGCATTTCCTGAAAATATTTTGAGATCCGGGAATGATACTGCCCGGCTGCGCTAATAAAACAGGGAATGATGAACAGCCTCTCCCGATCTACATAGTTGTTCAACTTTAGCTTATATATAAAAAGGACGCCCGTCTCCCCGGCAAATTTACCTTCTTCCACCTGCATCCGGGCGCTTATGTCCATGGTCAATTCCTGGGCTGCTTTGGCAGATACAGTCATCATATAGGGATGGCCTGGCCCCAGTAGATCACATTCTTCCTTCTCCAGTGCCTGACTTTGGTGGAATATCACGTTTTTCCAGTGCTTGCCGCTGACCATGGTCTGATTCTGTTCTTGCCGGGCCAGGTTGTAAAACTTGCTTACATATTCACTGACCGCCGCGTAAAGCTGCAGCTCAATCGCATCCTCGGCTTTATCACGGCTAATTTTGCACAGGGAGGTTATGCGCTGTTTAAATAGCCGCTGACCTTGAAAGTCCACCACCGCCCGTTTATTGTTGCGAACGGTTATGGCTTTCACGTTTTCAGGATTAAGATCACAGCCGCGGTAGAAGCGATGGGGATCAATCAGGCTTAACAAATACCGAAAGCGAACTGAATCACCCTGATGAGGTGTAGCCGAAAGCAGCAGAAAGCAGGGAGCCGTTTCGGCCAGGACCTTCCCTGCTTTAAAACGAGCGGTTTCCTCACCGCTCATGTCTTTGGTTAGTTTATGGGCTTCATCAAAAATCACCAGATCAAAACCTGCCTGCGCCGCTGCTTCGCTGACATGTTCATTATGCCAGCCGCGTCTGCGCAAGGCTGTTTCCTGGATCTCCTCATTCATCTTCTTGGGTTTGATAAAATCAAGTGAGGTAATGATGCGATCCTTTAATCTCCATATGTTGGTACTCTGCCCATGCAGTTGCTTTAATGTCTGCACCGTTTCCCGGTCGTATATCGCAAAATCTTCGTCGAACTTCTGCCGCAGCTCTTCCTGCCACTGCAAACAAAGACCTGAAGGAGCCACGATGAGAACCCGCTCGACCATCCCCCGAGCCTTTAATTCTTCATAAATCAGGGCGGCTTCGATGGTTTTGCCCAGTCCCACCTCATCGGCAATCAGGACCCGGGGCGAGGGCTGGTTCAATACATATTTAACCGCCAAAAGCTGATGCGGCAAGGGAAGAATCTTAAAATTGGCAGCTGTCTGCAGACCATCGCTGGTATAGGATGCCTGCAGCTGCTGGTTAAAAAGACGCAGTAGAAAGCGGCGGGCTGGTGAAAATTGCTGTTGCCGGACCATCTCCTCAGGAGATTGAACCGTCAGCAATTCATTTGCGGGAAAGCTAATAGTCTCCCCCCTACCGGCAAAAAAGACCTCCACATAATTATGTTGAAACAGCTTCTGCTGTCCGACAATTACCCCGAGGCCTTTTTCAGCCGCTGCCTGGCAGCGAACCTGGTCGCCGATCTTCATCTATAGGTCCTCACCGGTTTTAAAACGGGCAAACTCTACAAAATCGTTGATCTGGGAATCATTTTCGATAATCTTGGGATCGAGGCGTTTAGCCACATCGATTATATCTTGATAGCGTTTTTCCTGGTATGCCTGGGTAAAACCGAGGACAATGGCCTCTTTACGGACTCCTTTTATCTTCTTGGTGCTGGTCCGGGCAGCATTAATTACTTGATCAAAGCTGCGCAGGAGATCACGCTGCCGCTGCGCTTCGATCTTCTCTTCCTCTTCCCGGGTCCGGGGCCGGCGGTAGCTGCCATTTTCCATTATAAAGTTTTGATCCAGTAGTTCACGAAGTTCTGGAATCTCATCCTCTACTCCGCTTATCATCTTGCGGGAGGCAGTATATATATCACTGTAGGTCTGGGGAGTTTCTAGAAATTGATAAAGCCATACAATAAGCGACTTTTCATCTGTAACAAAAAGCAACTGTTCTCCGCTCTTTATCTCTCGAATCTTGTCCAGTCCCTGCGCCTTCTTCCACTCTTCATAGTCCAAGACCTGGTCATCATTAAACCAGAAACCATCGATTAACTTGAAGTGGTCTCTGAGCATGCCATAAAACTCACGAGCATTCATACGAAAATCATATCCGCGATGAAAATAATGTGCCAGCATCTTTGAGTAGAGCATTTGATCGGTACGTTCGATATTTATTTCTACCGGTAGGTGATCAAGATGCTCCTTTACAAATTCTATTTCTAATCCTTCTCCTGCCAATCGCAGGAAATGTTCTTCAAATTCTTTTTTAGGCTTATAAGCATTAATAACCAGGTCATTTTTAACCGCCCCGGCTGATGTTACTTGTTTAAAGCTACCTTGTTTTTTATCAAGAACTGTAACCTGTGCCACTATAAAACCTGCTTTGGTCATGGCGTCCCGAATAGCATTCCACACTGAAGCCTTAGAATTATGGAAAACAACTGTGATCCATCGATTTGGTTTCAGAATACGATACATTTCTTTAAAACAAGATGTCATTAGTTCCTTATATTCATCTAGCCCTTTGAGCTGAACATCATTCATAATAGCTTCAGGTTTATTATTGGTAAATACTTTTAGCCATGCTTCCCAGAGAAAATTAAGCTCTGAGTACATTATGTTATCACCAAAAGGTGGATCAGTAAAAATATAATCAATACTATTATCGGAAATCGGTAGATCAGTAGCACTCTGTGTAGAAATTACCGCTCTATTTGGTACTTTACTTATTTCTCGCAAACCATCCGATAAATATTTTAAATTTCGCTCAACAGTAAGAATAACATTAGGTGGGGTAGTCAACGAAGATACATATAGTGTCCCAGCTAAAGGTCCCCCTCCTTTTTTATCAGGTCTAAATCTCCGCATTCTTGATAGATAGAAATTAGATGCTGAATGAGCTAAAATAATCCGGTTTCTTATATTCTTACTTGAGTTCTGAAACCAATGCCAAAAAGCTGCCATGGTCCAAAGATTAGCTTTAGAATAAAAATGATGGACATGAGTAATTCCTAATCTATCATTTCTCCTAGATTCATCACCTTCTGGCATACGATCTGTAGGAAACCAATAGGGAATTGCCATTGAATCAATCTTTTTTAGCATCTCCTTATCAAACTCACCCGGCGGGTTATCAACTCGCTTTTTTCCTACCTTGCAATTAATGAGCACCGGCACTTGTTTTGCCTGGATTACATCTTGGCCAATAATAGGATCAAAGTGTTTTACCATCGATGATTGACTTTCTCTTTTTGTTATTTCTGCTTGGCAATGTGTACACTTATATGTATCAAGTATTTTACGCCTGTCTTTATCCCACGCTACATTAGAAAAAACATACTCATTTTTACAATATGGACATATAAATACATCTGACCAGAGGACAAAGTTTACACGACCTTTTTTACCATCAGTATGCCTGGTTTCATACATCCACCCACATTCTTCCTCAACCTGTTCAACGATTCTTGCTGACTCTGAATTGAATTCTCCTATATCAACAGGAGTATTATAATTATAGGCAACTAATGAAGCAGCCGGTGAAAGATCTGACAAAATCGCTCTTCTCCCCACCATCTGGGCGGCAACCCCGGTCATGCCAGTTCCACAGAAGCCATCAAAGACTATATCCCCTGGCTCTGTATAATGTTCAATAAAAGGCATAATCGCCTTGTGAGGTACCTTGGTATGATATGAATGTGCATTATATATTGGATCATTTTTGCCTTCACTTACATCCGCCACAAAAGGTGCCCGCTTGTATTTATCCTTTTTTGCATCATAGGGCTTGCCATAACGAGCAATATAATCATTAATATATGGATTCGGACAAGCCGTATAATAAGGCGGGTCCGATAGGGCCAGGATATCCTCATCCTTACCTATAGGGAACCCATCAATATTTCGCACTGAATCCAGCAGTTCCGCCAGGGGACGGCAGGACTCAGCAAACTCATCCTTTGCTTTAGGCTTTTTAGCTTCTTTTTCAAATGCCAGTTCTGACTGTTTGGCCATGATTTATTCGCCATCCTTTTCTGCTTGCTTAATTCTAATCTTTTCCAAATCCTTGCCTGCTACCAGCATTTGCTTGAATTCATTTAAATTCCGCTCCAGGCTGTAGTAATCCAGGACCTGTGATTCCTTGAACAGGTGCTCCATAAGTTTTTTCGGGTTTAATTCAATAATCTCCAGTTCATCAAAGAGATGATTCAGTGCTTTCACCAGGGTAGTCGTAATCACCTCGGGCAGGGTTCCGTTTTTCAATATATAGCTGATCTCCTGTTTTTCATCCGCCTGGAGATACTGAATATTATCCTTGTAATTGTTCACCTCGGTAAGGATGTTACTCTCCCAATCTTTCCAAGATGCCTCAATACGTTCTTCAATAACATCCAATCTTTGTTTTAAATCAACCCTATAACTGCTGGGAAAATGACAACGGAGGCACATGGCTTCATTCTCAAGAAGCTCCAGTTTAAAATCATCGCAGCGCAGGTTGCCGGCATTTATAATCCCGTTTTCCACATTGGCAAACAAACGCTTGTCTAGAATCCTGACGTTTTTTAACAGCAAAAGGTTTTTATATTTTTGATCAGCGGTAATCGTTTGCAGGCGACTCCAATCAACCTTGGAACCAACACAGCGTTCGTGTTCTTTATAATAAGCTGCCTGATATTTTTTACGCACCTGCTGGAGTTTCCCCAAGAGAGGCTGACGTCCGGCTGGATCAATCAGCTTTTCGGCATCAGCCAAGATCGCCAGAGCATCCGTAAGCATTTCCTCCAGACCGTCCACCTGAATGAATCCAGGAAAATCGCGGATAACCTGCTTCACTTTTAAACCATACTCCAATTCAGTTTTGATTTGGTTGGAATACATCTCATACAGGGTTACCAATTGCTGAAGCACCTGTGCAGCTTCGGCAATGGTCTGAATTTGCTCCTTGGGATAGACGATCTTTTTTAGGTCAGCCGGGGTTTTGACTCCATCAAAGTCGTTTAATGGCAAGTTGCTTAAATTAACGTGCCTGGCTTTCAACCCATTGACATCCACTACATCCCGGTGCTGCAGTGAAATGTTCGCCAGTCGGACCTGCACCTGTTCGCATTGTTCCTTTATCTCCAGATAACGGGTACGAAAATCCTGGACTGCTTCACCGCGTTTATTGGTTTTTCTCAATTTGGCTGCCTGGTCAGGCGCTATGCCGATGGCTATGAAAAGTTCAATCAGCGGCTGCGGATTAATTTCACTTTCAATGAACAGGTATTTTATATTGCCAAAGGCATCCAAACCGCTGGCAAACACCTCGGATACTTCCGAAGAACTGATCGTCTTCCCTCCGGCAGCTTTTAAAGCAATCTCCCCATTGTAGGTAAGCACCACCAGAACAAAGCTAGTCATTAAGGGATGATAGCCATAAGGAGCTTGTTCCAATTTGCTGATAAGCTTTTCTACGTCTAGATTCTTGCCGTTTTGTTCCCTCGCATCCTGCAGAATATTTTGAACGATTTCTGATTGTGCGGTATTTAACTGCCCGCTTTGATCCACCAGATCAAGCGCGCTTAAAATTGCCTTACTGCCTCCAAAGAGGGATTGAACACCGTTACGATTGATAAGATCCCTGATCGCTCCGGAAAATTCCCCCTCTATATTATCCCGGCTGATCAACTGCGGGAAACGAGGATGTTTGGGGTAAGTAGCCTCAAAGTATGGCTGCAGCAAAGTTGGTTTCAATTCAGAAAATAACTCATCAAAATTCCTAAACTCTCTGGATATCAGGCTTTTAATGGATTTTTTCTCCTTGCCGATTTCAATCATACCAGACTCCAAATAGGAACTGACTAAAGCAGCAATAAATTCTTTGCGAATACCAACCAATCTTTTTTCCATAATACTGACCTGATATTTCTCCGCAATGAGGAGGTATACCGCAGCCAGTTTTTTCAGCAATGCCTGCGCTTCTTCACTCAAGGAACCGCTGCAGACGATGCGGTTAGGAGCAGCTTTGTATCGATTCTTGGAACAGAACGGGGAGACAAAAACCAGTTGATAATCTCCGTTCTCGGCAACGATTTCACCCCTGCCGGTTTCATAGATAAACAAACCGTTGCGAAATGACCGCCGGGTGGTCCAGGTACAGGTATCCAGGTATCCTCCCGCAGGTAATTCCACTCCCAGCATGAGCTGGTCTCTTAGAATAGAGATAATTCTCTCATCTTGAATAGCATCCGGCAGATTATCGCTTCTTCTTTCAATGACCTGATCGTAATCAATCTGAACCGTAAGATCCAGATAATAATAACCGTCTTTGGTTACACTGATGAACTGCCCATCGGTTACTTTACGCAAACGGTTCAGAACCAGACCGATTTCATCACTGGCTTCCATCATTTTATTGCCGGGCAGTACCAGGAGCGTATTGGCTAATTCTTCCAGGGTAGCTCCATTGTTATTGGTCTTGCTGAAAAGATGGAGCACCGCCAGAGCTTTGACAATTTGCCGTGCTTCTGACTGATTACGGGTATCCAGCAAATCAATTTTGCTGTCCAAAGTCTGTACTGCATTGATAACCGGTGATACTGTTTCCAAGTTCTTAACCGTGTGCTTGGAATTCATTTCATCAAAAATGCGGTCATAGGTAATCAAGCAAGGGAAGGATTCATCCAGGACTTTTTCCACTTCCTGCACGGTAAATTGAATAACTCCGCGTTTTTCAAAATACGGGAGTTCACTAAAAATCTGAATCACATAAGGATGTAAGGGAAACAGATCTATATATTCATCCAGGTTGGCCTGAATATTGGGATAATACTTTTTATACTCATCAAAAAGTTTTCCCAGTTCCATTCTCTGTTCGGGCGTTTTATTCAGAACCCGGCGAGCAATAACCCGCTTGATATCTTCACGTTTAATGGTAATAACCTGGAACCGCTCTGATACCCTGCCAAAACTTTCGGCTTCATCTACATATTTGGGGTTCGAAAAAATATGTTCCTGCATGGCACCAATAAAGGTAAAGTCGCTGCTCTGCGCCACCTGACCAAGTACCCGCATGAACTGCATATCACGGGTAATTTTCTCTTTGTCCTTCTGCTTGAGAAAATCGGATATTTCGTCCATTATAACGATTAATCCCCGACTGGGGTCATCCGCTTTGATTTTATCGAGCAGATCCAGAATATTTTTCTTGTGATCCACTACTCCTTCTGTTTTGAATTCAATATCAATGGCATATTTAGCAGCCAATTGAGAGGCTACTTCAAAATAGAAGTATTGAGACAGATCCACGTCATTGGGCTGCAGTTCCCAGTGAATGATGACAAAATCCCGTTTGATTTGCTGCGCAAGTTTTTTTAGCTCTTTATCCTGGATGTATTGACGTAATTTTGGCTCAGTTAAAATTGAAATCAAAAAAGCCAGCAAATGTGATTTACCAGAACCGTAACCGCCCACAATCTGGGCAGCCTTATGCTGCGGTGCATTTATGTCTTCAAGGAGATGAACCAGGTATTCCTGCATATCCTTGGATATGACGTACTTTTCAACCATCGCCTGCTTGTCGTCAATGGCATCAATATCAATTACTTCTTTTATTTTCTCAAAGTTCAATAGCTCACGAACTTTTATCATGGTCTTCCTCCTCATTCCATACTGCAAGGCTAAAACTCAACATCTTCTATTTTACTATGAATAAGCTCACTGAGATCTATCTCTGAATAATCCTCCCGTCCCGGCTCTGAATAGCGCACCCGTTCCCCATAAACCTGGCCGTTCATAATAACAATTATTTCTTTCTCCCGGGATTTGTATTTGAAAGCCCCTACCGGATTTAATCTACCTAACTCAGGAGAAAAGAGTATGCTGGTATCATAGAGTATGACCTGATCCGGCAGCTCCTTAAACCATTCCTTTATAATCCTGCCAATCCGCAATTTTCGTTCATTCTCAGGGATACGCTCGACCAATTCCAAAATATGATCAGTCACATTAAAGGCTTGCCAGCCCTGTGGTGCCAAAGCCCCAGTAATTTTCTCATACTGCCTGGCGTTATCAATAATGACCAGCATCTTATAGTAATTACTGCGATTCTGTTCCAATAATATTTCCAGTTTCATTGTAAAACCTCCTGATCTATATAATTTATACTGCAATTATAATCATTGATTAAATAATACTCAGCCTAATTATGCTATCCAATCATAGTTCTGACCGCCAACTTCCGGTAATAGCGGATTATGAAGCCCTTCGGGTGCGCTACGCCTACATAATCTCCATTATCGAAAGGTGGCTATCCCGCTACAGGCCAGGGCTCCAGACTGCCCGATCGGCACTCACCCGCGCGCGCTGCGCGATCATATGCGCGGATGTGAGTGGCCCTCCGCCCTGCGCCTTCCGTTCGCGGACGGGACACCCTACCCACCGGAATTATACCGGCCTGGCTGCTGCGCAGACAAGGCCGTTCGGGCAGCGTGTCCTCGCTGATATCTTTTAGATTACATATTTCGTGTGACAAAATTATGTCACAATCAATCAAAGTCACCCAAAATTCATCTTATATTTTATCTAGCGGAGCGATAACAGTCCTCGCCGGACTGGCATTATAGTCCTGCCGGATTATTAAGCAATCAGGAATGGCAGGCATCTACTGATGATACCGGCTCATTTGTAAGCGCTCAAGGTTTCCTGTTGGCGGGCGCTGCCCGACCTTGACCGTTTATAACCGCCGGAGCAAGCTAGCTGCCCCCGCCCTTCCCTGAATAACCATTCCCGTTCGGTCATTCATTTCTATCTTTTTGACAAAATTCTAACTTGAAAACAAAATTCCTGCAATTGGAAGGAAAATGAATCGTTTACAACTAATTATCTGCGCAATTCCCACTGGTTAATCCATTTAAAAAAAGCCCCGCAATGGGGCTTGATTATGGTTTAAAGTTCAAACCTTGCGGCCAGCTCCACCTCCGCCAAGCCGTCAACCGTATTAACCGCATAAAGAGCAGCAAAGTGTTCTGCCAAGCATGCAGCGGGATGCGGTGGATCGGCTGAATGATTTTTTGGGGCAGTAAAGAGGAATTTTGATGACATACGCATGGGATAGGCTCAATTTATCTAATTCCATCACTGGTATGGGCAAACCCCAATACATTGTACGTCAGGAAAGATTCTATAAGCCACTACATGAAGTCGTTAGTGTTGCTATAATAAAATCCCTTAAATCAATCCTTGATACTATGTATTTTGAAGGTATAACCGACATTGTTGCTCAAATCCTAGAAGGTCAGGTAATCCCTCAATTAAATTTTTTAAAGGATATACTATCCGGTTCAATTGATGCTGATCGGATGGATTATTTATTACGTGATTCGCTTCATTGTGGAGTTAGCTACGGTAGCTTTGATCATGATCGGTTGATTGATACCTTAACTGTTTTTTCAGATGGAACTGGTAGTTTAAGTTTAGCAGTGGATCACGGTGGAATACATAGTATTGAAGCGCTTATTTTAGCCAGATACTATATGTTTACTCAGGTATACATGCATCGTACTAGGCGAATTTATGATATTTATTTGAAGGATTTTATGGAGAACTGGAAACCCGATCTGAACCCGCTTACAGCGGTTTTGGATTATGATGATATTGATTTGATTACTATGATGAAAAATGCATCTAGGGATAAAAATCATCCAAGTCACGTTGTGGCTACCAGAATTTGCTGTAGGCAACACCATTCTGTTATATATGAAACCTCAGAATTTGCCGACGCAAGAACGTTAAGAAAGGCTAAAGGTATTTTCCAAAATTTGGAGAATAACAGCAGTAATTATAATTTTATTTTGGACGAAAAAGCTAAAGGCAGTATTCATAAATTTTTTGTACCAGGCGAACACGACGAAGGTATTGAACTACAGGTAGTACATAAACAAAGGCATACCTTAATAACCGAAGAATCAAGCATTCTTGAGAAGATACCTAAATTATTCCATGTGGTACGGATTTACGTTAATGAAAAAGATCAAGCTAAGCTTAATGACTTGCGAATAAAAGCTAAAAAGATTGAAGGGGAAGTGATGTAGTTTGAGTATCTTACTATGTGACTCATTCGATGATGCAATTATTGCTTATGTTGTACACAAATGGAATAACGAGGAAACCGCTATTGCATTGGGTAGAACAATGGTTCAAAAGATCTGTTATTTCCTTAAAGCCAAGGGAGTTCCTCTAGATTTTAAATTTGATATATATCATTATGGTCCCTATTCTCAAGAACTATATTATAGAATGGAAGAATTGGTTGCCGACGGCATTGTTTTTGACGAATCTGAGCAAAAATCTAAATCAAAATATACACCTGGTGATCAAATTGAGGAACTCATAAGTAAACATGATATTTCAAATCATATAAATGATATCGACGATATAATAGGTTTGTTCAATCAATTTCACCCTACCGAAATGGAGCTTTTAGCAACAATTCATTATTTACAAACTACATCAACAAAGTATTATGGTAGCCCACCAACAAAAGACGAAATCGTTGAAAAAGTCATGACCGTTAAACGAGGAAAATTCAGTAGGGATTTGGTTTCCAGGGCATTTGATGCGTTGCATGAAACTGGTCTTTTTGCTTGGATAAGCTAATTATTGTTATAGATGTTTTTACCCCGGCCTAGCCTTGTTTTCTCTCAGCAATTAAACACTATAGACTGTGTATTATATAGTTAAGTAGCTAGATCTGAAGAAGTTTTTTTAATGTGAAGATCAAAAATACCCACTAGCCTTTTATTAGAATAGGGATAGTGGGTTAATCTTAACAGTATAATTAAACCATCAACTTATCTGTTTATCCATCCAAGCGCGCAGCTGATCCTTGCGTACCAGTATCCTTCGCCCGATTCTGACGGCCGGGAAATCTGAACGCCTGCACAGCTCATAAGCAGTCCATCTGGATACATTCAGAACCTCTGCAAGTTCATTTACCTGCAGAACTTCAGGGATATTCGACCAGGTACTCTCTACTTTCTGCGGTAATTTTGTCTCCTTACCCCTCTGCAGCCATTCCACCAAAACCCGCAAACCCTCCATCACCTTTTGTATATCCTGCTGGGACATCGCTTCCACCCAATCATCTCCTGTCCTTTTTCTTAAATCATTGCCCTGAAATCAGATAAGCAAACAAAGGTTGGCGACGGCATTAAAATTATGGCGACGATTTGGCGGCGTTAAACTAAAAGTGAATTTCTCCAGAAACAACTAAAACCGCGCAAACCTGCGCGGTTGCTTGTTTTCTACTGGAGCCGATGGGCGGATTCGAACCGCCGGCCTGCTGATTACGAATCAGCTGCTCTGCCACTGAGCCACATCGGCATTTGGGGTGGGATTTACACCATGCTACATGATAGCAATATTATTGATTGCCGTCAAGAGAGGAGTACCCGGTAGTCTATCTGGGATTTTCAACTTATGGGGAACTTCTATAGAGACAATGTAATCAATGTCGGTTCCCGGCAAGCTTAAATTTGGAAATTGCAAAAAGGAACGGTACTATCCTCTCGTTTTCCTTAAATTACTGCCCGTTAAGGCAGGTGGGTACGTTTTTAATTACTGTTTGGTTTATTTGCTATAGAGATTGTTAAATATTATTGATTTTTGGGCTGCTTTTTGGTTCGGATACCTGATAGTAATTAGGATTATTATTTACAATGGGCAGGCATCCGGGGCAGATCCAAATGATATAGGCTTTGTTGTCAATGATCTGCACCATATTCTTGAGAATGGCCTCTGGATACATCTTGCTGCAAAAGTGGCATTTTAGCACTTTCAAGACTCCTTTACTAATTCAGTTTAAGGCTTAGATAGTAACACGAAGGGTCACATCACGATTTTTCTGCACGTTTTTAAAGAGGCAGTATATATTGGTATCCGTAGTTTAATCCAGGTAGGCCCGCATGAATTCCAGTTCCATTTCGACTTTTTCATTGACAACTGCTACGGCCTTTTCAATAATGACTTCGTTTTCTCCTTCCAGTGCCTCTCGGATCAGTTGATCGAAGGGTATCTTGGACATCCTCTCAACGGCTTCGGCTACACTGACTTGGGTAAAAAAGGCGTTAAACATATTTAAGAGATTATGAAAATATCCTTCGGCCCAGGCTTCTATCTGGGTTTCATCGGGTACTCCGTTAATGGAATCGAATTTACTTATGTGCATTTTGCATCTCCTTAAGCCATGCGGCAGCCTCTGCCAGTGCCCTGCTTACGGTCTGCGGAGCCGGTCCTCCGGGGATCTGGCGTTTGGCTACACAGTTGGCGATATCCAGGTTTTGGTATACATCGGCATCTATTTTCGAGGAAAATTGCTTAAATGTCTCCAGGTCTATTTCTTCCAGAACCTGCTGGTTTTCTAGGCAGTACAGTACTGCTTGGCCGACTACGGCATGGGCATCGCGGAATGGCATGCCTTTTTCGACCAGATAATCAGCCAGATCGGTGGCATTGGTAAACCCTCCCCGGGCTTCCTGGGCCATTTTTTCTTTTTGGAAGCGGGTGGTTTGTAACAGCGGCGTAAACACCATTAAACACTTTTTAACGGTATCAAGGGCGTCAAACAAGGCTTCCTTGTCTTCCTGCATGTCTTTGTTGTAGGCCAAGGGCAATGCTTTCATCAGGGTTAAAAGGGTGATCAGATCTCCGTACACCCGACCGGTCTTGCCTCTGACCAATTCGGCTATGTCGGGGTTTTTTTTCTGCGGCATGATGCTGGAGCCGGTGGAAAATCCGTCATCTAACTGCACAAAAGCAAACTCATCGGTTGCCCAAAGTATAATCTCCTCAGAAAAACGAGATAGATGCATCATTAATATACTGGCAAAGCTGCAAAACTCTATAGCAAAATCCCGGTCACTTACTCCATCCAGACTGTTACGGGTAATATAATCAAATCCCAGTTGCTCCCGCACATATTCTCGATCCAGATTAAACCCGGTAGCCGCCAAGGCTCCTGAGCCAAGCGGCATAGCTGCCACCCGTTTGCGGCAATCATCCAAGCGTTCCACATCCCGCCTGAACATTTCAAAATAGGCCAGCAGATGATGAGCCAGGGTTATGGGCTGGGCTTTTTGCATATGGGTATAACCGGGCATGACGGTATGCAGATGCTCACCGGCAATTTTAAGCAGGGTCTCCTCTAATTCCAGCAGCAATTGCCTGATTTTTATTATTTCGTCATTTAAGTACAGGCGTATATCCAGAGCCACTTGGTCATTGCGGCTGCGGGCAGTATGCAGTTTTTTGCCGGTATCGCCTATTCGGGCAGTTAGGAAGGTTTCGATATTCATATGTATGTCTTCGGCTTCCACCGTGAATTCCAACTGTCCGTTTTCGATTTCCGACTGGATCTCTTGGAGAGCCGCCATGATATTTTCGCCTTCCTCCCGGCTGATAATACCCTGTTTGGCCAGCATAGCAGCGTGGGCCATACTTCCTCGAATGTCCTGGACATACATCCTGCTGTCAAAAGCGATGGAAGCATTAAAGTCCTCGGTTAACTTATCGGTTTGCTTGGTGAACCTACCGCTCCATAGTTTCATTTTCACACCTCAAGCTGGGTTTTCGTCCTGCTAAGTCCTAAATTGTTTAGCAATATCTATTATATTATCTTAATTCACGAAATGCATCTTTAAAATGTAAATATGAAAAATTGATTTTTAAAATAAATTTTCTTTGCAAATATTTTTCAGTTGATTTACAATTGGTGTATCAACTGTACTATTCGTCATAATACATATAAGTCGGAAAGGGGGAATTTTATGTTTGACCTGGATCTACGTAGCCGGGCACCGATCTATGAACAGCTTACAGAAAAGATCATCGAGTTGATTGTTAACGGTGTATTAAAGCCAGATGAACAGTTGCCAGCTGTTCGGGTTTTAGCCGCGGAATTGACGGTTAACCCCAATACCATTCAGAAGGCCTACAAAGAATTGGATCATCGCGGCTACATTTATTCACTGCCTGGCAAAGGTAGTTTTGTGCGCCCTGCGATTCCCGAAGACCATACGCTGCGTTTGCAAAGTCTTGAGCATGACCTCAAACGAATCATTGCCCAGATGTTGTATCTGGGTTTAAGTGCTGATCAGATTGAAAACCTGGTTAAGCATCTAATATCTACAAACAAGGGAGGCAGCAGCCATGATTGAATTGAGCGGAATCACTAAGCATTATGAGGAACTGGAAGCTCTAAACCAAGTCAGTCTATCGGTTCAAAAAGGTTCCATTTACGGGCTGGTGGGTTCCAATGGGGCCGGCAAGACTACTCTTTTAAAACTGCTGGCCGGTATTTTAAGACCGGATGCCGGGGACATCTGTATCGATTCTCAGCCGGTGTACGAAAATATTGAAATTAAGAATCGGCTTTTGCTTATTCCTGATTATATATACTTCTTTTTTAATTTTTCCATTCAGGATATGGCCGATTTTTATGCAAAAATTTACCCGCAATGGAATCAGGAACGCTTTGATAAACTGCAGGCGGTTTTTAATATCGATAATAAGCGCCGTATCCAAACCTTGTCGAAAGGTATGCAGCGTCAGGTAGCATTCTGGCTGTCTCTGTCGGCCATGCCTGATTATTTGATCCTGGACGAGCCTCTAGACGGGCTGGATCCGGTCATGCGCCAAAAGGTAAAAAACCTTATTATTCAGGATGTAGCTGACCGGGATATGACGGTAATCATCTCCTCGCATAACCTGCGCGAACTGGAAGATATCTGCGATTGTATCGGTATATTGCATAAAGGCAAAATGCTGATGCAAAGGGATTTGGACGATCTTAAGTCGGATCTGCATAAAATCCAGGTGGCATTTAAGGATGATTTGCCTGCTGCTTGGCATAATGATATTCAGGCCGTCTACCAGGAAAAAAGAGGGCGGGTAACCACATTGATCGTGCGGGGTGCCCGCGAGGAAATTATTCGCCGTATTAAGGCCCATAATCCCGCTATTATTGATGTGCTGCCACTTACTCTGGAAGAGATTTTCATTTATGAAATGGGGGATAACGGATATGAAATCAAAAACATCCTTTATTAATAGCGGAATTCTGCACAATGATTTTAAAAATTACGGTTGGATCGCTGTTGTCTACCTCTTGGGACTGCTTCTGGCTATACCCTTAAAAATCATAATGCTGCACAGCCAGGCCCAAAATCCGGAGATTATTATTGGTTCCGCTCAATATTTAGGTATTTTTAAATTTGATTCCGCATTCCAGATTATGCTTTTTATACTTATACCGATTATGACCGGACTGTGGCTGTTTCGATACCTGCAAGAAAACAACCGCAACGATATGATACACGCCCTGCCGGTTAAAAGGGTAACGCTCTATAATACCCATATTTTCTCCGGTATTGTTTTATTATCCCTGCCGCTTTTAATTACTGCCTTGGTCTCCTGGATCCTGGTGGCGGGAATGGGTATAGAATATATTAGCGGCTGGCAAATATTAAGGTGGTTCGGAAGTAGCCTGCTTTTTAATCTGATTTTTTTCATGGTCACGGTAATTACCGGCATCTGCACTGGTATATCCACCCTGCAAGGTATATTAACACTCATTCTTCTGGTGCTGCCAACCGGACTCTTTGAGCTGCTGGTCGTTAACGCCCGATTTTTTTTCTATGGATTTACCCGGGACTTTTACTCCGCCAAAACCGTTTTTTCTCCTTTATTAAGAATGGGTGACCTCAGTTATGTACCTCTACAGGCAGGTGAAGTAGTCGCCTATCTTTTGACTATACTGATTTTATTTGTATTAGGCAGCTATCTCTACCAGCAGCGCCATCTGGAAAGGGCGGGCAGCGCTATCGCTTTTGACTGGTTGCGCCCGGTTTTCAAATACGGAGTAACGTTTTGTTTTATGTTATTATTGGGTGCATATTTCTATGATACCCAGCAAGCCAGTCTGACCTGGATGTATTTCGGCTATTTTCTAGGTTCCCTGCTGGCTTATTTCCTGGTTGAAATACTGCTTACCAAGTCGACCCGGGTGTGGCACAAGCAAGCCTTAAAAGGCTATGGAATCTACGTATTGGTGATGCTTATTGTAATCGGCGGGCTAAATTTTGACTTTACCGGTTTTGAGCGCAGGCAGCCTGATCTGGCTAAAGTAGAGAGTATATACCTGGACAGATCTTTTTACAATTTGCGGGAAGCAGACGTGAACCGCCGGGCATCTGTGCAAGAAACCGAACATGCATATTGGCTGAAACCGGTTCCATGTAATTTTAAAGATCAAACTAACCTGACCAATATCTACGCATTGCACCAAAAAATAATCGAAAACCGCGACCGGGATAGAAAACTTATCAATATCCCCTACCGACACTACCAACATTATGAAGAAGTTTGTCTGGTTTATAATATGAAAAACGGGCAGCACATCTACCGTCAATATGTACTGCCTAAGGATAAATACCGGGATCTGCTGAAACCTATTTACGAATCCCCGGAAGCTAAGCTGCTGCAAAATGATATCTTCCGGATAGATACACAGCAGATTAAAACACTGGCTATTCATGGATACGATGTGAGTGATAAAGAAGTTTTTATATCAGATCCGCAATTAATAAAGCAAGCCGTAGCAATCTTAAAGAAAGAAATCCTTAAGCAAAGCTATGCTGATATGAACTCAAACAAGGTACCCTGGGCCGAAATCGCCCTGTTCAAAAACGATCAACAGCGCATTCACGTAGCCTGGCAGAAGTCTTTTTTGGAATTTGAACAATGGCTTATAGAAATAGATAAACGTGATCAGGCCCGAGTCATTGCCAATCAGGATATAGAATACGCAGTAGTTGAAAAAATACCCGCTGATAATGAAGCAGCCTGGAGAACGCTTGAGAGCAAGGATGAACGTCAGGCTATTCAAGAAATGGAAAAGAGACCGGGTACTCTAAAGATAACCGATACGGATAAACTGGAGATATGTCTTAATAATTATATTAATGTCTACCGGCCGGTTTACAACATCCGCTTTCTGCTTAAAAATGGTCAAACCTTATCCGGTGGTTTTTCCGAAAATGATGTGCCTGATTTTATAAAAGAGCATTTTTAGATCTAAAAAAACCCGGCACTCGATCTTGAGTGCCGGGCATTGTTAGGGTTGCGATTTCATCGGAGCGACCAAAGGTCGCACCTACAAATTGCCGATTCTTTCGAGCATTCGATTATGCTGCTGATAACGTTTAATTAATTAAAGATAATCCCCCTGCGGGGACTACTGATGCTCCCTAACGGTCACTATTAAGGCTGCCCCCTGCGGGGACTACTGATGCTCCCTAACGGTCACTATTAAGGCTGCCCCCTGCGGGGACTACTGATATGAACTTCGTTCATAATTAAGGTTGCTGTGTAAATCTGTCTGATCTGTGCTATCTGTGTCTATTAGAACCGCGTGAATCCGCGGAAATCCGCGTTATCCGCGTCTATTAAACTCACTTGATATAGCCTTGAATAACCTCCAGGAACTGCTGGCCGTACTTTTTTAATTTGTTTTCGCCCACTCCAGGGATGTCCAGCATCTCTTCCTGATCGCGGGGAACCCGGCAGCTCATTTCCTTTAAGGTACTGTCATGGAATATAACATATGGAGGCACCCCTTCCCGGCCAGCTATTTCTTTGCGGCGAATCCTGAGCAGGTCAAATAAATCGCTCTGCGGTGCAGCCGTTTCGGGCACCCGGGGCATCTTTACCAGAACCCTTTCCTTACCGCGCAGCACCGGGTTAGCTTTAGGCAGCAAGCGTATAACCGGATACTGTCCGCCGGTATTATATATGTATTCCTCCGCTTCGAGCAGATGCATGAGATCAACGATCGCCGGGATGTTCATTTCGCTCATAATGCCATAGGTAGAAAGCCGGTCAAAGCCCAGATTTAAAATCCGTTTGTTTTTTGAACCCTTCAGCACACCGGCAACCAGATTCATCCCATACTGTTCCTGCATACGCAGCATACAGGAGAAGATCTTTTGAGCTTCGATCGTAATATCGCGCACCTCGTATTCCTGTCCGCAATTAGCACAGTTGCCGCAGTGATTGGCCGCATCTTCTTCTCCAAAGTAATTTAAGATATACTGCTGCAGACAGCGGCTGCTATGACAGTAATCGATCATACTCTGCAGCTTTTTATACTCTCCGCTTTTTCTGGCTTCGTCTAAATCGCTGTTCTCGATAAGGTACTTTTGGATCTGGACATCCCCCGGCGCATAAAGAAGAATACAATCTGCCTGTTCGCCATCCCGCCCGGCCCGTCCGGCTTCCTGGTAATAGGCTTCCAGATGGCGGGGCATATTGTGATGGATTACATAACGGACGTTGGATTTGTCAATACCCAGACCAAAGGCATTGGTAGCCACAATAATCCTTGTCTCATCAAAGAGGAAATCTTCCTGGTTCTGCTGTCTTTCTTCATGGTTCATTCCGGCATGATATCGACCCACCGAGTAGCCCTTGGAATGCAGGTGTTCATACAGGGCATCCACCTCTTTGCGGGTTGCCGCATAAATAATACCGGCCTGCTCGGGATGGGTGTCTATATAGCGGGTGATGAATTTGGTCTTGTCGACACCTTTGGCCGCCGACAGATGCAGGTTTTCCCTTTTAAAACCGGTTACGTAGATATCCGGGTTGGACAGCTTAAGAAGTTTGATGATATCGTCCCGCACCTGCTGGGTAGCCGTGGCTGTAAATGCCGCCACGGTTGGACGTGATGGCAGATCCGCTATCCAGGGGGCAATTTGCAGATAGGAGGGACGGAAATCATGTCCCCACTGGGAAACGCAATGGGCTTCATCTATCGCTATCAAGGAAACCGGCAGGTTTCTAAGCAGATTGGTAAAAACCTCTGAGGCCAGCCGTTCAGGAGCCACATATAAAATCTTGTAATGGCCCTGACTGGCTTCAACCAGACAACGCCGGACTTCCCCGGCCTCCATACTGCTGTTGAGGCAGGCCGCAGTAATGCCCAGCTCATTTAAGGCGTCCACTTGATCTTTCATTAAGGCGATCAGGGGTGAAATAACCAGGCTTAATCCCGGCTGCAGTAAGGCTGGCAACTGATAACAGATTGACTTGCCTCCCCCGGTAGGCATGATGCCTAAGGTGTCCTGCCCGGCCAGAATGCTATCTATAATATCTGACTGCCCGGTTTTAAAGCTGTTATAACCAAAATATCTTTTTAAAGCTGACTGTATATCATAATTCATGGTACTTCTCCCTTAAAAACGGTCGTCTGGCCCGCAGCCCGCCAGTGTCTTAGGATTTTAGCCATATTAAGCCTTGGCAACCGTTTACAAGGCGGGTTCTTGCTAAATATTTACCACCCGAACTTCATGGACATAGGCTCGACATAATTCAGCCATATCCTCCATTTCCCCTTTGCTGAAAGGTACGATCTCTCCGTAACTGGGATCCAGGGTTACCCGAGGGTTAAACTGCTGCAGAGTATATCTATCAGCACCCTTGATATAGCGGGCCATTTCTTCAACATCTCCGGGTGTATGCAGGAGCGGTATTAAGGTAGAACGAAATTCCACTTTAATATCGCTTAGATTATTAAGCAGATGGATGGAGTTTCTGATTTGGAAAAAATCATGGCTGGACAAACGTCCGCAGGCCCTAAGGTAGCTCTTGAATTCCACCGGAGCCTTGATATCCATGGCTACATAATCCAAAAGACCCTCCCGCAGTAATCTTTCCACCATTACAGCATTGGTGCCGTTGGTATCGAGTTTGACCAGATAACCCAGGGATTTAATCCTTTTTATGGCCTCGGGCAGTTCCTCATTAAGGGTTGGCTCGCCTCCGCTGATAACCACAGCATCAAGAAAGCCCTGGCGTTCCTTTAAAAAACGCAGGACTTCTTCTAATCCAGTCAGAGCCGCACCATCATTTTTGGTTTTTATCAGCAGTTGGGGATTATGACAAAAAGGGCAGCGCATATTGCAGCCCCGGGTGAAAAGAACGGCCGCTATTTCACCCGGGTAATCAACCAGACTTTGTTTTATTATTCCGCCAAAATTCATATTAATTTATCGCCTTGTCAAATACACTTCTTTCTTTGAACTCTTCCTGTTTGCCGGCATTCCATTGGTCAATGGGGCGAAGATACCCTACCACCCGTGAATAGACTTCGCAGACCGTCTGTTTGCCTTCGGCTTCACAAATGGGACAGCTATGATGTTGTCCGCTTATATAGCCATGGCTGGGACAGATACTAAAGGTCGGAGTAACCGTGAAATACGGTAGTTTAAACTGCTCACACACCTTAAACACCAGTTTTTTAACGGATGTTATAGAGGATATGGATTCACCCAGGAATATATGGAAGGTCGTTCCTCCCGTATAGCGGGTCTGCAGTTCATCCTGGATCAGCAAGGCCTCAAAAAGATCATCGGTGTAGTTTACCGGCAACTGGGTGGAATTCGTGTAATAAGGCTCGGCTCCTTTTTTATAATCAGCTTCATTGGCAACGATGATCTGGGGATAGGTCTCCTTGTCCTTGCGGGCAATCCCATAAGAAACGCCCTCAGCCGGAGTGGCCTCCAGATTATAGATGTTGCCGCTTTCCTCCTGGTATTGACTGAGTCTCTCCCGCATAAAATCCATTACTTCCTTGGTGAAAGCTATCCCCGCAGGACTGGCCAGATCCTGTCCCAAAAAGTTCAGGCAGGACTCATTCATTCCTACCATGCCGATGGTGGAGAAATGATTCTTCCAATACTGGCCAAATCCAGCTTTTACATTGCGCAGATAGAATTGCGAGTAGGGATAAAGCCCTGATTCCGTTAGATTCTCCAATACCTTGCGTTTTATTTCCAGGCTATCGCGGGCTACATCCATGACTTCAGCCAAACGCTCAAAATATTCTTGCTTGCTTGAGGACAGATATCCCAGACGGCTCATATTGATGGTGACTACGCCGATAGAGCCGGTCAGGGGATTGGCTCCAAACAAGCCGCCGCCGCGTTTTCTTAATTCCCGGTTATCCAGGCGCAGCCGGCAACACATGCTGCGGGCATCTTCCGGACTCATATCGGAATTGATAAAGTTGGAGAAGTTTGGGATGCCATATTTGGCGGTTATTTCCCAAATTTTATCGTAGTTGGGATTGTCCCAATCAAAATCTTTCGTAATATTATAGGTGGGGATCGGGAAGGTAAAGACCCGCTCCTCGCAGTCCCCCTCCATCATGACCTCAGCAAAGGCCTGATTGAAGATATCCATTTCCGCCTGAAACTCCCCGTAAGTCGCATCCATATATTTACCACCGATTATTACCGGCTCATCCTTCATAAACTCCGGTACCTTAAGATCCAAAGTTACATTTGTAAAAGGTGTTTGGAACCCAACCCTAGTGGGGACGTTCATGTTGAATACGAATTCCTGCAGCCCCTGTTTGACCTGTTTATAATCTAAATTATCATAACGAATAAAGGGGGCCAGGAGGGTATCAAAATTGGAAAATGCCTGCGCACCGGCTGCTTCACCCTGGAGGGTGAAGAAAAAGTTAACGATCTGTCCCAGGATAGAACGAAAATGTTTAGCCGGGCCGCTGGCGACTTTGCCGCGCACGCCTTTAAAACCTTCTAAGAGAAGATCCCGTATATCCCAGCCCACACAATAAACACCTAATATCCCCAGATCGTGAATGTGAAAATCTCCGCTGCTCTGCATGGCTTTCATTTGCGGGGTATAAATCTGATCCAGCCAATACTGGGATACTATTACGGATGATAAATGGAAATTCATCCCCTGCAAGGAGTAGGTCATATTTGAATTTTCTTTGATTCTCCAATCGTTGCGTTCCAGATAGTTGGTAATTATTTGGTTGTTAAAAAGAAGCTGATCGACCTGGCGCAGATCCTCATGCTGCTTGCGGTAGAGTATATAGGCTTTGGCCGTCTTATAGTGGCCGTTTTTAACCAATACCTTCTCGACCAGATCCTGTATGCTTTCCACGGTAGCTATCTCATCATCATCTACATATTGGGCAATTTCAACTACTTTATCGGCTAATTCCTGGGCGGTCTGATAATCCTTGCCGCCTACCGCCTTGGCTGCCTTGTAAATGGCCTGAGCAATCTTCTCTTTTTCAAAATCGACGATCCGGCCATCCCTTTTTTTAATCCTGCTGATATCCACAAGCATCCTCCTTAATAAAGCTTCATACCACAACATATATGGCATCTAAAAACTAGAACCACTATATGATGTATTTTCATTATCCTCCTTGCGCGGGACAGACGCAAGTACCTATTTTATTCCCCTTCAGAAAATTAAGTACAATAATATGCAATTTTGTTTATATTTTATTAAAATTCGTTTGTATTCGTTTAAAATCGCACACAAGTAGAGCAGAGTAAGGATTGTTATCCCCTCTGCTCTATTTTGCTCATTTATTTTGCTGCTTATCTCCTGTTACGGCATTACGCTTCTACATGACCTAATGCCTACTTGTCTGCGCCTATTTTCCTGTTTAACATGGCCTGCACCTTAAGGGGGATTCCAAAGAGGTTGATAAAGCCTTCGGCATCTTTGTGGCTGTAAATATCATCTCCGCCAAAGGTAGCCAGATCCTCCAGGTATAACGAATAAGGTGATTCAGAAGCTACGGCCTCGCAGCTGCCTTTATACAGCTTTACCCGCACTTTGCCGGTAACGGTTTTTTGGGTCTCATCCACAAAGGCATCCATAGCTTCGCGCAGCTTGGTAAACCAGTTGCCATCATAAACCAACTCAGCATATTTGAGCGCCATTTGCTCTTTAAACTGCAGGGTTCGGCGATCCAAGGTCAAACGTTCCAGTTCTTCGTGGGCAGCATACAGGATAGTGCCTCCAGGTGTTTCGTAAACACCGCGGGATTTCATCCCCACCAGGCGATTTTCCACCAGTGAAGTGATCCCTACCCCGTTGGCTCCACCCAAGCGGTTAAGCTCGGTAAGCAGCTGTATAGGCCCCATTTTTTGGCTGTTTATGGCCACGGGAATCCCTTGCTCAAAGCCTATTTCTACATAACAGGGCTTATCCGGGGCTTCCTCCGGGGGAACGGTTAAGACATACAGATTGTTTTGAGCCTCATGGGCCGGATCTTCCAAATCCCCGCCTTCATGGGATATGTGCCAGATGTTGCGATCCCGGCTGTAGATCTTCTCTTTGCTGACCGGCACTTCAATACCATGAGCACGGGCATAATCAATGGCATCTTCCCGGGATTTGATATCCCATTCCCGCCAGGGGGCGATGATTTTTAAATAAGGATTAAAGGCTTTGACCCCTAACTCAAAGCGCACCTGGTCATTGCCTTTGCCGGTAGCTCCGTGGCAAATGGCCACTGCTCCCTCTTTTTCAGCAATCTCGACCATTTTTTTAGCCATGAGCGGACGGGCAAACGAAGTACCCAGGAGATATTTTTTCTCATAAACGGCCCCGGCTTTTAATACTTTAAATATATAATCGGTAATAAATTCTTCGGTCAAATCCTCGATATATATCTTGGAGGCTCCTGATTTTAGCGCTTTCTCCCGCACCGGCTCCAGTTCATCCCCCTGCCCCACATCAGCGCAAAAGGCAATCACTTCATAATCATAGTTCTCTTTCAGCCAAGGGATAATGATCGAAGTATCAAGTCCCCCTGAATACGCAAGTATTACTTTATCCATTTGCTAATTTTCTCCTTAATTAGCCCCCACAGGCGCTTTTTAATCTACTACATCACCAATGCCATGATAGCTTTGTGGGCATGCAGCCGGTTTTCGGCTTCATCAAATACGACCGACTGCGGTCCATCCATTACTGCATCACTTATTTCCTTGCCGCGCTTAGCCGGCAGGCAGTGCATTACAATGGCCTCTTTATGTGCATGGCTCATGAGTTCTTGATTAACCTGGTATTTTAGAAAGTTTTGCTCCTTTTGATCTGCCTCATTTTCCTGCCCCATACTGGCCCAGACATCAGTGTATACTACATCGGCCTGGCTGACCGCTTCTACCGGATCTTCCACAACCCGCAGCTTGGCCCCGGTTGCCTGGGCATCCGCCTGGGCTTTACGCAATATGTTAGCATCCGGTTCATAGCCTAAAGGACTCGCAACAACCACATCCATACCGGTTTTGGCACCACCAAAAAGCAGACTGTGGGCGACATTGTTCCCATCTCCTACATAGGCAAGTTTAATCCCCTTAAGGCTGCCCTTGTGCTCGATGATAGTCATCATATCACCGATAACCTGGGTGGGATGCAGTAAATCGGTCAATCCATTGATAATGGGAATAGATGCAAAATGAGCCAGTTCTAGCACCTCATCGTGGGAAAAGGTGCGAATCATGATTCCATCCAGCATCCGTTCCAATACCAGGGCGGTATCTTGGATAGTCTCGCCTCGCCCTAACTGAATATCCCGCGGACTTAAGAAAAGTGCGTGCCCGCCTAATTGGTACATTCCCACCTCAAAAGCTACCCTGGTTCGGGTGGAGCTTTTTTGAAAGATCATTCCCAATGTCTTGCCCTTGAGAATTGGATGAGGAATTCCTTGCTGCTGGGCTTTTTTTAACTGCAAACCCGTTTTAAGCATCAGATCAATTTCGGCTGCCGTAAAATCATGTATGCTTATAAAATCCCGTCCCTTTAATGATTGATTAACCTCCACCATAACACTCCTCTTTTATTAAATTTTTATGACCACCCGGTTCTATTGAGCAAGGGGGATTTACCACTCTTTTAACGATTTTTTTAATAAGCCCACCATCTGATTAATTTCTGTCTCGTTAACGTTTAACGCCGGTACGAATCTTAATACCTGTGGCCCGGCCCCTACTAGCAGCAGCCCGTTTTGCATACAAATCCGTACCAGATCGTTTACAGGTTTATGAAACTCCAGGCCTGCCATTAAGCCTTTGCTCCTGACCGCAACTATTCTTTCATCTTTGATTTGTTCGAGGGATTGTTTTAGATATCCTCCCATTTGATTGACATTTTCCAGGAAACCGGGCGCGGATACTATGTCCACCAGCTGACTGGCTACCGCCGTCGCCAGGGGGTTGCCTCCAAAGGTGGAAGCATGATCACCCGGCGCAAAGCCGCTGGCTGCTTTGTCATTGACCAGCATTGCTCCGATGGGAAATCCCCCCCCCAGACCTTTGGCCATGGTAACGATATCCGGACTTATTCCATAAGTCTGGAAGGCCATAAAGTTACCGGTTCTGCCCACCCCGCATTGTACTTCATCGAATACCAGAAATATCCCTTCCCGGTTGCATATATGCCGCAATCCCGCAAGAAAGGCGGGATCAGCTGGCAGGACTCCGCCTTCACCCTGTATCGGTTCTATCATAATGGCGGCAGTATCTTCATCGATTAGTTTCTCCACTGACATAAGGTCATTAAAATCAGCATATACAAAGCCTTCCGGCAGGGGTGCAAAACCTTCCTGATATTTGCTCTGCCCGGTAGCCGTGAGAGTTGCCAGGGTACGCCCATGAAAAGAGTTGTTAAATACAATAATCTTGGAGCGGTTTTCTTTTTGGCGGTAGTAGTATTTGCGCACCAATTTTATTGCGGCTTCGTTTGCTTCCGCCCCGCTGTTGCAAAAAAAGGCTTGACTGAGTCCGGAAAGACCGGTCAGCTTTTCGGCCAGCTTAACCTGGGGTTCAATCCAGTATAGGTTGGAAACGTGCCAGAGATTGTCGGCCTGTTCCTTGATTATCTTTTGCAGTTCAGCCGGGCTGTGCCCCAGAGCGCATACCGCAATCCCCCCAACGAAATCCAGATACTCCTTACCGTCTGCATCCCATACATAAGAGCCCTTCCCTTTTACCAAGGCAATCGGAAAACGCCCATACGTATTCATGACCACTTCCTGCCCACGGCTGACAATTTCTTGATTCGTCATTTTAAAACTCATCTTCCTTTCGGTCTATCCTGCCACTAATTAAGTACAGCTACACAATAATCCATTTATGGTTAATAAATATAAATCAATACGTTATCTAAACTGTATGCTCAAAACCCTGCTGGCGCGGGGAGACGAAGTAACCTCATCCGTTTGTTAAAATCGTTACTCGTTAACAACCATGGTGCCGATACCTTCATCGGTAAAGATCTCCAACAATATGGAGTGGGCGACCCGGCCATCAACTATATGGGTACGGCTGACTCCGCCGGTAACCGCTTCTGCGCAGCATTTTACCTTTGGGATCATACCCCCGGCAATTATGCCTGCCTGGGTATAGGATGGTACCTGACTCACCTTTAAAACGGATATCAGCGAGTCTGCGTCATTTGTATCCGCCAATAATCCCGGAACATCGGTTAAAAGGACTAACTTATCTGCCCTCATGGCCACCGCAATAGCGGCTGCTACCATATCGGCATTTATATTATAGCTATTTTGTTCAGGGTCTATCCCAATAGGGGCTATAACCGGTATGTAGCCGTTGTCAATCAGAGTTTCAATGATTTGCGGATTGATCGCCTCTACTTCACCGACAAACCCCAGCCGTCCAGAAGGATCGACCGGACGGGCCTTAATTAATTCACCATCCTTACCGGAAATACCAATGGCTTTCCCGCCGGATGCGTTTAGGCCGGAGACTATTTCCTTGTTTACTTTGCCCCCTAAAACCATTTCCACTACTTCCATGGTAGCCTGATCGGTAACCCTTAAGCCGTCCACAAACTCGGTCTTTATATTAAGGCGCCCCAACATGCCGGTTATCTCCGGCCCGCCCCCATGAACCACGATTGGATGCATACCTACATACTTCATCAGGACGATGTCTTGCATGACCTTCTGCTTAAGATCACAGTCTTTCATAGCTGCTCCGCCGTATTTGACTACTACCCGCTTGCCGTAAAAATCCTTGATATAAGGCAGAGCCTCAACCAATACTTCCGCCTTTTCCATGGCTGAACAAATCAAGTTAATCCCCCCAGTTGCCTAATATTCTATGTAATTGTTTTCAAACCACAACCACCTTTGAAAATAGCTGCCCTGGGTTGCGGCGTCATCCACGTTATCCGCATCCTTTTAATTCTGCGGAATCTGTCTATATAAAAGAAAAACTTCCAATCCGGCCAATACTTTAATGAAAATGTTCTGGGTAAATCTGTTTATCAGTGTTATCTGTGCCTATTTAAACCGCGTCCCTTATTTCTGCGGAGGCTAAAGCCTCCGCTACGAGGGAGTTTAATAATATCTGGGGCTAAGCCTTCATATTCCTGCGGAGGCTAAAGCCTCCGCTACGTGGGAGTTTATTAATATCTGGGGCTAAGCCTCCATATTCCTGCGGAGGCTAAAGCCTCCGCTACGAGGTGGTTTATTAATATCTGGGTCTAAAGCTCCATATTCCTGCGGAGGCTAAAGCCTCCGCTACGAGGGAGTTTAATAATATCTGGGGCTAAGCCTCCATATTCCTGCGGAGGCTAAAGCCTCCGCTACGAGGTGGTTTATTAATATCAGGGGCTAAGCCTCCATATTCCCTGCGGAGGCTAAAGCCTCCGCTACGAGGTGGTTTATTAATATCAGGGGCTAAGCCTCCATATTCCCTGCGGAGGCTAAAGCCTCCGCTACGAGGTGGTTTAATAATATCAGGGGCTAAGCCTCCATATTCCTGCGGAGGCTAAAGCCTCCGCTACGTGGGAGTTTATTAATATCTGGGTCTAAAGCTCCATATTCCTGCGGAGGCTAAAGCCTCCGCTACGAGGTGGTTTATTAATATCAGGGGCTAAGCCTCCGCTACGAGGGGGTTAATAATATCTGGGTATATCTATAATTCGGGTTATTTGTGTCCGTTTAAACCGCTTCAATCCGCGCAATCCTCGTCTATTACCCCAATCAAGTCCGGTAAGCGGCATTGATGCGGACGTATTCATAGGATAGATCGCATCCCCAGGCGGTAGCCGAATACGATCCGGACTTGAGATCTAATCTGATAATTACAGTATCTTTTTGCAGTTCCTGCCGGGCCAGATCCTCGTCAAACACCAATCCCATTCCGTCCTGGGCCACCATTTCTTCACCCAGGTATATATCCACCCGCCCAGGATCAAATTGAGCTCCGCAATATCCCGCCGCAGCCAAAATTCTTCCCCAATTGGCATCCTCGCCGAAAACAGCTGCTTTAATGAGGTTGGAGGCCGTAATCGCTCTGGCTATGGTTTGAGCTGTAATCTCATCCGGAGCTTTTTCCACCTGTACTTCAATCAGGTGATTGGCACCTTCGCCATCACGGGCGATCATTTTTGCCAAAGTAATAGTTACATAATCCAGGGCTTTTTGAAAAGCCTGCCCGGCTTCGCTGTCCGGATCATCCAGGAGGGGGTTGCCGGCCTGCCCGTTAGCCAGTATCAAGGCCATATCATTAGTAGATGTATCACCATCCACACTGATCATATTAAAAGACCGCCCCACCGATGATCTAAGCATATGATCTAAACATTTGTTGGTTATCCCAACATCTGTTGTGATAAAGCAAAGCATAGTAGCCATATTGGGATGAATCATGCCAGATCCCTTGGCGATAGCACCAATCCGCACCGGATATCCGGCAATATCAACCTCAACGGCGACCTCCTTAGGTATCAGATCGGTCGTCAGGATGGCTGCAGCGGCATTTGCGCCTCCTTGTTCAGAAAGGGTACCGGCGGCGGCCACGATGCCTTGCTTGACTTGCTCCATCGGCAAATAAACCCCTATCACCCCGGTAGAAGCCACCAGCGTATCATGGGGGTGGAGTTCTAAACAGTCTGCTGCGGTTGCGGCCATAGCCACCGTATCTTCCCAACCCTGTTCACCTGTGCAGGCATTGGCATTGCCGCTGTTTACTACAATCGCCTGGGCTTTGCCATCCTTCAGATAATTCCGATTTAGATCAACGCAGGCGGCCCGTACTATATTAGTGGTAAATACCCCGGCAGCCGTGCAGGGAGTCGTAGAATATATAATGGCCAGATCTTTCTTATCGTTTTTTTTTATTTCAGCAGCCACTCCCTGGGCTAAAAAACCTTGCGGTGAAGTGACTGAACCTTCCAATACAATCATAATTTATATAAACCTCCTCATCTAATCGCCTTATAGCAGGTTTGTAATAGTTGTCAAACAATTGTTTAGAATCTAAGCAATTGTTAATATTTTCCAATAACTTATGGGTATATTCCTAATCCCCGCAGTCCTTGAGACTCTTCCAGACCCAGCATAAGATTCATATTTTGAATGGCCTGCCCGGAAGCCCCTTTACATAAATTATCCAAAGCCGATACTAAAATTACATTGCCGGTATCATCATCGGCATAAATTCCGATATATAAAAAATTAGTTCCATACACCCACTTGGTGTTTGGAGTTACCCCTTCTTCCAGTACCTGTACAAATAATTCGGCTTGATACTTTTCCAGGAGAACCTCCCTAACCTGAGCCGCCTTTTGGCCCGGCCTCAAGCGCAGGTAACAGGTAGTCAATATGCCTCGATTCATCGGAACCAAATGTGGGGTAAAGATCATTTCCACCTTCTCACCAGCCGCCCGGCTCAGCTCCTGGGCAATCTCCGGCCCGTGACGATGTGTGCCCAGACCATAAGCCTTGAAGCCTTCGTTCACTTCACAAAAATGGCTGCTGGCCTTAAGGGCTTTGCCAGCCCCGGATACTCCACTTTTGGAATCGATTATAATCCCTTGGTGCTCAATTAGTCCGGCCTCAAGCAACGGAGCTATCGGCAGTATGGCCGAAGTTGGAAAACAGCCTGGATTAGCCACAATCTGACTAGTTTTTATCGCTTCCCGGTTTAATTCCGGCAGGCCATATACGGCTTGCGCGAGCATTTCAGGGGCTTCGTGGCGAGTTTCATAATACTTCTGATAGGTGTTTACATCCTGCAAGCGAAAGTCGGCTCCCAGATCTACACATTTTATACCGGCCCCAAATAGATCTTTGACCATGGGGACGGATAAGCCATGCGGCAAAGCCAGGAATACGGCTTCACAACTTTTCTTGATCTGTTCCAAATCAGTAGGTTGGCAGACCAGATTATAATATGCTCTTAAATGTGGATAGACATCTCCAATATTCTTACCAATATTTTCGGTTGAGGAAATCATGACCGCTTGCAGTTCATCATGACCGGCCAGAAGCCTAAGCAATTCGGCGGCGGTATATCCGTCTCCGATTATTCCAATTTTATACATAGGCAATTCCTCCTTGGAGTGATTTTATAATTATACACACAGGTGTATAATTTTGCAATAAGTTTTTATTTTTAATCAATAATGTGTTTAAGAATTAAAAAATTATGCAATACTCTTAAATGAGGGTTTTGCATAATCCAATTTCCTTACTCTTTTTTTCAGTATGAAGCGACCGTATCCCGGTGGTAAGCAAATAAGGCTAAGCATTATCAGCATTAATTTATATGTCACCCTGCGGTTGCTTTGGGCATATCATAAATTGCAAACTTAAAATGCTTGAACAGCCTTATGGGATTTATCCCGGGGCTTTCATATAAAGGCGGAGAAGGATATTTTTCTTCTCCGCCCTTACATTTCATTTTCTTCCGGGGCTACGTTGCCCAGATAAACATAATTCAAGTACTCGCGGGCAATCTGGCGGGCATTTCTTAAGGTCTTAAGCCCAGTGGGGGGAGAGGTCATGCGATAAGCAGGGTAGTAGCGGGATAAATGCAGTACCAGATCGGGATCCAGGCTGGCCAACCAGCGGGCTAAATCCCGAATTTCTTCTTCCGTCTCGTTTTCTTCCGGGATCAGCAGAGTGGTTATCTCCAGATGTGCCTTACCGACAATTTCTTCCACTGTGTGTTTTACACAATCCAGCCGTCCTTTGCACAAACGCCGATAGAAATTTTCATTAAAGGCTTTAACATCGACATTCCACGCATCCACAAAAGGCAGCAGATCCCTAAGCGGTTTTTTCTCAATAAATCCATTGCTGACCAGCACCACCTTAAAACCCTGCTCCTTTAGCCGGGGAGCTACATCCATAATATATTCCAGCCACATAAGCGGTTCATTATAAGTAAAAGCCAGCCCTATCGAGCCATAGTCAGAGTATTTAGCAGTCAGTGCGGCCAGCTCAGCCGGAGATATATAACGGGTAGGCGGAGACTGTTGGGCAATACTGTAGTTCTGGCAAAAAGAACAGGCCAGATTACAGCCGAAACTGCCTACCGATAAAATCATGGTACCCGGGTAAAAATGATATAACGGCTTCTTTTCAATTGGATCCAAGGCCAGCGATGAAACCTGTCCATAATTTAGTGCTGTCAGTTTATCCTCCTGATTAGCCCTAACCCGGCAAATCCCGGTTTGACCGGTCTTTAATTGACAGTTATGAGGGCAAACCCGACAGACCATGATACCCTTATCCCCTGGAGTAAAATAATCGACCTGCCTTGTCATAATCAGCACCCCCAACTAAACTATAAAAATCAGCGGTCTTAATTTCTGAAAAAGAATTACAGACGATGAAAAAGCTTTGTTTTGTTGGCGTCTATTTTCTTCTAAGTATATCTTTTAACCTCAAAACGCTCTATCTTAAAATCTTCCTGATATGAAATATCTGCCTTCTGGCAAGCGATCCGAAGCTGCTGTTCTACGGTGTCCACCCCCTCCAGATCGGGCAGAAGCAGGCCCCGGCGGGAGCCTTTCGTTACTATTACCCCGTATTTTCGGGGATCAAGTTCTGCCGCACTGCAAGGTTCGGGTCGGCTTAATACATCGACCGAGTATTCTATATCTTTTAACTCCTGTACTTGCACCGGATTAAAACGGGGATCCTCCAAACCGGCCGCTCGAGCATTTTGGGCTATTTCCTCTGCTAGATTTTCATAGCTGGGCAGAAACGTTCCGATACACCCGCGCAACTGGCCCTGTTTTTTCAGGGATACGAAAACTGCCGCCCGCTCCTCCAACAGACCCTGCATATCTTCCTCCAACTGCGGAGGCGGGTTACGGGTAACCTCACTTTCCAGATTCAAACGGGCCCATCTTACCAGAGGTGACTCTTCAGCACGGCGAGCATTCATCTTTTCGTTCTGAATAATCCTCATTATTCCCAGCATACTGGCTTTTATCTCCCCAGGTTCGATACCGGCTGTCATATATCCTACCCCAAACGGCCCTTCGTAGCTTATTAAATCACTTACTATCTTAAATCTATCCATAGCCCCCAGGAGGATCAGCAGGGAAGGATATCCGCACTCTCCCGCGTTCTCCCTTAAGACAGGCGGTATTTCCAGGATGGATAATACGTCCCCGCTGCCCAGTGCCTCTTTGATAGCCAGATCAAAACGGCTTCCGTCCGGATGAAAGCCATAGGGCCCATCCTCTTTCAAACGGTGCGACATATCACCCGACGCTACAATCGCTACCTTCTGATTAAGCAGGTTGCTGGCTTCCTGAATCATCTGGCCAAAAACGTATAAGGACTGGTTGTTCAGCAAGCCAATACTAATCGCCGCTATCGGCACATCTCCTATACCGGCTTGTTCTAAAAAATACAGCGGAACCATTATACCGTGATCGAGACTCGTCATAAGCTTAAATCGTTCGGCTAGATTTTCATTTATAGCTACAAACTCCACATTACTGTCCAAGGCCAGTTCGGCGATAGCATCCAGCAGGGCGGGATTATTGACACGGCTTGTCCTAATCTGGGGCTGGCCAAAATCACCTAAATCCCCTTCTAAATTATCTTCTACCAAATACGTAATACAATCGGAAAAAACATTTCCATGCGGTGTCAGAAACAACACGCAATCCGGTTGGCTGGCTACCAACCGGGCGGCCACCTCCTGCATCGCCTTGACGGTTGCCTGCACATCATTAACCCGCTGGCCTCCAATCTCACTGATTAAAACCGGAGCATGCGGCATCAAGGCTCCATAACAGATCATATTTCCACCTCCAAATATAATACCCCGGAAATTTCATGGACTCAGATAACCCGGAATTCACTGATTTGATTTATAGTAGATTATCTTTTTTATAGTAATTGCATAATTGCTAATAAAATGCCCTATAGAACTATTCTGCCGATTAAAGGAAATGGATTTTGTTGTATGACCGGGAGACTTCCCAGTTATAAAACAAAATTATTTACCCCCAATTTTGGTTAGATGATGAGACATCCTACTTTATATCATATCGGAACAGCTGATATCCTCAAGGAAAAATCTGTGTGAATCCATAAAATCTGCGTTATCTGGTTTTATTTACGCGCGGCCCGGATTGAGGGGAGCCGGTCGTCCGGTCGTCTTTTTTAGGTTCCTGGGCCAGCTGGGATTTAACGATCCCACAGAAGATAGCGTAGGCTACCTTTTCCTGATATTCATCAGTAATCAGTAAGGCGGCCTCCCGAGGATTTGACAGAAAACCTACCTCCAATATTACAGCGGGCATGGTAGCTTTGTCCAAGATGAAATAGCTGCCTGTTTTGGCTTCGCGTTTCGTATTTCCTAGTAACCTTTTAAATTCCTCCTGGATACTTTCGGCCACTATTTGGCTCTTTTCATTGCCGGCTTTGTAAAAGGTCTGCGCTCCTGACCATTGGGGACTTAGATCTGCATTCGTATGGATGCTGACGTATAAATCAGCCTGGGAAACTTGGGCCTTCTCCACCCGCAGTTGTAGATCCTTTCTTTTTCTCTCCCTTATTGTCCCTTTGAAGTCCGGACTGCATAAATCCGCATCACTGTTACGCAGGTTAATAACCGTTGCCCCGCCCTGACTCAAATGCTGCACCAATTTTTTGCTGATCGCCAGGGTAATATCTTTTTCCTCATGTTTACTTGCCGATATGGCGCCAGGATCCATGCCGCCATGGCCGGCATCTATCACAATGATTTTATTGGCGACTGGGTAAGACACAACCGGCTGCTCTGGTCGATTCTCGCTCTTTATGGCCAGTAAGGACAGCAGTACAAAAAAAACCCAAGCCGTTATTACGGCAGCTGGTTTCTTTTTAATATATACCGTTGGGCATTTTATCATTCTTTAACCCCCACACAAAAATTGCTATTTATTATATATGCGGGGGAAAAAGAATATATTTATGGAGAATAAAAAGTTGCCGCTGGATAGGAAAACCCCCCGAATAATTGTATCCGGGGGGTTTTAAAAAGTTTCTTAACGTTTTGAGTACTGGGGTGCTTTTCTGGCTTTGTGCAGACCGTATTTCTTTCTTTCCACCATACGTGGATCGCGGGTAAGAAAACCGCCTCTTTTCAAAACCGGCCTTAACTCCGGATTTGCCTTAATTAGCGCGCGGGCAATACCTAATCTGATTGCTCCGGCCTGTCCGGTAACACCGCCGCCGTTGACCCGGCAGAGCACATCAAATCTACCGGTTGTTTCAGTTAACTCCATGGGTTGCAGAACAATCAAACGGCTGGTCTTATTTGGAAAGAAATCCTCAAATGATCTGTTATTAATGGTTATATTACCTGTTCCAGGAACTAATCTAACCCTGGCTACAGCTGTTTTTCTTCTTCCGGTTCCCCAATATTGTACGCTAGCCATATCGATCCTCCTAACCTCTCAACTCACGAAGTTCTGGTTTTTGGGCTTGATGGGGGTGCTGCCCGCCTCTGTATACTTTAAGTTTTTTAAACATGGCCCGACCCAGACGATTGTGGGGAAGCATTCCCTTTACTGCCTGCTCGATAGCTTTCTCCGGCTTGCGGGCTAATAAAGTAGCATAATTTACTTCCTTTAATCCTCCCGGATAACCGGAATAACGGCGATACATCTTATCATTAAGTTTGTTGCCGGTCAGCCTTATCTTCTCAGCGTTTATGACGATAACATGATCACCGGTATCTATATGAGGAGTGTAAGTGGCCTTATGTTTTCCTCTCAGGATGGAGGCAACTTCTGAAGCTAATCTTCCGAGTGTCTGGCCTTCTGCATCTATCACGTACCATTTGCGGTCAACTTCCGCAGGTTTCGCCATATATGTTTTCACGAATTTCCCTCCTGTAGCTCTCGGATAGTGAGCATATCTTTAAGACTCTGCCTCTCTGCTTGTCAACGGGGCTGGAGCCAAACAGGAGTGAAGAGACTACCTTTTAATATTATCCAAATTTAATACGGTTTGTCAAGAAACCCCCCGCAAATATCGCCTAGATTAATGGGCACAGATTACACAGGTTTAAGGGATTTACGCAGGTTATTTATTTATGCCGTTTAAGTAAGAAATTGTATTAAATTATAAGCCATTAGTTAGATTTAGATTATTGCCACTAAGCGGTGTAACCTGCTGCAGCCTGAATCCCATCCTCTTATTCGCAGTAGGGTGCTATTGGCAAACAATCTTGCCGACACCTTAAAAGGGATGATCTGGGTAATTCCGAAAAAACCTGGGTTATATGTGTCCATTTAACTTCTTTTTCCGATTATCAGGTAGCCAGATTTAGTACTTCGGTTACGGCTGTCCAATCCTCCCTTAATGATTCGGTACCCATCAGGGTGCCGATATGCCCGCCATCGGTCAGGATTTCCACTACATCCTCCCGGGGGGTGCTGATGTAGTTCTTTAGGGCAAAGGCCTGAGGGGGAGGTGTAATATGATCTTTTTGGCCGGCCATAATTATTACCGGGCAATTGATATTTCTTAGATCCACCGCTCGTCCATCCAGCTTTATGGTGTCTGGTTTGGTCAGATTATTTTGCTTGAATATGTTCTTAATTATTTCCAGATAGAACCGGCCGGGCAACTGCTGGGTGTATTCATACCAGTTTTCAAAGCGTTGGAAACGCTTGAGTCCTTCTTGATCGTTGACAGCAATCATTTTCCATAACCGCTTATATTTGCGCATATAATGCTCGTCGGCCTGCATATTCTTAAAACCCCACAGGATGTATTTTCCCTGCATTAAACCATTGCCGGTAGCCACCAGATATTCGAAAAATGACATAGGCAGTTGAGCATCATCGATAATCATAGAAGGTGCTGCCTCAACGTCAATAGGCGCCGCGGCTGAAACCAGGGTGGCGATTTTGTCCTGATGCAAAGAGGTATATATGGCGGCCTGCCAGCCTCCCTGACATTGCCCGATGAGATGAATTTTATACACACCTGTGCGGCGGCGGATCTCATCAACTGCTTCATCGGTTAACCGTATGTAATCATTCATTCCCAGATTACGCTGCTCGAAAACGGCTGACAGCCATTCGGTTACATACACATCATAACCATAACTATGAAAAACCCTAACCAGACTCTGGGCCGGGGAATAATCGGCCAGATTGGAATGATGCCCGGCTTGGGGGGGCAAAATGAGCACCGGTCTGCGGGCACTGGAACTTTTGGGATTGGGAAAATGTCGCAACCGCAAGGTCTGATGTTCATAGATTATATTGTTGGGGGTGGCCCAGTGAGCCTCTGGGTTTTCGAGTTTAGCGAGTACACACATATACTGATTTACCTTATCCGCGTCAGGAAATAACGAGCAGCAAAAATCCAGGTTTTGCTCGGCTATTCCCCAAAAGCTGTTCATTATTTCCTGGTATATGGACAGCATAAAAAGCCTCCCTTCAGTGCCGACTTCTTTTCCAAATTAGACTCGTTTTAAAGCTTTATTTCCTGGGCCAGAATCTGTTTGTAGGTTTCCATATCCAAAGGCAGATACTGCTCGAGTTCGGGATGCAGAAAATACAGAGGATCCTTTACCCGACCGGGATTAAATCCTTCATACCGCAGTATTTCTTTATATTCTTCCGAATCCTGACCACCCGCCAGTTGATCGGCAATGCGAATGAAAACCGGGCGGGCGTGTTCGGGCATGCGGCGGTTAATGTGTTTTATAAATTCCGCCCAATTCAGTTGTTCCCCCTCTATAAGCTTTAAGCTCGCCATACCGCAGCGTCCTTCCACATCCGGTACTTTTACCGCGTATACGATGACATCTTCTATACCCCCATAAAAACGCTGCAGAACATCGGCCACCTGGTTGGCAGAAACAGTACGTCCCTTCCAGCGGTAGGTGTCACCCAGACGATCCACATAGGATATATAATCTTTTTCATGCAATTGTACCAGATCACCGCTGTTAAAGTAACGATCTCCCTCGGCAAATACATTGGAGAGCAGGACTTCTTCGGTAGACGATGGATCATTTATATACCCGGCAAAGCGATTAAGCTGATTAATCTCGCAGACCAGCAACCCTGATTCCCCCGGAACACATTTTATGGCCCGGCCGGCAGAATTTCGTTTGATCTGTTTGTTGCTGTAATCATATTGCACAACTTCGCCCTGGCGCATATCGCGCAGACTCAAATTGCCGCACATCCCGGGTACCTCTTCAAAGTTTACAAAGATACCTACACCTTCGGTTTTAGTATAAACCTCAATTATATGCTGGACGTCAAAACGTTCCCGGAAAGCTTCTACCAGTGAACCCCACATGCCATTGCAGACCATGACCTGCAGAGGATTATCGCGGTCATTTTCCCGGGGCGGCTGGTTATATAGGTAGCGGGCCATTTCCCCCACCGCGATCACATAATCAGCCCCATAGAAACGCAGATCATCAAAAAAATTATGAACAGAGAATTTTTGTTTTAGAACCATGGTACTACCCGAGGTTATCATAGCGGAATATGCTCCTACAAACCCTCCATTATTATGTAGGGGCAAACACATATATTGAACGGTTTTTTCCTGCATATATCCCAACATACTGTAAAGATAGGATTTTATCAGACAACTCTGCTGGCTTATAGCCACTGCTTTTCGTAATCCGCTCTGTCCGGGGGTATAAAGGTAAACCAAGGGATCATCACTGTTTATAGTTACAGTAGCGGACGGGTTTTCCTCGCTGGAGGATTGCAGTAAAGGACCCAGGGCTTGCATTCTGGAGGCGGGCAATTCATGGTCGCTCGGGGAGTCTATCAGAATAAGGGCTGGGGCCCTCAATTTAAGAAGGGGTAGAACCTCATTAAATACGTCTATTAGCTCATACCCCACGATTACCGCGCGGGGTTCACAAATATTTATATCATGAGCCAGAACGTCTTTACGGATACCTATATGCACCAAGGATACGATCACCCCTAATTTGCTTAAACCGGTCGCAGCCATAAGGAATTCAGGCCGGTTTTTCATAAACAATACTACCACATCACCTTTTTTAAAGCCCAGCCGACTAAAGCAATCAGCATAGCGGTTAGCCCCGGCATTTAACTGTTGATAGCTAATTATCTCATCCTGATAAACGAGGGCGGTTTTATCCTTATTCTCGGCAACCCGCCTCTCCAATTCCCAACCCAGGGACAGGTTCTGCGGTTCTTGTAAACGTTTAATAATCTCCCAATAATCCTGAGTCATGTTCTTTTTCACATCCCCATTTGTAATTCTCCTTTTTTTCTGGTTAATTAGAACGTTGTTTTAGCCATTCGGACATGACCGGATAGACATTTTTTTTGGCATAATTACCGAATACCAGACCTCCGTGCCCTACCGGAAATTCGTAATAGGATTTATCCGAAGATGACATATAGTCAAGGGCCGCTTGGGCCTGGGCAGTCATCACCAGATGGTCGTTTTCACCGGCCATGACCAGCAGATTGGATGTTATTCTGGCCAGATCGACCGTTTGCCCCTGGAGAGAAAATTGCTTTTTCACCAGTTTGTTTTCCTGGTATAAATCCTTGATCCACTGACGATATGCCTCGCCGGGGAAATTGATGTTGTCATTTACCCATTTGTTAAGTGCCTTCCAGGCGATTACCGGATTATCCTCGTCTATCGAGCGCCACAGGCGGGTATATGTGCCTATATAATTATTAACCGGACGCAGCATCTTAACCCCGATATCGATAAAATCTTTCGGTACCAACTGGAAAGTATCCACGATTCTGTCGGCATCATAATCAGGTGAATTGAGCCATAGGGATGAAGTACCCGCGTCAGAAAAATCAATCGGGGCAGATAAAAGTACGATATTTTTTATCCTTTCTTGCGGGTAAAGCCCGGCATACATACTGGTCATCGTTCCTCCCATGCAGTAGCCCAGCATGGTCAGCTCATCACTGCCGGATGTCAAAAGGGTTTTTTGCACCGCCCGGGCAATATAGTCGTTGACCAGATTACCGTAGCTAAGTTCACGATCCTCCCAATCAAAATCGCCCCAATCCAGCAGGAATATGTCAAATCCACATTCCAATAGGTGTTCAATCAAGCTCATACCGGGGGTCAAATCCAATATATAAGGCTTATTTATAAGGGCATATATAATAAGTATGGGCACTTTGTGCTGGTGCCCTGACGGTGACACGTACCGGTATAGCCTGGCCTTGTTCTTTCTCCAGACGACTTCTTTAGGGCTTAAGCCTGTCTGAGGATATGGATCATACTGGAGCATCTCCATCCATTTCTGGGTGCTGCTACACATCCGGTCATAGCTTTCCTGCAGCTGTTTGCCAATTTCTTCGGCGGAGCCGCTTAGAATGATATTTTTCACGGTATAATCCTCCCCAAGCTAAATCAGGATATCTTTTCGGTAATCACATGTTGTCTAGGCGGAATAACTATCGCTGTACCGTCAACGATAAGTTCATTATGTTGGTTGTAGCAGGAGGTTCTTAATTTGACTCGACCGGCCGGGAGCAGAGCAAGCACTTCGGTTTGGGCCCTGACCGTGTCATTTATGAAGCAAGGTTTTAAAAACTGAATATCCTGCTGCTCATATATGGTTCCGGCACCAGGCATCTCATTGCCCACAACCGTGGAAATAAGCCCCACCAGCAGCATTCCATGGACAATTCGGGTTTTAAAATGTCCTTGTTCGGCTCTTTTCTGGTTGACATGCAGCCAGCTAAAATCCCCGGTAATTCCTGCGTACATATATACGTCTGATTCGGTAATAGTTTTTTCTACATAGCCCACATCGCCTATCTTAAGTTCACTGTAAATGTTTTCTATCAAAACAGACCTGCCTCCTTTTACGTCCTGTTTATAAGAGATATGATCAAGGTTCATCAGCGGTTTTTTTAACCTTAGTTCTTTTACGGGTGTTTTGAGCCTTGTTGGTGGTTTCTTCAGGGCTGATCTCAACAGGCGCAGGTTCTGACTGGGATGATGCGGGTAATTTTAAGGCGGCCATTCTTTTTTTAAGCTCCAGGTTTTGTTTTGATAAGGCTTTAATTTGCTGGTCTAATTCTTCATTTTGTGCTTTTATCGCATTTATCTCCTGCTGACCTTTTTCCATAAGACTTAACATCTTAAGCAGAGTGTCCGTAGTCTTGTTGATATTTTCGACCAGCTGGAAATCCAGATTATCTACCTTGTCCTCTACCGATATGACCAGTTCGGCAATCCTGGCCAGATCTTTTTTGGACGGGGTGGCACTGTACTCAAACATCCTGTCCATATTCTGACGGGTGATCTTTTCTATGGAAAGATGCTGGTTCAACGTCTGATCCAGCATCTTTATAAAGGTTTCGGTGCTGACAAAATCTTTTAAAGCCTCGGCCCAGGCACCTTCAGTTTTAAAGTACATTTCCTTCCATAGTTCGGCTAAATCAGGAAATATAATCTTATGGCCATCAGCCTGGCTGCTGCTTCTTTCGTCCTCAGACATGCATCCGGCTCCTTTCTATAAGGTTCCTGATACTTCAGGACATGCTTTAATCGTTTGTTTATCTGGAAATATTACATACTGCTGACCTTTTTGCTTAGTTCTTCAACTTTTTTGTTGATTTCTTCAAAGTAGTTATAGGCCGGTTCTGCATTTTCCAAAGCTGTATTTACAGCTTCCTGAATCATCTTTTGCATTTGCGCCTGGTTGTTTTTGACCTGTTTCATGAGTTCATCAATAATTTTACTGCTCTCTTCTCTGGTAACCTGGCTTTGCTCCAAATATTTTTTGAGCATGTTGTCAAATTGCTCCTGCGTCCAAGAAATGCTGCCCATACCTACCAGCCACATATCCCAGAACTTTTCCATTAGAGTCTCCATAGTAGCAAAAGTTTTTGTTACAGTCTCCTGTGTTTTCATCAATATCCACTCCTTTTCAGTTTGTCTTTTTTAACCAGTATCGTGCATAGGTATGCACGAAGCCAAAAATAGGGGCAACGATAAAACCAAGGCTGGCCTTTTTCCAGCAGAGGAGCCCACAATAACCTTATTTAGTTTTACAAGGAACCTTACGTTTTGGCTGAAACTCGAAATGATACCAGGTAATTAGCCTGAACAACACCAATGAATAACCCAATACGGCGGCGGATTTATTTGCTGCGTAAAAATAGAAAGGTTAAAGAAAAAATAACTGGCAGGTCGATAGCTAATACATTATTGTGCCATTCATTTTTAATACAGTATAACATTAAAAATGGAAATGTATATACCTAAATTTACTATTTAAAAATCATTTTCCCAACAACCGCCCCGGTTCGCAGCCTATAACCTCAATTGTATGCAAAGGGGCAGCCACTTATGAGAGTAGCAGCTGTTTTACGGGACAACGACGGATTGAGACACTGTAATCCTTGACAAGTACTGTTTCACTCTATAGGCTAAAATATATACTGTCCTATAATAGGAGAGTCAAGGGGGAAATTAATTTATGAGGAAAGGGATTTATTTATCTATTGGAGAAGTATCAAAACTGACCGGGACACATATTAAATCTCTGCGTTATTACGATAAAATTGGCGTATTAAAGCCAGCCTATATTGACCCGGATACGAGATATCGCTATTACGATTTTTCACAGCTCAAACTGGTTGATATCATTCAATTTTGTGTGGAGTTGGGCATACCTTTAAGAAAGCTTAACGAGCTTATGGAAAAAGACGGACTGATTCACTTAACGCAGCTGCTGGAGGTTAGCAAAGAGATGGCCGAAACGAAAATCCGCACAATCCAGGATGGTTTGAATTTTATCGATGATTTGCAGTTGGAAATCCAACAAAACGATCAAATCTCTCCCTATGACCCGCCTAACCGGATCGATTTTCCGGATATCTACTATATGTTAGAACCTATTACAGAATCCACAGACGAAAAAGAATTTTATTTGAAACTGAGAGGATTATATGCGGCAGTAGCCAAGCAAGGGTATAAGTCAGGATATAAGTTTGGTCTCCTTTACCGGTTTCGTACCAACGCAGTAGAACGTTACCAATTCATTGATATCCTGCCAACGACAAAAAACGGAGCTAAAGATATAATAAAAATCCCCGCTGGGCCATATATTGTTAGGCATATTCAGGAAAGTAGAATTGAAAAAGCTAAGGAATTGTTTGCAGAAATATTTAAAACCGGACAAGATGTAATAGTCGTGGAAACAGAACTCGTCACCGGATTATACAACGCAGAACGACCTCTTTATGAACTACGCTGTTCTGTGCCAGATTTATTTTAAAGCGTTTAAATTAGATAATAGACGCAGATCACTGGGGACCTTAATAATAAACGCGGATTTACTCGGTACTTTTGAGACTGAATAAACCTTTTTATCTCACGCTTTACAATCCGCTCTGTATCACTTTTATACAGAGTGGATTTTATTTGGCGCGGGCAGAAGTGAAAATTTTATCATTCTATTGACTCTCCCATTATGGGATATCTTAAGGTGGAAGTAATAATAGCGATAAAATGGTCGGTAACACGTCTATAAAAGCAGAGAAATGGAGTTCAAGATTCATAAGTCAGCGCTGATTGCTTTTGGTTAGCTTTCTTGCAAAAGGAGGTGGCAGGTAGGCTTTTAGTCAACTTTGGAAATATGCAGAGTCAAGAACCATCTGTTCTCTTGCTTTTAGCTCCTTTATAGCTATTATAACGCCAAGGAGGGAAACAGTATGAAGGTAAAACAGATGATCAGTACTGCCGTAATCAACGAAGGAATCAGGTACGTGGAGAAAAATCCGCTGGAGAACATGGAAAAATTATTAAATTGGGGCGAAAAAATACTGATTACGGACAATCATAAAAGTTATGCTCGTTCAATACGTGACATATTGGATGACCCCAGCAATAACTGGAATGAATATATATGCCGCCTGTTTACCGAGTTTGGCCCTAACGTCAGAAAAAAAGTCCTGGTTAATTTCTTGGTTAACGCTTCTATCTTAGGAATTCCCACCAACGAGAAAATGTCCGAGAAATATGGCTGCAATATTCCCTGGGCCATCTTGATGGATCCTACTGCTGCCTGCAACCTGAAGTGCACCGGCTGTTGGGCGGCGGAATATAAAAAAACAGCTTCAATGGACATAAAAACCCTTGACCGTATTATCCGGGAAGGCAAAGAACTGGGGATATATATGTACATATACTCCGGAGGAGAACCCTTGATCTGTAAGGATGACCTCATGAAACTGGCTCATAAACATAATGACTGTATGTTTCTGGCTTTTTCAAACGGCACCCTGGTAAATGATGATTTAGCAGCTCAAATGGCCGCGGCTGGGAATTTTGCGCTGGCTTTGAGTGTGGAGGGTTTTGAAAGTGAAACAGATATGCGCCGCGGTGACGGTACTTATCAAAGGGTTATTGAGGCTATGGACATATTGCGCAAACATGGGGTTCCTTTTGGATTTTCCACCTGCTATCATAGTGGAAATGTGAATAGTGTCGGTTCTGACCAATATGTCGATTACATGATTGAGAAAGGCTGCATATTTGGCTGGTACTTTACTTATATGCCCCTGGGAAAAGGTGCCCAGTTGGATTTAATCGCCACCCCTGAGCAGCGTGCCTATATGTATCATCGCGTAAGAGAATTTCGTAATACCAAACCAATCTTTCTTATGGATTTTTGGAATGACGGCGACTTTGCCGGGGGATGTATTGCCGGTGGGCGTAGGTACTTACATATAAATGCCAACGGTGACGTAGAACCTTGTGCCTTTATTCATTATTCCAATGTTAATATAAAGGATGTTAGTTTGCTAGACGCCTTACAATCTCCGCTTTTCATGCAGTACCGGCTTGGCCAGCCTTTTAATGACAATCTCCTGCGGCCCTGTCCGTTGCTAGATAATCCCCATAAGCTAAGGGAAATGGTGCATTTATCCGGCGCCCAGTCAACCCAGCCCATCGACCTGGAGGATGTGGATGAACTTACGGAACGAACTATGCAGGTAGCCCTGGAATGGGGTAAAGTAGCTGACCAACTCTGGGAGCAGAACCATTGTGCCGCTGATTTACCGCAGCCTGCACAAGAGCAGCCCCGGCAGCGCGGTTTAATTAGATTGGGCTCACGCGATCATTGAAGTAATGTAACCGGATTTAATTATATTTTTTAAAAACACAAGGTTAAGCATAAAAAATCAGATTTCGCCAATAATCATCCTTCGGGGTACTCTACTGCTTTTAAGTAAAGTCCATGGGGAGATACGGTAGAGCCAGCCAGATTTCGATCTTGGGAGTCCAATATTTCTAAAATATGCTCAGGTGTAAGGCGCTGGCGACCTACTTCCAGGAGGGTTCCCATAATAATGCGGATCATATTATACAAGAAACCATTGGCTTCTATTTCCAACTTCAGCCAAGCTTCCTGGTTAATTATCCGACAGAGGCTGACATTGCGCTTAAAGCTTTTTACGGAAGACCCACTGGCACAGAAGGCTTTAAAATTATGGTTACCCTCCAGCAGTCGGGCCGCCCTTTGCATTCCTGCGACATCCAGATTTTCACTGTTTAGCAAGGCATGTTTCCGGTAAAAACTGGCCCCGGACTTTTGCCGATATATTAAATACACATAGCTTTTCTTTAGGGCATCAAACTGGGGATGAAAATCCGGGGCAGCCTCCAAGCTATTTAGAATACGAATGTCGTCCGGCAACTTGCTGTTTAGTGCCGGGGTCCATTTATCGGCAGGTATCCGGGCTGACGTATTAAAAGCTATGACTTGACCCAAGGCATGTACGCCGGCATCGGTACGCCCTGCGGCGTTTACCGTAACCGTTTCTCCGGTCAGATGATTGATTGAACTTTCCAACTGAGCTTGAATCGTGTGGGCATTTATTTGTCTTTGAAAGCCATGGTAATTGCTGCCATCATATTCCAGCACCATCTTTATTCGCTTCATCTGCTTAATTCTCCCCAAAAGATAATTTGGCTGCCGACCCTGCCTTTTATCCAGCCGGTTTTTAGCTCAAATAAACCCTATAAAAGATCAGGAGGATATATACAATCCTCCCTTAATACTTTTATAGAGCAGTATCAACTCACTATTGTTATTTTATGACCCTTGCCCGGCACTAAAGAGTCCTTTTATGACCGGAAAACGATATTTAGCTTAGTCTACCAGCTCCAGAATAACCATAGGGGCACCGTCACCCTTGCGATATCCGGCTTTGATTATGCGGGTATAACCGCCGGAGCGGTCTTTATACCGAGGCGCAACGGTATTGAACAATTTGGCCACGACTTCTTCTTTCATTAAGTAAGAATCAGCCTGCCGTCTGGCATGTAGATCCCCACGTTTTCCCAGGGTGATCATTTTGTCGGCTACTACTTTGATATCTTTGGCTCTCGTTTCCGTAGTTGTGATTTTGCCGTTTTCCAACAAAGAGGTCACTGAGTTCCTGAGCATGGATCTGCGATGATCAGCCAAGAGTCCGAATTTGCGATAACTCAATGGGAATCCTCCTTCCTATTCCTCTGTTTTCTTAAAGGTCAGATCCAGTTCTGTCAGCTTACGCTCAATTTCCTCCAGGGACTTCTGCCCCAGGTTTCTGACCTTGCTCATCTCTTCACGGGTTTTTTCAATTAAATCGCCCACGGTGTTGATATTGGCCCTTTTTAATCCATTGGAGGCGCGCACCGATAGCTCCAGTTCCTCGATAGACATCTCTAAAACCTTGTCTTTCTTTTCTTCTTCCTTCTCTACCAAAATCTCTACTTCGGCATAGGTATCATCTATTTCCGTAAAGAGATTGAGGTACTGAATTAGGATCTGGGCTGAGAGACTAATGGCTTCTTCCGGTTTTATGCTGCCATTGGTCCATACCTCCAGAACCAGCTTGTCAAAGTCGGTTCTCTTGCCAACCCTGGCGTTATCCACCATATAGTTAACTTTGGTGACCGGGGTATATATGGAGTCAATCGGCAGCAGCCCTACTACTTCTTCGCTTTTATTAGGTTGCTGGTCTGCACTGACATAACCCCGGCCTCTTTCAACGGTCATTTCTATCTCCAGCTTGCCATCTTCATCTAAACTGGCAATATGAAGATCTGGATTTAAAATCTCGACCTCGGCATCGGGCTCGATATCTCCCGCACATACATCCTGTTTACCTTTTTTCTCCAAGCGGATGATTTTGCGTTCGTTGCCTTCATAGCGCAAGACCATCTGTTTAATATTCAAGATCATTTCTGTAGTGTCTTCCAGAACGCCTGGAATAGTGGAAAATTCGTGCAGAACCCCGTCAATTTTAATAGATGTAACAGCTGCCCCTGGCAATGAAGACAAGAGCACCCTGCGTAGAGCGTTGCCCAAAGTAGTACCATAGCCTCGCTCCAACGGTTCGATAACAAATTTTCCGTAATTTGACGTAAGATCCTGTTCGACTCGCTCTATCCGCGGTTTTTCCATCTCTAGCACTAATTATCCCCTCCTTCTCTAATAGAGGTTGCTTTTAGATAGATAATCTAGAGTATAGTTAGTTTGACACCGGCAAAAGGTTTCCCCTGGTGTCTATCTGGAGTATAGTTCTACGATTAGATGTTCACTAACAGCTGTATCTATCTGATCCCTGGTCGGTAATGACAATACCCTGCCAGTCAAGCTGTCAGCATTTACTTCCAGCCATTCGGGGGCAGTCTTATAGGCAGCAGCGGCTTTGAGTTCCTCAAATTTTGGCGATTCGGCACTAGCTTCCTTTACTTGAATAACATCGCCAGCCTTAACCAACATGGACGGGATATTAGCTTTTTTGCCATTAATGGTAAAGTGGTCATGGTTTACCAGTTGACGGGCTTCTTTGCGCGAACTGGCCATGCCCATTCTAAAAACTACATTGTCCAGGCGTCTCTCCAGTAATGCCAGCAAGTTATCACCGGTAACTCCCTGCTGACGATCTGCTTTTTCAAACGTGTTGCGGAACTGTTTCTCGCTAACGCCATAGATGCGTTTCGTCTTCTGCTTTTCTCTTAACTGCAGCCCGTATTCACTAGTTTTCTGTCTGCGTTTTTGACCATGCTGGCCAGGTACGAAGGGTCTTTTTTCTACCGCACACTTGACGGAATAACAGCGATCTCCTTTTAGAAAAAGCTTTTCCCCCTCGCGGCGGCATTGGCGGCAAACTGAATCAGTATATCTTCCCACTTAAATTACTACCTCCTTAAACCCTTCTTCTTTTAGGCGGCCTGCACCCGTTATGCGGAATGGGGGTAACGTCCTTAATAACGCTTACTTCCAGCCCCGCTGCCTGCAGTGAACGAATGGCGGCTTCACGCCCGGCTCCCGGCCCCTTTACATAACACTCGACTTCTTTAAGGCCGTGTTCCATCGCTGCCCGGGCCGCATTCTCTGCTGCCTGCTGAGCCGCAAACGGGGTGCTTTTGCGCGATCCCTTGAAGCCAACCGTTCCTGCGCTGGCCCAGGATATTGCATTACCATGTTTGTCGGTAATCGAAATAATTGTATTGTTAAAGGTTGACTTAATGTGCGCAATACCTTCTGCAATATTCTTTTTTTCACGCCGTTTAACCCGCGTGGTTGTTCTTCGTGCCACTCATTTATCCCCCTTCTAATGGCTATTTCTTCTTGCCGGCGGCTGTACGTTTGGGACCCTTGCGGGTACGTGCATTTGTCTTGGTCTTCTGACCGCGCACCGGTAATCCGCGCCGATGGCGAAGTCCCCGGTAGCAGCCTAAGTCCATAAGTCTTTTGACATTCATGCTGACATCGCGCCGAAGATCGCCTTCAACGGTGTAGTTTTTATCAATAATTGTTCTTAATTTAGCTTCTTCTTCTTCGGTTAGATCTTTCACCCTGGTATCAGGGTTTATACCTGCTTCCGCCAATATTTTCTGAGCTGAGGATTTCCCGATACCATAAATGTAGGTAAGGGAAATTTCCACTCTTTTGTCGCGGGGTAAATCAACACCTGCTATTCTCGCCAATTCTATTCACTTCCTTCAGATAATATAGGCGCCGTCACGCTTAGCCCTGTTTCTGTTTATGCTTGGGATTTTCGCATATTACCATAACCTTGCCATGGCGTTTTATTACTTTGCATTTTTCGCACATGGGTTTGACTGAGGGTTGAACTTTCACTTAATTAACCTCCTTTAAACGGTAGAAAAGCTTCCTACTTGAAACGATATGTTATTCTGCCACGATTTAAATCGTAAGGCGATAACTCTACCATTACACGGTCACCAGGTAATATTCTGATAAAATTCATCCGCATTTTTCCTGATATGTGGGCGAGGACCTTATGGCCATTTTCCAGTTCCACCGTAAACATAGCATTGGGTAACGGTTCAAGAACTTTCCCCTCTACCTCGATAACGTCATCTTTAGCCATTTACCAGACCTCCTTCCCATCTGATTCTCCTCTTTCAAGTATTCGCTTAAGACTTTTTTTGATTATATGGTTATCAGGTATTTCACCTTTATTTAAATAGTCAATGACCTCGAAAGACGTCATTTTAGTAAATTGCAAGTGTTTAATGTTCTTCATCTTAGGATTTTCAATTTTGCGCGTATCTCCATCACAAATAATAACATAGCGCTCATTAACCACCTGGACGATTACAAACGGCTTGCCGCCATCTCGGCCTGTCTTGGAGAAAACAACTCTGCCCAACATGGTCTCGGAAATGATTGGTCACCTCCATTACCTTAAGGTAAGGATTTCCGGCCCCTTATCCAGGATAACAATACTGTGTTCAAAGTGGGCTGATGGTAAACCGTCTTTGGTAACTACAGTCCATTCATCCTCAAGAGTGGAAACCTGGTGAGTCCCCTGGTTAAGCATGGGCTCAATCGCCAAGGTCATCCCTTCTTTTAGGATCGGGCCGTTATTCTTCCTGCCATAATTAGGTACCGGTGGATCCTCCCACATGGATTTGCCAATACCGTGCCCGACAAAGTCCCTAACTACCGAAAATCCATGGTTTTCAGCATGAGTTTGGATTGCGTTGGACACATATCCTAGCCGGTTACCTGCCTTTGCCTGTTCAATCCCTTTAAGCAATGCCTCTTCAGTTATCTGAATCAGTTTTTTAAGCTTAGGATCGATTTCACCTATGGCTACAGTTATGGCGGCATCTCCCGCATAGCCATCCAGCATCACCCCAAAATCAATACTAATGATGTCCCCTTCGTGCAAAACACGGTTGCCCGGTATACCATGTACCACTTCTTCATTTACTGATGCACAGATGGCACCCTGAAACGGTTTGCCGCCACGGGGATGAGGTTGATTTAGAAATAGCGGGATCGCATTTCTTTTCTTACACTCTTCCACAGCAGTGGCATTTAGAGCGGCAGTTGTTATACCCGGTCGCGCGGTGGCTTCCAGCAGCTTAAGCACTTCCGCTACGACCTGCCCGGAGCGTCTCATTTTCTCGATTTCATCCTTGGTCTTAATTATTATCATCTAGAGCTTCTCCAGCACTAATACTACATCTGCAAACACGTCTTTAGGATCACGGTTGCCATCAATCGTTCTTAAGGTGCCCTGCTTTTCATAATAGTTTAAAAGCGGCTGGGTCTGTTCCATATAGATCTTGAGACGATTTTTTACGGTTGCTTCTTTGTCGTCATCACGCTGCATCAGCCCAGTACCGCATTTATCGCAGATACCAACGGTTGTCGGAGGATTAAATCTGGTATTATATACGGTTTTACATTGCGGGCAGCTTACGCGGCCGGTCATGCGTTCCAGCAGAACCTGGTCAGGAACACTGATATCAAGGGCAGCTTCTACTTTTTTACCCAGCTTGGCTAAAACCTTATCCAGAGCTTCGGCCTGCGGTATCGTGCGCGGAAATCCATCCAGCAGAAATCCATCGGCACAATCCGGCTGTGCCAGTCTCTCTTCAACTACACCAATAGTAACTTCGTCAGGCACCAGTTGGCCGGCATCCATGTACTTCTTGGCTTCTAACCCCATAGCCGTTTGTTTGCTTACTGCTTCCCGGAACATATCTCCAGTAGAGATATGCAAAATCGGAAATCTTGCCTTGATTAAATCTGCCTGAGTTCCTTTACCAGCACCGGGAGGGCCCATAATGATAATGTTCATTAGTTAATCATCTCCTATTTTACAAAACCTTCATAACTTCTAAGCAATAAATGTGATTCTATCTGTTTCATTGTATCTAGCGCTACACCAACTACGATCAACAATGCGGTGCCGCCAAACCAGAGGCTGGTCACTCCGGTTATGGCAATTACGAAATTAGGCAATATTGCTATCAAAGCCAAGAATACACCGCCCGCTAAGGTTAGCCGGGACAGTATTTTGTCTATATACTCAGCGGTGGGTCTGCCTGGTCTGATGCCTGGTACGAACCCTCCGTTTTTCTTAATGTTATCAGCCACATCCAGGGGATTGAATATTATCGATACATAGAAATACGTAAAGAACACAATCAGTAAGGCATAGACAACATTATATAATACACTCCCAAAATTAAAATAACTGTCGATAAACTGATTATATCCAGATGTCTGTGACATAAAGGAGCCTATAGTCGCCGGAAACATACAAAGTGACATGGCAAATATTATAGGTATAACCCCGGCGGAGTTTACTTTTAACGGCAGGAAAGTGGTTTGCCCGCCATACATTCTTCTGCCCACCATCCGCTTGGCGTATTGGATTGGCAGCCTTCTTTGCCCTTCATTCATTGCGACTACTGCAACTATAACCGCCAGCATAACAATAATCAGCAATATAACGTTAAAGAAACCGATAATACCGCCTGATATTTCTTGACCTACTCCAACAATCTGCTGGGGTATGCGGGCTACGATCCCGCAGAAGATAATCAGGGATATTCCGTTGCCGATACCTTTTTCGGTGATCATCTCGCCGATCCACATTAGCATGGCCGTCCCGGCTGTGAGTGATATGGCAATTACCATATAAGAAGTAAAACCGCTATTGATAACTGCTCCTGTTTTGGTAAGAGCTGCGGACATGCCGAGAGCCTGGATAAATGCTAGTACTATGGTAAAATACCGGGTGTACTGAGCTATTTTCTTTCTGCCTTCTTCGCCTTCTTTGTTAAGCTCCTCCAGTTTCGGTACAATTACGGTGAGGAGCTGCATGATAATAGAGGCGTTAATATAGGGCGTTATACTCATGGCAAAAATACTAAAGCGTTTAAATGCGCCCCCGGATATTATATCAAAAAAGCCGAACAACTGGCCTTTCAACAATTCCGCCATAGCTTCCGGGTTGATCCCGGGTACAGGTATATGTGCTCCCACCCTGAATACGAGTAGCATAAACAGGGTAAAGAGTAGTTTCTTGCGCAGATCGCCGATTTTTACAGCCTGTTGAAATGAATTAAGCATTAGATCACCTCAACCTTGCCACCTCTGGCTGCGATTTTCTCCTCGGCCTGCTGGCTGGCTTTATTTACCTGTATGGTCAGTTTTTTTTCAATTTCGCCATCACCCAGTAGCTTAACTGGCAGAGGCGCTTTCCTGATTAGGCCTGCTTCCTTCAACATGGGTATGGTTACTACTGTACCCTCTTCAAAAACGTTCAGGTCTCTCACATTGACGATTGACCATTCAGTTTTAAAAATATTCGTAAAACCTCTTTTAGGTAAACGCCTTTGCAGGGGCATTTGTCCGCCTTCAAAACCGGGCCGGACGCCTCCACCGGAACGGGATTTCTGCCCTTTATGTCCACGACAAGATGTCTTGCCATGTCCTGAGCCAATCCCTCTGCCAACTCTTTTAGCACTTTTAGTGGCCCCGGGCGGAGATTTTATTTCCTCTAGCTTCACTCTTAAAACCTCCCTGTTTTTAATCTAACTCTTCCACACTTACCAGATGTCCTACCTTGTTAAGCTGTCCGCGGAGTTGCGGGGAATCTTCTTTTATCAATACCTGATTTAGCTTGCTAAATCCCAGGCTTTTAATGGTCAGTCTCTGGGTTTGAGGGTAACCAATAAAGCTTTTTTTCCAGGTAATTTTCAACTGCTTGGCCAAGGTTTTTCCCTCCCTAGTTCAAAATCTCATCGATGGTTTTGCCCCTCTGGCGGGCTACGTCTTCAACCCGTTTCAGGTTTTTTAAGCCCTCCATGGTGGCGTGCACCATATTGTTGGCGTTGGCTGACCCCAGAGATTTGGTAAGGATGTCTTTTAGTCCGGCTGCTTCCAATACTGCTCTGACTGGCCCGCCGGCGATAACGCCCGTTCCTTCCGCAGCTGGTTTTAACAATACTTCACCCGCGCCAAATCTGCCTAGTATAGAATGAGGAATCGTTCTGTCATCTATTAAAGGTATTTCAATCATGTTCTTTTTAGCATTTTCCATCGCTTTTCTGATTGCTTCCGGCACTTCGGTGGCTTTTCCTTTACCTGTACCGACTCTGCCTGCTCCATCACCTACTACAACCAGGGCACTGAAGCTAAATCTGCGTCCACCTTTTACAACCTTGGCAACCCTTTTTATATTTACGACTTTTTCAATATATTCGGGGGCTACCTGTTCCTTTTCAATCATTTTTTCCCTCCTAACCTGACGGAAATCAAGTGTTAAAAGTTCAGTCCACTCTCCCTGGCTGCATCTGCCAGAGCCATTACTTTACCATGATATTTGCGCCCATTTCTATCAAAAACAACTGAGGTAATCCCCTTGGTTTTAGCCTTTTGCGCAATACTGTCGCCTACGCGCTTGGCCGCATCTATATTGGTTTTACCGGTAAGGTCAGCCATGTCCTTATCAAGGGTTGATGCGGTTACCAGGGTTACACCATTTTCATCATCGATAATCTGCGCATATATGTGGTTTAGGCTGGTATAAATACATAGTCGGGGTACTTCAGCAGTACCAGCTATTTTCTTTCTAATCCTTTTATGTCTAGTTTTTCTGAGTTCATTTTTGCTGGTTTTCTTGATCAACGCAGTCACTCCCTTCCTATTTATTTACCGCCTGCCTTACCAGCTTTGCGTCTGATAACTTCGCCTTCATACTTGATGCCTTTGCCTTTATACGGTTCGGGCTTTCTAATGGCGCGTATATGAGCTGCAGTATTGCCAACCAGTTGTTTGTCAATACCTTTTACCGTGATCTTGTTAGCGGCCGGAACTTCAAACTCAATACCCGCAATGGGTTCTACTTCAACCGGATGGGAATAACCGATGTTTATAACCAGCTTGCTGCCTTGCATCTGGGCGCGATATCCTACCCCTACCAGTTCCAGCTTTTTTTCAAAGCCTTGGCTGACACCATCAACCATATTGGCTACCAGGGCTCTGGTTAATCCATGCATGGCTCTATGTTTTTTGGAATCACTCGGTCTTGTGACCAATAACACATTATCGCTAACTTCTATAGAAATATCTTGTGGTATTTGCTGGGAAAGAATCCCTTTAGGACCTTCAACCGTAATTATATCATCATTTATTGTTACCTTTACGTTGTCAGGTCGAGCGATAGGTTTTCTACCTATTCTGGACACTGCTCACTCCTCCTTCGGCTACCAAATGTAACATATCACTTCGCCGCCCAAACCTTCTTTGCGGGCGTTTTTATCAGTCATTAGTCCTTTAGAGGTAGAAACAATTGCGGTGCCGAGTCCACCCAAAACCTTGGGCACTTCATCCTTCTGTACGTATACCCGCAGACCCGGCTTGCTGATTCTTTTTAGTCCGGTGATCACTTTTTCCTTGTTGGGTCCATACTTAAGGTACACCCTGATTACCCCTTGTTTGCCATCCTCTATATATTCATAATCCTTGATGTACCCTTCTTCTTTCATGATCCGGGCCATGCCTAGCTTCATCTTGGAGCCGGGTACTTCAACGGTTTGATGCATGACCATATTGCCGTTTCTAATTCTGGTCAGGAAGTCGGCTACGGGATCAGTCATGACCATATTTTTTACCTCCTTTATTACCAGCTTACAACATAAGGCTTTCAGCAGGCTATGGTATTAACCTGTTACCACGACCAGCTTTTCTCCTCACTGTAGACTATCCACTTTTAAAGCCTACCAGCTTGACTTAGTAACACCGGGTATTTCTCCCCGATGTGCCATTTCTCTGAAACAAACTCTGCAGATGCCGAATTTGCCCATGTAGGCACGTGGTCTTCCACATATCTTGCAGCGATTGTATTCCTGGACTTTATACTTGCGTGGGCGTTGCTGTTTTGCAATCATCGCCTTTTTTGCCATTTGCAAATACCTCCTCTTATCTAAATGGCATTCCCATGCGCTTTAACAATTCCCGAGCTTCTTCATCGGTCTTCGCAGTAGTTACGATAGCTACTTCCAACCCTCTGATCTTATCGATTTTGTCATACTCAATTTCCGGGAAAATAGTCTGTTCCTTGATTCCCAAGGAGTAATTACCACGTCCATCAAAAGCCTGGGGCGAAACACCTCGGAAATCACGTACCCGGGGCAGTACAATGTTAATCAGCTTATCCAGGAATTGATACATCCGTTCACCCCGGAGGGTTACCATGCATCCGATGGGCATGCCTTCCCGCAATTTAAACCCGGCGATCGATTTTTTCGCTTTGGTAATAACCGGTTTTTGCCCGGATATGGCGGTCAGATCATTGACTGCTCCATCCAATGCCTTAGGATTTTGAATAGCTTCGCCAACGCCTATGTTAAGAACGATCTTTTCCAGCCTCGGAACCTGCATAACATTTTTATATTGAAATTTCTCCATCAGTTGAGGAGTAATCTCTTGCTTGTATACTTCGTACAGCGTAGCCATTTAATAGCTAGCCTCCCTTCTTGGAGCTTAGTCTACTACCTCTCCGCATTTCTTGCAGACCCTCACCTTAGTTCCATCTTCTAAAAATCCTTTGGCAATCCGCGTTGGTTGGTTACATTTTTCGCACACCAGCATCACGTTGGATACATTCATTGGTGTTTCTACCTGTAAGATGCCGCCCTGCGGTATAGCCCGGGTGGGGCGCTGATGCTTCTTGACTTTATTTATCCCTTCAACGACTACCCGATTTTGGGCAGGTATCGCTTTTAATACTTTTCCTTTGCGGCCGGCATCTTTGCCGGTTAACACTAGTACAATATCACCTTTTTTTATATTCATTCTTCACACCTCCACCGACTAAAGCACTTCGGGGGCCAGAGATATGATTTTCATGAAATTCTTATCCCTCAGTTCCCTGGCTACAGGTCCAAAAATACGCGTACCTTTGGGGTTTCCATTATCGTCAAGTATGACGGCGGCATTTTCCGAAAAAGAAATATAGGAACCGTCTTGCCTTCTGATTTCCTTTTTGGTTCTTACTACTACAGCTTTTACGACATCACCTTTTTTTACTACGCCATTCGGTGCTGCTTCTTTAACAGTCACGACAATGATATCTCCAACCGTAGCATACTTTCGATTTGATCCGCCTAATATCTTTATACAGAGTACCTGTTTGGCCCCGGTGTTGTCCCCTACCTGTAAAACTGTTTCCTGCTGAATCACGGTTTAAACCTCCCTTCAATATACCAGAACTATTGCAGAGTCTTGGCTTTTTGAATAATTTCCACGAGTATCCATCTCTTGTCCTTGCTTAAGGGGCGGGTTTCCATGATCTTTACGACATCACCGGTTTTGGCTTCGTTATTTTCGTCATGAACTTTATATTTCTTACTTGTCTTTATGGTCTTTTTGTATAGAGGATGCTGCTGTACGGTTTCTACTGAAACGGTTATGGTCTTTTCCATTTTGTCGCTGGTTACCGTGCCCATCCTGGTTTTACGGTTGCCTTGATGTTGAGCCACCCTTAGACCTCCTTTTTATCCGTTACTCTCCCGCGAAATTTCCCGCTGCCGTAATACAGTCTTGCATCTGGCGATGTTTTTTCTTACATCTCTTATTCTCATGGGATTATCAAGTTGACCAGTTGCCATCTGAAAACGCAGGTTGAATAATTCTTCTTTATAACTGGAAACTTTTCTTTCTAATTCCTCGTCGGTTAGTTCTCTCATTTTCTTAGCTATCACTAACCTCACCATCCATTTCTTCTCTTTTTACAAACTTACATTTTACCGGAAGCTTGTGAGATGCTAAACGCATTGCCTCGCGGGCAACTTCTTCGTTAACTCCAGCAAGTTCAAACATTACCCGGCCTGGTTTGACTACAGCCACCCATTGTTCGGGTGAACCTTTTCCCTTACCCATACGGGTTTCAGCCGGTTTGGCAGTGATCGGACGATCGGGGAATATTTTAATCCAGAGTTTACCGCCTCTTTTGATATATCTGTTGATGGCAATACGGGCTGCTTCAATCTGGCGATTTGTGATCCAGGCTGCTTCCAAGGCTTGCAGGCCGTATTCACCGTAAGTCACTGTATTACCTTTCTGAGCCTTACCTTTTAAGGCAGGGCGATGTTGTTTTCTATATTTTACTCTTTTAGGGGTAAGCATTATTGACCTGCCTCCTCCATTTGTTTCTCTTGCGGTCTTTTTTTGGCTTCAGGGGCTACTTCACCGCGATTTATCCAGACCTTGATACCAATTTTGCCATAGGTTGTATTGGCTTCGGCAAATCCATAATCAATATCGGCTCTTAAAGTATGCAGGGGTACTTTTCCTTCAGCATACCATTCGGTTCTGGCTATCTCAGCACCGCCCAGCCGACCAGAAATGGCTATCTTCATACCTTCTCCGCCCATCCGCATGGTTCGGCTTACAGCCTGTTTCATTGCCCGGCGGAAAGAAACCCTCTTCTCAAGCTGCTGGGCAACATTCTCGGCAACGATCTGGGCATCCAGTTCTGGTTTTTTAATCTCTTGGATATTAATATTAATGTTCTTGCCGGTAAGTTTGGTCAGATCCTGTTTAAGTTTTTCAACTTCAGTTCCGCCGCGCCCGATTACGATACCCGGCTTGGCGGTATGAATCGTAATACGCACCCGATTCCCGGTTCGCTGTATCTCTACCTTGGATATACCGGCAACGTAAAAGCGCTCTTTTATCATACTTCTGATTTTATAATCTTCGTGTAATAGATCGGCATAATCTCTGTCAGCGTACCAATTGGAGTCCCAATCTTTGATAATGCCGATTCTTAATCCTTTCGGATGAACCTTCTGACCCACTATTTAACCTCCCTTTCGCGCAGCACCACGGTAATATGACTGGTTCTATGACGCCTAATGTCGGCTCGGCCATAAGCTCTGGGCCTCATTCTCTTTAAGACCGGGCCTTCGTTTACTAATATCTCGGATATATATAAAGCGTCTGAATCCATATCATAATTATGCTCTGCATTGGCTACGGCAGATTGCACTACTTTACTGATCAGGGGGGAAGATTTTTTGTTGGTATATCTTAAAATACCCAAGGCTTCACTTACATCTTTACCTCTAACCAGATCGGCCACCTGACGTGCTTTTAAAGGAGATACTCGCAAGTACCGAGCAATTGCTCTGGATTCCATAATCAGGTTCCTCCTCTCTACCTTGATCTGCTCGATTTTTCTGATTTTCCAGCATGGCCACGGTAAGTTCTGGTAGGAGCAAATTCGCCCAATTTTAAACCGACCATATCTTCGGTAATATAAACGGGTATATGTCTGCGTCCATCGTGTACCGCCAGGGTGTGCCCGACCATCTGGGGCATAATGGTGGAACGCCGGGACCAGGTTTTGATTACCTTTTTCTGTCCGCTGGCATTCATATCTTCAACCTTAGCCAGGAGTTTTTCCTCACAATAAGGTCCTTTTTTTAACGACCTAGCCATTTAATGAAAGACCTCCTTTACTTGCGTTTGCGAACAATCATATTGTCTGAGGGCTTTTTCTTACGGGTCTTGCCGCCAATGGCGATTTTACCCCAGGGGGAAACCGGATATTTTCTTCCTATGGGCGCCCGACCCTCGCCGCCGCCATGAGGATGGTCAACCGGATTCATAACCGAGCCTCTAACCGCAGGTCGGTTCCCTAACCAGCGGGATCTGCCGGCTTTGCCGATAGTGATATTTTCATGTTCCACATTCCCGACCTGGCCAATGGTAGCCCGGCAATTGATATGAACCAGTCTGACCTCCCCGGAAGGAAGTCTGATATGAGCATAGGCTCCTTCCTTGGCCATCAATTGTGCTACCGCACCGGCGGAGCGTGCCAATTGTCCGCCTTTACCCGGTCTCATTTCGATATTGTGGATTAAGGATCCCACCGGAATATCTTTTAATTTCAAGGAGTTGCCTACTTTAATATCGGCTGTTTCTCCTGACTCGACTGTGTCACCGACTTTAAGATTATGCGGTGCAATGATATAAGCCTTGGCACCATCTGCATAATGCAGGAGGGCAATATTGGCTGAACGATTGGGATCATACTCAATCGCTGCTACTTTCGCCGGAACACCATCTTTGATGCGTTTAAAATCAATTACCCGGTAGAGTCTTTTATGTCCTCCCCCTCGGTGCCTGACTGTTATCCGTCCGTTAACATTACGGCCGGCTTTGCGCTTTAAACTGGTAGTAAGACCTTTTTCCGGTTCACTCCTGGTTATTTCTTCGAAGGTCATTACGGTCATATGTCTTCTACTTGGGGTAGTTGGTCTATATTTTTTTACACTCATCGGAACAATCCTCCCGATCTAATCTAATTTAGCATTGCGCTTGGTCTACATTCCTTCAAACAGTTTAATCTTATAGCCGGGCTTGAGGGTAACTATCGCCTTCTTGCGATCAGGTCTCTTACCTTCAAATCGTCCCATCCGCTTGGGTTTGCCCTTTACATTCATGGTATATACCTGCTCAACCCTGACCTTAAATATATTTTCAACGGCGTTTTTTATTTCGGTTTTGTTGGCTTTCTTATCTACAATAAAGGTGTATTTATTATCAGCCAGCAGATCCATGGATTTTTCAGTTACTACCGGTTTGATAATTATATCTCTGTAGTCTCTCATGATTAGGCAAATACCTCCTCTACCATGGCAACTGCATCCCTGGTAATGAGCAGGGTATCGTATTTTAAAATATCGTAAACGTTAATGAAATCCGCTCTTAAAGGTTTTACGCCTTCTATATTTCTGGCTGATTTAGTCACATTCACGTTACCATCTGCAGTTACAACTAGTGTCTTTTTGCCTACCTTTAAGGCTTCCAGGGCCTGAACCATCATTTTGGTTTTCGGCTGCTCAAAATTCAGTTCGTCCACTACTACAATCTTATTATCAAGTGCCTTGGTAGACAGGGCTGACTTTAGCGCTAACCTTCTTACCTTCTGGGGTAGCCTGTAGGAATAATCTCTGGGTTTGGGGCCAAATGCTATTCCGCCGCCTCTCCAAACCGGATTCCTGCTACTGCCTACCCGTGCACGTCCGGTTCCCTTTTGTCTCCAGGGTTTTCTACCTCCACCTCTTACTTCAGTCCTGGTTTTGGTTGAAGATGTACCCTGACGCTTATTGGCAAGCTGCATCTTAACAAAGTCATACATGACTGCCTCATTAGGCTCTATACCAAAAACATTGTCGTTTAGTTCAATTTCTCCGACCTGGGCCCCGGCCATGTTATATACCGCAACTTTAGGCATCTTCCTAACCTCCTTCTCATAAAGCTATGCCTTGACAGAATTCTTAATAATAACCAGACCTTTTCTGGGGCCGGGTATTGCACCCTTGATCAGGATAAGGTTTTTTTCGGGGTAGACCTTAACGATTTGTAAACATTGCACGGTAACCCGTTCTCTTCCTAATCTTCCGGGCAACTTCCGCCCTTTGAAAACGCGGGCTGGCCCCTTGGCCGCCAGGGAGCCTGGTCTGCGATGATACTTGGAACCATGGCCCATGGCTCCACGGGCAAAGTTATGGCGCTTAACTGCTCCGGCAAAGCCTTTGCCTTTGGATGTGCCCACTACATCAACGATATCCCCGGGAGCAAACAGATCTACATTGAATTCAGCTCCAATGTCATAATCGTCTACGTTATCTATACGGAATTCTCTTATATATCGTAAAGGTTTTACATTGGCCTTCTTAAAGTGGCCCGTTTCCGGTTTGTTTACCAGTCTTTCCCTGATTTCACCATAGCCTACCTGCAGCGCGTTGTACCCATCATTGGCGATCGTCTTCTTTTGCAGCACTACATTCGGGCTGGCTTCTACAACCGTGACCGGTACCGCCCGGCCGGTTTCATCGAATACCTGGGTCATGCCCACCTTGGTGCCCATGAGGGCTTTCTTCAATTTGCTTGTCACCTTGATTACCTCCTGGCTCAGAATTATGGCGAGCGGTTGAAAGTGGGATCTCCAACATCGCCTCTAATTTTTATCCGGGTTTTTGCCGCCTTAAGACCACTTTTCCCACTGGTCTTTAAGCACCGGTTCCTCACCTATAACTTGATCTCTATGTCTACGCCGGAAGGCAAATCCAGGTGCATAAGAGCATCGATAGTTTTGGGATTAGGATCCAGTATGTCTATGAGTCTTTTATGGGTACGCATTTCAAACTGTTCCCGTGAATCCTTATTCACATGAGGCGACCGCAGGATCGTATAGATACTTTTTTCGGTCGGCAGGGGAATAGGTCCGGATACAGTGGCTCCATTTTTTTTAGCTGTTTCCACAATCTTCTGGGATGATTGATCCAGGAGTTTGTGATCGAATGCCTTTAAACGAATTCTAACTTTTTGCTGGCCACTCACTCTATTTTAAACCTCCTTAGCCTGGGCTCATTCTTTACACGCATCCTCGTGTTTGGGGATAAAGGACCCTATGATCCCTTATCCCGCTGGCTGGTGTTTTATTATTTAGTCAATGCTGGTAACAACTCCGGAACCAACTGTTCTGCCGCCTTCTCTTATTGCAAATCTTAAGCCTTCTTCAATGGCAATCGGGGTTATCAGTTCTATGGACATCTGAATGTTATCACCGGGCATTACCATTTCTACGCCTTCGGGTAACTGGATTACGCCGGTCACATCTGTTGTCCGGAAGTAAAACTGGGGTCTGTAGCCACCAAAGAACGGGGTATGGCGACCGCCTTCTTCTTTGGACAGTACGTATACTTCACCTTTGAACTTGGTTAAGGGCTTGATGCTGCCTGGTTTGGCTAATACCATGCCTCTTTCCACGTCTTTTCTGTCCAGTCCTCTTAACAGGGTGCCGATATTGTCTCCGGCTTCGGCATAGTCTAATAGTTTTCTAAACATCTCTACGCCTGTTACTATGTGTTTTCTGATCTCTTCTCTCATCCCTACTATCTCGGTTTCGTCTCCAACCTTGACCTGGCCTCTTTCTACCCTGCCGGTTACTACGGTGCCACGACCGGTTATGGTGAATACGTCCTCGATCGGCATTAAAAAGGGTTTATCGACTGCTCTTTCGGGCAGAGGAACGTAACTGTCCACCGCATCCATTAACTCCCATATGCGGCCACACCACTCACAGTCTCTGCTGCCGCAACCGCATTCTAAGGCTTTTAAACCGGAACCTTTTATGACCGGGATGTCATCTCCGGGAAAGTCATACGTGCTTAATAGTTCTCTGATTTCCATCTCTACCAGTTCGAGCAGTTCTTCATCGTCTACCATGTCGGTTTTGTTCATGAATACTACTATGTGGTGTACTCCTACCTGCCTGGAGAGCACGATGTGTTCCCTGGTCTGAGGCATGGGGCCGTCTGCTGACGATACTACCAATATGGAACCATCCATCTGGGCTGCTCCGGTGATCATGTTCTTTATGTAGTCAGCATGACCCGGGCAGTCTACATGTGCGTAATGTCTGGTCTCAGTCTGGTATTCTACGTGGGAGGTATTTATCGTTATACCTCTTTCTCTTTCTTCCGGGGCTTTGTCTATATCTGCATATGAAGTTGCAACTGCCCCGCCTGTCTGGGACAGGGTTAACGTGATTGCCGCTGTCAACGTTGTCTTGCCGTGGTCTACGTGTCCTATCGTGCCAATGTTAAGATGAGGTTTGCTTCTTTCATATTTTGCCTTTGCCATCTTTTTTCTCACCTTTCCTTTCTTAACCTAGTTATCTGTTGATTGGTAATCCATACCGCCTGGCTATTATTTCCCTGCTCTTGGACTCAGGTACTTCAGCATAGTTTTTTATTTTGAGCGTGAAGCTTGCCCGGCCCTGGCTGGCCGACCTGATGGCGGTTGCGTAACCAAAGGTTTCAGCCAGGGGTACCGTACCTTTAATGATCCGGCTTTCCCGATTTTCCTCCAGCCCCAGTACTTTTCCCCTCCGGGCATTGAGGTCAGAAATGATGTCACCCGTATATTCCTCTGGTGACACAATCTCAATTTCCATAATCGGTTCTAAAAGCACAGAACGGGCCTTGTCCAGTGCTTCCTTGAGTGCCATATTGGCAGCTATTTTGAAGGCTTGCTCGGAGGAGTCGACTTCATGAGCAGTACCTCCGACAAATTTTACTTCAATGTCATCGACCGGATATCCGGCCATGATTCCAGCCTGCAGTCCTTCATGGATACCTGCCTCAACTGCCGCAACGTATTCCTTGGATATGGCCGCAGCGGTTGGAATGCTATCCACGAACACCTTCCCTTGGCCCTCGGGCAAAGGTGCTACCTCCAGGACTACATGGGCGTACTGGCCGCGACCGCCTGTTTGTCTGTCAAATAGCGCTTCAGCTCTGCCGTTTCCGGCCACTGATTCCTTATAGGCTACCTGGGGCTTGCCTACATTGGCGTTCACCTTGAATTCACGCAAAAGACGATCAATTATAATTTCCAGGTGCAGCTCACCCATGCCGGAAATAATGGTTTGTCCGGTTTCCGGGTTATAATGCGTTCTGAAGGTCGGATCTTCTTCAGCTAAGCGTTTTAAGCTCTCTCCAATCCTATCTTGATCGGCTTTGGTTTTAGCTTCAATCGCTACATCAATAACTGGTTCAGGGAAGTCCATCGGCTCCAAAATAACGCCGTATTCTTCAGAACATAATGTTTCTCCGGTACCTGTATCTTTAAAGCCAACCCCGGCTACAATGTCGCCGGCTAGAGCTTCTGCAATCTCTTCCCTGTGATTGGCATGCATCTTAAGCAATTTGCTTACGCGCTCTTTTTGGCCTTTCACACTGTTAAGAACATACGAACCGGTTTGGAGCCGCCCTGAGTAGATCCGGAAATAGGTTAGTTTACCTACGTAAGGATCTGCCGCAATTTTAAAGGCCAATGCGCAAAGGGGCTCATTTACATCTGCCCGACGCGTAGTTGCTTGCCCGGTTCCGGTATCAATGCCGCTTACCGGCGGGATATCGGCTGGTGAGGGCAAGTAGTCAATTACTGCATCCAATAGCATTTGTACACCCTTGTTCTTAAAGGAAGATCCATATAGAACCGGCACCAAATGATTGGCTATCGTTTGTTTTCTCAAAGATCTTTTGATCTCCTCCGCGGAGATCCGGCTGCCTTCCAAATACTTCTCCATTAGGTTATCATCATATTCCGAAAGGGCCTCTAGTAATATTTCACGGTAATGCTGGGCTTTTGCTCTTTCGTTTTCCAGCAATTCTCGCTCCCGGTAGGTTTCACCGGTGCTGTCTTCGTAAACGTAGGCTTTCATGGCGATTAGATCAATCAGTCCGGCAAAGCTGTCTTCAGATCCCAACGGCAGTTGAATGGGTACTGCGTTGCTTCCCAGGCGCTCTTTAATCATCCTGACCGCCCGTTCCGCATCTGCGCCGATGCGATCCATTTTGTTGATATAGGCAATTCTCGGTACTCCATAGCGGTCAGCTTGCCTCCAAACCGTTTCTGATTGGGGCTGCACGCCGGCCACGGCACAAAATATTCCAATTGCTCCGTCCAGAACCCGTAAGGAGCGTTCTACCTCAACTGTAAAGTCCACATGTCCGGGTGTGTCGATAATATTAATAGAACTACCCTTCCAAAAGCAAACCGTAGCGGCAGAAGTGATGGTTATACCTCTCTCCTGCTCCTGACTCATCCAATCCATGGTGGCAGTTCCCTTATCTACTTCACCGATTCTATGCACCTTACCGGTGTAGAACAACATCCGTTCGGTAGTTGTGGTTTTGCCAGCATCAATATGTGCCATTATACCGATATTTCTAATCCTAGCTAATTCTGATTGCTCAAGCATTAAACCTACTCCAGCATCGGCTACCAGCGGTAATGCGCAAATGCTTTGTTCGCTTCGGCCATCTTGTGAGTATCTTCTCTTTTCTTGACCGCTCCCCCTGTGCCATTGGCTGCATCCATTATTTCTCCAGCCAGGCGTTGAGCCATGGTCTTTTCCCCGCGTTTACGGGTGTAGCCTACCAGCCATCTGATCGCCAAAGTCTGTCTTCTGTCTGCTCTAACTTCCACCGGAACCTGATAGTTGGCTCCGCCAACCCTTCTGGCTCTGACCTCCACAATCGGAGTAATGTTTTTCATGGCTTCTTCAAAAACCTGCATCGGATCTTTGCCGGTTCTTTGTTCAATAGTATCGAATGCTTCGTAGCAAATTCTCTCCGCCAGGCTTTTTTTGCCATCCCACATCACTTGATTGACCAGCTTTGTGAAAACCTTACTGTTGTAGATAGGGTCCGGCAGTACATCTCGTTTCGGAACGGCCCCTTTTCTAGGCATAAAAGAATCCTCCTATTTTTTTACTTTCGGACGTTTGGTGCCATATTTGGATCTGGCCTGCTTTCGATTTTGTACGCCAGATGCATCCAGGGTACCCCTGATAATATGATATCTTACACCCGGTAGGTCTTTAACCCTGCCCCCTCTAATGAGAACCACGGAGTGCTCCTGTAGGTTATGACCTATCCCAGGAATATACGCTGTTACTTCTATACCATTGATTAATCTTACCCTGGCAATTTTACGTAACGCAGAGTTTGGCTTCTTAGGGGTAGTTGTATATACACGCGTACATACACCCCTTTTCTGCGGACAGCTTTTCAGGGCCGGTGCTGTTGATTTTTTTAATTCCTGTTGACGTCCTTTTCTAACCAGTTGATTTATGGTCGGCATTCCTGCACCTCCTTCCCTGTATTAATCAATAAGTAACGCTACCGCTGCTGAACCCACTTCAATGCCACAGGCATTACCCAGTTGTTCCATTTTATTTACTTCTTCGATTTCCACTTGGTATTGGCGGCATAATTCTTGCAGGGGTCCAATAATATGCGGTTCAGCATCGTCAGCCAGATATACTTTTTTGGCCAGGCCCTTGGTTATAGCTTTTTTAACTTGTTTACTGCCAATAACCTTGTTGCCCTCCCGAATTTCATTCAGCGACAATACTGCCCCTCCTTTTGACAAGTAAAGCCATGGAAATCTTAGCTTTTTTGTCACGCACCCTAATATTTTATCACCAAGGTCAGATGCCGTCAAATTTAATTTAATTTGTCTGAAAAAAAAATAGCCTGTCCGTATCTTTACATATATATATGTTCTGAAAAATACCTTAAAACCTTGGTTAGGCATAATTTGCAAGACGCAGATTACTACGGCTTAGTCCTGAATAAAGTTCACTTTCTCATTTAACCAGCATAATCTGCGTCTTGCTTCTTACTCTAAAATATCCGTTTTTACTAGCTAATTATAACCGTTCATATTAACCTGATATTTCTTCTACGGCAAGGTTTTCCTGGTTTTCTTCTATAGTAATGTTTTTGTAGATCGAGTAGCCGGTTCCGGCCGGTATTAGTTTGCCGATGATAACGTTTTCCTTAAGTCCGAGTAAACTATCGACCTTGCCTTTTATGGCGGCTTCAGTTAAAACCTTGGTCGTTTCCTGGAAGGACGCGGCCGATAGGAACGAATCAGTGTTAAGGGACGCTTTGGTAATGCCTAGCAGCATAGGTGAACACACTGCAGGTAAACCACCGGCAACGATTGCCTGCAGATTTTCCTCTTCAAAATTAGCTATATCTACAAAGGCTCCCGGCAAATGGGTAGTATCCCCGGATTCTTCTATCCGAACCCGTTTCATCATTTGACGGATCATTATCTCAATATGTTTGTCGCTAATATCAACACCTTGGGAACGGTATACTTTTTGGACTTCCTGCAGAACATATCTTTGTACTGCCTGAACGCCTTTGGTTTTTAAAATATCATGGGGATTCAGCGGACCTTCAGTCAAGGCATCACCAATATCTACCCAATCCCCTTCTTGGACTTTAAGGCGGGAGCCATAGCTTACCAGGGCACTGGCCAAAGCTTCATCGTTTTCGCCTAGTATTTGAACTTCACGACGGCCTTTGCTTTCACCCATGGCAATTTTTCCGGAAGCTTCAGCTACCAGTGCCTGGCCTTTGGGTTTACGAACTTCGAAAAGTTCTTCTACACGCGGAAGACCACGGGTTATATCTTCACCTGCAACGCCGCCGGTATGGAATGTACGCATAGTTAACTGGGTTCCTGGCTCTCCAATGGATTGAGCTGCCAATATACCTACCGCTTCACCTATTTCCACATCGTAACCGGTCGCTAAATTGCGCCCATAACATTTTTTGCAGACACCGTGGCGGGTTTTACACGTTAAAACCGTGCGTATTTTCACCCGCTCGATTCCGCTTTTTTCGATGGCGTATCCGATGTCGTCATTAATCATCTCATTTTCTTCAACCAATACTTCATTAGTAACCGGATGTAGAATGGTATCCACTGATACCCTGCCAATAATTCTCTGATGCAGTGGTTCAATTAATTGCGAACCTTCCATTATTTTCTCTACCCAGATACCCTCGGCTGATTCACAATCTTCTTCGCGGACAATTACATCCTGGGAAACATCGACCAATCGGCGGGTCAAATAGCCCGAGTCAGCAGTTCGCAGCGCTGTATCAGCCAGCCCTTTACGAGCCCCATGGGTGGAAATAAAGTATTCTAAAACAGTCAGGCCTTCACGGAAATTTGCCTTGATAGGCAAATCAATGATTTTACCCTGCGGGTCGGCCATTAAACCGCGCATACCTGCCAACTGACGAATCTGCTGGAAGTTACCGCGGGCCCCGGAGGTAGCCATCATATATACCGGATTGTCTTCCTGTAAGTAATTTTTCAAGGCTTCCGTGACATCTTCCGTGGCTTCGTTCCATATTTCCACGACTTGACTGTGACGCTCATCCTCGGTAATCAAACCTACCTGGAATTCTGATTCAATGGCATCTACTTCCCGATCAGCCGCAGCCAGTATTTCCTGTTTCTCTGGCGGAGTATGGAAATCGGTGACTCCAACACTCAAACCGGCCCGAGTGGAATAATAAAAGCCTAGCCGTTTTATTCCATCCAGCATTTGGGCGGTTCTGGCATTGCCTTCCAGGCGATAGCATTCATAAACGATATTACCTAATTTCTTTTTGTCGATTGTTTCATTATAGAAACCCAGACTGCTTGGGATAATCTCGTTAAAAATAACCCGGCCTACGGATGTGTCTACTGTCTTGTATGGGATTTTATAAGGGGCGCCTTTCTCTTCGGCTTCTTTTAATTCCTGATCAGATAGTTTAAGCCGCACCCGGATTTTCTCGTGCAAGGTGACGTTTCCTAGTTCATAAGCCATCTGGGCTTCGGCTGCATTGCAAAATATCCGGGTTTTTTCCACATCCCAGTCTTCTTGGTTGATATAGGTCAGATAATAAACCCCTATAACCATATCCTGGGTAGGTGTTACCACTGGCTTGCCGTCTTTCGGGTTTAATATGTTGTTGCTAGCCAGCATTAACAGGCGGCATTCAGTTTGGGCTTCAGCCGATAAGGGAACGTGTACCGCCATCTGGTCGCCGTCAAAGTCAGCGTTATAGGCCGTACAAACCAGTGGATGCAGTTGTAAGGCACGTCCTTCCACCAGCACCGGTTCAAAGGCCTGAATCCCTAAACGATGCAGGGTTGGAGCGCGGTTGAGCATTACGGGATGTTCCTTGATTACGTCATCCAGGATATCCCATACTTCTTCCCGACCCCTTTCCACCATTTTTTTGGCGCTTTTAATATTGGAGGCAATGCCCTTATCTACCAGTTTTTTCATAACAAAAGGTTTAAAAAGTTCCAAGGCCATTTCCTTGGGCAGTCCGCACTGATGCATGGCCAGATTGGGCCCCACCACAATAACTGAACGGCCGGAATAGTCCACCCTTTTGCCCAGCAGGTTCTGACGGAAACGCCCCTGCTTGCCTTTGAGCAGATCGCTTAAAGATTTTAACGGGCGATTGCCCGGTCCGGTCACCGGCCGACCTCTGCGTCCATTATCAATCAGTGCATCAACGGCTTCCTGCAGCATCCTTTTTTCATTACGTACAATAATATCCGGTGCGCCCAGATCCAAAAGCCTCTTTAAGCGGTTATTGCGGTTAATTACCCGACGGTATAAATCATTTAAATCCGAAGTGGCAAAACGTCCACCGTCCAATTGAACCATCGGTCTTAATTCCGGAGGTATGACCGGTAATACGTCTAAAATCATCCATTCCGGGTTGTTGGTTGATAAACGGAACGACTCGGTCACTTCCAAGCGTTTAATCCCGCGACCTTTTCTTTGACCGGTAGTGTTGGCGATCTCGTCCTTCAATTCCTGGGACAGTTTATCAAGGTCAACTTCAGCCAACAGTTCCCTGACAGCTTCGGCACCTATGGCAGCATGAAAATTGTCTCCATACCTTTCCCGGTGCTCACGATATTCGCGTTCGTTAAGCAACTGTTTCTTGAGCAACGGGGTATCACCGGGGTCAATAACTATATAATTTACAAAGTAGATTACTTTCTCCAAAACCTTGGGCGACATATCGAGCAACAATCCCATCCGGCTGGGAATTCCTTTTAAATACCAGATATGACAGACTGGGGCTGCCAATTCAATATGCCCCATGCGTTCTCTCCTAACCTTGGAGGTAGTCACTTCTACTCCGCAGCGATCACAAACGATCCCTCTATGCCGGACGCGCTTATATTTCCCGCAATGGCATTCCCAGTCTTTTACAGGACCAAATATTTTCTCACAAAACAGTCCCTCTTTCTCCGGTCTCAACGTACGGTAATTGATAGTCTCGGGTTTTTTTACCTCACCACTGCTCCATGATCTAATTTGCTCAGGAGAAGCCAGGGATATTTTGATCCGTTCAAAATTGTTTACATCCAACAAATCATTCTCTCCCTTCCAGAAGATTTGGTACCTAGCCTTAAGGCTTAATCAACAGTCTAAAACGCCAGGTTTTTATATCAGATCATCCAGATTATCTTCTGCATCTTTGCCCAGATCAACCTCATCCAAATCGCCTTCAAGATGAGTACCCAGATCTTCAATATCATCCGGATCGTCATCGTCCGGGTCTTCGTCCTGATCTATACCCTTCTCATATGATTTGGAGCCTTCGCCCCTGCGGGAAGCTGACACTTCCGGTAAGTCCACACCTAATTCGCGGGCTTTTTCCTTTTCATTTAAAGCATAATCCATATCTTTAATCTGGATTTCATGATCATCCCCGGATAGTATTCGTATATCAAGAGCCAGGCTCTGCAATTCCTTGATTAAGACTTTAAAGCCTTCGGGAACTCCTGGTTCAGGAATGTTATCACCTTTAACGATGGATTCATATGTTTTTAAGCGGCCCTGCACATCATCAGATTTTACCGTTAATATTTCCTGGAGCGTATACGAAGCACCATATGCCTCCAATGCCCAAACTTCCATTTCGCCGAATCTTTGTCCGCCGAACTGTGCCTTTCCTCCCAACGGCTGCTGGGTAACCAATGAGTACGGGCCAATAGACCGGGCATGGATTTTATCATCTACCAGGTGAGCTAGTTTTAACATATATACATAGCCGACCGTTACTTCATGGTCGAATTTCTCTCCGGTTCTGCCATCTCTTAATACGGCCTTGCCGCTAATCGGCAAACCGGCTTGGGCACGCAGTTCCACAATATCCTCTTCGGTCGCCCCATCGAATATGGGGGTAGCGATATTTATGCCCAAAGTTTTAGCAACCCACCCCATATGACACTCCAATATCTGGCCTATATTCATACGAGAAGGTACTCCCAAAGGATTTAAAACAATCTGTACCGGCGTTCCGTCTTCCAGGAAAGGCATATCTTCTTCCGGCAGGATTCTGGAGATAACCCCCTTGTTTCCATGACGCCCGGCCATTTTATCCCCTTCGGAGATCTTGCGTTTCTGAGCAATATAGACCCTTACCAAGCGGTTCACGCCCGGGGGCAGCTCGTCCCCGTTTTCCCGGGAAAAACGCTTGACGGCTACTATTTTGCCAGCTTCACCGTGGGGAACACGTAAAGAAGAATCTCTTACTTCACGGGCCTTCTCTCCAAAGATGGCTCGGAGCAGACGTTCTTCGGGAGTCAGCTCGGTTTCACCCTTGGGGGTAACCTTTCCTACCAGGATATCGTCAGGTCTGACTTCCGCCCCAACACGAATGACGCCCTGCTCATCCAAATTTTTAAGCATTTCTTCAGATACGTTGGGAATATCCCGGGTGATTTCTTCCGGACCCAATTTGGTATCGCGGGCTTCACACTCATATTCTTCTATATGAATCGAGGTAAATACATCTTCTCTGACCAGTTTTTCTGACAGCAGGATCGCGTCTTCATAGTTATACCCTTCCCAAGGCATGAATGCAACCATAACATTACGACCCAGAGCTAATTCTCCATTATCGGTACTGGGGCCATCCGCTATAATGGTATCAGCTTCTATCCGCTGACCTGGTTTTACTATCGGTCTCTGGTTATAACAGGTTCCCTGATTGGAACGTACAAATTTAAGTAATGGATAGGTCTGAGTAGTGCCATCATCGGCTTTTAATATTATGCGGTTGGCGCTTGCGTTTTTAACTACCCCGGATTTTTTGGCGATGACTACCGCGCCTGAATCCTTGGCGGCTTTGTATTCCAAACCGGTACCGACTATAGGTGCTTCGGTTTTGATGACCGGAACTGCCTGTCTTTGCATGTTGGCTCCCATCAGAGCCCGGTTGGCATCATCATTTTCCAAAAAGGGGATTAAAGAGGTAGCCACGCTGAAAACCTGCTTGGGTGAAACGTCCATGTAATCTACCTTGTTGGTGGTAACCTCCAGAATTTCATCAGCATACCTGGCTTCAACGCGTTCCTCTTTGAATTTGCCATCTTCATCCAGCGGCGCATTGGCCTGTGCAACCGTGAAATCTTCTTCTTCATCGGCTGACAGGTAGTGGATTTCATCCAAAACTTGACCGGTTTCTTTATCTACCTTGCGGTAAGGGGTTTCAATGAAACCAAAATCATTAACCCTGCCGTAGGTAGCCAATGACCCGATCAAACCAATGTTGGGACCTTCTGGTGTCTCAATGGGGCAGATCCTTCCATAGTGGGAATGGTGAACATCTCGAACCTGGAAGCCGGCCCGTTCGCGTGTCAAGCCCCCTGGCCCCAGGGCGCTTAAACGTCTTTTATGGGTTAATTCTGCCAGTGGATTGGTCTGATCCATAAATTGCGATAACTGGGAACTGCCAAAAAATTCTTTAACAGCCGCAGTGATGGGGCGAATATTTATGAGTACCTGCGGGGTAAGGGTCTCCACGTCATGGATACTCATTCTCTCCCGGACGACCCGTTCCATTCTGACCAGACCGGTGCGGAATTGATTTTGCAGCAGTTCGCCGATAGAGCGTAGTCTCCGGTTGCCCAGATGATCAATTACATCGGTTCTGCCTTCACCTTTAATTAGTTTAAGTATATAGCCAATAGTGCTGATGATATCTTCAACGGTCAGGTGACGTACCTCAACCGGTATATCAAGTCCCAGCTTTTTATTGACCTTGTATCTTCCTACCACAGCCATGTCATAACGGCGCGGATCGAAGAAAAGATTTTTTAAAAGTTGTTCAGCGGCATCCTCCGTAGCCAGTTCACCCGGACGAAGCCGACGATAGAATTCTATTAAGGCATCTTTTTTATTGGTGGTGGTATCCTTATCCAGGGTTCGCACGATATTCTCATCATTATCGTACAGTTCCAGGATAGCTTCATTGGTTTCATAGCCCAGGGCTCTTAGAAGCACGGTCACAGGTATTTTTCTGGTCTTGTCGATACGCGTGTAGATGACCCCGGCACTGTCCATTTCCAGTTCAAACCAGGCGCCGCGATTCGGTATTACCGTAGCACCATAAAGATTGTTACCGGCTACGTCCAACTTTTCATTAAAATATACGCCCGGGGATTTTACTAATTGGCTTACCACAACCCTCTCTGCACCGTTAATAATAAAGGTTCCTTTGTCAGTCATTAAGGGCAGTTCACCCATGTATACTTCGGATTCTTTTATTTCTCCGCTTTCTTTATCGCTTAAGCGTACCTTAAGTTTTAACGGAGCTTGATAACTAACATCCCTTTCTTTGCATTCCTGCACCTCGTATTTAGGATCTCCCAAACTATAATCGATGAAATCCAGTTCCAGGTGCCCGGTGAAATCATAAATAGGGAATACTTCTTGCAGGGCGGTTCGCAGCCCTTTTTCCAGGAACCACCCGTAGGAATCCAATTGTACCTGAATGAGATTTGGCAGTTCAATCACATCTACGATTTGTGAATAGTCGTATCTCTGTGCGTTGCCATATTGTACCATTTGCGCCATTTACTTCACCCCTTTTAAAGATTGGCAAAAGAGTGAAAAGCAAGGCCTAATTCTATAAACCCCGCTTTTTATCAACTAAACTTTTAACGTTAGATATTGCCACAATACATCTATAATGGCAATTATCAATGTTATCACAATATAATTTTTCAGTCAAGGCGTAAAACTTGTTTTTATACCTGATCACTCTGAAACATTAGCAACCTGCTACTCAGGCTTGGTCTTGGGATGACAGATCGGCCTTTTCTTCCTGAACCTGATCGCCTTTAGACTCGTCTTCCTCAATCTTAACAGCTTCAATCCTGGGTATTCCTATCTCATCTTCCTCAATGACGATGTTATCCAATGAATATGTGTCGGCAATAATTTGATTTACCTTGCGCATACGTACCGCGAAAAAAATAAACATTATAATAACACCCAAACTCAGGATGCTGATTCCCAGCAGCCAGCCGTCAAAAGTAACGGTTTTTAAAGTAAAGGCTGACCCAAGCGGTGTTCCCGGATTTTTAATACGCCATACGGCGGTATGGTCAATTATTTGATCGGCGGAACTTGCCCTTATCGATCCCGGAACCTCAATCCTAACCTGCAAGGACTGAACCCCGGATAGATTTTTATACAATGATTCTTGGGCTAATGTGGCATCCGGTTTTATTTTGCTTACAGTACAGAATAGGTAATTGTTCTGATTCACCTTAATCGGCAGTTTATCCGGCATTTGATTGTATGCCTGCCAATCTGTAACTGTGCGGGAGAAAACCTGTTTTTTATCGTCCTGGGTCTCTTGCCAGGCAGAATCGTGGTACTCAATTGGGGGGCCGGTTACAGTTATAATCTCACGCAGGCTGCCGTCTTCATTCCATTTGATCTGCCACTCGGCTTCTGCGGCTCTGGCTACAGGCGTGAATATCAGCAAAAAAAGTAGCCCTAAAATGACTTCGGGGAGATGTTTTCTCATAATTATCATTTCCCTTCTTTTTGCATTCTATACCTAATTTTATACCACTAACCCAATATAATCCATAAGCTAAATATTTATGTCAGACATTATTTTAAGACGCCCACCGGGGGGAAACCAGACTGAATTAATAAAGGTTATTATAAGAGCATGGTTTTTTTAAGAATCTACGAGCTGTTAGGCGCAAATACTTTTAAATCCCTGAGTAATCGGGCGCATCTTCTGAGCATCGCTTCGCTTCGTTAAAGAAGCTGGGCAATAAAAAACGAGTGCCTTTTTTAAGGGCACTCGTTTTAATTATGTTTTTATTTAACTTCGACGCTTGCTCCGGCTTCTTCAAGCTTGGCTTTGACTTCATCGGCTTCGTCTTTGCCGACTTTTTCCTTGACCGGATTGGGGGCTCCGTCAACCAGGTCTTTGGCTTCTTTCAGACCCAGACCGGTTATTTCTCTGACAACCTTGATTACATTGATTTTCTTGTCGCCGGCTCCAGTCAGGATAACATCAAATTCAGTCTTTTCTTCGGCAGGTGCGGCTGCGGCAGCGGGAGTAGCGGCGGCTACCGCTACGGGAGCAGCAGCACTGACACCAAATTCTTCTTCCAGTGCTTTAACCAGTTCGGATAATTCCAAAACGGTTAGCCCTTTAACGATATCAATAACTTCTTGAACTTTACTCATTTTAAAAAACCTCCTTAAAATTCTAATCAATCATATTTTTCTTTAATTCTCTGACCCCAGGCTTCCGACTTCGGACTTCTTTTCTAGCTAGCCTTCTGTTCCCTAATCTGATCCAAAGTTCTAACCAGACCTGTTAGGTTGGCATTTAGAACATTAGCAAAAGAGCTAATCGGTGCCTGCATCGTTCCAATAACTTGAGCTATCAATATTTCGCGAGGCGGCAGATCAGCTAGATTTTTAATTTTTTCGGCGTTTATAGTTTGGCCTTCCAAAATCCCAAATTTAATCTCCAGGTTTTTATGAGTTTTGGCAAATTCAGATAAAACCTTGGATGGCATAACTGGATCTTCTTTGCTGAAAACTACAGCATTAGGTCCGTTTATCTGAGCAGCAGCATCGTCACAACCGGCTTTTTGAAGAGCAAAGCGCAGCATGGTATTCTTCAATACCTTTATTTCCACCCCCGGAACCCGCAGTTTACTTCTAAGCTCAGTCATTTCTTCTACGTTTAAGCCCCTGTAATCTGAAAATACAACCAGCGTGGCTTCATCCAAGTCTTGATAGATTTCTTCGACAACTAATTGTTTTTTCTCTATTTTAGTCATTAAATTCTCACCCCCTTTTAAAAATCTAAATGCTTTCTTGTTGCCTGTGCTTTTATGGTCTAAGTAACTTAAGATGTAAAAAACCTCTGCACATAGTCTTGCAGAGGTTAATTTAACCTTTCGTCATTAAATGACATAAGCTGTATTACATAAACCTCGGCGGGCAAACTCACGTTTTTTAAGGCTTTCGCCACCGGCTATCTGCAGTTTGTATTTTCGGTTTTCATATAGTGACAATTTTACCTTTTGGCAGCCATTATTACCAGCGGGTTAACTTTAACACCCGGCCCCATGGTAGAACAGATGGTGACTGAGCGCATATACTGACCTTTAGCTGCCGGTGGTTTGGCCTTGATCAAGGCATCAGCAAAGGCATACAGATTATCCTGCAGCTTGTCAACCTCAAAGGAGACTCTGCCGATCGGAGCATGGATTATAGCGGTTTTATCCACCCGGAATTCAATCCGGCCAGCTTTCAGCTCATTGATGGTTCTTTCAATTTCAAAGGTAACTGTACCGGCCTTGGGGTTCGGCATTAAACCTCGGGGGCCTAATATTTTACCCAGTTTGCCGACTACGGCCATCATATCTGGAGTAGCCACAGCTACGTCAAAATCAAACCAGCCTCCCTGGATTTTTTCAGCCAATTCTTCGCCGCCGACATAATCGGCACCGGCCTGTTCGGCCTCTTTGGCTTTTTCACCCTTGGCAAACACCAATACTTTACGGGTTTTTCCAGTTCCATGGGGCAGGCTGACGGTTCCTCTTACCTGCTGGTCGGCATGGCGAGGATCAACACTTAGTTTGACATGTACTTCTATAGTTTCATCAAATTTGGCACTGGCAAGTTCTTTAACCAGGTTCAGTGCTTCCTGGGAATCATACAGTTTGTGTTTATCCACCTTTTGGGTGGCATTTTTGTAGTTTTTACCTCTTCTCATTCTGCTTACCTCCTTGTGGTTATTGCGGATATTATCCTCCCACTTCGCTTGCCGATTAAATGCTCGTCTAATCGACTACTGTTAAGCCCATACTGCGGGCAGTACCTTCAATCATTTTAACGGCTGCATCCAAATCAGCTGCATTCAAATCATTCTTCTTGGTTTCGGCAATTTCTACCAGCTTGGCCCGGCTTACTTTGCCTACCTTTTTCTTGTTGGGTTCGCCAGACCCTTTGTCAATACTGGCTGCTTTCTTAAGTAGATCTGAGGCAGGGGGGGATTTAAGCACGAATGAAAAAGATCTGTCTTCGTAGACAGTTATTTCCACCGGCACAATAAAACCGGTTTGGTTCGCAGTCTTGGCGTTGTATTCTTTGCAAAAACCCATTATGTTCACACCATACTGACCCAGGGCTGGGCCCACAGGGGGTGCTGGAGTTGCCTTGCCTGCCTGAATCTGCAGGGATATCTTTCCCATCACCTTTTTTGCCACAATTACACCTCCTTATATTTTATCAACTTGTTCATAATCCAGTTCCACAGGTGTTTCTCTGCCGAACATGGAAATACTAACCCTTACTTTGCCGCGGTCAGGCAACAATTCCTTGACTATACCTTCAAAATTTTCGAACGGGCCGTTTTTAACCCGTACGTTTTCCCCGATCTCAATATCAATGATCCTGGGCTTTTGATCTACCAAGCCCATCTGTCTTAGAATTTTTTCGATTTCTTCATCCTGCAAAGGGATAGGCTTGGTTCCGCTCCCCACAAATCCTGTTACACCGGGTGTATGATGAACCACATACCAGGACTCATCATCCAAAATCATATTTACAATTACGTATCCAGGAAAAACCCGTTTAGTGGTCACCTTTTTTTTGCCGCCCTTAAACTCTACTTCCTGTTCTTCCGGGATGATAATCTGAAATATTTTGTCCTGCATATTCATGGACTCCACCCGTTTGGTCAAATCCACCTTGATTTTGTTCTCATAGCCAGAGTAGGTATGTACGACATACCATTCGCCTCTTTTTTCATTGACCACATCCATGGTTGTTTCTTCGACAGGCATTACGGGGTTCTCCTTAATATTTGATTTATCTTCGGCGGTCAACTACAACCACCTCCTCCTTAGGCAAAGGCTTTCATTAAAGCAGTAAGCAAGAATGACAGCCCTTTGTCAAACAGCCAGATAATCAACGCAACTAAAGCCACTGTGAAAAGCACTACCCCGGTATAGGCTGTTAGCTGTCTGCGATCCGGCCAATGTACTTTTTTTAATTCACTCCATACGCTGGCAAAATATTCGCGGGTATTACCCAGCCATAATTTCATGCCATTTTGCTGTTGCGCAGGGGTATTATTCTTAGCCACTATTTTCACATCCCCAGGTTTACTTAATCTCCTTATGGATTGTATGACTATTACAGAATTTGCAATACTTTCTTACTTCCATTTTTTCAGTATTTTTTTTCTTGTCTTTAGTAGCTTGATAATTGCGTTGTTTACAGTCACTACAAGCTAACGTAATGCCTACCCTCACCATGACACCTCCATCCATGTATAAAAATACTACAATACTCTAGCATATGCTGCCCGGCAATGTCAATAGTGATGGCACTGACCGTTGGGGATTGATTATTTAGTCAATGCTGGTAACAACTCCGGAACCAACTGTTCTGCCGCCTTCTCTTATTGCAAATCTCAAGCCTTCTTCAATGGCAATCGGGGTTATCAGTTCTATGGACATCTGAATGTTATCACCGGGCATTACCATTTCTACGCCTTCGGGTAACTGGATTACGCCGGTCACATCTGTTGTCCGGAAGTAAAACTGGGGTCTGTAGCCACCAAAGAACGGGGTATGGCGACCGCCTTCTTCTTTGGACAGTACGTATACTTCACCTTTGAACTTGGTTAAGGGCTTGATGCTGCCTGGTTTGGCTAATACCATGCCTCTTTCCACGTCTTTTCTGTCCAGTCCTCTTAACAGGGTGCCGATATTGTCTCCGGCTTCGGCATAGTCTAATAGTTTTCTAAACATCTCTACGCCTGTTACTATGTGTTTTCTGATCTCTTCTCTCATCCCTACTATCTCGGTTTCGTCTCCAACCTTGACCTGGCCTCTTTCTACCCTGCCGGTTACTA
>NZ_CGIH01000019.1 GCF_000983115.1 Syntrophomonas zehnderi OL-4
GTATTTACGCTGATTGTTAATAGCTTACCTATCCGCTTACTTTTACCTATACATTCAATTCGTCGAGGACAGTTGCGGCAGATCTCACTCCCAAAGCTATAGTTCAGTAATTTCACCGTTTTACCATTTCGCTCACGGGTTTTGGATTTTACTTTTACTGTTTCATTTCCCATAACACAAAACCATTGATCACTGTCCTTGTTGTAGCTGTATAACTCTTCATCAATCTTGTAAGCGCTGGCACTTACAGGTATAAAGGCTTAAGCTTGGATTTCCTTGATCAAGTTTTAATGGTGTTGGCTTCAATATGGGTAGTATCAACACTTTCGAGGGGACGGTTCTCTTGACACTTTGATTATCGTCGCTGTATAAAGTGATACTGCTGCCAGGAACTTTGTCCTTAAAGCACCATAGCTGTAAAGGTTCCTCTATTACGGCAGGACATTGACAGCATAAGACATTAAATAATGTAATCTATTTTTGCTTCCGGGAAAAAGGCTGGTACAGCCTGGGAAAAGTAATTTTGGATGGATGTCATCTGTTCGGGCGGATACACGTATTTGCCATAACCGAATTGTCCGTATTTGTACTTGCGTTGGCTTTCATCCATAGGCAGACTGCTGGCAGGATATACGTCCATAATCGTATTTTTGGCACGGCTAGTGAAGCGGTGGGAGATGATTTCAAAACGAATACTGTCATTGCTATGTCTGCTCAGATGCTCTTTCAGCTCGTTGAACATGGCCTGATATTGTGATTCCCAGCCGTCAAACAAGATGACCGGGCCGATGATAAAGCCCAGGGGATAACCGGATTTGACTACTTTGGCAGCGGCCTGCAAACGTTTCTGCAGGGGCGGGGTAAAATGTTCGTAGTTTTGAATGATATGATCCGCATTGATACTGAATCGAATCATGGTATGCCCCTGGTGATCAATATTTAAGAGGGAGTCCACGTCGTCATACTTGGTAACAAATCTGAATCGGCTGTGTTCCTGCCTAGCCAAGAATTGAATGGTATCTGCCAGGGAATGGGTATAAGGTTCAACCGGTAGGGGATCAGAGGTGGCTGCCCCCTCAAAAACGGTTAGGTCCGGTTTCCTTGACTCAATATAACTGAACGCCTGGTTAAGTATTTCTTCCAAATTAACATAAACTCTTAGGTAAGGATTCTTCCCAAATTGGGTATTCAGGTAACAATACTCGCATTGTCCCATGCAGCCTGTTACCAGGGGAAGCTGATAATGCGCAGAAGGTTTGCAGCTTTGAAAGTTGAGCGTCTTGCGGATGCCTACCACCAGGGTTTGTTTACTGGCTCGATAAGCATCTTTTGGTGAAGCTCCGGGAGAATGGGGAATTCTTTGCCGGGGCTTGAGCATATTGATGTTAACCCCGGGATGGGCTTTAAACCACTGTAATATTCTTTGGGCCATGGGGTAATCCAGAGATCCGGATTCAAAAAAAACCCGCTGTGGTACAAAAGGCATCTTATATACCCGCCTTCGATCATTTAAGTATCATTATTCCCCCATCTGCTGATTTGAATACGGTGTCAACGGGACGGTCCGAGACCACTGAAAAAGTCCATTTAAAGCACAAAAAGCATACCCTCCTGTGGTATAATTTGGTTAGCAAAATCAAAATTAACTAAAGGAGGTATGCTTTTTATGTTAGTTAAAAACGTCTTTAGACAAAACAGCTTCTATACCGCATTATACCAAATGATTCCGGATAATCACATACTTAAACAAATAGATTCCGCCATAGATC